>CALGGO010000124.1 GCA_937916085.1 uncultured Prevotellaceae bacterium | reverse complement strand
AAACAGGGTTCTGCCCTCAATGCGGCTCAAAAAACGTATTTATAGAACCCACCTTAATTTTCTCATGATGTGTTTTTTTAGCAAACAAGCAAACGAGCAAACAAGGCAGAAGTGTTTGTCACTGTTGCAATCGTCGTTTTATTTAAGTTGAAGTTTCTTAATCTCAGTGCCCGTCTTTACAATCACAACTCCTTGTGTGGTAGATGGATAGACGTTGCGTCCACGCATTACTTTGGCGGTTTGGCTCATGCCGTTGGGCAACACAATCTGTGCTGTGCCGTCGCTAGGCGAGTCGATGACGATGTTGCCGCCTTCGCTGTAGATGCGCGCGCTGTAGTAAACATTGTCGATGCCGGTGGGGGTGAAGTTGAGATTAATGCCCTCGATGCTGTAGCAAGTGGCTGTTGGAGTGGCGAGCACGATGTTGCTGAGGTATCCCTCGCCGCTCGGAGTGCCGGCAAGGGTGAGCGTGAGCACTGTGCCGTCGTTGCCGGCAAACGCCTTGCAGGCGCTTGATGCGACGAGCAGACGATAATTGCCGTTAGCGAGTTGGCTGAACGCCACCTGATGGCTCGCGGTGGCACGGTCGCTCATCGCGGCTTCAACAAGTGTCATGCCCTGAGGCAGCCTCAAATCCATCTGCATGGCGGTGATGCCCACATTATTATTAAGGTTGATGGCAACTTTGTTGCTCTCTATGGCGGCAGCCATTGAGCATTCTTCATTTTGAATTATGCCTTGAGCATTATGCATTATGCCTTGTGCAATTCCCTCGTAGTGCAGTGTCAGATAAGCCACTCCCGCGAGGTCGCCAACGTTGATCTCGTTGTTACTGTCGAGGTCGGCGGCGGCGAAGTTGAAGGGCTGTGGGTCTTGCTCAAGGATATAACTTGCCACGTCGGCATAGTCGCCAATGTTGATAGCACCGTCGTCATTCACATCGCCAGCAGTGAACACTGGCGTCTCAACCACAGTGACGAGGCACGAAGCCGAGAGGTTGCTGCCGTCGGTAGTGGTAGCAGTGATGGTGGCGGTGCCGTGGCTCAGCGCAGTGACTAAACCGTTGGCATTAACGCTTGCCACCGTCGGGTCGCTCGAAGCCCAAACAACGGTCTTGTAGTCGGCGCTGTCGGGGAGCACGGTGGGTGTCAAGGTGAACTCGTCGCCCACGTTAAGCGTGATGTCTTGCTCGTCGAGCGTGACGCTGGTCACTAAGTAAGGCGACTCCACCTTGCGCGTAGCTGTGCCGTTGATGCGCACCTGCTCGCCGTTGTTGTAGTAATAGAAATTGACGAAATAGGTCTCGTTGTAGTCGAGGTTGGTGAAGGCAAACTCCACATTTTGGGTGCTGCCGGCTTCGAGATTCACGAGTTGGGACTGTGCCGAGCAGTAGTAGCCGGTGGTGCCCGCATTGTTCTCTTTCTTGTAGAGCTTGGCGACGATGTAGTCGTTGTAGGTGCTAGTATTGGTGTTCTTGGCGGCGATTGAGGCATTGAAGGTGGTGCCTACCACCGACGAGAGTGTGGAGCCGGTGATGCTTGCCGAGGTCGCCGAGTTGATGGTAATACTCGTGGTCTTGAGGGTCTTGGTGCCGTCGGCGTCGGCGGTAAACTCAAATGTGGTGGAGCCTGTTGCCGAGGGCGTGTAGTTCATCACCACGTCGCCCGTCTCGCCAATGCCGATGTCGGTATAGGTGCCGCTAATCTTAGAGCCATTGACCCACATATAGATGCTGTTGTAGTCGGTCATTCCCTGGTTGGTGACATTGAGGGTGAGCTGCAGTGGGCTGCCCACTTTCCTTATCGAACTTGCTGTCACCGAGTTCACCTTGAGGTTCATCGCGTCGAGCTCGCTATATACTTTAAGGGTGAGCCGTGTGGCGGTGATAGTGGCTTTTATAAATTTAATGCCCGAGCCTCGGCATGGATAGTACTGACTGCTGCCCGAGAGGCGGCAGATGGGTTTGAGATAATAAGTGCCGGTGCGGTCCTTGCCCACATTTATCGTCCCGGTGATTGTGGCGTAGTTGCCTGCATACAACGACCTTCCCGAAGTCACTGTGTGGGTGGTCAATAGATTGCCGTCGCTATCATACAGCCCCCACCCCAGGTCGTAGGTGTAGGTTTGCGACGAGTAGTTCCAATAGTAGGCGGTGAGTGATACGCCGGTAAACGATTCCGAGCTGTTGCTGCGTGAGTAGGTGGTGGTGGCAGCCTCGCAGTCACGGTATAGTCCCACGATGTTGCCGTTGGTGTTGCTTGCTGTGCCTAAGTCGGGCTGCAGTCCCACCATAATCTGCACGTTGATGGTGTAGCCCTCGTCGCCCACTGCGGCGCCTGTGCCGCCAGCGTTATCGTCGTTGAGGGCGTTAAGGGCGAAATAACCGTTCTGGTGTCCTCTCCATCCCCAGTTGATGTGGTAGAGCCCGTCGGTGTATCCGTCGCACACAAAGGCGTGACCGCCACCAGTCTTGCGGGCACTGATAAACACCGGTCGGCCGTTGGCGAGTTCGTTATACACCATGTCTTCCCACTCGGTGGCGGTGAAGTCGGTGCGTGCCAACTGCTGAGCGTCTTTGTCGAAGCCAAAGTAATAGACAAAGGCGTTGCGCTGGCTTGTGGCACTCGATGACGACTGTCCGAAGTCCATTTTCACCGACTGGGCGCAGTAGCGCACCAGCCGTGCTGTTTCCTGAGCGCCGGCGCTGGTGTTCTCCTCTTTGTCGTACCAGTCGTTCATAATCGAGTAGTCGAACGTGGTGGCTGGCAGCTCCGACATATATTGGCTCAGCGAACTAGAAGTGTAGGCTGGAATTGACTGACATTCGGTCGTCGACTTATAATAGTAAAGAATCTGCGCCATGGCGATTGCCACGCACCCCGCAGGGCAATAGCTGGTGGTGCCAGATGATGTGTAGGTGGCGCACTGCTGGTTGAAGGGCAGTCCCTGCGCCCAGTTGCACGAGAGCAAGGGGGCGATGCGCACCTTGTTGTCGGAGGCAAGGTTATGGACGGGAGCGGCGTTGCTCGTAGGCGCAGTGGCAGCATCGAGGTGCGCCAGTTGCTCGGCGTAGTCGTTGAGCCAGTCCTGGACGCACTCGGGCACCTCGCTGGCGTCGAAATAGTCCTCGTCGCCATAGGCGAGGATGGTGCGTGCTCGGTCATCGCCGGCGACGATCACCCATCCTGGCTGCTCGGGGTTGTTAAACACGTAGTAGGCGGCTGTGGTGCCTTTGCTTTTCATGGTGGCAGGCTGCTGCGGCATGGTCACGTTGAAGAACCTGCCGGCGATAGCCCTCGCCTGAGATTCGGTAATTGTGGTAGCGTTGATAGCACTAAAAACCGCTACGGCTAAAATTAATAAAGTCGCAATTCTTTTTGTCATATTTAATTCGTTTGTGTTTTTCAATTATTGTGTTAAAAGGTGTTTTTCTGTTATTGATTTAAAAGGTGTTCATAGAGTTTGGTGATATCGGCTGCTGTTACCTCGCCGTCGCCATTCACGTCGCTATATTGGCGGTAGCGGTTGCTGCTGCCCAAGAGCGTGGAATATACAGCTGTGACATCGGCTGCGGTTACCGAGCCGTCTTGATTCACGTCGAGCACGTTGTAGGGTGAGGCAATCTTGCGAGATGAGGTGCTGCTTATTCTCACTAGCTCGCCATTGCTGTAGTAGTATAAGATCGCGAAATAGGTCTCGTTGTAGTCAAGATTGGAGAAAGCGAAATTGAGTGTAGTGGTGTTGTTGTACCCCAGATAAACAGTTTGCGACTGTGCTCCAGTGTAGTAGCCTGTCGTGCCAGAATTTGGATCTTTCTTGTAGAGCTTGGCGACGATGTAGTCGTTATAGGTGTTGGTATTGGTGTTCTTGACGAGAATGGTGGCATTGTAGGTGGTGCCGCTCACCGACGCCGATATGTTGCTACCTGTGATAGTAGCAGCTGTTGCCGAGTTGATGGTTGTGTTGAAGGTCTTGAGGAGCTTGGTGCCGGTGGTGTCGGCGGTGAACTTAAACGCTATAGATCCTGCTGCCGAGGGCGTGTAGTTCATCACCACTGTGCCGCTGGCTCCAGGAGCTATGTCGGTGTAGGTGCCGCTCACCCTGTTGTCGTTGACCCACATGTAGATGCTGTTGTAGTCGGTAATACCCTGATTGCTCACGCCCAGGTTGAGTTGCATGGGGCTTCCCACTTTCTTTACCGACCCCGTAGTCACCGAGTTGATTTTGAGGTCATGTATCGATAACTCGTCAAAAAGTTGCAGTGTGAGCGTTGTGGAAGTGATGGTGGCCTTTACATAGTTAACTCCTGCGCCACGGCAGGGATAATAGGTGCTGCTTCCCGCAAGTCGGCACACGGGCTTGAGATAGTAAGTGCCCGAGGTGATGTTCTTGCCCACACTTATCAACCCCTGGGGGTAGGTGTAGTAATGTGCCTCAAGCGTCTTGTTTGTGGCCACGGTGTGAGTGCTGATGAGGTTGCCGTTGCTGTCGTAGAGCCCCCACCCAAAGTCGTAGGTGTAGCTCTGGTCGCTATAGTTCCAGTAGTAGGCGGTGAGCGACACATTAGTGAACGCCACTGAGCTGCTGCTGCGCGAGTAGCTGGTGGACCCCACTTGGCAGGAGCTATAGAGTCCCACTATGTTGCCGTTGGTGTTGCTGGTGCTGTTGCCCAGGCTTGGTTGGAGTCCGGTCATAATCTGCACATTGATAGTGTATCCTTCGTCGCCGGCTGCCGCTCCAGTGCCTCCCGAGTTGTCGTCGTTGAGAGCGTTAAGGGCGAAATATCCGTTTTGGTGTCCTCTCCATCCCCAGTTGATGTGGAAGAGTCCGCTGTCATATCCGTCGCAAATGAAGGCGTGACCGCCGCTCGTCTTGCGCGCGCTCATGTACACTGGTCGCCCTTGCGCCAGTTCGGTATAAATCATGTTCTCCCACTCGGTGGCGTTATAGTCGGTGCGTGCCAGCTGGCGTGCGTTGTTGTCGAAGCCGAAATAATATACAAAGGCGTTGCGCTGGCTAGTGGCGCTCGACGTGTTCTTGCCATAGTCCATCTTCACTGACTGGCCACAGTATTTAATCAGCCTTGCTGTCTCGACAGCGCTGGCGCTGGTGTTGTCGGCATTATCATACCAGGGATTCATGATGCTATAGTTGAACGTGGTGGCAGGAAGTGCCGGGCGTTCGTTGGTGAAAGTCCCCGACTTCGAGGTATAGGCAGGAATGGCGATGCTGCCATATCCCGACTGGTAATAGTACAAGATTTGTGCCATGGCTATAGCCACACATCCTGCTGGGCTATATTGGGTACCCGACGTGGTGGTGTAGCTGGGACACTGCTGGTTGAAGGGCTTACCTTGTGCCCACTTGCTGGCGAGAATGGGGGCGACGCGCGACTTCATGGTTGCGGCAGGACTCTGGATGGGTGCCGAGGCGGTGCTTGGCGAGGCGTTGTTGCTCATGTTGGCGATTTGCTCGGCATAGTCGTTGAGCCAGTCCTGGACGCACTCGGGCACTTCCTCGGTGTCGAAGTAGTCCTCGTCGCCATAGGCAAGGATGCTGCGTGCTCGGTCATCGCCGGCGACAATCACCCAACCGGGCTGCTGCGGGTTGTTAAACACGTAGTAGGCGGCTGTGGCTCCCTTGCCTCTCAATGCGGCGGGTTGCTGTGGCATATCCACTTTGAAGAACTGTCCGGCAATTGCTCTTGCCTGATTTTCATTGATTTGCTTTGCATGAGCCGAACTCAATGCGACGGCTAAGATTATTATAAGTAAAAACGTTTTCCTTATCATTGTTTTAAGGTTTTATTTGTGATTAGAAATTATTTCACGGTTGAGTTGCTGTTGAGTTTGTCGATTGTGTTGACATATTCGCGCACCCTAACAGTATCAATGGCATAGACTACAAATTTTGAGTCGCCACGCCAAGGAACTGCGCTCTTATACTCTTTGTAACTGAGTTGTACAGCCACAGGCGTCTGCTTCAGCTCGTTGAGGGTCTTGGCGATAGAGTCGTTGGTGACTGAGAATTTGAAATCTTTCTTCTCAATAACCCCCTCAGCGGGTACGGTAATTTGGTTAAGCGTTCCTTCGTAGGTCTTGAACACAGTGCCTTTCAGCGCGATGTCAGTTATTATGCCCTTCACGCTAGAATCTTGATGGTTGAAAAAGCAGCCACGCATAACGAAAATGAGCAAGAGGAGTAAGATTAGCGTGCCAACTATCAGCGCTATGCGTTTCCTCTTGGAGCGTCGCTCAATGGTGGTCTCGTTGAGTTCGCGTTCCTCGCGCTCTTCTTCGGTCTCTACGTAGGGCTCGTTACTCTTCTTAGAAGGTGCATTGCCCTCAAAATAATCGTCAAAATTGTCGTTGATGAGTTTCATATAGTTTTGAGTTCAGAGTTTATAGTTTTCCAGAGATTTTAGAAATTCTAGAAGTTCTAGATTGTCTAGATTTTCTAGTCATTGTGCATTATGCATTGTGCATTATGCATTGTGCATTATGCATTGTGCATTGTGCATTGTGCATTTTGCATTGTGCATTATGCATTGTGCATTATTTAAATGCTCATGCTCTCGCTTTGGCTTTTAGTTTTTATTACTGTCTTGCCTTGTGCGATGCGCTTGCGGTCGATTGCCATGCAGATGAAGGCATAGATGCCGAGCACGATGAGAAGGCACGTCTGCACGCCCCACACCAGCCAAGCGAAGGCTGAGGCCTGTGGGTCGTAGGGTGGAGTGGAGGAACCCACGCCATAAAGCGAGAGTCCGAAGATAATGGCAAACTGCCAGGGACCGAGTCCGCCATTGCTGGGTACCGCCATGCCTATGCTGCTGAGCACGAAGAGGACGAGAATCGCCACCACGCCCAGGTCTTTGGTGCAGGAGAAAGCAAACGAGGCGAGGTAGAGCTGCATGAAGTAGCAGCCCCAAATCAGCACCGTGTAGAGCAGGAACATCCACTTGCCGTCCATCTTGCCGATGGCGGCGAAGCCGTCCCAAAAGTTGCGGATTATAAGGCGCAGCTTAGATATCACCTTGTTTTCGCTCTTGCTGTGGAATATCCACACTATCGCTAGCACGCCCAGCACTCCCATCGCCACTAGCAGCCAGAACAGCCATGAGGTAAACAGCGAGCCGCTGCCGTCGCCACGTTGGTCAAAGAACTTGACGAACTTGTCTTGCGCGATGAAGAAGGTGACCAGCGTGAGCAGTGCCACCGTCACGGTGTCGCTTAACCGGTCGCCCACCATCGAGCCAAGCACCTGTGTGAACGACGCCTTCTCGCGGTTGGCGATATATCCTGAGCGCCACACCTCGCCAAGGCGGGGGAACAGCAGGTTGACAAAATAGGTGCCGAAGATTGAGTTGACAAGCGCACTCGTCGAGGGGTGAACATCTATCGCCCGCAGCTGCAGCCGCCAGCGCAGAGCCCTGAAGATGTGGCTGAACACGCTCACCACTATCACTGGCAGGAACCACCAGTAGTTCACGTCGTTGCGCAGACTGACCTTGATTGCTCCCCAGTCCACATTCTTTGAGAGGAACCACGCCAGTCCCACGCTAATTGCGATGGGTATGCCATATTTCAATAATGCCGAAATAATCTTTTTCACAGCAGTTTTCGTCTTAATGATTTTGCTAAATTGCTTTGTAACCTGCAAAGATAAACATTTTGCGTCAAAATAGTCTCAAAATAAAGAAATTTTTTAAAAAGCCCTCCAAATTTTGTTTTTCACGCATTTTTCTGTAATTTTGCGTGTTGAAAACGATTATTGCAAATAAGATTTATTAAACACCGTTTAAAAATCGACCGTTATGCAGCAGGTAAAGGCAAAGAAATCTCTAGGACAGCATTTCCTCATCGACCTTGATGTGGCGCAGCGCATTGCGGGCACTATCGACGCTTATAAGCACCTGCCCGCTCTTGAGGTGGGGCCAGGCATGGGTGTGCTCACGCAATACCTGCTGGAAAACGGTCACGACCTTAAGGTTGTGGAGCTCGACGGCGAGAGTGTGGAATACCTCAAGGCGCATTTCCCTGCCCTTGACGGGCGCATCATAGAGCGCGATTTCCTCAAGCTCGACCTGCGCGAGGCATGTGGCGATGGCGAGATGGTGGTGATAGGTAACTATCCCTACAATATCTCGTCGCAAATCCTCTTCCATGTGCTTGACTACAAAGACCAGGTGGTGTGCTGCAGCGGCATGTTCCAGCGTGAGGTGGCGCAACGCATCGCGGCGGGTCCTGGCAGCAAGACCTACGGCATCGTCTCGGTGCTGCTGCAGGCGTGGTACGACATTGAGTATCTGTTCACCGTCGATGAGAACGTCTTCGACCCTCCGCCCAAGGTGAAGAGCGGGGTAATACGCTTGGTGCGAAACGGTGTCACCGACCTCGGCTGTGACGAGCGCCTGTTCAAGAGCGTGGTGAAGACATCCTTTGGCCAGCGTCGCAAGACCTTGCGAAACTCGCTGCGCGGCATGATACCCACTGAGGCAATGCCGAGGCTCGACGAGCAATATGCCGAAATGTTCAAGCGACGGCCCGAGCAGCTTAGCGTGAGCCAATTTGTGGAGCTGACCAATATAATTTGTGCTTTGCACAAAAGTTTAGAGTTTAGTATTTAGTGTTTAGAGTTTAGAGTTTAGAGACTTCTGACGACTGACAACTGATAACTGATAACTAAGTGTCACTATGAAAGAATTTAACATCGACAATATCGACCAGTTGAAAGAGCTCATTGAGGTGAAGAACGGTGAGCTGCTCACTGCCGAGATAAAGGATATGCACCCTGCCGACATCGCCGATCTTATCAACGAGCTTGACGATGCCGACGAGGCGCTGTTTGTGCTTCAACAGCTCGATGACGAGACCGTCGCCGACGTGCTTGCCGAGCTCGACGAGGACGAGCGTGCCGACCTGCTCGAGATAATGCCCAACGAGACCATCGCCAGGACAGTGGAACAGATGGACGCCGACGATGCCGTTGACCTTATCCAGGAGCTCGACGAGGACGACCAAGAGGATGTGATCAAGCACATCGACGACGTGGAGCAGGCTGGCGACATCGTGGACCTGCTGCAATATGACGAAGACACCGCCGGCGGTCACATGTCCACCGAGATGATTGTCGTCAACGAGAACCTCTCGATGCCCGACTGCATCAAGACGATGCGCGAGCAGGCCGAGGATATGGACGAGATCTACAACATCTACGTCGTTGACGACGACCACCGCCTCAAGGGCGTGTTCCCGTTGAAGACCACTATTACCAACCCCTCGGCCAACAAGATAAAATATGTGATGGAGCCTAATCCCATCTCGGTGCGCACCGACACTCCCATCGAGGATGTGGCACTCGACTTCGAGAAATATGACCTAGTGGCGATGCCGGTGGTAGATTCTATAGGGCGACTGGTGGGACGCATCACCGTAGATGACATCATGGACGAGGTGCGTGAGCAAAGCGAGCGCGACTACCAGTTGGCTACCGGTCTTGTCGCCGATGTGGAGACTGGCGACAGTGTGTGGAAACAGTTCCTCGCACGCTTCCCGTGGCTGCTGATAGGCATTGTGGGCGGTATCGCCAATGCCCTTATTCTTGAAGGTGGCGATAATGGCAGCTGGCAGACGGTGCTCCCGGGTCTGGCGATGTTTATCCCGTTGATTGGTGGCACTGGCGGTAATGTGGGCACTCAGTCGAGCGCTATCGTGGTTCAGGGTCTCGCCAACGGCACACTGGAGCTCAAGCAAGCTGGCAAGCATCTGGTAAAGGAGTTCTTTGTGGCAATGCTCAATGCTGTGCTCATTGCCGGACTGGTGTTTATCTACAATTTGATTTTCCCTGCCGACGGTGACTCACAAAAGGCCATCGCCACCTCGTTGGCAGTGACTATCTCGCTGTTTGCCGTGGTGCTCTTTGCCTCGGTCTTCGGTACTATAGTGCCCATCGTCCTCGAGAAGTTGAAGATCGACCCAGCCATAGCCACTGGTCCCTTCGTGACGGTGACCAACGACATCGTGGGAATGCTCATATATATGTTTATCAGTACCATACTTATCACCACTATGATAGCATAGACCGAAAAAATAACCTATAGTCACTAAATTACCGATTTGGGTTTAAAGGCAAGTCACATCTTGCCTTTTATGTTATACCTTAATTATAAATAAACAAGCATTTACATAAAAAATAGACTTTTTAATTGAAAAAAATTGTTTACTTCGTTCGTGGTGAGTATTTTTGCCACTTGTAAACCAAAAACCATTACAAACTAGAACCCAATAATAACTATACATAAATATTATTCTTATGAAGAAAACAATTCTATCTATCCTAATTCTTGCTGGAGTAATGGTGGCGTCGGCTGCTATCTACCCCTATCTGAATGTGGGCTTGAAGAGTGGCTCGGAGACTTCTTATCCTGCCACCGAGGGCTTGACATTGACTTTTGAGAATGGACAGCTTGTAGCTGCCAATGACGGCACGCAGCTAGGCACTAACAGCCTGAGCAATGTGCTTTACATGATGTTTGGGCTGGGAGCAGAGGAAAATCCTACTATTGCCGGCGACGTGAACGGTGACGGCGAAGTCACTGCCACCGACATTACATTACTCTACAACGTGATGCTCAACAACGATTACACAGGTGTTGTCAATGGTGACCAGAATGGCGACGGCGAGATCACCAGTGCCGATGTGACATTTGTTTACAACATCCTGTTGGGCAATGGCAATCGCTCGCTGGGCGAGATTACCGATGGCTATCAAACCATGTGGGTAGTTACTGGCGACGTGAAGTGGGCGTTCACCACCGAGCAGCTCGACACCATCTATTATTACAACGGCAACTCGTTCACCGCTCAAGGCAAGACCTTCAACATTGCCGATGTAGATCAAATCTATGTGAACAATGAGCCTATTGACGACAACACCGTAGATGTGGCCTACAACGGCAACACCGCCACCATGATTGTGGCAGGCAACATCGCCAAGAACATGACTGCCAGCGTCAACGGTGCTCATGTGGTGGCTCTGCAAGATGCCAATGTCACCGACGAGATTACTTACACTCTCGCTGGTAACTCCACCAACGGCTCATTCTATCAAGATGGCAAACTAAAAGCCACCGTGCGACTCAATGGCTTAACCCTTAACAACCCCGATAGTGCAGCCATCAACATCCGCGACGGCAAGCGCATCGCGGTGGAGCTCGTGGAGGGAACTACCAACACCCTCACCGACGGTGCTAACGGCTCTCAGAAGGGCTGCTTCGCCGTGAAGGGACACACCGAGTTCAAAGGCGCTGGCATCCTCAACATCACCGGTAACTCGAAGAACGCCTTCTGGGGCAAGGAGTATGTAGAGGTTAAGAAGACCGTGGGCGAAATCAACATCTTGGGTGCTGTTGCCGATGGTTTCAACATCAACCAGTACTACCTGCAAAATGGCGGCAAGGTCACCATCAAGAATGTGGGTGACGACGGCATCCAGGTAAGCTATGAGACCGACGATGACGACAATATCGTAGAAGACGAGGAGAACACCGGTGAGGTGACTCTCAAGGATGGCACTATCGACATGACTATGACAAGCGAGGGCGGCAAGGGAATCAAGGCTGCCGCAAGCTTTATCATGCTCAAGGGCACCCTCAAGATGGTTCAGAGCGGAAACCTCGTGGCTGGCGACGGCGACATCGACTATAGTACCTGCGTGAAGGCTGGCGGCGACATCCTCATTCATGGCGGAACTGTTGACCTGACCAACACCGCACAAGGCGGCAAGGGTCTGAATGCCGATGGCACCATCACCATCGATGAGGCTAACACCACTACCACTATCGGTATCAAAGCCAACGGCGCTGGTGGTACAGCCGACCCAGGTGCATCAACTGGTGGTGGCGAGACTCCCAAGTCTTACAAGATTTATGTCGCTAAACCCACAACGAGTGGCTATGGTGGTGGAAATGCCTGGACCAACATGTACCTCTACAAGAGCGACGGCACACTGGTGGCAAACATTACCAGCAACACTGTGACTAAGACATCGGGCTACAGCAGCCTCACATTCTACTACTACGACTTCGGCGCTGCCGACAGCGGCTCCTACTATTTCAAGAGCGACAACTACACCAGCGGTGGCGGCTGGGGAGGTGGCACAAGCTACACCATCCAGAGTGCCACCTTCAATGGTCCCACTGCAGGCGAGGACATCTACTATCAGTTGGGTACCTACTCAACCAGTGGAACTACTCGCACCTACGCCCTCACCAATGTCACTGCAACCTATGGCGGCAGCAGCGACCAGGGCGAGGACACTGGCACTACCTACAACGCTGCCGGCATCAAGGCCGACGGCAACATCACCATCGATGCCGGCACCATCACAGTGGCCAACAGCGGCTCTATGAGCAAGAGCATCAAGAGCAAGGCTACTGTTACCATCAATGGCGGCGACATCACCCTCACTCCAAGTGGAGCTATGCTCGTGTTTAACAACGACGCCAGCTACAGCAGCGGTGTCAAGGCTGTTAACTTTGTGATGAACGACGGCGTGCTCAAGATTAACTCGAGCGGTGTGGCCGGTAAGGGTGTCTCCACAACCAATATGACCACCAATGGCGGTTCAATCACCATTACCAACACCGGTGCACCACAGGCTGCCGGCTCAACTGGCGACTACTACACCGCCAAGGGCTTCAAGACCGACGGTAACATCAACCTGCTGGGCGGCACCATCAACATTAGTATGACCGGCAAGGGCGGCAAGGGCATAAAGGTAAACGGAGAATATGTGCAGGGCGCAAGTGGCAGCACTGGACCCACGCTTACTGTTTCGACCACTGGCACTGCTGCCGCATCGTCAGGTGGCGGTTGGGGTCCTGGTGGCGGTAGTTCCGTAAGTGGCTCGGCCAAGGCAATCAAGGTGATGGGCAATATCACCATCAACAGTGGCACACTTAAAGTGAGCGCCACAGGCGGTGAAGGCAGTGAGGGCATCGAGAGCAAGCAAATCATGACCATCAACGGCGGTTACATTGAGGGCAACACCTATGACGATGCTCTCAACAGTGCCTCACACATGTATATCAAGGGAGGCTACATCTACGCAGTGGCTACCAACAACGATGCGCTCGACAGCAATGGCAACATGTACCTGAGCGGCGGCATGGTGTTCTGCTACGGAAGCGAAGAAGGTCTTGACGCCAACAGCGAGGGTGGCTACAAGGTGTATATCCAAAGTGGTGCCAATATTGCCGCAATCGGCGCAAGCATGGGTGCCATTGAGAGTGGCGCATCAATGAGCCAGTCTTGCTACTCAACAACTGCTAGTTCACAGACTTGGTATGCCTTATATAATGGCAATACCGTAGTTGCCGCATTCCAGACACCCACTCTGAGCAGTGGCGGTGGCGGTGGTATGGGACCTGGCGGACCTGGCGGTGGCAGCAGCAGCGGCTCTACCATGGTGGTAACCTCGCCATCGTGCAAACTCTATAGCGGCGTGACCGGTAGCGGCACCTCGTTCTGGAGCGGTAAAGGCTATAGCAATGCCAGCGGAGGTTCGTCAGTATCGCTTTCCAGCTATTCTGGTGGTAGCGGCTGGTAATGCCACGACAGCACGGCACGGAATAGACTTGGCCAGTTCGGCTACTGGCACTACAAGTTTCACTTAATCCATTGCTAACTAAGAAATAGAAAATAAACCAAACTTTTAAACAATAGTGCCTCGAGGCTTCAATAGCCCCGAGGCACTTTATTTTGGTAACTGTTCAGCAATCCTATTTTTCATCCACTTTTCTATCAAACAAACACAACAAAGAAAAACAAACACAACAAAGAATATTATCTTGTTGTTTTTGTAAAATTTTGTTGTTTTTGTTTGATAATGAAAACATTTAATAGTTACCTAATGACCTATTTGAAATTTACTTAATTTGGAAGTCGCGGTAGGTGATTTTGGGGTTATTTTCGTCATTGAGGTTCAGGCGGAGAACTTGGCAGGGGGCATTGGGGCTTTTCAGTGCAGCGACGTTTATCGACATATAGAACTCGCGCCACTGGAAAATGCTGTCGCTAGGAGTGTTGAGCAGGTCGTGGACAAGATAGGCCTGCACAGTGTCGTTATACTTGGTATCGTTATCAATCATCATGTAGATCAATCGGCTTTTTGATGTTGCCTCAGCCTTAGCATGCAGATTGATGAACTCGCCGGTGCGCCATGCGCTGATGAGGCGTATGGGTCGCATCTGATAGGTGTCGAGCGGGTTGGCGTTGACACGTATCGAGTCGTTGATGACGCGTGAGTAGCCCACGGCATCGATGTTCCAGTAGGAGTTGTCGCCGGCGCGGTGAGCGATAGAGTAGGTGAGCAGCAGGCGTTCGTTCTCCTTCACTTTGTCGGGAGCTCCCACAGTGGAGTAGAGCGTCACGGCAGGGTCGTCGTCACGTCCGTCAAGGCGGAATGTGGCGTGGTTGTCGGTGTCAAGACCAGTGTAGGTGACGATATCCACCACCTGCGTCTCAAAAGTGTCGTCAAGTGTCCCGTCATGGCTGCGGTCGCAAGCAATAAAAAGGAGCATAAAGAGACAAATGTAGATACTTCTTACCAATTTTCGCTGGAGTGTCATACTCCCCCCCGCCCCCTCTATCTTAGAGGGGGAGCTTATTTTACAAGCTTTGTATAATTGTGAATTGTGCATTATGCATTATGCATTATTAAACCGTCGCGCATGTGCAGCACCCGGTCCACATTGGTGTTTCCTGCAAGACCTTCATCGTGGGTGACGATGACAAAGGTGTGGTTAAACTCCTTGCGCAGGTCGAAGAAGAGCTGGTGCAGCTCCTGCTTGTTCTGCGAGTCGAGTGAGCCCGACGGCTCATCGGCGAGAATCACCTTGGGGTTGTTGATGAGGGCGCGTGCCACAGCAGCCCGCTGACGCTCGCCACCACTGAGCTGTGCAGGCTTGTGTTCAAGCCTTCCTCCCAGCCCGAGGTGGTCTAGCAGCTTGCGTGCCCGCTCGTAGGCCTCGCTGCGCTTGTCGCCGCCTATAAGGGCAGGTATGGCGACATTCTCGAGTGTGGTGAACTCGGGCAGCAGCTGGTGGAACTGGAACACGAAACCGATGTTGCGGTTGCGGAAGTGCGCCAGTTCGCGCTGCTTGAGCTTCAGCACGTCGGTGCCGTCATACAGCACCTGCCCGCCCTGTGGCGAGTCGAGGGTGCCGATGATTTGCAGCAGCGTGGTCTTCCCCGCGCCGCTAGGTCCCACTATGGCGACAATCTCGCCATCGTTGATGGTGACCGAGACCCCTTTCAGGACCTCAAGGTCACCATAGCGTTTTGTTATGTTAAGTGCTTCAATCAATTTAGTTATTAGTTTTTTCTAGAAGTTCTAGATTTTCTAGATATTCTAGTTTTTATAGATTGTGTATTATGAATTGTGCATTGTGCATTATGCATTATGCATTATGCATTATGCATTAAATCAAGGTTTCACCCCTAGGTTATACATGATAAACGACTGGATGTCGGTATATTCCTCAATCACTTTGCTCATGGGCTTGCCGTGGCCATGGCCGGCGTTCACGTCGATGCGGATGAGTTTCACGGCATTGCCGGTGTTGCTGGCTTGCAGCTGAGCGGCATACTTGAACGAGTGAGCAGGAACCACACGGTCGTCGTGGTCGCTGGTGGTGACCATGATGGGAGGATAGGGCGTGCCATCGTTCTTGATGGTGTGCAGTGGTGAGTAGCCCTTGAGATACTCAAACATCTCACGGCTGTCGTCGCTGCGACCGTAGTCGGGAGCCCAGTTCCAGCCAATGGTGAAGAGGTGATAGCGCAGCATGTCCATCACGCCCACCTGAGGCACTGCGGCACCCCACAGGTCGGGACGCTGGTTCACTACAGCGCCCACGAGCAGACCTCCGTTGCTGCCTCCGTTGCAAGCAATTTTGCCCTTCTTGGTGTAGCCTTGGTCTATTAGCCACTCGGCAGCGGCGATGAAGTCGTCAAAGACGTTCTGCTTCTGCATCTTGGTGCCAGCCTTGTGCCACTCCTCTCCATACTCGCCACCTCCACGCAGGTTGGTGTAGGCGCAGATGCCTCCTTTGTCAATCATGGCAAATGGTGTGCGCGCATAGCTGAAGCCGGGGTTCATCGACACGTTGAAACCTCCATAACCATAGAGGAACACGGGTCGCTTGCCGTCTTTCTTCATCCCCTTCTTGTAGATGAGGAACATAGGAATCTTGGTGCCGTCCTTGCTGGGGTAGAACACCTGCTCGGTGACGTAGTCCTCGGGGTTGAGGGCTATCTTGGGTTCAAAGAATGGAGTCGATTCATTGGTCTCGGCATTGTAGCTATAGATGGTAGTTGGGAAAGTGTAGGAAGTGAAGTTGTAGAACACCTCTTTGCGGTTGTTCTTGCAGCTGAAGCCCACCGAGCCGAGCGTGGGCAGCTTGATTTCTTGAAGCTCCTTGCCGTTGCGGTCATAGAGGTAGGCATGGCTGCTGGCGTCGCGGTCGTAGGTGACGATGAACTTGTGGTCGCTCATCTGAATGCCGCTAAGCACCCATTTCTTCTCGGGGATGAACTCGGTGAAGTTCTTGGCACCGAGGTTCTCGGCATCGTAGGCAAGCACCTTGTAGCAAGGCGCGTTTTGGTTGGTCATCACATAAATCTTGCCGTTATCTACGCCGATGGGACCAAATGAATACTCCCCATCGTCGGCAATCTTCACATAGTGTGGATTTAGGCTTTTCAGGTCTTTCACGAACAATGCGTTGCCCTCGCCGGCACTCTGGAGGATGAAGACGAAGCGCTCGTCCTCGTCAACGCCCACCTGGTGGAAGAGAAGAGGGTCGTCGTAGCTGCGGAACTCGAGGTAGTCCTCGTCTTGTGGCGTGCCCAGCTTGTGGTACATCACCTTGTGCCACTCGTTCTTCGACGACTTGGCATCTTCGGGCTTGTCGTAGGCACTATAGAAGAAGCCGTCGCCGAGCCACTGAGCGTCGGTGAACTTCGCCCAGATGATGTGGTCGTCGAGCATCTTGTCGTTTTTCAGGTCATGGACGATGATTTCGTTCCAGTCGCTGCCGTTGCGCGTGATGGTATAGGCGGCATAGCGTCCATCCTTCGAGAAGTTGAGGCTCTGCAACGCTACGGTACCGTCCTCACTCAAGGTGTTGGGGTCGAAGACCATGCGTGCCTCTCCGTCGAGCTTGTCTTTGACATATAAGACGCTCTGGTTCTGCAGACCGTCGTTATGGAAATAGTAGATTTTGTCCTTTACATAGAACGGAGTGCCCATCTTGGGATAGTTGGCGAGTTCGGTGAGGCGTTTCTTCACCTTGTCGCGGAAAGGAATTTTCTTGAGATAGGCTTGTGTGATTTCGTTCTCGGCCTTTACCCACTCGGCGGTCTCGCTGCTGTTGTCATCCTCGAGCCAACGGTAGGGGTCGGCAACTTTAGTGCCGAAGTAGTCGTCGGTGACATCTACGGTATGAGCCTTGGGGTAGTTAATCTTTTGCTGGGCTACTGCCGAGCCAGCAATAGTGAGTGCTGCGCACATGATGAATGGTTTATAGTTCATAGTTTAAAGTTTATAGTTTTTTAGTTTTTATTTTTCTTGAACAAGCTGACGCTTGCACTACTTAACACGACCGACGCTTGCATTGCTTAACACGACCGTGGCTTGCTTAACACGACTGGCGCTTGCTTAACACGACTTCGCTTGCACTACTTGACACGAGTGTCGCTTGTTGGTTATTTTTTCTCAAATGGCTTGAGCCCTTGATCTTCTTGCTTGATGATTACCGGCATTCCCACTCTGGCATATTGCTCCTTTAGGGTGATGATGTCGGGGTCGTGAAGGCGGATGCAACCCTCGCTGGCGCGGCCAGGCACCGACTCGTCGTTGTTGGTGCTGCCGTGGATGCCTATCCCGTGATGGCCGGGAGTCTTAAGGCGCAGGAACCATTTGCCATAGGCGAGGATTGCGCCTCGTCCGTCGCCAAAGTCGTGCGTCCAGTCGCCAGCAGGCTTGATGGCATCGATAACGAAGGGCTCGCCGGGTTCGCTCTCGGGAGTGCGCATATCTCCCTCTTTCTCCTTCTGTCCTTTGTTGAGACTCAGGCACACAGGGAACTGCGCCACAGGCACGGTGTCGCCCTTAACGGGCGCATAGACGGTGAGCAGCAGGTCTTTCTTGGAGATGACGATGAACGTCTTGCTCTTGTCATAGTCACCTTTGTAGATGTCCTTATACTTCTCTTTCTTCTCGCGTGGAGTTGATGAAGATTTGCTTTCCTCATCCTTATTACCGCCACAGCAAGTTAAAGCAGTGACAACGGCAGCGAGCGTTATTATTGTGAATATCTTTCTCATGTTTAAAAATCTCTAATCCTTAATCGGTGCGAAGCACCAACTAATCCTTAATCTTTAATCAGCGCGAAGCGCTACTTCACTGGCACTGCCTTAGAGTGGGCTTTGAGCTCCCAGGGCCAGGGTCCCTCGGTCTCGTTCTTGATGATTACCGGCATTTTGATGTAGGCATATTTCTCCTTGAGGGTGATGATGTCGTTGTCGCGCAGGCGTATGCAGCCCTCGCTGTGGCGACCGGGCACCGAGCTCTCATTGTTGGTGCTGCCATGGATGCCTATTCCTGTGTGACCTGGCGTGTAAAGGCTCAGGAACCATGCTCCATAGGCCTTGATGTTGCCTCGACCGTCATGGAAGTTGTGGGTCCAAGCCGAGGAGTTGCGAATCGCCTGTATGTGGAACGGCTTGCTCTGCTTGCACTCCGGGGTCTTGTTGTCGCCCTTGCGCTGCTTCTGTCCCTTGTTGCGGCTCAAGCACGCGGGGAACTTCGCCATGAGCACGGTGTCTTTGCCCACTGTGCCATAGACATAGAGCCTTAACTCTGTTTTAGACACCACGATAAACGTGTTCTTTTGCTCGATTTGTGGTGTTTGGTAAAACACCGTTTTGTCGGTGGGCTTGGTGGCATGTTCGGCGTCAACAATCTGCGCTTTAGCGCCCAGTACCAAGCTGCCAAGCAGCAATAAAGTGATAAATTTCTTCATATATTATTGTGTTATTTGATTTTTTTCTAGCTTACAAAGATACAGAATTTTCGTTTAACACAAAAAATAAAGGCGGTGAAGACTACGTTTTTCTAAAAAAATAAAGAAAAAATAGTTTTTTATTGTAGTTTTTCTACAATTATTGCGTCTTATAGATGTAACCAACAAGAAAATGGAAAAAACTGAATCCAATTTCAGGCAACTGCTTCAGGAGCACAAGAGCACCATCTATTCGGTGTGCTATATGTTCTCGCAAGAGCATGACGAGGTGGAGGACCTGTTTCAGGAAACGCTCATCAACTTGTGGAACGGACTCGACAAGTTTGAGTCGCTTGGCTCATCTTCCGCAAGATGCAGAAGACCAATAACCAGCTCATCGACCAAATTAACCAAATCACCCAGGAAGACTGAGAAGCGACGATTCCAGCGTCAAGAGCGAAATCTGTGCTGGCTAGAGGCGCAAAACAATGACCAAAATCAAGAATTTTCAACAAATTAACAATTAATAATAATACAAAGAGTCGTTTTTTCTCAATTAATAACTATTTTTGTAGGTTTAAAATATGTGATTGATAATAAAATTCTATTTATATATTCCTTAAAATTAATGTTTTCAAGTATGAAACTGAGAAAAATCTTTTTTGCAGCCATGATGCTTATCGCTCTTGGCTCAATGGCACAAGGCATGCCACCCATCGAGAACGACCCATCGGTGCGCACTGGCAAGCTGCCTAACGGACTTACTTACTACATCAAGCAGAACAACTGGCCTGAGCACCGTGTGAACTTCTACATCGCTCAGCGCGTGGGTTCGCTCCAGGAGGAGGAGAGTCAGCGTGGTCTCGCTCACTTCCTTGAGCACATGGCATTCAACGGCACCGAGCACTATCCCGGCAACGGTGTGATTGACTACACTCGCACACTGGGTGTGGAGTTTGGCCGTGACCTCAACGCCTACACCAGCGTGGACCAGACAGTTTATAACATCAACGACGTGCCCAGCACACGCGTGAGCGCTATCGACTCCTGCTTGCTCATCCTCAAGGACTGGAGCAACGGCCTGCTGCTGCAGGGCGAGGAGATTGACAAGGAGCGCGGTGTTATTCACGAGGAGTGGCGCGTGCGTTCGAGCGCTATGCAGCGCATGTATGAGCGCAACCTCGAGAAGATGTATCCTGGCTCGAAGTATGGCAAGCGCATGCCCATCGGCTTGATGAGCGTGGTTGACAACTTCAAGTATGACGAGATTCGCGACTACTACCACAAGTGGTATCGTCCCGACAACCAGGCCATCGTAGTGGTTGGCGACATCGACGTGGACCGCACCGAGGCTAAGATTAAGGAGATGTTCGGCCCTATCCCCGCTCCCGCTGCCGACGCCGCACAGGTGGTTGACGTGGAGGTGCCCGACAACGATGAGCCCATCTTCATCATCGACAAGGACAAGGAACAGCAGTTCAACATTATAGTCTTAAATTATAAGAGTGACCCTTATCCCGAGAATATGAAGGGCGACATGATGTATCTCATGATGGATTATCTCATCGATATGAGCTGCACTATGCTTGACAAGCGCCTTGAGGAGAAATCTCTCGAGCCTGATTGCCCCTACCTTCAGGCTGGCGCCGGCTATGGCAACTATATCTTCTCTAAGACTAAAGATGCCTTCCAGCTGCAGATTTTGCCTAAAGACGGCAAGGACACCGAAGCCATTCAGCTCGTTACCGAGGAGGCTCTGCGTGCTGCCGAGCACGGCTTTACCGCTACCGAGTATGCTCGCGTTAGGGATGAATACCTGAGCAACCTTGAGAAGCAGTACAACAACCGCAATCAAATCAACAACGACCGCTTTGGCCGTGAGTACTGCGCTAACTTCCTTGAGAAGGAGCCTTATCCCTCTATTGAGTGGAAGTACCAGATTATGAATATGGTTGCCGGTCAAATTCCTGTAGAGGCTATCAACCAGACCTTTGCTGAACTCATGCCAAAGGACGACAAGAACCTGGTTGTGCTCAACTTCAACCCCGAGAAGGAAGGTGTGACTCTCCTCACCGAGAACCAGATTAAGGGCGCTATCGACGCAGCACAGGCCGCTAAGCTGGAGGCTTACGTTGACAACGTTAAGGACGAGCCTCTCATCACCGAGATGCCCACCCCCGGCAAGATTGTGAAAGAGACCGAGAACACCTCACTTGGCTACAAAGAGCTTACCCTTAGCAATGGCGCGACAGTTATCCTCAAGCCCACCGACTTCAAGGATGATGAGATTAAATATTATGCCGAGTCGAAGGGTGGTCGCTCGCTCTATGGTCCTAAGGACTGGGCTAACTGCAAGATGTTTGACGTTGTAGTGGCAGCTGCCGGATTAGGCAACTTCACCAACAACGAGCTTGAGAAGGCTCTCGCAGGCAAGAACGCCAATGTGGATCTGAATCTCTCGGACAACTATGAGCGTCTCAACGGTAACTCTACCAAGAAAGACCTTGAGACTCTGTTCCAGCTCAACTACCTCTATTTCACCGCCCTTACCAAGGACGAGAAGGCTGCTTCTACCTATATGTCGTTTATTGAGACTCAGCTCAAGAACAAGAGCAGCAATCCTCAGTCGGCTTTGAGCGACAGTGTATCGACCACATTCTATAACCACGACTGGCGTGAGATGCCTTTCAATGTTGAGAACATCAAGGATGTGAACTACGACCGCGTGATTGAAATCGCCAAGGAGCGCACTGCTAACGCTGCCGACTTCACTTTCTACTTCGTGGGTAGCTTCGACGAGGAGACTATCAAGCCTCTCATCGAGCAATACATAGCTTCGCTCCCATCACAGCCTGGCGTGAAGGAGAATTTCAAGGATGGTGCCGAGTTTGTGAAGGGTAACGTGAAGAATGAGTTCTCGCGCGCTATGGAGACACCTCAAACCACCTCATTAGTGATGTGGCACAGCTATGACGCTCCTTACACTATGGAGAACGACATCAAGGCCGACATTCTGGGTCAAGTGCTCGAAACATCACTCCTCAAGAAGATTCGTGAGGATGAGGGCGCAGCCTACTCTCCCAATGCAAGCGCAGGAATGACAATTAGGGGTAATAAACCTTTCACTCAGGCTCTCACCTATGTGAACATGAAGCCCGAGAAGAAGGACCTCGTCATCAATATTATGCGTGAGTCGCTCAGCGATGTCGCCAACGGTCAAATCGAGGCCGACGTCCTCCAGAAGATCAAAGAGAAGATGCTCAAGGACTATGACACCAACGCTAAGAACAACGGTCACTGGATTAACGTGCTGAACATGTATAAATCGTTCAACATCGACCTCCAGAATGGTTACAAGGAGACTGTAAACAAGGTTACTGGTGCCGACATCAGCAAGTTTGTCAAAGACACACTCTTAAAGAGCAACAACTGCATCGAGGTGACTATGAACCCCGAAGGCGCTGCTCAAGAGCCCGCTAAGGCACAACCCGCCAAGAAGACCGCTACCAAGAAGGCCGCTACTAAAAAAGCCGCCAAAAAAGGTAAAGGCAAAAGCAAATAATAACTAGTTCTCATAATAATGGAAGATTGCGCTCTCACATCGTGGGGCGCAATCTTTTTTAAATGCTGTGTTTTGAAGTTTAATCATTAACTGCCACTGTGCCGAGACGCTCGTCGCGAGTTATATCGTCAGGTGTTTTTTGATGCAGTTTTGTAGTGTCTTTCATGGTTGTCTTGTTAGCAGCCGCTTGCGCAGTCGGCTCAGCGACTCGGGAGTGATGCCCAGATAGCTTGCTATAGTGCGGTTGGTCATGCGGTTGTGGATGTCGGGGAAACGCTAGTTAAGTGCCAGATAACGCTCCTCGGGCGACTGGCAGTAGTCATTAATAGTGCTTTTCAGTAATTGATAGCACAATGCCTCGCTGAGCTTCAAGCGATGTTCGAGGCCTATTGCTGCATCAATATGCTCAATGGGAAGCTGATAGATTATTGAACTCTCAGTCGCCACAATGTCGAGCAGACTCGGCGCATGGTTACGCATGCAGCTGTAGTTGCCCACCAGGTCGCCGTTAAAAGCAAACGAGATAATGCGCTCGCGGCTATTGGTGGCTATAATTGAATACTTCAGCGTGCCGCTAACGAGAATCCCTAACTTAGTCGATATGTCTCCCGCATGGCACAAGAAATTATCCCTGCTGAGTTCCAACTTCTTTCCACGCTCTAGAAGCAGCTGTTTTATCGCGATATAGAAATCGCTGTCGGTATAATCTAAATATGTCATCTAATAATCTTTTTCTCTGCAAAAGTATGGAGAAAATCACCAATGCGCGTTACCTTAAATCAATATCACTCAAAATGTTGATTAAAGATAAGGACGCGACGGTTTTGCTCCAATGTGCTCTTAACCTTATAGACGCATACAGCAAATGATTTGTTGCAGAAAAATACCACAATCTTCAAAAAACTTAACCCAAGTCAATCTTCAACAACCGATTTCTGAAAACTTTTTATTACTTTTGCAGTTTAAAACACGAAATGCACAAAAATTCTATATACGATGAATACTAATCTAGAAAAATTGCGCGAGCTGATGCGCGCCAAGGGCGTGGATGCCGTTATCATTCCCGGCACCGACCCTCATCAGAGTGAGTATGTGAGCGACCACTGGAAATTTATTGAATGGGTGAGTGGATACACGGGCGAAGGCAAAGTTGCTGTGACTTTGGAGAAGGCTACTTTGTGGACCGACTCCCGCTATTTCCTTCAGGCCGAGAAAGAACTAGAAGGCACAGGATTTGAACTGCAAAAGGCTGATGACTTGGAATCCATCATGCAATGGCTTGCTAATGAGATACGTGAGGACGACACCCTCGCCATCGACGGTCACCTGTTCACGCTGATGGAGGCTAACCGCTTGGAGCAGTTGTGTGCCGAGAACGGTTTTTTGCTTGCCACCGATTTCTATCCTGCCGATGTGATATGGGAGGACCGCCCCGAAATGCCAAAGAACGAGGCGTTTGTCCACGACGAGGAATATGCCGGCGAGGACGTGGAGAGCAAGCTCACCCGCACTATGGAGAAGGTGGAGGCGAGTGGCGCCGACAGCATTCTCATCACCGCTCTCGACGAGATAGCGTGGCTCCTGAACCTGCGCAGCAGCGATGTGGATTTCACTCCTGTGGCAATCGCATTCTTCTATTTGAGCGACAAGGACCGTGTGCTTTTCACCGACGACATTATCAACAAAGAGGTGCGCAACCATCTCGACAACTACAAAGTTCGCATCAAAGGCTATGACGAGATAGAGAAATTCCTCGACAAGCGCAATGTGGATTTCACCATCATGCTCGACCCTAACAAGGTGAGCGACACGCTGGGGCAAATCCTTGAGTGTGACAAAGTGTATGGCGCTTCGCCTGTGGAGGCGCTCAAGGGTATCAAGAACGAGGTGCAGATTGAGGGCTTCCGCCGTGCTATGGAGCGCGATGGGGCAGCACTGGTGCGCCTGTTTATGTGGATAGAGCAGAATGCAGCCAGTGGCACCATCAATGAGCTTGACGTGTGGGAGCAGGGCAAACTCGAGCGTGGCAAGAGCGACCTCTATCGTGGCGACAGCTTCGAAATGATAGCCGGCTACCGCGAGCATGGCGCTATCGTTCACTATACTGCCACTCCCGAGAGTGCCAGCACCCTTCAAGGCGAGGGTCTGCTGCTCGTTGACAGTGGCGCGCAGTACCTCGATGGCACTACCGACATCACCCGCACCGTGACTTTGGGCAACCCCACTGAGCAGGAGAAGCACGACTTCACCCTCGTGCTCAAAGGACACCTTGCGTTGAGCCGCGCCAAGTTCCCCGTGGGCACCAATGGTATGCAGCTCGACGCTTTCGCTCGCATGCCGTTGTGGCAAGAGGCGATGAGTTATGGTCACGGCACAGGTCATGGCATAGGGCACTTTTTAGGAGTTCATGAGGGGTCTCACGGTATTCGCTTCAATAGAGCTATGGCTCTCGTCGCTTTGGAACCAGGCATGGTAACCAGCAACGAGCCAGGAGTTTACAAGGAAGGCGAGTATGGCATCCGCACCGAGAATGTGATGCTTGTGGTAGAAGGTCCCAAGACCGAGAACTTCGGCGACTTCCTGGAGTTTGAGACGTTGACGCTGTTCCCCTACGACACCCGCCTCATCGACACCACCATGCTCACCGCCGAGGAAGTGCAGCAAATCAACGACTACCACGCAATGGTGCTTGAGAGACTCACTCCTTACCTCAACGAGGAAGAGGTGAATTGGCTGGCTGAAAAGTGCAAAGCACTTTTCTAATGCATAATGCACAATGCACAATGCACAATGCACAATGCCGCAATGCACAATGCATAATGCAAATTGTTTTTAATGAAGAAATAAAATAATCAATTAATGAAATCTGACACAGAGAATATTATAGTTGTAAAGAGTAAAGCTTTTGCTCTTAAATCAATAAAACTCTATCGTTATTTGATTGATGAAAAACGAGAATATGTGCTGTCAAGGCATTTCTTGCGTTCTGCGACAAGCATTGGAGCTAATGTGAAAGAGGCTATTCGTGGTCAGAGTAATGCCGATTTTGGCGCAAAAATGAATATAGCATTAAAGGAGGCAAGTGAAACAGAATATTGGCTCGAGTTAATGCAAGAGAGTGAATATATTTCCTTTGATAGAGGAGAAGAAACATTAAATGATTGTAGGGAATTAATAAGAATTCTCACAGCAATAGTTAGAACAATTTTTGATAATAAATAATAATACCCATTGTGCATTATGCATTATAATAATTGTGCATTGTGCATTATGAATTATGCATTAAATTAAAATGGCTATAATACGAAAAGTGAGGGGCTTTGAGCCCAAGATTGGTGAGGGCACTTTCCTTGCCGACAATGCAGTGGTGGTGGGCGATGTGACCATTGGCAACGAGTGCAGCATCTGGTTTGGCGCTGTGCTGCGTGGCGATGTGAACACCATCACCCTTGGCGACCGAGTTAATGTGCAGGATGGCAGCGTGTTGCACACTCTATATCAAAAATCTACCATCGAGATTGGTAACGATGTGTCCATTGGCCACAACGTGACCATCCACGGTGCCAAAATCAATGATATGGCACTCATTGGCATGGGCAGCACCATCCTCGACCATGCCGAGATAGGGGAGGGCGCTATCGTCGCCGCCGGCAGCGTGGTGCTTAGTGGCACTAAGGTTGGCGCTCACGAGCTGTGGGCAGGTTCGCCCGCCAAGTTCAAGAAGATGGTTGACCCTGCCCAAGCCAAGGAAATCAATGTGAAGATAGCCCGCAACTACTTGATGTACAGCACGTGGTACGAGGAGTAAGTGTTAAGTGATAAGTGTTAAGTGATAAGTGTTAAGTTTTAAGTGTTAAGTAGGGACAAGGCGTGCCTTGTCCGTTTGCTAGACAATCTAGAATTTCTAGAAAAAAAGATGACAATAAAAACAATAAAATGGCTACAAAGCAAAGGATAGCATATATCGATTTCATGAAGGGGCTGTGTATCATCTTGGTGGTGGCTTTTCATGTCAAGACCACGGCATTTGGCGACCCCTACGGATATATGCTGCAGCAGTTCCGCATTCCCATGTATTTCTTCTTGTCGGGACTGTTTTTCAAGCTCTATGACGGCTTTTTTGATTTCGCCCGCAAGAAGGTCAACAACATCATTGTTCCATTGATATTGTTCCTGATAATAGGCACAATCTATTATTTTGGTAGGAACTTGCTTGAGAGCCATTTCAGTGTGGCAAAGGCGCTTGAGCGCATGCCGCTCAACCCCATCGAGAATAACACTCCCACATGGTTCCTGGTAGTGCTTTTTGAGGTGAATATCATCTACTATCTGTTGCAGAAGTTCCTCCCTCGCTGGCTCACGATAGTCGCTGCGCTGCTGTTGTCGGCGATAGGCTATGCACTAGTGAGTGCCCATTATACTATAATCCTTTATCTCGACATAGCCCTTGTGGCAATGCCATTCTTTGTGCTAGGTTCCGAGTCACGAAAGCTGGGGTTGCTTGAGAAAGGTCCTCACGTTGCGGTGCGTATAGTGCTGGCGGTGGCTGTTGCGGTTATATTGTTTTTCTTCTCGGAGCGCATCAACATGCTTCACCGCGTCTATCCCAGCTATTTCAGGCTCTATATGCTGCCGGCGTTGTCTATCATGTCGCTGCTCTTCCTGTGCCAGTACATCAAGCGTCCTGTGCCGGTCATCTCGCACCTGGGACGTTATTCTATCATGGTTTTAGGCACCCACTATTTCCTGATTGGTCCGCTCAAAGCGTTGATAGGCAAGCTACTACCCTCGCTTGCCGACACCCCTTGGCCGTTCCTCATTGTGCTGGTGCTTGTGCTGGCTCTCGAGTTCCCTGTCATTTATCTGCTAAAGAAATACCTGCCCCGCTACACGGCGCAAGAGGAATTTTTCTACAAAGGCTGGAAAATCAAGAAAACCGAAGAAACTGCGGCTTAGGGGG
Organism: uncultured Prevotellaceae bacterium; assembly: GCA_937916085.1. Taxonomy (GTDB): domain Bacteria; phylum Bacteroidota; class Bacteroidia; order Bacteroidales; family Muribaculaceae; genus Sodaliphilus. The sequence continues at coordinate 15,565 of CALGGO010000124.1, read as the reverse complement.
AGTGTTCTAGAATTCCATATCTTCTAGATTGACTAGAAATTCTTGATTTTCTAGATTTTCTAGACGATCTAGACCTTCTAGAATCTCTAGCGGACGAGGCACGCCTCGTCCTTACTTAACACTTAAAACTTAACCCTTAACACTTACTTTGTGGTGCTTCTCACCACAAGTTTTGTGCGCACCATGCGTTTCTCGGCGCGGTCGATGGGGAGCTTGCCCTCCACCATGTCGATAAGGATGTCGGTGGCCTGGCTGCCCACCTCGGCGCCATTTTGATGCACTGTGGTGAGCATGGGGTCGCAGGAGATGGCGCGCTCGCTGTCGGTAAATCCGCACACCGACACGTCCTCGGGCACCCTCAGCCCCATCTTCTTGGCGGTGTACATGATGGCGATTGCCGTCTCGTCGTTGATGGCGAAGAACGCGTCGGGGCGGTCTTTCATCTTGAGCAGCTCGGGGGTGATTCTCTCGGCATCAACGGGATTGTCGCATTGAACAATCAATTTCTCATCGGGCTGCAGTCCATGATGATATAGAGCGTCTTTATATCCATTGAGGCGGTTCTTCGATATTTCCATGTTCAGGTTAGAGACATAGAACGCCACTCGCTGGCAGCCACTCTCAATCATGTGTCCCACAGCTTTGTAGGCTGCCTGATAGTCATCTACCACCACACGGCTGGCGTTGATGGCAGGGCAGATGCGGTCGTAGAACACCAGTGGTATGCCGCTGTTCACCAGCTTGATGAAGTGGTCGTACTGCTCGGTGTCCTTAGCCTGCGAGACGATGATGCCACACACTTTGTTCTTCTTGAACGACTCGCAGATTTCCACCTCTCGCTCGTAGCTCTCGCGGCTCTGCGCCACCATGATGCGGTAGCCGCGCTCCTTGGCTTTCTCCTCGATGCCGCTCAGGATTGAGGCAAAGTAGAAATGCACTATCTCGGGCAGTATCACACCGATGATTTGCGACGGCTTTTGGCGGCTGTGGCGCAGCTGCTCGGCGATGACGTTAGGGTAGTAGTCGTGCTCGCGGGCATACTGCTGAATCATCTCGCGGCGCTTCTTGCTGATGTTTGGGCTGTTTTTCAAGGCACGCGACACTGTTGCCACGCTAACACCGAGCTGCGCGGCAATGTCTTTCATTGTCAAAGGTTGTTTCTCATTCATAATGGCAAGCTATTAGTAATTCATTTTCAGCGTGTTGCGCCACAAAGGCTGACGTGTTGCTGCATTGAGAGTTCAAAGTTACAATAAATCTTAAAAAGGCTAACTCTTTAATTTCTTAAATTATCTTAATGCAAACGTTTGCGCTTCATTTAACACATAATTAAATAGCAAAAACACTTTGCTTTTATGTAAAGTAATTAATTTTGTAGTTGCAAAATTTCGCTCTGAACTTTTTGATTACAATAAACTATAGCAAATAGTTAGAAAATACCAAACATTTTTTTTACTTAATAACTTAATAACTTAATAACAATTTAATTAAAACAAGATGAAGCAGGTAAACATTAGAATTCCCCTGAGGATTCTAGCCCTGATGATAGGACTCTTCCTATCCATCGGAGCCTACGCACAGATTACTGTGCAGGGACATGTCAAGGATGCTACCGGCGAACCTGTTATTGGTGCAACGGTTACCCAAGTGGGTACCACAAATGTGGTGGCTACCGACTTCGACGGTAACTTCACAATCACTGTGCCAAAGGGCGCCCAGCTCCAAGTTTCTTCTATCGGTCTTCAAGATCAGATCGTTACCGCCGCTCCCACTCTCGTTATCGAGATGCTCGACGACGCTCAAGTGCTCGAGAATGTGGTGGTGATTGGTTACGGTACTGTCAAGAAGAGCGACCTCACCGGTAGTGTGACTGCTCTACGCCCCGACTCCAAGAACAAGGGTGTGGTAGTGAGCGCACAGGACATGCTTAACGGTAAAGTTGCCGGTGTGAGCGTTACCAGTGGTGACGGTGCCCCTGGTGGTAGTGCCACAATCCGCATTCGTGGTGGTTCGTCACTGAACGCCAGCAACAACCCACTCATCGTTATCGATGGTATCGCCATGGATAACAATGGCATTAGTGGTGTGGCTAACCCTCTCTCTCTCGTTAACCCACAGGATATCGAGAGCTTCAACGTTTTGAAAGATGCTTCGGCAACCGCCATCTACGGTTCGCGTGGTTCTAACGGTGTTATCATCATCACCACCAAGAAGGGCCGTCGTGGACAGACAGCTCCACAAGTGAGCTACAATGGCAACGTTACATGGAGCATGAAGAAAAAGACCATCAAGGTGATGAACGGTGATGAGTATCGCGCGTTTATCGCCAACGCTTTTGAGAACGACACCCGCAAGGAAACTGCCCTCTCGCTGCTTGGCAACGCCAACACCGACTGGCAGAGCGAAATCTATCGCACCGCGTTCAGCCATGACCACAACATCACCGTTGCCGGCTCGGTTAAGGATTTCCTTCCTTATCGCTTGTCGCTCGGTTACACCGACCAGCAAGGTATCCTCAAGACTTCGGACTACAAGCGCTACACTGTAGCCGTTAACCTCAGTCCGTCGCTCTTGAACGATCACCTGACCTTCAACCTCAATGGCAAGCTCGCTTGGACCAAGAGCCGCTTTGCCGACACTGGCGCCGTGGGTAATGCAGTGCGCATGGACCCCACTCAGCCCGTTTACAGCGACGATCCTATGTATGCCGGTGTGGGTGGCTATTTCGATTGGCTGCAGATTAACACTGCCGATCCCGCTTGGCCCTACACTAAGAACACCAACGCTCCTTACAACCCCGTGGCAATGCTCGACAACCATGACAACAGCGGTAAGACCCGCTCGTTCATCGGTAGTGCCGACATCGACTACAAGATTCACGGTTTTGAGGACTTGCGTCTGCACTTGACACTCGGTGGTGACTTCACTCACGGTGAGGGTCACAACATCAGCACCAACATCAGCAATACCAGCAACTACTGGGGCAACACCAGCTACTACACTCAGTCGAAGGAGAACCTCCAGTTGAGCACCTACGCTCAATACTACAAGGATTTCAACGACAAGCACCACTTCGACATCATGGCAGGTTATGAGTGGCAGCACAACTGGCGCAAGGAGTTTAACGAGTCGTGGGGTACATTCCCATCTAACTCGGCTCTCTACTTCGGTGCCGACGATGTACTCACAGTCGTTCCTGGAACATGGATTCCTGGCGCAACTTATGCTGTTGGCGATTCTAAGGCAGGTGCCATACGCGGTGAGAGTGTTTATCGCCAGAACAACGGTCTCGGCTATCGCACTGAGAACTATCTGGTATCGTTCTTCGGCCGTATGAACTACATCTACGACAGCAAGTACTACCTCACCTTCACCATGCGTTACGATGGTTCGTCACGCTTCCGTGACCACTGGGCATTGTTCCCATCGGCAGCTCTTGCTTGGAACATTGCCGAGGAAGCATTCATGAAGGAAGGTCCTTTCAGCACATTGAAGCTCCGCCTCGGTTGGGGTAAGACTGGTCAGCAGGAAGGCATCGGCGACTACAACTACTTTGCCAACTACGTGATGAGCAACGGCAGCCAGGGCGCGTTCTACGACCTCTTGGGCGATGGCTCAAAGGCTAAACCAAACGTGTATAACCCCGAGCTTAAGTGGGAGACCACTACCACCACCAACGTGGGTCTTGACTGGGGTGTGATGAACGGCCGCTTGACAGGTAGCATCGACTGGTACTACCGCAAGACCACCGACCTCTTGAACTGGGCTACCTTCTCGGCAATGACCAACTTCCGCAACGCTTTCTACAAGAACATCGGTTCGCTGCGCAACACAGGTATTGAGTTTGCCGTTAACTGGAAAGCCATCTCTACCGACGACCTGTTGTGGACTCTTGACTACAACTTGACTTACAACAGCAACAAGATTACTGAGCTCATCAGCGACGACCCAAGCTACTTTGTTACCACTGGTAGCATTGGCATCAACGGTCCTGCTCAAGCTCACTTTGTAGATCATCCCGCCAACTCGTTCTATGTATATCAGCAGGTTTATGATGCCGATGGCAAGCCCATCGAGGGTCAGGTTGTTGACCGCAACGCCGACGGCGTGATTAGCGAGGCCGACAAGTATCTCTACAAGAGTCCTTGGGCTCCTGTTACTATGGGCTTTGCTTCTAAGCTCGAGTGGAAGAACTGGGACTTCGGTTTCAGTCTGCGCGCAAGCATTGGCAACTACATGTTCAACAACGTGGCACAAGGTCATCACAATGTGAGCAACGCCGCCATTCTGGAGAACGTTTCGGGTAACTACTTCAACAATCGTCCTTTGTCGGCAGTTGAGATGGGTTGGCAAACCTATGACAACGAGACCGTATTCAGCGACTATTGGGTACAGAACGCTTCGTTCCTCAAGTGTGACAACATCACCCTGGGTTACAGCTTCAACGAGCTCTTCAAGAGCAACGGCTATCACGGCCTGGGCGGACGTGTTTATGGTACAGTTTCTAACGTATTCTGCATCACCAAGTATGATGGTATCGATCCTGAGATCTTTGGCGGTATCGGTGGCGACATCTTCCCACGTCCCATCTCGTTCATCCTTGGTTTGAGCCTGAACTTCTAATTTTTCAAGACACATTTTAATATATATCAAAATGAATAAGTATTTTAAATATATAGTTTGCGCAGCCGCTGTTATCATCATGGGCTTGGGTTTGAACTCTTGTGTCAAAGACCTTGACGTGGAGCCTATCGACCCTTCTCTGAAAAATGACGTTACCGCTGAGCAACTGTTCAACAAGTGCTATTCGGTATTCGCCACTTCGGGTAACAACGGTGGCGACGACAACGTTGACGTTGACGGTCTTGATGGTGGTTTCCAGCACAAGTTCCGCCAGATGTGGAACTCTAACGAGCTCACTACCGACGAGGCAATCTGCGGTTGGGGTGACGAGGGTATTTCTTCTTATTGCCACAACAGCTATGACGCTAGCCACCCAATGCTGCGTGGTTACTACTACGGACTGTGTATCGGTATCACCTTCTGCAACCAGTATCTGGAAGTCTTTGGTGACTACGACGCTACAATGAGTGCCGAGATTCGCTTCCTGCGCGCCTTCCAGTTCTATCTGTTGATGGACGGTTTCGGAAACATTCCTTTCACTACCAAGATTTCGGGTGACAACCCCGAGCAATACACTCGCGCTCAAGTTTATGAGTTCATAGAGAGCGAGCTTAAGGACATCATTGGCGAGGGCTCTGGCGACCAACTGCTCAGCGATCCCGCTCCTAAGAACTATGGTCAAACTGGTTTCGGTCGCGTTGACAAGGCTGCTGCCTGGATGCTTCTTGCACGCCTCTACCTCAATGCACAAGTCTATACCGGCACTCCTCAATGGGCTGCTGCCCGCGACTATGCCAAGAAGGTGATGGATTCAGCTTACACACTCTTTACTAACGACTACGAGGGTGCAGGTGTCGATGGTATTACCCGTCACTTCACTGCCTACCAGATGCTCTTCATGGGCGACAACGGCACTAATGGTGCTATGGTTGAGGCTCTGTTCCCAGTAATTCAAAATGGTACTCGCACTACTTCTTGGGGTGGAACAAACTTCCTGATTTGCTCTACCTTCGACAGTGACATGCATCCTTATCCCTACGACCCCACCGAGGTTAACGGCCTCTATAACAACAGCACTTGGGGTGGTAACCGTTGCCGTCCCGAGCTCATCAAGAAGTTCTTCACCGACATCGAGGCTCCCGAAGGACATGCCTACGACGTAGTTGCCGCTGCTGGCGACGACCGTGCCCTCTTTGAGACCGAGGGTCGTCACCTCAACGTGGAGAACGAGAGTGACTTCAAGTATGGCTACGCTGTTGCTAAGTTCACAAACTTCAAGTGCGACGGTTCGAAGGGTTCAGACAACACTTTCTCTGACTCGCAACTGATGTACATGCGTGCCGCCGAGGCTTATTTGACCTACGCCGAGGCTGTTACCCGCCTGAGTGGCAGTGGTGCTGCTCCTGCCGACGCTGTGAGCGCTATCAACGCACTGCGTGCTCGCGCTCATGCTACCGAGAAAGCGTCTTACTCTCTTAACGACATCCTCGACGAGTGGAGCCGTGAGTTCTACTTTGAGGGACGTCGCCGTGTTGACCTCATCCGCTTTGGCAAGTTTGGTGGTAACACCGACTATAAGTGGCAATGGAAGGGTGGCGCTTACTCTGGCCGCGACTTCGAGGCTTACCGCAATGTATTCGCTATTCCTACCGATGACCTGATTGCTAACCCCAACCTCACACAGAACGAGGGTTACAAATAATGATAGCTAATCACTTTAAACATTAAATAAGAGATTATTATGAATAAGATATTCAAGTCGGCATTATTGCTCATGGGTGCAGTTCTCATGTTCACCTCGTGTAGTGATGACCGCGACTCTAACCCAGTGCTTCAGCAACCCGACTCGTTCGTGCTGAACACTCCAGCTTACGCCGGTCAAGCTATTGACTTGGCAAACTCTGAGACAGTGAACCTCACCTGGTCGCAACCCGACTATGGAGGCTTCCCTGTAGCTTGTGAATATACTGTTGAGGTTTCTGCCACCAATCAGTGGACTACCTCTTATGCCGAGGAGGCTGCCGACGAAAGTGGCGAGACTCAGTGCGACTACTATGCTTTTGAAAACATCTTCAGCACCTGCAACGCCGAGGTTAGCGCTAGCGAGCTGGCTAAAGCGCTTGTTGTGATTTGCAATTATGTCGATGGTCAGGTTCCTGCCGAGCAGGAAGTTTATGCCCGCGTGAAAGCCAACACTCCTGGCGCTCGTGAAGTTGTTTCTAACGTAGTGAAACTCCTTGTTACTCCTTACTACATCGAGCTCAAGCCTGCCGACCCAGTACTCTGGTACATGGTAGGTAACTGCATCGGTAGTGCCGACTGGAACGTTAATGATATTGGTACCGGTATTGTTCCATTGCTGCCCGAGCCAGGAGCCGACTTCGACAAGGACGGCAACGGTTCGCTCGTGTATGCCGGCTATTTCCCTGCCGGCGGTCAGTTCAAGTTCGTCCGTGATCCAGGCAGCTGGGACACCCAGATGAACTTCACTAACATCGATGGCAACGATGCTGGTGTTACCGATGAGGATGGCGACAACCACAACATCGGTATCCCTTCCGACGGCTACTACAAGATTACTATGAACACCGTTAATAACACCTTCTCGATGGAGAAGCTCGACGGCACATATTCTGAGTTTGACATTATCGCTATTCCTGGTGAGCACAATGGTTGGAGCACTGCCGATGACTCCATGACTGCTATGGGCAAGCGCGACAACACCGAGAACCACGAGTGGATGACTGTAATCATCACACTCGACGGTGGCAAGTTCAAGTTTGCCGCCAACAACTCTTGGGATGTAAACTGGGGTGGTACCGACTTCCCATTGGGCATTGGTACACAAGGCGGTCCCGACATCGTGTCTAAGGCCGGAAGCTACAAGGTCTATTTCAATGACATTTTAGGACTATACTATTTCCTTGCTATTGAGTAATTTATGAACCAATAAAATGAGCTTAGAGTCGGCTTCGCCGAAGTTTAGGGGTTAGAGGGGAGAGTTTAGAGACCTCTAAAAACTAAACTCTAAACACTAAACTTCGCGAAGCGAACTCTACCGCTTAAAAGAAGAAATTAACACAACATGAAAAAGTTATTTTATATTTTAGGTATTGGTTTGCTCATGGCAAGCTGTACCGAGGATTTCAAGGACTGGGCCGACCCCATGAGCAACAGCGAGAACACCGCCAGCGCCAGCGCTGTGGTGGCTGCTGCTGGTGCTATCGACTTCACTACTATCACAACCGATAGCGTGCTCCTGTTCACACCCACCTACAATGCTGATGAAGGTACAACAGCGACCAACACTGTTACCATCTTCAATGCCGACAAGAGCGCCAGCCGCACCATTAACGTTGACGAGCAGGGCCGTGCCAAGACTACCGAGCTGCGCGACGTCCTTGAGGCTCTCTACGGAGTGCCTGAGGATGCTATTAACGTGCCAATCAACGTGGTGACTATTCTCAAGAACAACGGTCAGGGCTTCCGCTTCAGCAGCGACATCGAGGATGCTGTGCTGATGGCTGCCGGTATGTATATCGTTCAGGGCGACGACAAGACTCCTATGGAGTTTGTAAGTGAAGGTCAATACACCCTCACCGTTCCTGCACAGGAGATGAACTTCTACTTCCTGCCATTCACCGACCTCAACAACTTTGAGGCTGGCAAGCTGGGCAGCGACGAGGAGACCGACGGTTTCATCTTTGGTGGCAATCTCGCAAAGGGTGATGCCGCCCACGTGATTTACCTCGACATTGATGAGGACTACACCCAGTATATCATCACCGTTAACACTAACGACATGACCTACGACGTTGAGGGTCTGGCTTACGCCGAGATGATTTGGATGGCTGGTAACACCAACGGATGGGGAACCCCAGTAGGTTCAGGTCTTAAGAACAAGGGCTGGAAGGGTGCTCGCAACAACGATGGCGACTACTACGGCTTCATGTACCTCAACGGCGACTTCAAGTTCCGTAGCGGTAAGGACAACTGGAATGCTCCCGACTGGGGTCTCCTTGAGAGCATTGATGACTACAGTGGATATCTTGCTGCTCAAGCAGGCAATATCAACGCTCCCGAAGGCTTCTACATGGTAGAGGCTAATCTCGACGCTATGACCTATCATCTCACTCCTATCACCACTATTGGTGTGATTGGCGGCTTCAACGGCTGGGCAAGCGACTATGCTAAGCTCACCTACAACACCGCTACTGGCGCTTGGGAAGGCCGCTGCGAGATTCCTGCTGGCACCGAGTTCAAGTTCCGTGCTAACGAGAGCTGGGACATCAACTGGGGTGGCGACATCAACAACCTGGGCTATGATGGTGGTAACCTCAAGTTCGACGTTGACGGCAACTACTTCATCCAGCTCTACATCACCTATGAGGGTGACTTCCACGCAGTGATGTCTCCCGTGCCGATGTAATCAATGAGTAATTGATTCCCCTGATGATATTTAAGGCTTTTCTCGCTCGTCGAGAAAAGCCTTGATTCTTTCTAGGCTAGGATAGGAGTAGCTAGGAATGGCTAGGAGTAGCTAGGCTAGGCTAGGAATAGCTAGGAATGGATAGGAATAGCTAGGAATAGCTAGGAATAGCTAGGAATAGCTAGGAATAGCTAGGAATAAATAGGAGTGACTAGGAATTTCTTATCTACTCCTATCCACTCCTATCCACTCCTATCCACTCCTATCCACTCCTATCCACTCCTAGTCACTCCTAGTCACTCTTAGCCACTCCTATTCCAGGAACCTCTTCATCTCATAGAGCGCGTCTTGGGCTTTGCCGTCGCGGTTGTCGAAGAGGCTGCCGTTCCACCATGAGCTGGTGACAGAGTTCTGCCAGTTGATGCCGTTCTCGTTGGCCTCGGGCCACCACCAGAACAGTCCCTTGACGCGGCTGTGTTGCTTGAGCTTGGCAATCATGTTGATGGTGAAATACTTCTGCCCCTCGTTGCTGTAAGGATAGGTGCCGCTAAGGTCGTTGGTGGTGCCGGGCAGTGCCCAGGCGTAGCCGTAGCCGCACTCCATAATCATGATGGGCTTGCTCGATGCCGCCTCCATCCTCACGAGAGCTCCATTCAGATAGGTGAAGTCGCCGTGATAGGCACTGTAGTAGCTTAGTCCCATGACATCATAGTCGATGCCGTAGCTCTCGCAGTTGGTGAAGAAGGCTCCCGGCTGAGTATAGTTGTGCATCTCCACATGGAGGATAATCTTGGTGGTGGGGCTAGTCTCACGCACGGCGGTTGATGCGCTGTGCTGCAAGGCTGCGAAGTTCTCCCACGAGCCACCTTCGGGTGCGCCGCCAGCGGGATAGACCTGTCCTGTGGGCCACAGCATGCCGCCAGTAATCTCGTTGCCGAGCTGGATGAAGTCGGGACGCGCGCCGGCGGCAATCATCTCCTGCATCACGCGCTTGGTGTAGTTATACACGCTGTCTTGCAGGTCGGCAAAGCTGGCACCGCTCCATGCAGCTGGCACAGCCTGCTTGCCAGGATCGGCCCAGGAGTCGCTGTAGTGCAGATCGAGCACCAGCACATATCCGGCGTTCTTGATGCGCTTGCCCAGCGCCTTCACGTAGGCGAGGTCTTGCACCACGCCTTCCTTCTTGGCGGTCTCACTGGCGTTCTCGGGGTTGACGAAGAGACGCACTCGCATGGCGTTCCAGCCCTGCTGCCCGAAGTAGGGCAGGATGTTGTTGATGCGGTTGCCGTCCTTGTCGTTGTAGATGGCTCCGCCCTCCTCATATTTTGTGAGCATCGAGATGTCGCCGCCCACCAGCAGCTCGGGCACCGGTGCGGGAGGCATGCCGTTGAGCAGCACGTTGTAGATGGCAGTGATGTCGGCGCTTGTTATGTCGCCGTCGCCTGTCACGTCGCTGGTGGCGAGATAGGTCTCGTTGCCGTTGAGCAGATAGTCGTAGAGTGCTGTCACATCGGCAGCTGTCACTTCCCCGTCGCCATTCACGTCATAGACGTTGGCATTTGAAAAAAGGGGACACATAAGTGCTATTGTCCCCATTAATAATAGTTTTTTCAGCATGATGTTATGATCCTCCTAATAATATGTTATAAACAGCGGTAACATCGCCAGCCGTGATTTCGCCGTCGCCAGTTTGGTCGCCATTAACAATGTGTGAAGTGTCGTTGTTAAGCAGGAAGTCATAAAGTGCCGTGACATCGGCAGCAGTAACCTCTCCATCACCGTTCACGTCGCCAGTAATTGCCGCTGGCTCAATGGGCAAGCCTATATACTCCTCGGTAACATCGTTGACCTTGTTCTTCTCGGTCTCATCGGCATCTTTCTCTGCCGAGATGGTGTAGAACTTGTCGGTGGTAGCATAGCGCACATCAACAGTTTGTGGTGCGCCGCTGGTACCGGTGTTGAACACAAAGTTCATGTAGCAGTCGTCGTTGGCAAGAGTATATTGCTTCACATACCAAATCTTGCCGCCAACCGACACCCTATCGCTGATAACCTCGCCAGGCCAGTTGCCGTTGTGCTGCTGGTCGTCCTGATCCCAGGTGTAGTAGCGCAACGGTTTCCAATTCACCTCATCAACATTCACATAGACGTTGATGGTGTGAGGAGTGCCTTGACCGGCAAAGTCGTAGTTGCGGGTGATGATGCCGCTCACTGCGCCACTCTTGAGCAAACCCACGGTGAGGGTGCAGGGCTGAGTGATGTGAACGGTACTGCCGCTTTCCACCTTAGTGCTGCTGGCGGTGGGAGTAGTGCCGTCGAGGGTATATACAAGCTGTGCGCCGCTGGTTGCTGAGACGGCGGTGAGCTTGGCGTCAAACGCCTCATTGTATTTTCCCGAAGCCTTGTCGCACCACGCCATCTCGCAGTTCTTTGACATATACAGGCGGTAGCCGTAGCCCTTGGTCACCTCCACTGCCTCGTTGAGGATAGTTGCGTAATACTGAGAAATGACATTGTCTTTGAGGTACTTTTGCTTGCCAACTATGCAATACATCGACCTGCCGTTGGCGCCACTCGACTTGAAGCCCGACATCTCATAGCTTTTCGAAATTGTGTATTTTTGAGCTGTGCTGGTGTTGGTCACACCCACCGTTTTGCGAATGTCGATCATGTTCTTGATTTCCTGCTTATAAGCCAACCAGTGAGGCTGGAACACGCAAGGCGTGCCAGGCATGGTGAGCAGGTAGGCGTTGGCGGCGAGGGTATCGACGCGCAACGGGTCGTTCTGGTTGTTCTCGTCACGATACTGGGTGTCGTGGTTCTCGACAAAGGTCACTGAATAGCGCTTGAAATTGGGCGAAGCCATCAAGCCTCCTATGTTGAGGTCTTTCCAGGTCTTCTTGCTGCCGCTGTCGTCATTGCCGCGTATCACGTCGCGCACGGTGTAGCGGAATGGGAAGTCAAACGAGGCGCTCATGTTCACGCCGTTCCACTTGCAGTTGTCAATCCAGGTCTGGATCTCATTCAGGCTGCTCCAATTCTCGCCTACCGAGAACTGCACGCCAGCGGTGGCGTTGTACTCGGCGACACGGTTTGCCCAGAAGCCGCGGGTCATGTCGTAGCGGAAGCCGGTGTAACCCAGGTCATTGGCAAGGAAGCTCACGTAGGCCTTGATGACGTTGCGCACGTTCTCGCTCTTGTGGTCGAGGTCGCGCATGCCACCCCAGTCCTCGCCCTCGTCGAGCTCGGCACTGAGGGTGACACTAGCGTCGATGATGCCTTGTGTCTGCTGCTGGGTGAGCCATGTTTGTGTGGCGCCGCCGTCATCGTTCTTGCAGATGTCGGCTGGCGTCATCTGGTAAGTCACGCCGTTATAGGTCTCAACGGGGAAGTCCACCCAGTTGGAGAGGGTGCCGCGGTGGTTCACCACCACGTCGGCAATCATGCCGGTGCCTTTGTCCTTGTAGGTGCTGATGAGCTCGCGCAGCTCGGTAGCGGTGCCAAAAGCACTTTTTTGGTTGAAGTAGTACTTCACGTCATATCCCATCGAGCCGCTGCTGCCTGTCCAGCCACTCTGGGGAATCCACAAGAGGTCGAAATACTGGGAAATCTCGTCGGCCTGCTGGGTGAGTTTCACCCAACGGGTGTCGCCAAAGGAGTTCCAAGAAAACGCCTGCATCATCACGCCGCCATAGTTGTCGGGCCAGCCCTGAGCCATGCTCAAGAGCGGCAGCGCAGCGGCGGCTAAAAGTAATAATTTCTTCTTCATGCTTTTTCTATTTTGATGTTAATGTGTTATAGTCTTAAAACGCGCTTTTATGGTAATATATGAAAATTTCTCCAAATATACACATTTTTTGTGTAATGACAATGTTTTCTTGGAAAATTAACATAATTATGCGGGTTATGCGAGACTGACGCTCGCAATACTTAGACTCCCACGACGCTTCACTCACAAATCTTGCTTGCGAGAGCGTTGAGTTGCAGGCACTGCTCACGGGTGATGGCGCGGTGGTCGCCGTGATGCTCCCACGGGCTGAGTAGCAGCAGCCTACCCTCGGCACAGGCGTCAAACTGCCTGCCACTGGGCTTTTGCATGGGAGAGATGCCGTTCTCTAAAAGAATGATTTGTGGAAATCCAGCCTCAAAAGCTCGTCGCATTATCTCTTTCTCGCCAGGGCTGATGCATGGCGACACCAGCACAGCATCGTTATAGCAAGCTTGTGAAAGAATGGCATCACCTTTTTCCTTAATCTCTCTCTCGGTAAGTGACCGTGAGCACTGCACCTGAATCTTTGAAGGATAGTCAAGCAAAAAACGGTTGCCAAGAGCTGTTACAGCAGTGTCTCCTATTGTTATTCCATCAATTTTAGTGAAGTAATCAGGGATATTGCGCTTCACCCACAGCCGCCGGGGATTGTCCCTGAGGTAGCTGAGCATCGTGTGGAGCTGTCCTTCCCCTCTCAATATCCTGTCATGGTATCCCCATTCCCAAAGGTTCCCAGGATTAATATTCAAGACCTTGCAGGTATTGTTGCAACCTGTTTTAAAGCCGTTAATCACATGGCCCAGATGACGCGGCAGCGGCTCGGTGACAAATATCACACCATGCAGGTGGTCGGGCATGAGCTGCAGCGCCAGCATTCTCACTTGGGGGTAATGTAGTGGTATTCTCTTCCATTCCTTCTTAATCTCCTCGCCCAGTGCGGTGGTTCTTATCCAGCAATGCTCATGAGTGTCATCACTGCCGCACAAGGTTCCAAACAACGGCTTGCGGCCGTCAGTTACCAGTGTGATCATGTAGATGCAGCGCGAGCGGTAGTCGTGACCCGCCTTGCGGCGCTTCATCGACCGCGTGGCGTGAACCTCAGGGCGACTCTCGGCCCACCGCTTCCTTTGCTCGTTTCTCTTATCTTCCATTACCCTTGCTTGTGGTTGGCGTTAAAGTATTGCGAGCGTAAGCCTCGCAATAAAGGTGGTGTAATAAAAAAGGAGCACCCATCGCTAGAATGAGTGCTCCACAATGATGTGTGTTATGCGTTTTTCAGTGCTTTGCGCTTCTCGCTGATGAAGAAGACGCACACAGCGCCTATTACCAGCAGCACACCAGCGAGGATGAGCATGTTGCCCTGAACGCTGTTGAGCGCCTTAAGAGTGAGGCCTCCCAGTGCTGCTGCCACAATCTGTGGAATGCAGATAGTGCAGTTGAACAAGCCAAGATAGGTTCCCATGCGAGGATTGCCCTCGAAGGCGTTGGTCACCAGGGTGAATGGCATTGCGAGCATCGCAGCCCACGCGGCACCAATCAAGAAGTAAGGCACGAAGAGCAGATACTGGTTGGTGCAATAAGGCACCAAAACAAAGCCCGCAGCACCTATCACGAGACTTAAAGAATAAGCTATCTTGTTGTTCTTGAACAAAGGAAGAGCCAGCGCCCAAACCATGCTACCCACAGCCTGCACCGCAAACAGCGCTCCAGTCCAGTTTCCGGCATCTTGATAGCCTGCGCTTGCTGTGTCGTGTGTGCTCCAAACGGTGTCGGCTATAGTGCCGGTGGTATAAGTCCACATATACATGAAAGCTGCCCAGCAGAAGAATTGAACAACGCCCACCTGGAAAAAGACTTTCAAGGCATACTTTAATGCGCTCTTGTCGGCGTTAGTGTCTTCGGCAGCAATCTTCTTGTCTTCCTCCTTGGCGGCTTCACGGAACTCTGCCATCTGTGCTGGAGTGTACTCTTTAACCTTGGCAACAGTGTAAATCACACAACCAATCAGAATGGCGGCGCCAATATAGAACGCCCATTTTACAGAGTCGGGCACCTCGCCCGTTGGCGCAATATTCTTGATGCCTATCCATGTGAACATTAAAGGCAAAAGATACCCCACTAGCGAGCCTGCATTGCACAAGAAACTCTGGATAGAGAACGCTTTTGTCTTCTGCTTCTCGTTCACCATGTCGCCCACCATCATCTTGAATGGCTGCATCGCCATGTTGATGCTGGTGTCGAGGAACATGAGCGAGATCAAGCCGAAGGTCATTGCGGCTGCCACAGTGAGCCCGAAGCTGCCGGCGTTAGGAAGCATGCACATCACCAGTACCGCTACTGCTGCGCCAAAGAGCAAGTAGGGGATGCGGCGGCCCATGCGGGTCCAGGTCTTGTCGCTGAAATAGCCTACCAATGGTTGCACCACCATACCCATGAGAGGGGGCAGAATCCAGAAGTAGCTCAAGTTGTGAGGGTCGGCACCCAGCGTGGCAAAGATGCGGCTGATGTTGGCACTCTGCAGCGCATAGGCGATCTGCACGCCAAAAAAGCCAAAACTGATGTTTATCAGTGTCGATAATCTTAAATCAGGTTTTGTTTTCATTGTCAACAAATTTTTATTGTGAATATGTTTTTCTTGCTATTAAAAAAGCAAAGGACTTCAAGAAGCTGAAGTCCCCTGCCCTGTACTCGGAGTGGGACTTGAACCCACACAGCCGCAATGGCCAAGGGATTTTAAGTCCCTC
>CALGGO010000123.1 GCA_937916085.1 uncultured Prevotellaceae bacterium | reverse complement strand
TTATGAGCTGACTCTGCCTGAGGAGCCTGTAGGATATGAGGAGTTCTATCTCGTTGGTACTTTCAACGGTTGGAGCCAAGTAGATGACATGGTTGCTTTCACTGGCAATGAAGCTGGCGACGAATATACAGCAACTATCGACCTCGAGGCTGATGCTGAGTTCAAGGTTATCACTCCCGACGGAGAAGGCTGGAAGTGGTTTGGTGGTCAAGACGACAACCAGGTTGGCTACTTCCTCCTCACTGATGCTATTGAAGAGATTGCTCTTGTTGACGGTGCAAACATCAAGGTTGAGAATGCAGGCAACTACACATTCACAATTAAAGAAGTTGCTCTTGCTCCTGAGAGCAAGGCCGTTAGCGAGCCTCTCATCATGACTGTTACCAAGAATGAGCCACAAGCTATCACTACTATTAGTAGCGACGTTAAGGGCGACAACGCTTGGTACAACCTCCAGGGTGTTAAGTTAAATGGTATGCCAAACGTTCCTGGCATCTACATCAACAATGGCAAGAAAGTTATTGTTAAGTAATTATTTCTTACATAAATAAAAAATGCACCTGCATCGATGCAGGTGCATTTTTTTGATAGTCGGTGGCTAGGAGTGGCTAGGAGTGGCTAGGAGTGGCTAGGAATGGCTAGGAATAGCTAGGGGGATTTCCTTTCTCCTTTCTCCTTTGCCCTTTATCCTTTGTCCTTTGTCCTTTGCCCTTTGTCCTTTGTCCTTTGCCCTTTCTCCTTTCTCCTCTATCCTTAAATCAGTCTTCCTTGATTTCCCAGCCGAGGGCTGATGCTCCTAGTACGGCGGCATCGCTCTCTTTTAGCTCGCTGATAAGGATTTTCACCTTGCCTTTAAAGACCTTCATAATGTTTTTGTCGAAGGCTTCGCGGATGGGGTTCATGATATAGTCGCCGCTCTTGGTGAGTCCACCAAAGATCACGAATGCCTCGGGGCTCGAGAAGGTGACGAAGTCGGCAAGCGCCTCACCGAGGATGGTGCCGGTGTAGTTGAAGATGTCGATTGCCAGTTTGTCGCCCTTCACGGCGCAGTCATACACGTCCTTAGAAGTGATGTTCTCGATGTCATACTCACGCAGCAGAGAGTCCTCGTCACGAATCTCGAGGAACTCGCGGGCTGTGCGAGCCACGCCAGTTGCCGAGCAGTAAGCCTCAAGACAGCCCGTGCGTCCGCAGCCGCACACGCGGCCGTTGTTGCGTTTCATAATCACGTGACCAAGCTCGCCGGCAAAGCCGTCATGGCCGTAAACCATCTGTCCGTTTACCACGATACCGCTACCCACGCCAGTTCCCAGGGTGATCATGATGAAATCCTTGAGACCACGTGCTGCGCCGTAGGTCATCTCGCCTATGGCAGCGGCGTTGGCGTCGTTAGTGATTACGCAAGGAATGCCAAACTTCTTGGAGATGAGGTCGGCGAGGGGTATTGGGGTAGGCCAAGGCAGGTTCACGCCATCTTCTATCACGCCAGTGAAATAGTTGGCGTTAGGCGCTCCAATGCCTATGCCGTTGATTTTGCCCTCTGCGTCGTTAGCCACGACGATGCGGTTGATCTCGGTGTAGAGTTCGTCGATGTAGTCCTCAATCTTTGAGTGCTTGCCAGTCTTGATAGAGCTGCTTGCGATAACAGTGCCGCGAGCGTCAACAATTCCAAAAGCGGTGTTGGTGCCGCCCATGTCGATGCCAATTACAAATGGTTTTGCCATAATGTTTCTTGATTTAAATGGTTAATATTTCTTTTCGTTATTTCTATCATTCTTTTTAGACATAAGAACATAAGTTCATAAAGTGTCCTCTTGTCCTCTCGTCTTCTTGTCCTCTTGTTTTCTCGTCTTCTTGTCTTCTTGTCCTCTCTTAGAAATTCATCGTCAGTCGCACATTGATTTGGCGGCGGGTGAGGTAGTTAGGCACGGCATACTGGATGCGGTTCACGTCGGTAACCCAGTAGTAGCTGCTCACGTTGCTGATGTCGAGCAGGTTGAACACGTCAAGCCCCAGCCAGATGCTCTTGAAGTGGCTGAAAAAGCCTGATGCTGGTTTGTGGTTCTCGCCAAGCAGCAGGTAAGACGCTCCCACATCCACACGCTTGTAGGACGGCTGACGGAAGTAGCCCTCATCGCGGGTGCGCAGTGGGGCAGTAGTGGGCAGACCGTCGCTGATGATGCCCTTGAGGCTGAACTTGATGCGTGGGAACTTGGGGAAATAGTCGGTGAAGAATATCGCCACACTGTAGCGCTGGTCGGTAGGCAGCGGCACTTTCACGCCGTTGAGCTCCTCTTGCGTCTTCATCAGCGAGAAGCTGATCCACGAGTCGGTGCCTTCCACAAACTGTCCGAAGATTTTGAAGTCGAGACCGGCGATGTAGCCCTTCGACGAGTTCTCGCCACTATAGTTCATCTTGAGGTTATCGACCTCGTAGGGAATCATGTTGCTCAAGTTCTTGTAATAAACCTCGGCAGTGAGTTTGAATGGGCGGTTAAGGGCTCGGAACGAGTAGTCACCGCCAAGTATCACATGGATGCTCCGTTGCGACTTGATGTCGCGGTTGAGCGTTATCACCGAGTTTCCATGCTCGTCGATCGACTCTATGCGATATTCCTTGTAGAATGGCGACTGGTAGTAAAGTCCCCCCGCCAGTCGCATGGCGAAGCGGTTGTTGCGCTCGGGTACGTAACCGATGCTGAAACGTGGAGAGATGAGCGACTCCTTGTTGAAGTCCCAGTAGCTGTAGCGCACACCCACGTTGAAAGTGAAAGCACCAGCACCGGAATAAAGCTTGTAGGTGTCCTGAACGAACGCCGAGAAGCGGTTAGTGCTCAGGTCGTTACTAGAGCTCATGTTGTAAATGACATTGACCTCATCGGGGACATGCGGCAGTGAGTAGCCTGCCGAGTCGCGCCATTGCCACTCACGTGAGCGCTCATAGAACACGTCGTGGCGCATCTGGAAGCCATAGCTTATATTGTTGTTGTTCAGGCCGATGTTGCCCTTGAGTGACGCGCTATATACGTTTATTTTCAAGCGGTTGCGTGCGTGTTCGTGATATTTTCCCACACCCAGCTCACCGCCCACGCTCTCTTCGCCGCTGGTGCCCGCTTGGTCGAGCCAGTACTCGCCGTGTATGTCGTAGGCCACCAGCTCGTCGGTGCGGTAGGCGCTACCAGTGAGGGTAAGGTCGGTACCCTTGTCGTTGAACTTGTAGTTCAACTGCAAAGCTCCGAAATAAGTATGGAATTTGTCTTTCTCCTGACCGTCGAAATACACGAGGAACGACTTGGCGTTGGTCGAGGTGCCGAAACTCGTCTCGCGGTTGGCGGGAGTGAAGCGGTAGTCGTTTATCGACACGTTGCCTAGCAGCGACACTTTGAACTTCTTGCTCGGTTTGAGCACGATGTGTGTCTGGTAGTCAAAGAACTGCGGGTCGTACTCGCCCTTCGACTCCAGCGAGCCGAGCATCGATGAGTTGCGCTTGTAGCGCACTCCGTGCATCTGCGAGAATTTGCCGGTGCTGTGCCCCAGTGTTAGTGAGCCGCCTTGCAGACTGGCATTGAGGCTACCCTCAAAACTTTGTGGCTCTTTGTAGGTGATGTCGAGCACACTCGACATCTTGTCGCTGTACTCGGCATTGAAGCCGCCGGTGGAGAATGCCACCTTCTGCACCATGTCGCCATTGATGATACTTAAACCCTCCTGCTGACCGTTAGTGACTAGCTGTGGGCGATAGACCTCTATGCCGTTGATATACACGCTGTTCTCGTCGTAGGTGCCTCCACGCACCATATACTGCGCGCTCATCTCATTCTTGCTGCTCACGCCGGCTTGTGTGGTGAGCACGTTCTCTACGGTGTTGCCGCTGGCACTGGGGGTCATCTTGGCGACTTCGACATCGATGTCCTGCATAGTGTTGGTCTGTTTCTTGTACTCCGTGACCTGCACCTCGGCGAGCTCGATGGTTGTCTTGTAAAGCTTAGGGCTTAGGATCACAGGACTCACGGGCTTGATTAGTCGTCGCTTGACATCGCTGTAACCCATGCACGAGAATATCACCTCTATAGTGTCCTTTTGCGGAACTGTTATCTCATATTTGCCGTTCAAGTCGGTGTTCACGCCAAGCATAGTGCCGTGTATGCGCACCGATGCAAACTCAATGGGGTTGTCAAACTCGTCAACAACCGTTCCTGTGATTTTAATCTGTCCGTTCATCGCCAGTGCAGTAGTGGCGAGCACCACCAGCAAGGCAATCTTCCTTATTATATTTCTCATTATTTAATATAACGAGAAAAAGGGGTGATTAGTATTTTCACCATTCCTAAACCCTAAAAATCGTCAAAAGTGAAGAAGAGGGGACTGCTCCTTTTTCTTCACTTTTTTGGCATATTTCACAAAAATAAGGGTATTCACCCTGGAGGCGAATACCCTTAAATGTCTTTGACTAAAGAGTCAATTGAGAATTGCAGAAATCAATTATTTCTGGATTTTCTTCACGCCATTCTCAATAACGATGCCCTTGTAGTTCTCGTTAACTGGCTGGCCAAGGAGGTTGTAGCGTCCGCTCTTAACGTTGTTGTCGGCGTTGATGGTCTCGATGCCAGTGATAGTGCCATCGATAGTGAGGGTCATGTTCTCGAGATCTACAGTGAGTGTGTACTCGCCATAAGGAACCTTGAATGCTTGACCGTTGTCATAAGTCAGAGCCAATGGCTGACCAAGCATACTGCGTAAGAACAGGAAGTCGCCATCACTAACAGCGCCAAAGCGGTAAGGCAGGAGGCCGTCCCAATCGGCAGCATCTTCCATGAGCTTGTTAGCGAAGCTGAAGTAGCCGTACTGATTAGGACTTTCAGAAGTGCCATTGAGAGTTACATCAGAAGTGAAGATAACATTATCCTCTGTCTCCATCTCAACGCCTACGTTAGTAGCCCAATAGTTGCCGTTAACCTCGCCAATGATGTAAACCTTAGTTGGTTCTACTGGGGTTTCTGCGGGAGTGAGAGTTGCATTAATTACAGCATTCTCAGGATCGCTTAGATCAAATGTTACATAGAGTGTATAAGTGCCTGCAGTCTCAACAGGAACTACATAGTTGTTGTAGTCCTTGGTGCTTGCTGGATAGCAAACATCCCAGCTGTGGTCTTGTACAATCTTGAACTCAATATTGCCAGCCTGGAGCGCGGTCTCAGCACTTGTCCACTCATAAATGCCAGTCTCCTCGTTGAGAGTCATCTCGGGAGCAGCTACTGGATCCCAGTCGTTCTCCATGCCAAACAGAGCGGCAGGAGTACCGCAAACGGCATAGGTGTGCTCTTCGCCACCTGGCAGAGTCAGCTCGTAG
>CALGGO010000122.1 GCA_937916085.1 uncultured Prevotellaceae bacterium | reverse complement strand
AAGGACTTGCTACAAGGACAAATATGACATCTTTAAATTTTTGTCATGTACTTAATGATTACTATCAAAGCTATATTGACAATTACACCAAGAAAGACAAAAGAAATATAGAGTTATCTTTTAAGCGTTTCAAAGATTTCTTGAAAGACACCCCCGAGTACAATAAATATATTAAACGTATCACGCCACAGCAAATAAATAGAGATATGGTGCAGACCTTTACCGAGTACCTACAAAGTAGGAGTGTGGGCGAGGGTGCTCACACGATATTTGCACGGTTTAAGAAAGTTGTTGCCTATGCCTGTGAACACGATATTTTTTTAAAGAACCCTTGCTACAAAATCACTGTCAAGTTTGATAGAAACGAGTTAAAAAAAGACGTGCTTACAGAAGATGAAATGATACAGCTAATAACGACACACTACCCGAGAGAAAACAAAAATATTAGGCGTGCTTTCATCTTTTGCCTCTACACAGGAATAAGATGGTGTGATGTTAAAGATTTAACTTTTGCAAACGTGGATTATGCAAGCCGCCGTTTAAATTTCAATCAGAACAAAACAGGCATATCCGAGCCCATTCCACTTGATGAGGGGCGTTTAATGCTCATCGGACAGCCCACACAGCCCAATAATAGGAATGAGTTAATATTTCCCTTGCCAAGTTATGAAATGTGTTTGAAAGCTCTTAAAAGATGGGTTAAGCGTGCAGGGATAAACAAGCACATAAGCTGGCATTGTGCCCGACATAGTTTTGCAATGATACAGTTGGAGAATGGCACAGATATAAGAACAATATCGGCTTTATTGGGGCATAGCAGTTTACAGTGTACCGTGCAATACACAAAGGCATTAAACAGACAAAAACAAGAGGCTATTCAAAATAATATGCCTGCAATAATAATTGATTAAATTTTGATTGATATGTTAAAGGGAAATTGTTTTACAGGTGATGACGCTTTGTTAAGGATAGCGGCCTATGAAGAAAAAAACAAAGACTTGTTTGCAGCAAGGAGAAAAGCGACCGACAGATGCAACACGATTTGCAATGAACTTGCCACACTTGCAAACAAGATGTTTCACACGTCACAAATGTATGGTTTGCCCGCCGTTATCGAGGGTAGATTAAAAGCATACGCCGATATACTTTCCTCAATGAGCGGCGATTTGTTAAGTGAAACAGAGTAGTTAAAGGGCTATACCCCCTAATTGCTAACTAAAAAACAACTTACTAACCTCACACAAAATTTTTTATTTTTTTCAGATGGAAACAGTAAGTAGATACAAGGAACTTACAAGCGAGGTGAGCCGAGTTATAAACGCCTTTCTGAGCTATAAAAACGGCGATACAGGCTTTTATAAGGAGTGTATAAGGCAATGGGCGTTAAGTGACTTAGAGACGCTTAAAACGGGTTTATTATCGTTTGAGTTAGAAGATATGAGGCATGAGCTTTATATCCTCGACACAGAGCCGCTAAAAAGGTTTTGCCGAGATATAGAGCAGCGTTACACACCTCTATATGATGAGGAAATATTTAGCTCCAACAACAAGGAGCTATATAGTTTGCTCACTGACACCCACGGCAAAGGCACGGCAGTAATGATGATGGATAAACTAAAAGAGATAGCACACCTTAATAATATAATAGTGGGCGATGTATGCAGTATATTAAACGAGCTGCAACCACAGCGACAAGTACCCCAGGAGCCAAGCACAGAGAGGGCAAAGAGGGCATTTGCTAAAGCGGTGGAGGCTGGCT
Organism: uncultured Prevotellaceae bacterium; assembly: GCA_937916085.1. Classification (GTDB taxonomy): domain Bacteria; phylum Bacteroidota; class Bacteroidia; order Bacteroidales; family Muribaculaceae; genus Sodaliphilus. The sequence goes on along the minus strand of CALGGO010000122.1, from coordinate 16,570 downwards.
ACATGGAAAAGACAGAAACAGGGTATAAGTGGTTATATCTAAACGGCAGGAGAGGCAGCAATACAAGTTTAGGCTATTTTTTGGTGAGGGTGTATGACCCCGACAACACAAGTGTAATACCGATGACAGCGTTACAGGCTTTATTTGGCGTTAAGCGGTTGGATAGAGCCACCAATAGAGCCACCACCCCCCAAAAGCCACAGAAATGGAGAGGGGCTATAGATGAACTTCTAAAAGATATATAAGCAAAAGCAGCTCAACCGAGGTGTTTTTTGGTGTATAAAGGTGTAGCACACCAAACAACACTTTTGTTTTTTTCATATAGCCTCTACCTTTGCCCTTGCTATGCAAAATGTATAGTGAGGCACAGCCTCTTTTAATGAACTAAAAAGGGATAAACAAATGGATAAAAACACCATTGCATTAATTACTGATGAGTTAACGGCAAGAACCATTTTTGCAACAAAGGAAGTGTTAACCAGCGATGAGGCAGCACGCTACCTGGGTGTGTCAATGAGCTACCTCTACAAGCTCACAATGAGGCGTGAGATACCTCATTATAAGCCACTTGGAAAGAAATGTTACTTTAACCGTCACGAGCTGGAAGATTGGTTGCAGACCAACAGAGTAGCCACCGCCACCGAGATAAGCGATGAGGCACAACGCTATTGCCAAAAGAAAGGAGGCAAGCGATGAGCCCAACCGCCTACTATCGTTTTGAGAAGCTAGCAACAAAAAGCGTGTACCGCCTGGATTGTGTGGCGGCAACCAACAACTACCAACCTTTTGAGGCAATGAGGGCAGTCAAGAAAAGAGGCACGACAAACAGAGGTGATTTGTTTGTGTATTTGCTTGATGTGCCTAAACAATTTGGGGGCGATATTCACAATAAGGCAACCAAGAGCCTCACCACGTCAAGGGGCAAGAACCTTAGTAGTATTATAGCACCCGACCACGCCAGCCGTTATGCATACGGTGACGTGATGGGCACAAATGACGCTATATTGTTTATTGTTGAGCAGCCAGCCGTTGAGGTGTATATTTTTAGTGGGAAAGCCCAGCAAAAAAACAAAATATGGCTAATGGCGTGCAGGGGGCAGCTTGATAAAGAATTGGCAGTTATGAGGGCAGCAGCACGCCCACAAGCAAGGGCGATGGTGCAAGGGGTGTTACCTCTATATTAAGTGGTGCAAGATTTCTATTTTGGTAATTTAGCTATGTATGACACCATTAATTTTAGGCTCACCGCCGCCGATGTGAGCGGCGTGAGCTTCATCGAGGAGATACCTTGCCACCTCACCGACCTTGCCACCCATGACTTTAGCGGTGAGCTTGTTGTAACAGGCACTCTACACGGCTTAAAGGTCAGTGTTAACAGATGGCAAGTTAAAGTAAAAGATGGCTCACTCTGTAAATACTATCACGGTAGCAACTTGCACACCATGAGCCTCACCGACACCCACAGAGCAATAGAGCGGCTTAGCGATGAGCTACATTTGCCCATGCACCTTGCTAGTGTGACGAGGCTTGATGTAGGTGCCAACCTCACCACTTTGCACCCCACAGATGTTTATTTTAACCATTTAGGCACGCTGGCATGGTCAAGGCGATTGTTACAGCCAAGCGGTCTTTACTACTGCAAACGTGATGAGGTTTTATGTTTCTACAACAAAAATAAAGAGCTTAGAGCAAAAGGCGAGCCGATACCCGAGCAATACCAGGGCAAAAACGTTTTGAGGTATGAGCAACGTTATTTGGGGCATTTATCGAGAGTTTTGAAAGTGCCACCCGTCAAGGGTGCAACCCTGTATGATGAGGGCTTTTTTAACCTTGTTGTGAGCCGATGGCTGACAACTTATAAAGCTATCAAAAAAATAAACAACACATCAATTAATTTAGATTATATGAAAAATGTTAGAGACCTCAACAGATTAGGCAGGCTGGCACTCATTGAGCGTGCCGGTGGCGAGCTTGCACTCATTGAGCAAGTTAATGAAATGAGAGCTAAAGGCGAGTTGACCAGCAAACAAGCCAGCGACTTGAAGCAAGCCATTAGGCGTGCTGTATCGCCCAAAGATGGCTTAGTAACACCCAATGAGGCGATAAAGGAGCTTGACCTACTCATTAAAGAGTGTGTAGATGGGCAAATAATTTAAAACCTCTATATTAAGTAGTGAAAGATTACTATTTTAGTAATTTACTTTTCACTTTCTGGCTATATTTTGCAAGATATATTTTTGCATTTGTGATAAAAATTCAGTAACTTTGTAACACTAAAAAGGAAATACAATGATACAGGAAATTGTACTACAACAGGAATTAGAGGCGGCTGTATATGAGTGCAGAACCGCCCTAGACAAAGCTCAAGAGGCGTTACAGAGCCTCACCAAGTTAGCCGACTACCCAACGCCCAGCAGGCTTGAAGATGTGACGGCGGCTGACTTAGTGGCGTTTGTTTCTCAACGAGAACAAGCAGTAAAGAACACACCTATATACACACAGGCACAACGTGACAAGATAATAGGTGAGTGGATAGAGTGGCGTGTTAAGGCTATGCCCCACGTTGCAGCCGTTGAGCGATTTTGCAATGAGTGGCAAGAAGTAGCACCCAAGCTCGATGGCGGCACAATCGTTACAGCCGACATTACAGAGGCATTAACGCCCCGATACACGGTGCAAGTACCTTTGCAGGCTCACACCCATTTGCAGTTGATTAACAGCGTGAGAGAGGCAATAAATAGCCTAAGAGAGTGGGAAAAGGAACAGGATACAAAGAAAATACCCCTACAAAAGCTACTGAGCTTCAAAGAAGATGTTTTGTTTCAATCTTGGTGTAGTGGCTCAATCAAGATAGACCACAGCCAAGATGATGAGGGGGCAAAAGTCTGGAGAGAGGCGATTGACGCTAATATATTTTAGTGATATTACTAACTTTTAAAATTTAGAGATTATGTTAGATTTTCAAAACTTAACTGAGCAACAAAAGGAGTTTTTTACTACTCTTTGGGAACAACACGCCCAGCAACAAGAGCAAAGCGATGATAGCGTGCAAGCGTTTCAATGCTACATTGAGAAGCACCGCCAGCAAGAGGACAACCAAGCCAAAGCGGCAGAGGCATTAAAGGCTAAAATGGTTTAGAGCTATGGTGTTGAGGAATAGAAGAATTAACACCAACAGCGATGTTATACAGCTTCATGTTAGCTTTTCACTTACCGATGTGAGGCTAATGATGAAAGAGTATGCCAGCCACTTTGCAGATTGGGCGAGAGAGGCACAGCACACCGAGAGCGATGTTTGTTATTGGCTGGAGCATAGCCCAGCTGCCTTTAACAACTATCCTGTAAAATGGTGTGGGCAGTTGTCGAGATGGGCTTTTGCTGTAGCCGTGAGAAATAGGCTAATATTGCCATGTGCAACCCAGCAAAACGCCTATTTTCTTGCAGAATGTCTATTTGCCAAGAGGGGCAGACCAAGGAAGCAAGAGAGCTAAAAGGGTTAAAAATGGGGGCTGGAGTGACATTATACAAATACTTTTGCCACCAAAAAAAGAAAAATAACGATTTTGGTAATTTTGAATCTACTAACTATATTTGGAGTGCAACAGCAGTGATGTTGTTGCACTCTTTTTTTCAATATTTAGCCTCAAAAGTGGTGTTTGTGTTGCTTTTTGCTTATTGGTTGCTTATTGTAAAAATAAAATAGGCTGAAAATCAAGTGATTAACAGCCTATTTTAGTGCCCAAGAAAGGACTCGAACCTTCACGCCTTGCGGCACACGCACCTGAAACGTGCGCGTCTACCAATTCCGCCACTTGGGCTTTTGCGGTTGCAAAGGTAGTGATTTTTTTTTTACTGGCAATAGATTTTTAAAAAAATCAAGAAAAAAATGCTCTTAACTCCATTTTTTGCCTTTATAATAAGCGCAATTGGCGAGAAAAGTAGTACCTTTGTAGATTATTTCGCCTGATATCAACTCGCGCGAAAATTTGGCAAAAGACTAATATGAGCGAAGACAACAAAAATAAGAAAAATAAAAAGAAACAAGACGAGGAGTCGATTATCAACCAAGCGGCTAATGAGGAGTACCGCTATGGCTTTGTGAGCGACTTTGAGACCGATGTCATTCCCAAGGGGCTCAATGAGGATGTGGTGCGACGCATCAGCTCTCTCAAGAACGAGCCCGAGTGGCTGCTGGAGTTCCGCCTCAAGGCGTTCCGCCACTGGCAGACGCTCCCTCTACCCAAATGGGGCAAGGTGAACATGCCCGACATCGATTTCCAGGCCATCAGCTACTATGCCGCACCGCAGACCAAGAGCGGCGACAAGAAGGAGATAGACCCCGAGTTGAAGAAGACCTTCGACAAGCTCGGCATTCCCCTCGAGGAGCAGAAGAGGCTGAGCGGTATGGCGGTAGATGCCGTGGTCGATAGCGTGAGCGTTCACACCAGCTACCGTGAGCGTCTCGCCGAGCTGGGAGTGATATTCTGCTCCATCAGCGAGGCGGTGAAAGACTATCCCGACCTGGTGCGCAAGTACATGGGCACCGTGGTGCCTTACACCGACAACTTCTTTGCGGCACTCAACTCAGCGGTGTTCAGCGACGGCTCGTTTGTCTACATTCCCAAGGGCGTGCGATGCCCCATGGAGCTGTCGAGCTACTTCCGCATCAACGCGGCGCAGACGGGGCAGTTTGAGCGCACACTCATCGTTGCCGACGACGACAGCTATGTGAGCTACCTCGAAGGCTGCACGGCGCCCATGCGCGATGAGAACCAGCTGCACGCCGCCATCGTAGAGATTATCGTCGAGGAGCGCGCCGAGGTGAAATACAGCACCGTGCAGAACTGGTACCCCGGCGACAAGGACGGCAAGGGTGGCATCTACAACCTCGTGACCAAGCGCGGCATCTGCCGTGGCGACCACTCCAAACTCTCATGGACACAGGTTGAGACCGGCAGCGCCATCACATGGAAATATCCCAGCACCATCCTCAAGGGCAACAACACCGTGGGTGAGTTCTACAGCGTGGCATTGACCCGCAACTACCAGATGGCAGACACCGGCACCAAGATGATACACCTGGGCAAGAACTCGCGCTCCACAATCGTGAGCAAGGGCATCAGCGCAGGGCACAGCGAGAACAGCTACCGAGGCATGGTGCGCGTGGCGCCCGCTGCCACCAACTGCCGCAACTACACCCAGTGCGACAGCCTGCTGCTGAGCGACACCAGCGGAGCCCATACCTTCCCCGTCATCGAGGTGGGCAACGACTCCAGCATCGTGGAGCACGAGGCTACGACAAGTAAAATCAACGAAGACCAGATATTCTACTGCAACCAGCGCGGTATCAGCACCGAGGATGCCGTGGGGCTTATCGTCAACGGCTATGCCCGCGACGTGATGAAAAAGCTGCCAATGGAGTTCGCCGTCGAGGCCCAGCGCCTGCTCAGCGTCTCCCTCGAAGGCAGCGTTGGTTAGAATGCGGAATGCAGAATGCAGAATTGTTTTAATGCACAATGCAGAATGCACAATGCAGAATGCAGAATTTATAATCTAGATAATCTAGAACCTCTAGAACTTCTAGGACAACTGATAACTGACAACTGATAACTAAAAAATACAATGCTAATCATCAAAGATTTACATGCCTCGATTGAGGGCAAGGAGATATTAAAGGGGGTGAACCTCACCGTTAAGCCGGGCGAGGTGCATGCCATCATGGGACCTAACGGCAGCGGCAAGAGTACGCTCAGCGCGGTGCTTACCGGCAACCCTGCCTACACCGTCACTGGCGGTGAGGTGGAGTTCTACGGCAAGAACCTGCTCGAGCTCAGCCCCGAAGACCGTGCCCACGAGGGCATCTTCCTGAGTTTCCAGTACCCGGTGGAGATTCCCGGCGTGCTTATGAGCAATTTTATGCGCACCGCGATTAACGAGAAGCGCAAATATCAGGGCTTGGAGCCTATGAGCGCCACCGATTTCCTCAAACTCATGCGTGAGAAACGCGCCATCGTCGATCTCGACAACAAACTCGCCTCGCGCGCCGTGAACGAGGGTTTCAGTGGAGGCGAGAAGAAGCGCAACGAGATTTTCCAAATGGCGATGCTTGAGCCACGCCTGTCAATCCTCGACGAGACCGACAGCGGCCTCGACATCGACGCGCTGCGCACCGTCGCCAACGGCGTGAACCGCCTCAAGAGCCCCGACAACGCCACCATCGTCATCACCCACTACCAGCGCTTGCTCGACTACATCAAGCCCGACCAGGTGCATGTGCTCTACAAAGGACGCATTGTGATGACTGGCGGTCCCGAACTTGCCCTAGAGCTTGAAGAGAAAGGCTACGACTGGATTAAGAGCGCCTATGGCGATGATTAGTCGCGCTTTGCGCTGATTAGAGATTAGGGATTAGCGATTATAGATTAATGGAAATTGAAAGAAAGTGCGAGTGACAAACCACCATTGCCTTGTCAACTTGTTTACTTGTCAACTTGTTTACTAAATAATGAACGCTTTAAAGCAATATATCGACCTGCACGACGAGCATTTAGCCTCTATTGAGCGATTGGCACCTGCACCATTGAACGCACTGCGCAAACAGGCACGTGAAGCGCTCGAAGGTGCCGTGCTGCCGCGCAAGGGCAGCGACGACTACGAGGCCACCGACCTCAATGCGGTGCTCGCCCCCGACTATGGCGTGAACATCAACCATGTAGATTTGTCGCGAGAATCGACCACAAAGTTCCGTTGCGAGGTGCCAAACCTGAGCACCTGCCTCTACTATGTGTTCAACGACACTTTCAAGCTCAGTGCCACAGCCGGCAAGAGCGGCGACAACGCCAGCGTGGAATCGTTCCAGGCGACTCGTCACCCCGAGGTGCTTGCTAAGCATTACGGCACCGTTGCTCGCCTCGACAACCACTGCACGGCTCTCAACACGATGCTCGCCCAGGACGGAGTGCTGATTTATGTGCCCAAAGGCTCGCACACCACGCGCCCCATCCAGCTCATCAACGTGTTTGACGCCAACGCCCGCCTCATGGCGGTGCGCCGCGTGCTAATCGTGCTGGAAGACGACGCTCAGGCCAAGGTGCTGGTGTGCGACCACACCAAGGGCGATCAGCAGTATCTGAGCCTTGAGACAGTTGAGGTGATAGTGGGGCGCAACGCTCAGCTCGACTACTACCACATGGAGGAGAGCGACGACCACACCACCCGCCTCTCGCAGCTGTGGGTGCGCCAGCAAGAGGGCAGCAACGTGCTCATCGACGGCATCACGCTCACCAACGGCTACACCCGCAACGACTATCACATCGACGTGGATGGGCAGCATTGCGACACCCATCTGCTGGGCATGGCGATAGCCAGTGGCGAGCAGCACGTGGACAACCACACGCTCATCAACCACAACGCCCCTCGCTGCCAGAGCAACGAGATGTTTAAGTATGTCCTCAACGACAACTCCATTGGCGCTTTCGCCGGCAAGATTCTCGTCAAGCCCGACTGCCCCAAGATTGACGCCTATCAAGGCAACCGCAACATCGTGGCATCGCCCACCGCACGCATGCACACCAAGCCACAGCTTGAGATTTACACCGACGACGTGAAATGCTCGCATGGCGCCACTGTGGGGCAGCTCGACCAAGATGCGCTGTTCTACATGCAGACCCGCGGCATCTCGCTGCCTGTGGCACAGAAGCTGCTGATGCAGGCCTTCATGAGCGACGTGATTGACGGCGTGCGCCTCGACACCCTGCGCGACCGACTGCACCACCTCGTGGAGATGCGCCTCAGCGGCGACGCCCTGATTTGCGAGAGTTGTGAACTAAAGAAATAGATTTAGTTGTTATTCTAGAAAATCTAGATTATCTAGAAGTTTGTTGCTATTATGAACATTTACGAAATACGTGACCAATTCCCCATCCTGGGGCGTAGAATAGAGGGCAAACCGTTGGTATATCTCGACAATGCCGCCACGTCGCAGACTCCGCGCTGCGTGGTGGAGACCATCAACGACATGTACTACAACCACAAGTCGAATGTGCATCGCGGCGTTCACACCATCTCGCAGGAGGCGACCGATATCATGGAGGCTACTCGCGAGAAGGTGCGACAGTTCATCAATGCCCACTCAACCAGCGAGATAATCTTCACCCGAGGCACCACCGAGGCAATCAACCTTGTGGCATCGTCCTACGGCGACAGCCTCTACACCGGCGACGAGATAGTGCTCACCGTCATGGAGCATCACAGCAACATCGTGCCCTGGCAGCTGCTGCAACGCAACAAGCGCCTCAAGATTCATGTGGTGCCAATCGATGACAACGGCGACCTCGACATGAACGCCTACGAAGACCTCTTCACCGAGAACATCAGGTTTGTGGCAGTGACTCACGTTTCTAATGTGCTGGGCACCGTCAATCCCGTGAAACAGATGGTGCAGATTGCACACAAATATGGTGTGCCAGTGCTCATCGACGGCGCGCAAGCTGCACCACACACTAAAATCGACGTTCAGGACCTCGACGCCGACTTCTATTGCTTCTCCAGCCACAAGATGTATGGTCCCGCAGGCATTGGCGTGCTTTACGGCAAAGAGAAACTGCTGCAACGCATGGTGCCTTATCAGGGCGGAGGGGAGATGATTGGAAACGTGACGTTTGAGAAGACCACCTTCGCCGAACTGCCATTTAAGTTTGAGGCGGGCACGCCCGACTTTGTGGGCATCGCTGCCTTTGGCGCTGCTATCGACTATATCAACTCTATTGGTTTAGACAACATCGCCAGCCACGAGCAACTGCTGCTCGATGCTGCCACCAGCCAGCTCATGGAGATTGAGGGAATGCGCATCTTCGGCACCAGCGAGACCAAGCACAGCGTCATCTCTTTCCTCGTGGGCGACATCAACAGCTACGACATGGGAGTGCTGCTCGACAAGTTGGGCATCGCCGTGCGCACCGGCCACCACTGCGCCCAGCCCCTGATGAAACGCCTGGGCGTGACAGGCACCGTGCGAGCCTCCTTTGCCTTCTACAACACCCTTGAGGAAATCACCGCTTTCGCCCAAGCAGTAGCCCGAGTAGCGAAGATGTTCTAGTCTCCATTTGGATAGATAAAACAGACCAATTGCTTATATAATTACGCGTAATTATATATCTTATACCCAATAATATAGTTTTTTGAGATTTTAAGTTAGATTTTGCAATCTACAATTTGATTGTTTTGACCGATTTAAAGTTCGACTTTAAATCGGTCAAAATATTTCGGGTGACCTGTAAAAACCTGTATTCAATGTTGATGAGCTAACGAGCGTCGAAGACGCTGAATGCATCGTAGATGCTATTTGTCTTTAAGACCATGCAACCACGAAGTGCTCGGGGAGATTCAAAAGCCATAGTCGCACGAAGTGCGGTGGGCAGTGCCCGAAGGGCATTTGAACTCGACCCAACAGGGTCGAAGACCCTCGCAGCTTGGTCTTGCGATTGAAGTCGGGTCTCCGACCCGCCTGGCATCTTCGATGCCTAATGCCTCACCACTAACACAGGTTTTGGCAGGTGCTCCGATATTTTCTAGTCTTGAAAAAAATTCAGAATCTCACACAATCCAGTAAAATATTAAGATTTTTTTGTTTTTTCACGAAAAATCAGTGGTTTTGTCACAGAAATTGCTTATTTTTGTGGCAAAATACTTTTATTTGACAACTAAAACTTCTAACTATTATGAAAACAAAATATCCATCATGGAGATTTTTGCTCGCGCTGATGGCAATGATGATTGCGTTGAACGCTGGCGCATTGACCGAGACAATCACAGGAAGCAATAAGTTGATACTCAAATATTCCATCTCGGGCGGCAAGTATATACGCACTTTAGGAGGAAATGCGCACAAAAGCATATTTGAGATAGAACCCGGTGGCACTATAACCATTACCGGCGCGAACGGAAGAAAGCAAACCAAAAAGGATAAATTTGACTACTGGATTAGAGCCAGTGTTTACTTTGAGGATGCTAAAGGCAAAGTACTGGGAGAATCCCATTACAAGGAACAAAAGAATGGCAATGTGCAGCTTCAAGTCATTGTGCCTAATGGCGCAGTGAAAGCCAAAGCGAGTATTTCATTAACGTGTAGCGACATCTATAACGATCTTGGTGCTGAAGGTGAGTTTACCGTGAAACAAAAAAAGAACAATTCACAGTCAACAACAAACCAGAATAAAATTAGTTACTCTGCTAAAGAAACTCCTGTGAGCTTTAAGTGCCATGAGGTGGACAGTAAAATCCGCTTCAACGACTTTTATGGAGAAGTGAAATATCGTTGTAGCTTAGAAGAAGACGATGCATTCGAATTTGCTGATTTAGATGTTGTTCTATATGAAAACGATCTCATCCAAACCGAGGAGGAGTCGGGTGCGATTTTAGGACTTGAGGACATGAGCACCTATGTTATCAAGCCTGAATCAAGGCTTATAATCCGAAACACATACGACAGCCGCTCACCTATTGTGCAGAAATTAGAGATGTTAGGTGGCAGCATGCTAACGAATTTCAAAAAAATGGCCGAAGGCAAGAGCCTTGAAGTTGAGATGTCGCAATGTGTTCTTGGTATCAATGGAACCATTGTGGCGTTTGAGGAGACGGGCAAGGAGTCGCGTGTATATCTGCTTGTGGGAAAAGCTAGCGTCAAGAACAAGAAGACTGGCAAGAAAACTGTTCTGCAGCCAGGGCAGATGGTCACGATGAAAGGAAAAACAAGCAACGTAGCCTCGTTCAATGTTGAGCAAATGGCTAAGAAGTTTGGCTGCCCAATGAGCGAAATCAAGAACCACTACACCAACAAGAAAGCCCCAAAGTACAACATGTCGGACATCTGCGGCAAGCAGGTTTCAAGCACGGGCGGCAAGAAAACCGCAAACCCGAAAGCTCCCCAAAAGAAGAAAAGCAACAAAACTGTCGACAACAGAAAGCAAAGTGATGTAATCAAGACGTCAGGCAGCAGTCAGTCTGGTTCATCTGCCCCAAGTGGCAAGTATGCCCGTTATGGCGCAAAACGCGGCATAGTGAAGCGCGTGGACGAGGGCGACGACATTCGCATGCACATCACCACCTGGTGGGATGACTATGGACGCCTGGAGCGCAGCGAAATCACCGGTTGTGAAGAAAAGAAAGGCAACAAGTGGGTGAGTTCGTCCTACAGTCAGATAATAAACATTATCGTAGATGACAAGCATTACATGTATAACAAAAGTATTGGCTGGAAGCAGATGAAAAACAACGAGACCAACTACCTGGGCAGCGGAGCGAAGACGGTGAACGGCTGCAAACTGACCAAGAGCGGCACTGCCACGGTCGCCGGCAAGACGTGCGACGTGTTCAAGGGCAAGAGAAACGGCACCACAATCGAGTACTACATTTGGGAAGGTGTTGTCATGAAACGTGTGGAGAAAGACAGTGACGGCACCACAAGCACCACAGTACAGAGCATAGAGCTGCCCGCCTCAATCGACTCATCAAAGTTCGCCATCCCAAAAACCGCCGTGAAGAAATAATAAAGTCCTATTTTTTCCGCAATGGGACACGCCAAAGTATAGACGATAAAGCATCGAAAGATGCTGGGTGGCTGTTGCAAAACATAAAAAACAACTGATTTTTCTATAATATCTGAAATAAACAAAAATACAGTTTCTTTAGAATCAGTTGAATAAATAATCAGAAAAATCAGATTAATCCGTAGTTTATTATTTTGTGTGAGTTTTGCAACAGCCTCCTGGTATCTTCGATACTTTCACCTGCAACATACTTTATGGTGTCTCATTCTGAAAACAGGAGGGAAGCTGCCGATACACAGACAGTCATTTTTCGTCGAACTATCGTTAAAATAAAAGCCAGCGCCTGGTGTGGGCGCTGGCTTTATTGTGTCGTTCAGACAAGCTTTGTTCCTACTTAACACTTAATTACGTGTCGAGTGTGGCGTAGGTGGCGTTGTCCTCGATGAACTTGCGACGGGGCGCCACTTCCTCGCCCATAAGCATGGAGAAGATGCGGTCGGCCTCGGCGGCGTCGCTGATGTTCACGCGTTTGAGCAGTCGGCTCTCGGGATCCATAGTCGTCTCACGCAGCTGCTCGGGATTCATCTCACCCAGACCTTTGAATCGCTGCACGCGCACGTTCTTCTCCTCGCCATTAGCGTATTTGTCGATGAACTGGCGCACCTGCATATCGTCCCAGCAATACTCTTGGATATTGCCCTTGATGGCGCGATACAGCGGTGGAGTGGCGATGTAGAGGTAGCCGTTGTCGATGATGGGTCGCATGCGGCGGTAGAAGAATGTCATGAGCAGCGTGGCGATGTGAGCGCCATCCACGTCGGCATCGGTCATGATGATGATGCGGTGGTAGCGCAGCTTCGAAAGGTTCGCCTCTTTGGGGTCTTCCTCGGTGCCGATGGTAACACCCAAAGCACGGAAGATATTGACCACCGACTCGCTCTCAAACACCTTGTGGTCCATAGCTTTCTCCACGTTGAGGATTTTACCGCGCAACGGCATGATTGCCTGATAGGTGCGGTCGCGGCCCTGCTTTGCCGAGCCACCTGCCGAGTCACCCTCGACGAGGAACAATTCGCACAGTGCCGGGTCTTTGCACGAGCAGTCGGCGAGCTTGCCGGGCAGTCCGCCACCAGCCAACGGCGACTTGCGCTGCACCTTGGCGCGCGCTGTCTCGGCGGCATGGCGAGCTGTGGCGGCGAGAATTATCTTCTCAACTATCGCCTTAGCCTGCGACGGATGCTCCTCAAGATATATGTTAAGAGCCTCGCGCAGACTGGTCTCTACAGCGCCAATCACCTCGGTATTGCCGAGCTTGGTCTTGGTCTGGCCCTCAAACTGCGGCTCGAGCACCTTAACCGAAATCACGGCGGTGAGCCCCTGACGGAAGTCCTCGGGCTTGATTTCCACCTTCACCTTCTCGAGCATCTTGCTGTCCTCGGCATATTTCTTGAGCGTGGAACCCAAGCCGCGGCGGAAACCGGTGAGGTGGGTGCCGCCCTCCACTGTATTAATATTATTGACAAACGAATAAATGTTCTCGTTGAACGAGGTGTTGTAGGTCATCGCCACCTCCACGGGAATGTCGCCCTTGCTAGTGTTGATGTGAATCACATCGTCGATAAGCGACTCCTTAGTGGCGTCGATGTAGCGCACAAACTCGTCAAGACCTGTGCTGCTGAAGAATTCCTCGCTATGAGGATTGCCCTCCTCGTCCTTCTCACGAAGGTCGGTGAGGATAAGCTTCACGCCAGCGTTGAGGAATGCCAGGTCACGAAGACGAGTAGCGAGGATGCGGTACTCATAAGTGGTGGTCTGAGTGAATATTTTAGCATCGGGGTGGAACTTCACGGTAGTGCCGTGCTCGTCGCCGCACTCCCCTATCACATTCACTTCGCTGGTGGGCTTGCCGTAGGCATACTCCTGGCAATAAATCTTGCCGCCACGGCGCACCTCGGCACGCAGGTAGTCGCTCAATGCGTTCACGCAGCTCACGCCCACACCGTGCAATCCGCCCGACACCTTATAGGAACCCTTGTCAAACTTGCCGCCGGCATGGAGCACAGTCATCACGACCTCGAGCGCGCTCTTGTGCAACTTCTCATGCTCATCGACGGGAATGCCTCGACCGTTGTCTTTCACAATAATGGAGTTGTCCTCGGTAATGGTCACGTGGATAGTGTCGCAGAAGCCCGCGAGAGCCTCGTCGATGGAGTTGTCAACCACCTCGCTTACCAGGTGGTGCAGACCCTTGACACTAGTGTCGCCAATGTACATGGCAGGACGCTTGCGCACCGCCTCAAGGCCCTCAAGCACCTGAATGTTATGCGCCGAATACTTCTTCTCTTCTAATTCCTCTTGTTCTCTAATTTCTTCGTTTGACATATATCTTAAATATTTAGTCTATTTATTTGCAAACCCCAAAAAACACTTAATTATCAATTATTTACAGTTATTAATCAAAGCTCGTTTGAGGCATTGCGCTAAAAACACACAAAATTACAAAAAAATGGGCAAGTGGCATAACATTTAAATCATAAAAAAAGTGAATATTTTACCCAAATTTCAACTTATTCCCTATTTTTGCAGTACAACTCATTATTTCATATTGAACTTAAGTCTTCATTGCTGTTAATGGTCTCACAACCTGCAATATATGACGCAACCAGCTCCCCCTCTAAGATAGAGGGGGCCGGGGGGAGTATGACTGCCCATGAGGCAACAGAAACCAGCTCCCCCTCTAAGATAGAGGGGGCTGGGGGGAGTATGACTGCCAAAAGTAGTGCCCACACAAAAAATACCCCACAGTTAAAACATTTGCGTCGGAAGTTACGGAACAATTCTACAATGGCCGAAAAAGGTCTATGGAATTGGCTGAAACGCAACCAAATAGAAGGATTGCGTTTTCGCCGACAATTCAGCATAGACAAATTCATTTTAGACTTTTACTGTCCAAAGCTCAAGTTATGCATAGAACTTGACGGAGACTATCATTTTCACGTCATTCAACCATTAAATGATTTTGAAAGAGATGAATTACTTCGTGAAAGATATGGAATTCATACTTTACGTTTTGAGAATAAAATCGTCTTTGAACAGCCACAAACTATAATAAATGCGATCATCAACTTCAAAAATGAAAGAGAAAATTCAATATAGCGAGTTTTCATACTCCCCCTTTATCCCCCTCTATCTTAGAGGGGGAGCTAACACCCCTATTATATTATGATGAAATTGAGAGGCATAATTCTGTTGTTTTTAGCTTTGTGTGGCACAGTTTTGGGGACATGTGCCAACGACTATTATGGACATCTTGACGAGTTGATTTCACGGCATGATGCGCTTGTTGCAAGCAAAAAAGCAGCAATCGCAAAAGTCAAGAACACCCTTCCCGCACCCAGCACCAACCCCGCAGTGCTAAACAAGGAATATGACATCAACAACACCCTCTACCGCGAGTATCTGGAGTTCCAGAACGACTCGGCCCAGAAATATGCGCGTCGCAACATCGACATCGCAAAACAGCTGGGCGACAGCTCTAGAGTCACCGACAGCCGCCTCAACCTGACGCACCTGCTTAACAAGGCCTACCTGCTCGATGAGGCCGAGGCGTTAGTTCATCACATCGACACCATGAGCATGAACAAGAAGCAGAAGCTGTTTTATTACAAAATCCTCTCCGACATGTGCATGTTCAGGATGGAATTTAACCAAGGCAGCAACTACGAGAAATTCTATCAGCAGCAGCTCACCGACTACCGACTGAAAATCTCCACGCTCTCGGAGCCTGGCAGCGAGCGCAACAAGCTCTATCAAGCCAGTTATCTCAACGACACCGGCCACACCCAAGAGGCAATAACGCTACTCGAGGACATGCTCAAAGGCTACCGCAGCGGCGACCGCACCTACTCGGTAATCACCAGCACGCTGGCATTCTATTACAGCCTGCTGGGCGACCACGAGAAACAGCGACAGCTGCTCGCCATGAGCGCGGCAAGCGACATAGAGGGTTGTATCATGGAAAACTCTGCCCTAAGGCAGCTCGCCGACCTCCTCTTCGACGAGGGCGATATAGACCGCGCCTACCGATACATCAACATCAGCGTCGCCGACGCCAATTTCTATGGCACCCGCTTGCGCAACGTGCAGGCATCGCAACTGGTGCCACGCATCATCAACGCCTATCAGGATGAGCAGGAGAAGAACTACCGCCACATGCTGGGCTTCATCATCGCGCTGAGCGTGCTGGCGTTGCTGCTCGTGGCGGGCATCATAGCCCTCGCCATGCTCTACAAGCGCTACCGACGCCTCAGCGAGAGCCGCCAGCGCATCAACGACCAGCTCGAGAGCACCAACCAGAAGTTGCAGGAGCGCGACAAGATCAAGGAGCAGTATCTGGGACGCTTTCTCACCTTCAGCAGCTCGCTCATCGACAAGAACGAGGCACAGCGCAAGGCGATGAACCGCCTGGCGATGGAAGACCGCCTAAAGGAGCTGAAATCGCAGCTCAAGAGTCCGCATTTCGACTATGAGAACGCCACGCTATTCTACCAGAACTTCGACTCGGCATTCCTCAACATCTACCCTAACTTCATCGAGGCAGTAAACAGCCTCTTGGAGCAGGGCCAACAAATCGAACCCAAAGAAGACGAGCAGCTCACGCGCGAGTTGCGCATCTTGGCACTCCTGCGCCTCGGCATCACCGACAACAAGGAAATCGCCAGCATCCTGCGCGCCTCCATCGCCACAGTCTATACCTACCGCTCACGCCTCAAAGCCCGCGCCAAGAGCAAAGCCACCTTCGAAGACGACATCAAGCGCATCCAGGCTCTGTCTTAACAATGCGGAATGCGGAATGCAGAATTGGGCTGCGCACGCACCAGCTATGTTGCCGTTATAAAAAACAACCCCCAACGACGCAACATTTAGACAAAAGAACATAAGTCTTTCATAAGATCAACAACGACGCAACATTTAGACAGTCCCTATGTTTGCAAACTCAAAAGCAAACATAAGGACTTTTTCTT
>CALGGO010000121.1 GCA_937916085.1 uncultured Prevotellaceae bacterium | reverse complement strand
TCATAAACCAATAGGGCAAGTCAAATATGCGCTATTCTAATTCAACCAACAGGTTAATAGCTGCAACTTGTATTGAAGACCTTTTTGTTTTCAATTCTCTTAATTTTGAAGCTCTTAGCAATGGTTTCTTTTCTATTAGAATTGACTACCATTATAGGTTGCTATTTACCACACAAACAATTGAGAACACTCAAATCTTGACAATTTGCACAATTCACGACATAACAAATCATTATAAATAATAAAGAAGATGGAAATACTAAGAATACCCACGCATCCTGGTGATGTAATCAAAGAAGAAGTACAGAGTAGAGGCATCAGCCAGAAACAACTAGCTAAGATGATTAGCGTGCCATATACTCAACTTAACGAGATTCTTAATGGGAAAAGAGTTGTTTCGGTAGATTTTGCTTTGCTGATAGAAGCAGCTTTGGGTATCAATCCCGAATTACTCATTAATATGCAGAACCGCTACAATATGGCTGTGGCAAAACAACGCCCAAGCCTAATCAGCAAGATTAACAACATATACAAGATGAGAGCGGCAATGCTATAAACCAATGAATCTTAACGCAAACACACCCGAGTCGTTTAATTTGCAACTCGGGTGTGTTTTTGTCCTTAATTGTCTTCTAAATATCGCGCAGGATAGGCATTGTCATGCAGCGGGCGCCGCCGCCAGCGCGGGGAAGCTCACTGCCTGGGAAGGCAGCAACAAACTTCTCATAGTCATTCATATTGACCTTTCCACTAACTATGTCCTCGGCGTTGAGAACGGCGAAACCTGCCTTGTCGAGTGCCTCGATGGTGTGGGTGTTACGGCGGTAACCCAGCACTTTTCCGTCGCCCAGCGAGAAGAAGTTGGCGCCACTGTGCCACTGCTCACGCAGCTGTGTCCACGGGTCACTGCCGCCTCCAATCACAGGTTCGATGTCCCACCCCAGAGTGGTGAGGCCTTCGATGATATTGCCGATGCGCTTGTAGCTGATGTTCCCGTGGTCGATGGTGATCAGCGTGGTGTCCTTGCCGGCAAAGAGTCCATGCTTCTTTAGCATAGGCTCAAACACCATGCACTGGTGCTTGCCTAAGAAGGTAAACACCATATCGAGATGGATAAACGACTCAGGTTCCATAGGCAACTCCTGGGCAATGATGTTGAAGTGGTCACGCTCGCGGGCGAAGGTCTGCGCAAGATACTCGATGCCCTTGCGGTTGGTGCGTATGCCTTGCCCAATACACAGCGTGTCGGGACCAGCAATCTGCACGTCGCCGCCCTCGGTGCGGGCGTAGGGGTTCCACGCCATAGCATTGAGGATGTCAACCCCGAAGAAGTGCTTGAAAATCGCCTCGTAAATCAGCGACTCACGTTCTCGCACCTCAAAGCTCATTGAGTTGATGAGCACACGGTCATATACCGTTGACGAGGCATCGCGGGTGAAGAACAGGTTGTAAAGAGGCTTGAACAGGTAGCGATGCTCGCTCACGCCGTCCCACTTGGGGTCTTCGCAGCCCTCGATAAGCACCCGTGCGAGCTTTTTGGGGTCGTCGCCAGTGATTTCGCTTATCACTCTTGCCGTCTTCTGGTTGCAGCCGCGCAAGCTGTCGGCGAGTAATTTTACCTTTACCGCCTCATCCTTGAGGAGTTCTTCGAGAATGTCCTGAACGTAATAGACCTGCGTCCAACGCTCAAGCACTCCGCTGAAGTTGCGGTATTCCTCGTCAACGATGGGCTTGTTGAGGATGTCGCTGTAGAGTGCGGCGTTGGCGTTGAGCGGCGTCATGCGCTCAATCTCCACGCCAGGACGGTGCAGCAGCACAGCCCGCAGCCTGCCAGTCTCGGAACTGACGTTTACCTCACAAGGCTTTAGTTGTTTCTTGTCCATAAATTGTTTCTCTCCTTTTAGCTCACAAGGTACAAGCTCACGAGCTGACAAGGCAAGTGAGTTTGAAGCTTAACACTTTTATTACCATTGCCTTGTCAGCTTGTTTACTTGTCAGCTTGTAAGCTTATTTCATATAAGTGTAGCGGTAGTCGGTTGGCGACACGAGAGTCTCCTTGATCACGCGTGGGATGACCCAGCGTATGAGGTTGAACTCGCCACCTGCCTTGTCGTTGGTGCCGCTGGCACGGGCGCCACCGAAGGGCTGCATACCAACCACAGCACCTGTTGGCTTGTCGTTGATGTAGAAGTTACCGGCGGCATAGCACAAGATGTCGGTAATCTTCTCCACTGCCATGCGGTCGCGGCCAAACACCGCGCCTGTCAAGCCGTAAGGCGAGGTCTCGTTGCACTTGTGTGCCACCTCTTCCCACTTCTCGTCGTCGTAGGGATAAACGGTGAGCACGGGAGCGAAGATTTCCTCTTCCATCGACTTGAAGTTAGGATTGCTGGTCTCGATAACGGTGGGCTCAACAAACCAGCCCTTGCTGCAATCGCACTTGCCACCCATCACTACCTCGGCATCCTTGGCATCCTGAGCAAAGTCGATGTAAGACTTAGCCTTGTCAAATGAAGCCTTGTCGATAACGGCGTTGACGAAGTTCATTGGCTCCATCACGTCACCCATCTTAACCTCGGCAGCCATAGCCTTCATGTCGTCGAGAACACCAGCCCACATACTCTTGGGGATGTACATGCGCGATGCTGCCGAGCACTTCTGACCCTGGAATTCAAAGGCTCCACAGAAGGCTGCTGTGGCAACGGCCTTAGAATCGGCACTGGGGTGCACGAAGATAAAGTCCTTGCCGCCAGTCTCACCTACGAGGCGGGGATAAGAGATATACTTATCCACATTCATGCTAGCCTGTTTCCACAGCGACTGGAAGGTTGCTGTGCTGCCGGTGAAGTGGATGCCCGAGAAGTACTTCGACTGAGTGGCTACTTCGCCAATCAATGCGCCGCTGCCGGGCAGGAAGTTAACCACGCCGTCGGGCAAACCAGCCTCTTTGTAGAGCTGCATCAGGTAATAGTTGCTCAGCAAAGCGGTGGTCGAGGGTTTCCACAGTGCCACGTTACCCATGAGAACGGGAGTCATGCACAGGTTGCTGGCGATTGAGGTGAAGTTGAATGGTGTCACAGCGAGGATAAAGCCCTCGAGTGGGCGATACTCGGTGTGGTTGAGTTGTGCCACGCCGTCCTTGGGCTGCATGGCATATATCTTAGATGCGTAGTGAACGTTGTAACGGAAGAAGTCGATGGTCTCGCAAGCCGAGTCAATCTCGGCCTGGAAGAAGTTCTTGCTCTGGCCGAGCATGGTGGCGGCGTTCATGATGGGGCGGTACTTGGTGGCAAGCAGCTCAGCCATCTTCATCACGATAGCGGCGCGGGTGGTCCAGGGGGTGCGGCTCCACTCTTGCCAAGCCTTCATAGCGGCCTCAACAGCCATCTCCACCTCTTTCTTGCCTACCTTGTGGTAGCGGGCAATCACATGCTTGTGGTCGTGGGGACAAGTCACCTCGCCCATATCGCCGGTGCGAATTTCTTTACCGCCAATGATGATGGGGATTTCTACCACCATCTTGCTCTGACGCTCAAGTTCTTTCTCTAATGCTACACGCTCGGGGGATCCAGGCATATAAGCCTTTACTGGCTCATTAGCTGGAAGGGGAAAATTGATAATCGAATTGTTCATGATTAGTTTAGTTATTATTTTATAGTTAGATAAGTTTCTGTAATGGTTGTGCGTGCAAAGTTACAAATTATTACTTAAATCACCAAAATAAACCATGACAAATATCACTGATAAAAATGTAAAAATAAGAGAAGAAAACAATGAAAAAAGATAATGGGTGTCAGTTCTTGTTGTGACTTGGTAATATCGGTACCAGCCAGCTAAAGCGAAAACTAAAAATAGCCGTCATGAAAACGGCTATGATACAATGTAATATTAAGAAACGTAATGTTTTGTGCTTCTATCTTTTTTAGAAAGACTATCGTATGTATTCTATTTCATTTTCCTTAATCGTAAATACACTGCCATCCATGTATTCAATCTCAATTCCTGTAAGAACAAGTTTCTTTGCAGTAGAATTATACCAAGCGCAACCCCAGCATCCACCACTACTCTTCTGTCATATTTATTTCCTTTTTTAATATGTCTTTTACTGTATCGATTTCAAATGGGCATGATGTTTATCAAATCAGAATAAATCAGAATGAGTGCCAGTTCCTGTAAAAAGTAATGTCAATTCTGTATC
>CALGGO010000120.1 GCA_937916085.1 uncultured Prevotellaceae bacterium | reverse complement strand
TAATCGAGAGCATGGCATTGCCATTTTATGATAATCTTATCCCGAACTCGCGTTACTAAGATATGATTAACGAAACAATTAAGGCTCTGCAGCTGGAGATTGAGAAGGTGTGCCAACGCCAGATGCAGGGACCGCGCGATTTTGAGTGGCTCAGCGGTCAGCTGGAGCGGATGGGCGAGCGCCTGTCGCCCACCACGCTGAAGCGCTGCTGGCGTTACCTGCCCGAAGAGGTGAGGACACGTCCTCACACCCTCAACGTGCTGGCGCAATTCTTGGGCTATCACAATTTTGAACATTTCTCCAACGCGAGAGAAAAATGCCTGAATACATGAACAGCATCCGCAACCGATTCACGTCAAAAGAGCTGACCGAAATCGAATATGCGCTCAAAGAGCATTGCCACAACTACGAGAACAGAATCAGAGCGCGACTGGAAAAGGTGGGCACATTCACTTACTTGATTGAGACTCCTTAGTCTTGCGCAGGGCATCCATCTCTTCCTTGATTCTGTCAACTACCTGCTGGGCTTTTTGCAGCTCACTCTCAAGCTGGTTGAGCCTCACATCTATCTCGTCCATGTTGATTTCACTGCCGTCGGGCATGTGAGATTGAATAATCTTGAACTCCTTCCATCCCGGCGTGTTGCGATAAGGCTCCTCACATCCCTCAGGCACCACAATCACTGTAGAGAGGGTGTGGTAAGGCTCTATCACCTCATTCCAGGTGCATCCGTAGAAAGGATGCTTATTGTTTAATACAAGAGGCTCACAACATCCAAACTTAATGACCCTGAGATTTGGACAGTCGAGTAATGCCCCTTTTAAGAAGCCTATCAAATTTTGCCCAAACTCAAGAAAGACGAGATTTTTACATCCTTTGAATGCCCCTGGTCCAATTTCTACCACAGGATATTTGCGGCCGTTTCACTCCACTATATCAGGAACCGTGATGTTAGTAAGAGTCATGTCGAGACAAGTGTCGAGCGTGAGGTGCGGGGCATCCCAGTTGCTGTAGAGGAAATTGCCCTGAGTGATGCGCGCTATGCGTCCAGAGCCTTGAGCGGCACTGTGAAAGCTCGTCGCGGCAGCCAGCCACATCAGCAGTAATGCTATAATGTACCTCGATTTATTCATGGTTTTTCAATTCTTTATTCAGATATCGTGCGGTGATGGAATTTGGACTTTGTGCTACTTGCTCGGGGGTGCCTGTGGCGACTACTTCGCCGCCGTTGCGTCCACCGTCGGGACCGAGGTCTATGATATAGTCGGCGCATTTTATCACGTCCATGTTATGCTCGATGACGATTACGGTGTTGCCCTTAGCCACCAGGCGGTTTAGCACGCCGAGCAGGATTTTGATGTCTTCGAAATGCAGACCAGTGGTTGGCTCATCGAGGATGTAGAGCGTCTTGCCAGTGTCTTTCTTCGAGAGTTCGGCAGCGAGTTTCACGCGCTGGCTCTCGCCACCCGAGAGGGTGCTAGAGGGCTGACCAAGCTTGATGTAGCCCAGTCCCACGTCTTGCAGCACCTTGATTTTGTGCAGGATATTCGGCACTGCCTCAAAGAACTCCACCGCCTGGTTGATTGTCATGTCGAGCACGTCGGCGATGGACTTGCCCTTGAAGCGCACCTCAAGCGTCTCGCGGTTGTAGCGCTTGCCGCCACACGCCTCGCAAGGCACCAGCACGTCGGGCAAGAAGTTCATCTCCACAGTCTTGTAGCCGTTGCCCTTGCACACCTCGCAGCGTCCGCCGCTGGTGTTGAACGAGAAACGTCCAGGCTTGTAGCCGCGAATCTTAGCCTCGGGCAGATTGACGAAGAGGTTGCGGATGTCAGTAAAGATATTGGTATAGGTCACGGCATTGGAGCGCGGCGTGCGTCCCAGCGGTGACTGATCGACGGTAACCACCTTGTCGATATTCTCCAATCCCTCAATGGAATCGAAGGGCAGCGGCTCGGTGAGCGAGCGGTAGAACCGCTGACTGAGGATGGGCTGCAACGTGGCATTGATAAGCGATGACTTGCCGCTGCCGCTCACACCTGTTACGCAAAGGAGCACGCCAAGAGGAATCGTCACATCCACATTCTTAAGGTTGTTGCCGCGGCAGCCACGCAGCGTTATCGCCTTGCCGTTGCCTGGGCGGCGCTCAGCTGGAATCTCGATGCGCTCCTTGCCGTTGAGGTAGCGCGCCGTGATAGTGTCGGCTTTGAGAAGTTGCTGCGGTGTTCCCGAGAAGACGACATTGCCCCCTCTCCTACCCGCTTTTGGTCCTATGTCCACCACATAATCCGCCTCAAGCATCATATCGCGGTCGTGCTCCACCACGAGAATTGTGTTACCCTCGTCGCGCAGGTGCTTGAGTGAGTTGATAAGCCGCTGGTTGTCGCGCTGATGCAGACCGATGCTCGGTTCATCGAGGATGTAGAGCACATTCACCAGTTGTGAGCCAATCTGTGTGGCGAGCCTGATGCGCTGACTCTCGCCACCCGACAGCGACGAGCTGCTGCGGTTGAGCGACACATAGTCGAGCCCCACGTCGAGCATGAACGACAGGCGGCTGTTGATTTCCTTCACCACCTCCTCGGCGATCGCCCACTGGCGGTCGGAGATGTGGTTTTTCAGGTCGAGCATCCATTCCCGCAGCTGCGCGATGTCCATGCGGGCGAGTTCGGCGATGTTCTTGCCGCCGAGCCTGAAGTGCAGCGCCACCTTATTTAGTCGGTCGCCATGGCACTCGGGACACACTGTTCTCGAGAAGAACTGCCCTGCCCACTTTTGCGCCTTCGACGTGGCATTCTCGCTCTGCTGCATTTCGATGTACTTCACCAGTCCCTCGTAGGCGAGGAAGTAGTTGTTGATGCTCATCGTCTCGTTCTTGATGTTGAGGCGCTCCTCGGTGCCGTTGAGGATGTCGTCGATAGCCTCCTCGGGCAAGTCCTTGAGCGGCATGTCAAGCGACGCACCATATTTCTCGCAGATAGCCTGAATCTGCCAGAAAATCAACGAGTTCTTATATTTTCCAAGAGTCGTGATGCCGCCATCACGAATCGAGAGGGTCGGGTCGGGCATAATCTTGTCTTTGTCGATGATATTGACATATCCCAGCCCCTTGCACTTGTGGCACGCGCCTTGCGGCGAATTGAACGAGAAACTGTGCGGAGCGGGCTCAGCGTAAGACAATCCCGTGGCAGGATCCATGAGCGAACGGCTGTAATGCTCCAGCGCGCCGCTGTCGGCATCCATCACCATGAGCTGACCGTCGCCCTGCTTGAAGCAGGTGTTGATGGTGTCGCGCAGCCGCACCTCGTCTTTCTGCGCCACTTTGAGGCGATCTACCACCAGTTCCACGTCGTGGTTGCGGTAGCGGTCGAGCTTCATGCCGAAGGTTATCTCCCGCATCTCGCCATCGACACGCACATGCAGATACCCCTTCTTGCGCAACTGCTCAAAGAGGTCCTTGTAGTGACCTTTGCGGTTCTTTACCAGCGGAGCAAGCAGGTAAATCTTCTTCCCATCATATCGCTCAAGGATGAGGTTGAGAATCTTGTCGAGCGAATATTTCACCATCTTCTCGCCCGAGAGATAGCTGAAAGCGTCGCTGGCGCGGGCGTAAAGCAGTCGCAGGTAGTCATAGACCTCGGTAGTGGTGCCCACGGTGGAACGCGGGTTCTTGTTGGTGGTCTTCTGACCTATCGAGATAACCGGCGACAAGCCCGAAATCTTATCCACATCGGGACGCTCCAGCACTCCGAGCATATTGCGGGCATAAGACGAGAAGGTCTCAAGATAGCGGCGCTGACCTTCGGCAAAAATCGTGTCGAAAGCCAGCGACGACTTGCCGCTGCCACTAAGCCCAGTGACCACACTGAGGCTATAGTGCGGCAAATCCACATCTATGTTCTTGAGATTGTGTACTCTCGCCCCCTGCACTTGCAGAGCGTCAACATCCTTGCCGTTAATCTTCATTCACTCAAAAACCACAAATTTTCACAAATTTCCACTAATTGGTTGATTCACACAAATATCAATCTACCACCCAGTTTCGGTTATACACTTTGTTGCCAGCCTTGCTGCGATAGAGCGAGTCTTGCTTGGGCACCTTAACCTTATAGACCTTACCCGAGGCATTAGGGAGTTTTGTGCTTCTAATCCACGGGTTTGCGTCGCGCAGCTGCATATAGGAGATGCCATGTTCCTTAGCCCACGTCACCCAGTTGGAAACCGGCTGACTCACCTCAACCACATCACACTCAATGGGCTGATAGAACTGGTTGCTGTAGATGCGGTAGCCATATTTCTTGGGATTCTCAAGGAAGAGCTTGTAGGCGATAATGCGGAACACATAACGCGAAGTCTCGCTCACCAGCCGCAGGTCAAAAGAATTGCTCACCTGCTGCGATGAGAGTTCGTTGGTGATGCGTCCCGTGCCGGCATTGTAGCTGGCGCACACGGTAGCCCAGTTGTGATATCTGGAATAGGCGTCACGCAGATAACGGCACGCCGCCACGGTCTCTTTCTCAGGGTCGTAACGCTCATCAACATCGTCGTTCACCTCCAAGCCATACTGCTTTCCTGTTGCCGCCATAAATTGCCATATCCCCGCAGCCTTGGCTGGCGAGAGGGCATTAATGTCGAGCGAACTCTCGGCAACGGCAAGGTAGATGAGGTCTTCGGGCATATTGTTCTCTTTCAAAATCTCGATAAGCCGCGGGAAATAGCGGTTGGCGCGCTTGATGATGAGTGATGTCGTGGTTTGGCCATAAATCACCGCCGTCATCTCACGGTCGAGGCGCTCTGCCATGTCGATGCGGTCGAAACTCACGTGGTCGCCACAGAAGTTGATTGACTCAGGAATTTCGGGCGCAGCCACGGTCATAAACTCTCCCGTGCGCTGAGCCTGGGTAGAAAACGCTGTAGCACACGCAATTATTGTCACCAAAAGGATGTTGATGTATTTCATATTATTTTATTGCTTATAGTTAACAAGAGGACAAGAGGACAAGAGGACAAGAGGACGAGAGAACAAGAGGACAAGAGGACAAGAGGACAAGAGGACAAGAGGACAAGAGAACAAGAGGACAAGAGGACAAGAGGACGAGAGAACGAGAGGACGAGAGAACGAGAGGACAAGAGGACAAGAGAACGAGAGAACAAGATGGCGAGCCTGGGTGTTTTTGTGCAGTGCGCCACAACGCGGTGTTCGAGCCTATAACAAAACCGGCACAGCAACCTCATTCCACGGGTTCTTCGTATCCTCCGCCGCCCATGTTGCGGCGCTCGTAGCGCAGGATGTTGATGTCGCCACTGAGTTTGTAGTCCTTGCCGTCGCTGCCTTTGGCCCTGATTACATAGAAATATACTCCCGTGCTCACTAGTTTGCCTCTGTATGTGCCGTCCCAGCCGTCGGAGGGGTCGGTAAACTCCTTTATGAGAACGCCCCAGCGGTTGTAAATCCAGCAATGGAAATCGACAATCGACTTGTAGGACACTTTCCACACGTCGTTTATTTTATCGTTATTTCCCGGCGAGAAGATGTTTGGGCACACGAGGTCGCTAATGCCAATGTTCACAGTATAGGTCTCGCTGTAGTCCTCGCAAGAGCCGTCGCTATTGGCATAATAGAATCGCCAGTAGGTTGTCCCAGCATCCTCAAAGGTATATTCCACCTCTTCCTGCGAGAAATCCATCAAAATGTAATTGAAGTCGGGGTTATCACTCACCTGCCACTGCTTGAACGACACTGCGTCGGTGCAATAGGCTGTGAACGTGATTGTTGCTGGTGCCGAGCCTCCCAGTGCCCCACCCTGCTCTTTCTGCTCGTTGTCGTTGTCGCGCTCATCCTGAATGGCAGTAGTTTCGGCGCTGACAGCGGTAGCGGAATAAGACTCGGTTGTCTTGCTCTGATAACCATCTTTCCAGAACTCGAGGAACTTGTCGCCTTCGACAGTGAAAGTTGTATTGCACAATGGTGCCGGCACCGCCATAGCGTTCTTAAACGATGCCTCGGTCTCAACCACTTGTGTCTCGTCCCACCTCTTGTTATCAGAATTCCACACGAGGGTGTTGTAAGAAATCTTGATTTCTCGGTCAAGCACTCGCCGACCGCCGTTTATGGTATAATAGACAATGTCGGGACCAGAGCCATCCACATGGATTGTAGCTGTTCCGCAGTCGCTTTCGGGATCAACAGTGGCGCTGCTCAAATGCAGTCGGAACTTGCTGTAGTCCACCACCCATATATAGGTGCGCTTTGTGCCTTCCTCAATGATATATCCGCGTTCGGTACCCACTTGCGGCAATATGGTCTTATTGCCGTTGCGCACCACGCCACTGACCTCAGTGGCGTAAGCCCCGCCCTGCTCACCAAACTCATACCAGGTGACCTCATCGGGGTTCTCGCTGGCGGTATAGGTCATCGCCACCCATTGCGCGTCATGTAGCACGAAGATGTGATTGAGACCTGTGCTGTATTCTGGAGTCACGTCATAAACTGGTTGGGAGTTACCACCAAATTCCACCTGCGCCATCGCCGATGTCACAGCCATAGCCGCTATAATCAATATTACATATTTAGCAGTCTTCATATTCTTATAAACGCAAATGCATTGCTAAAATTGCTTTAACTGAATGTTGGCAGTGGAGAATGTCATTTTTTCAACACCGAGATGCAGTTCACGAGGTCGCCCACGGTCTTCATCACATCGAAGGTCTCGTCATAGATCACGACCCCAAACCGGTCTTCAAGCGCGGTCTTGAGTTGCGCCCTTTGCTCGTCGGTGATTTTGAAATCCTCATCGAGTTTAGAGGCGACCTGCACATTCCTTGATGCGATGTTGAGCGTGGCGGCAACAACCTCCTTCACCTGCCTTTCGAGAACGACAGGACTGGCGGGGTCATCGGGCAGAGCAATCCCTGGGCGTGGACGCCGGGGACCATACATCAGGTTGATGGGACGCTGACGCACGCCATACATGGGCTTAACTACGTTGCGGCCCGTATCACGAGGCAGCAATTGAGTTGAATCAATCTCCTCGCCATCAATCACCACCTTGTCGGCGGCAGAGAGTTCCACGTTGGGCTGCTCTCTTTGCTCAGGTTGCGACTCATTGCCGGCACACGCGGCAATAGCCCCTGTTGTCATACCAGCGGCTATCACCGCCCCTATAGCCGCCTTGCGGCGATTTTTGTTGTCTTTTTTCATAATATCTTGGTTTTGTTATAGTTTCACATTCTTTAATCGGTTGTAGTGGCACACCATTAGGTCGCCGTTTTGGTCTCTCAGGTGGAAGCCGTTGCCCTGGCAGTAGCGGAACATCTCGCAGTCGGCGCAGATGCCTTTTCTCATCCATTCGCGGTTGCGGTATTTCTCAAAGCGGTCGTTCCACACGTCCCAGAAGCTGTCGTGGTAGATGTTACCCTGGTTGTAGTCGCTGCGGATGCTGAGGCATCCCGATATGGCACCGTCGTGTCGGACACTTGCCACAGTGAGCCCGGCATCGCAGGAGTAGATATAGTCACGCGCCATCCCCTCGTAAGCCCCGAGAAACCCCTCGCAGGCGAAGGAGACGTCAATCTTCTTCTCCAAGCGACTCTTGACGATGAAGTTTAGCAAGTCGCGGAACTGAGTATCAGAGATTTGCAACTCGTCGAGCCCTGCCGCCCTGCCCATAGGCACAATGGTGAAGCATCGCCAGTGTTCTACTCCAGCCTCGATGAGCAACTGCCTTATCTCGCCAAGATGATTGATATTGCGCGAATTGACACAGGTTATCACGTCCCACTCAAGGTCATCGACTTGCTTCATCAGGCCAATGGCACGCATGGCACGGTCAAAGCTGTGAGGATTGTTGCGCAGCCAGTTGTGGTCGCTGGCGGTGCCGTCGAGATCCACCGCCATGCTGTCGAGACCTGCCTCAACAAGGGCGTCCATAATTTTCTCGTCAAGAAGATAGCCATTGGTGACCAGCCCCCACTGGAAGCCACGGCGCTTAATCTCGCGACCGCACTCCACGATGTCGGTCCTCACGAGCGGCTCACCGCCCACCGTCGATACCATGATAGTAGATGGGGCTTGATGTTGGGCTATCTCGTCAAGAACCGGCAAGAAATGCTCCAGCGGCATCTCGCTGGCACGCAGGTCTTTAGCACAGTCGCTCCCGCAATGTCGGCACGACAGGTTGCAGCGCAGCGTGCATTCCCAGAACAGTTGCTCCAGGGGATGCTCTCGGCACAGACGCTCGTTCTCACGCCTTGCCTCCTCGAGTGCCAATTGCTGCCTATAGTCCATTATATGCCATCAGTCGTCAAACCCTATTCTCTTGAAATTGGCATCGTAATTTATCTCCATGCCATTGTCGAGTTTCACTTCATACTCTCCAAAGCTATCTTTGTCGATTTTCACGATAGAGGCTTTGGGGTCTATCGATTTAACGTCTTGCATCAACCGTTCATCGATTGCCGTTGCGGGGATACCGGCAACACATTCAATCTCCTTGATGTTGCCATCAATGTCAAATTCTAACTGCTCGCTCGTTGAAAACCACACTTTGATGTCATCTTCATCGGCGATTACCCTAACAATCTCTTTGCCTGGCAGATACTTGTCAATATAATCCTTAGCTATTTTAGGCAACTGGTCGAGATTGACATTTCGCTCAGCATCGCGAGCAGGAGCGCTAGCAGCAATCTGTTCATTGCTTGCTTCATTATTTCCTTGTTTGTCCCCATTGTTGCACGACACGAGAAACGACAGGAATGCTATCACCACAACGGCATTAATTATGCTTTTCATATCTCAATAATTTAAATATACTAATGGTGTTAAATATAAAATTTTCCAAAGTTACAAAAAAATGTGGAAGAGAGAAAGAAAACCAGAAAAAATCAATCAAGATTTTTCCTGGTTTAGATTTCTTTATATCATCTGTTTGGGGAACAGATCAAGGAAGGCCGACGGAAATGGGGTCTCAAATTCTAACGCCTCGTGGGTGATGGGATGGATGAAAGCGAGGCGGAAAGCATGAAGCCCCAGTCGTCCGAGAGAGTCTTCAATGCTGCCATACTTGTAGTCACCAACCACAGGATGCCCCAGCACTTCCATGTGTACTCTTATCTGGTTTTTGCGACCTGTGTTGAGATGCAACTCAATAAGCGAGAAGTCGTCGTTGCAGTCAAGTAGCCACCAGTCGGTGCTCGCCCACTTGCCGCCATTGTTGAACGGACTGCTCACAACCTTGCGAGAGGGGGTGTCGCGCAGCCAGCTCTCGATGTGCCCGTGGTCTTCCTCCATAGGACCTTCCACCACAGCCACATAACGACGGTCGAGGACACTGGAGCGCCAATTCTCCACCAGCATCTGCTGCACCTCCACGCTCTTGGCATAGACCATGACCCCCGAGGTGCGCGTGTCGAGACGGTGTACCACATGAGCGGTGCAATGCTGTTTAGTAGCTACCAAATACTGGTCGAGGAGGATTTTCATGTTAAGGCTTCCACGCCCCACTCCCATCGAGAGCACACCGTCGGACTTATCCACCACAATCAGGTAATCGTCTTCATAGAGGATGGCAAAGAAACGGTCAAAATTCCTCATGGGCATGAAGCGCGGGTTCTTGGTAACCTCAATCACCATATCGGGATTAACGGCGAAGTTGTACTGCTTTTCTACCCTGCCGTCAACCTTCACCATTTCATGGCTCAGCAAGCCCTTTGCCTTGTTGCGGCTGATGCCGTCCATCTTCTTGAGTATGAAGTCGAGCAACGGCATTTCCTCGGCAGCAAGGAAAGTGGTGACTTTCATCTTGTTGCGAGGAACATGAGGACCGTTATAAGCAAAGCGACGATTTTTCATTATCTCATTGACTAGGATAGGAGTGGATAGGAGTGGATAGGAGTGACTAGGAATTTCACTTGACACTTAACACTTGACACTTAACACTTGACACTTGACACTTAACACTTG
>CALGGO010000119.1 GCA_937916085.1 uncultured Prevotellaceae bacterium | reverse complement strand
AGTTAATCTAAACTTTTCCGACTGCAAAAATAAAAGAGGCGCAGCCTAATTTATCTAAAATTACTAAAATGATAATAAAATAAAAACTAAAATTGAGTTAGAAGCCAAAAAATAAGTAATTTTGCACTTTATTCGTATATTGAGGATCGGGGACCCTCTAAACTCTAAACTGCGCGAAGCGCTCTATTTCAAGAATGAAACACGAACTATTTATAGCGTCAAGACTCAAACTCGGGAACAAAGGCGGAGCCAATTCCCGAAGCCTTAATGTCGCCCTCGTGGGTATCATTCTTGCCATTATCATTATGATTCTTTCGGTGGCTATTGTGTTGGGGTTCAAGCAAGAAATAAAATCTAAGGTGACTAGCCTCGACCCCCACATCAAGGTGGTTAATGGCGCTATAGGCCTTGACAACAATTTCGCTGTGGTAGATTCCAGAGAAATAGCACGCGGCATAAACAGCTCCCCCACCCTCAATGAGCACTTCACTAGCGTTTCGCTGATTGCCGAGAAACCTGCCATCCTCAAAACCGACGACAACTTCAAAGGGCTGCAGTTCCGTGGCGTGGATGCCAACTACGATTTCTCGTTCCTGGAGAGAAATTTGGTGAAAGGGCGTGTGCCTAGTTTTGAGAGTGGCGACAGCACGCAAGAAATCATAATCTCAAGCATCATTGCCAAGCAGTTGAAGCTCAATGTTGACGACCGGGTCTTCACCTATTTCATCGACGATAAGGTGAAAGTGCGCAAATGCCATATCGTGGGAATTTTCAACACCGATTTCGAGACTTTCGACAAGGCGTTCATCGTGGGTAATATAGCTCTGCTGCAGAGCGTCAACGCATGGAAGCCTCATATCGGTAACTATGTGGGCATCAACATCGACAACATCGGCAACCTTGATAATGCCGAGAATATTGCTTATCAGCTGTTTGGCACGCTTGCGCAGCAGTCTTACGACGACCCTTACAGCACCACTTTATACAACGTGACCAATACCAAGCGCAACAATCTTTCTTATTTCACCTGGCTGAGCATGCTCGACATGAATGTCATCATCATTCTTGCCCTCATGATTGTTGTATCGTCGTTCACACTCATCTCCGCGCTGCTCATGGTAGTGCTTGAGCGCATCAAGATGATTGGTCTTTTCAAGGCGTTGGGTGCCACTAACACCTCCATTCGCCGCATATTCATCTTCTTGACCCACAAAATCGTCTTCAAGTCGATGCTTATTGGCAATGTCGTGGGCATTGGGCTGGCGTTGTTACAGAAGCATTTCCACATCCTCAAACTTAACCCCGACGCCTACTACATGAACTATGTGCCCATCGACATCAACATCCCCGCAATCATCATCCTCAACATCGCCATCCTAGTGATATCCTACATCACCCTCATAGGCCCATCCTACATCATCTCATCAATCAAGCCCACATCAACAATGAGGTTTGAGTGATTGGTCTCAAAATCTTTTCTCCCTTGACACATCTCATTGAAATTCTACGGAGTCTTGGAGTAATGGAGATGGTAACTCCTAAACTCCGTAGAACCGATTTCCTATCTCAATATCTTCTCGCTCTGGCGCGAGCCGTCGCTGTAGGTCGTCACCTTGATGTTCACGCCCTGCTGCGGCTCGGCACTCTCCACGCCCGCGAGATTGTAGTAATGCACGCTCTTCACCTGCTTGTCGCCGGCGATGGTGGTTATGGCAGTGTAAGTCTTCAACAACTGCGCCTCATCATATAGGAAACCTTGATATACTAGTTCTCCGTTCTCATAAACAGCCGAGAGACCAGACATCGTCCATTCTATACACGTAGGGAAATTCTTGAATGGCTCAAGCAAATCACCATACATGCAATCAGCACCTATGCCTTCAATAATCTTGAATTCTCTTGTGTCTATATCATGCGTTGCATCATAGTTGACATGATAACCATTGCGGGTTGTGGCGCCCACTTGAATAGTAAAGGATTCAGAACTTGTGACATCAGCCAACTGATAAGAGAAATAAACAGCTTCGTCTGGCAAGAAATAAAGATCGTTATTGTTAAAGTCATAAATTATGTTAAAGTCTGATGTATAGCCATTTATGTAGTAAGGAAGACTTTCATCTATATTAATAGTCACCACCTTGTTTTCTTCGTTCACATAAGCCACCAGATATGGCTCTTGTGGAGTAACGAACTGACTGTAATCAGTGCGGTAGAGCATGTGGCCCTTTTCGCCCTCTCCATTAAACTCAAGTGTGTAAAGTTTGGGGGGCTCTGAAGGCTGATCTATCCCGATATTGTACTTAACATACTCCCAAACCACTCCCTCACGAACGAGGGGAACGTATTCATTCTCCTCTGCACTCACGCTGGTCATCATTAACAACCCCAGCATTGTAAAGATTATCTTTTTCATAATAGTTATTGTTTTTGAGCTTACTAATTCATTTGTTGGTTATCACATTTTTTTACCGCAAAAATAGCAAGCTATGGTTAATAATGCAAATTATTCGTCAATAAATTGTGTGAATTCTACTTTTGAACCGAGTTCAGCAGTGAACTTACCAATAAATTCAACATTTCCAGCTTCAATCTTGACTTTGGCTCCGCTCTGGAACACGCAGCCGTCAATCGTCACCTTGCCAGGAGTCTTAACAGCAAATATCGCTCCATTCTCTACTATAAAGCCATCTCCTAAAAGCACATCCTCAGTAGCTTCTATCTCATAGACAGCACCGTTCTTAATTGTCACATTTCCATTTGTAGTATTTGGTAATACTGCTTTTCCTGCACTAAAAGAACTGGCATATACATACTGTGAGTTATTAATGTCACAGTTTTGCAACAACATGGGGGCTATGTATGGAATATGCTCATGATTGTATATCATTACTATAGCACTAGGAGATAGATTAAGTATAAAACCAAAATCATCACTGCCGTAAAAACTGCCAACGTTGCCTTCATTGTCGCAATAAGAGATAATATCTGATGAAGTAGCACCGTTAATTATGTAATTTGCACCACTATGTCTAACAGTTACACCTTCATATTGTTGTGGCTCAGTCGTCCAAATTTCAAATTCAGGATCACCTAACAGATTATGTGCCAGCATAACATGTTTGCCTACATTATAAGGATTATATAGACATTTTGACAGTGCTTCTAAAACACCTATTTTATAATTTGATGTGTTTATTATTGTTTTTAGAAAATTCTCTTCTAATTTTGGTGAATTGTAAGTGTAACCAAATCTTGTGTTTCCTAGGTAAGCTACTCCACCATAATTTTTCCCAAGAACAAAAGACTCTCCAAAATTATATTTGTTTTGGCGTGTTAATGAGTGAAAAGTGTGAGTGTCATCGAATGGCATTGTTGTACAGGCAATACTATATCCTATCGCTGGTTGATACTTATTCAATATGCAATCCAATCCGTTACCTGTTTCTTCTGTTGAGAAACGAGTACTTACATCGCTATCTAGTGCCGATAACACATACCTTTTATATGTAGTAACATTATCATATACAGCAATCGATTGAATGTCTCCGTGTGCATAAAAACTCATATAGCCATATTTTGAATCATTCAGTTCGTTTACTATGTCTGCTCCTTTAGGATATATATAATTATCATTTTGCTCCATTAATGTCACATAGTCAAATATCTGATTTGCAAATCCTCTGGTTTGGTCTGACTCATGTTCCATACCACCTCCATGTGAGTTTGAGAAAAATGCCCTTAAAAAATAATCACCATTCTCATGACAGGGGTCCATGGTATATCTGTAAAGTTTCTTACTATAATTATTAATCTCTTCTCTGTCTTTGGCTGGTAAACGACCGACAAATATTCTTGGAGAATATGAGTATGCCCCTGAATTACCATCACCTTGATTGGTTTCACTATAAACCCTGTATTCATTATCATAGCAATAAGACGAATCGGGCATATGTTTTTTCCATATTTTGTCAAGATCACTAAAATACATATCTGTAGGGACATGTCCTTCATCCAAAATATCGCTTGTAACTGTTCTGACGAATCTTATTGGTATGTTCTTAGATTTCCCACCAATGAGAAGATATCTTGTTGGATTTACATTCGCTCTACTTGCATATTTAAGGTATTGTCTGACTACTCCAGCCGTGTCTGGTATTACTGACACAAGATTGCCATTAACGTCGTAGCATTCATCACCATTTTGGAACAAACCACTGTCAATTAAGTCTTCAACACAAATCGTGCCTGCAGATAAACCTCTCTGCCTTTTCATTGCAATAATTTTCTTAAATGATGGCTCAAGATTCTTATCTGTAAGGATACAATAATTATAAGTAGGAAGCGATGTATTTTGTGATGAAGTATTAATAGAGATTGGTGCCTCATTTTCTTCAACATCCTTTTTATTGATAACACAATTTTGTGCTAATAGCCTATCTTTTTCTCTTAATACTAAATTGTTACTTGCCAATAATTGGTCATTATTGCTGTCTATATCATAGCTCAAAGTTATTGAAATGGATGTCGCAAGTTTCACTTTATATGTAACTGGATTATATGTAACTGGCGATAAAATCACATTAACGACCTTATTACTTCCAGACAAGTAAAAGGGGGCACTTACGCCACACTGATTGTATGGGTAAAAGACATTAGACTGATATATTAAAGAATCCGGCAAAGAAAAATCTGTCGTTGTGTCGCAGATAGCACGTGGCATTTGGAATGGGAAAACGAATCCAAAAACATCCAGTTCAATATAACTGTTAGTCTGATATTGAACACTATAATTGTCAGAATTGTAAGGCACCGAAAAAGTGAAGATGTCACAAGGAAGATCTGGTTGAGATACGAGAGAAATAGAGCTCAATCCTTCATAATTAACTCTCGAATAAGTCGTTCCATTGATAGTGTCGTAAGTTACTGACAACTTGCTTGGATCGTATGTCACCGTATGGGTAATCTGTCCTGCACTTGCCACCAATGATGTCA
>CALGGO010000118.1 GCA_937916085.1 uncultured Prevotellaceae bacterium | reverse complement strand
CCTTCTAAGCTGTGGGTCCTGGGTTCGAATCCCAGCCGATTCACGATTTGATTAAACGATTGGAAATCAGATTGTTGGCGGTTTTAAAAAGACTCAAGACTTTCTGATTTCTTTGCGAATTGAGGGTATTTTGAGTGGCATAAAAGGACATAAAAGGACACGATTGGTGACTAAATTGGCGACCGGGATTTCTGTGAATCCTTTATTGACAGGGGCATAGCAGACCCAGGGGCGACAGCCTGATTTCCGCGCGGCTCGCGGTCAGGTCACCAGATTGGTCACCACTGCGGCTGCAACACGTTGGAGACCAGCGCATAAAACCGACAGAGAAATGAGCAACATTGCAATCTTCACAAGCGAGAAAAGGAGAGACAAAGACGGCGGCATGAAAGTCTTTCTCAGAATCTCACACAACGGTGACCGCTTCCTCGCCGCCACGGGGCTGTCCACGACGGGCGGTCTCCAGGGCACGATGTTCCCGAGAGACGACAGGAACAGGAACGCCAAGCGGCGCCGCCTCGACGAGATACTGACAGCCGTCGAGGACGTGCTGATAGCCAATGCCAGGCTCACGGCGGCACAGGTGAAGCCGCTCGTGCAGCAGGCGATAAACCCTGCAAGAAAAACGGGTCAGAAATTGACACACGCCATCGAGGCTTTCGCAGCGCAGAAATCGGGGCGCACCGTGGGCCTCTACAAGCAGACGGCGAAGAGGGTGTCAGAATTTGACCAATCGGCTGACCTGGAAAGCGTTGACGCGGGCTGGCTGAAATCCTTCGAGCAGAAATGCTCCGCGACGATGAGGGTGAACACGGTGGCTATCCACCTGCGCAACATCAGGGCGGTGTTCAACTGGGCGATTGACGAGGGCAAGACAAGGAACTATCCCTTCGCAAGGTTCAGGATACGCCACGAGAAGACGAGGAAGCGCAGCCTGAGCGTGGAGGAGCTGCGCCTGCTGCGCGACTATCCGTGCGAGGAGTTCCAGAAGCCGTACCGCGACATCTTCATGCTCATGTTCTACCTCATGGGCATCAACGCCGCCGACCTGCTGCACCTGACGAAGAAGAGCCTCAGGGGCGGCAGGATAGAATACACGCGCGCCAAGACGGGCAAGCTCTACAGCATAAAGGTGGAGCCCGAGGCGATGGAAATCATAGAGCGCTACAAGGGCGAGAAATGGCTCCTCAGCCCCCTCGACAGGGTTGGCAACCACCTGAACTGGCTGCACCGCATGAACGACGCGCTGAAAAACATAGGGAAGAAGTACCGCAGCGGGCGCAAGCCCGAGGGCGAGGCTCTGTTCCCCGATTTGAGCTCGTACTGGAGCCGCCACACCTGGGGCACATTAGCCGCCGAGATAGACACGCCGATAGACGTGATAGCGCACGCCCTGGGGCACAGCATCCCCGGTCTCGATGTGACGAGCATATACATACGCTTCAACGAGAAGAAGGTGGACGCGGCGAACCGGGCGGTGATAGATTTTGTGAACAGGAAATGATTTCGTAACTTTGCGGCATGGATTACAGATTGCGCCAATACCGCGCGAGGATCAGAGAGCTTTGCGCCCCTCACGTCTATACGTGGCTCAGGGAGCTCGGCGACGCGGTGCGTGAGTCGGGAGCATACCCCATCTCGCTGTGCGACTATTACGCTGACCCTCGGGACAAGGAGGTCGCTGGTGTCGTGGGTCTTCTCGTGCCCTCGCGGAGACCCGAGAACTATATTTTCGAGCTGAGGCACATTTTGGGAGACTCACCATCGGCGATGGTGGAGAGCCGCGCCTTCCTCCACCTGAACGAGAGCAGGAAGATTTTGGACAACAGAGGCATAGGGGTGGGGTTCTCGGACGTGTTCAATGTCCTTGACTGGATATGGGCGGTGAGGCACAAGCGTGGGCTGCCGCTGGAGCAGGCTATAATCAGCGAGCTGGGGTACATCAAGAAAAGCCATGCCGAGCCGCTATCGCTCGTCATCCCGAACACCGACTTCCTCAACAGGCTGAGGATGCTGCTCGCCAAGATGGCGATGAAGGGCGGTTATGGCGCAGGGATATGGTCTTATTTAGACGAGAGGGTTCTTTCGCTCCCCGACACCCGTGGAATCCGTGACGTGATGCGGCGCTATTTCCCCATGAATAAACGCCTAAGAGACCGTAATATTAATGATATTGCGTCGTTCATGGGCTTTGACAAGCCGATAAATTTCCTCTACACCTATTGGGGCTACGGTTACGCCGTCGCCGCCTTCCCCGCCGAGGTGGAGGCTCTGGAGAGGAAGATAGAGAAATCGTACGGCAGTCTGCGCATAAAGACGCCCCTGGCGTGCGACCTGCCGACATACGGGCTTTTCGGGTAAAAAAGAGGGCGGCAAGGATGCTGCTCCCTGCCGCCCGTTCACTCAATCATCACCTTCTTCGCCTGTCATCTCTTCCCACAGGCTCCGGAAATCGGGGTCATTCTCCAGCATGAAAAGGAACTTCTCCCCCGTGTCGTTGTTGTATCTCCTCATCATGTCAGGTAGGCTCTGAATCCCTGAGTCTCTCACCGCCGTCCTGATGCCGAGGGCGAAATCCCTCGCTCCGTCTTTGTAGAAGTCGCACAGCTCCATCCACGGCTCCATCGCCGGCACCACTTTCTGCCCCGCCTCGGCTTTCGCCGCGAACACGGAAAGGCTGTCGCCTATCCTCTCGGCTTCTCTCGCCATTTTCTGTGCCCTCTCCACGAGCAGCAGCAGGTCGGCGATAGGTTCGAATGACGGGTTCTTCTTCAGGTTCTCATAAAATCTCTTTTTCTCTTCTTTGTCCATAGTCTTAAAAATTGAAATTAGTTATCAGTTGAAAAAACTCATTGCCGTGTCTCCGATGTCGCGGCTGTCGATGCAGATGTAGCGTGATGTCATCTTTGCGTCGGCGTGCCCCATGAGTTTGGCGATGGTTGCGATTGGCACGTTGCGCAGCGCCAGCTGCGTGGCGAAGGAGCGCCGCGCGGTGTGTGACCCCACCAGCTCATATTTCGGCACGGACACCCACTGCCCCTTGGTAAAGAGCTTCACCATGTCGGAGATCCCGCATTTCTTGCAGATGGATTTGAGGGTGCGGCACACGGTAGAACGATAGTATTCCGCGTTATGCACAGGCATTGTGAGATAGTGCATGAGGTCGCGATGCACAGGCACCGAGGTCTCGGTCTTAGTCTTCTGCGAGACATACGTCAGCCATCCGTCCTTGATGTTCGCCGCCGTGATGTTCGCGATGTCGCACGAGCGAGCGCCGCACAGGCATTCGAGCATGAATGCTCGCTTGATGTCGGCCTCGATGCCGTTGCGTGGCTGGTAGCGGTGGATGCGCTCGACTTCCTCCTCGGTTAACGCCACATGCTGTGACGGCTCCTTCTTCACCGCCATAACGCTGCGGAAGTTCGCCGCCGGTATCTTGTCGTCATGCACCTCCATGACGGCGGCGAGCTGGTGGAGGTAGGTGGATGCCGTGTTGCGCGCCAGATGCGCCAGAAGCCAGTCTCTGTACTCAGAGAGATTGGGCTTGGTGAGGTCTTCCCATTGAGGGAAGTCTTTGTCAAGCGACTGTGCCAGGTGCGTGAGCGCCCCGATGTTAGTGTTGCGAGCGCAGAACACGCCCACCAGCGACTCCCTCCAGTCTTGCAGAGAACTTAGACCGTCAATGAGCGCGGTCTCATAGAGCCGCGCCGCCTGTTCCTTCCCCCATTTTCTCCGGGAGAGGAACGAGACAAATTCCTGTTGTGTCATAGTGATGTTAATTTAAAATTGAACTTCGCGCGCAGGCGAGCCGTTACTCTCGCCTGCGCTTTCATCACTTCATCAATTCGCGCGGTGACGGTCATTTCTTTGGTGCGTTCTGTGTCAGCAATGCAATTTCTTCGTCTTTGATTTTCTGAAGGTTAGTCGCCGCTTCGAGGAGACTTACCGCGGAGGTCCACGGGTCGATAACCTCCGTCTTGTCGAACTCCCATGTCATAACCGTGAAATAGTAGTGCGCGAACTCGTCCACGTCGAGCCGGAACCTCGGGTGCGAGAGGAGGAACTTGCGGCACTCCTCTCTTATCTGGTTGGCTGTCCATCCTAAAGGCTGTTCTGTGAACGCCCCTGTGCTGATGGTGCACCACGAAGGGGCGTCGTTCTCGTATCCGTTGAGGAATGCGCACTCGCAGATGTAGCATACCTCGTCGGGCTCGTTCAGGAAGATCTCCTCGTCTTTGAAGCAGATGCTCCCCTGCCCCGAATTAGTGAGGTCCCATTCCGGGACGTATCCGTGCTCGTAGGTGAAGTGGTCGCGGATGCGGTAGCGCTTTCCGATTTTGATGTAGTCTTTCTTTTTTTCTTCCATAGTTAAAAATAAATTTGAGTTAATAATTGAGTGAATTTTAGAATAATGCGGGTAGTGCCGTTTTATGAACGCCGCGCTTGCGGCGCACTACGGAACAGCTCCCGCGCGAGCGGTGCGGTGGCCGGTAAGGGCGCGCCGCACCTTTCACTAACAAAAACTAAAACATTATGAAAACGTCACAATGATATTTCGGTGTCGAGGGCCTGCGTTAAGCGGTTGAGGGTGTCGACGGTAGGCGATGTCTCTCCGTTCTCGATGCGTGAGATGTTGGAGATGTTGATCCCTGTCATGTCGGCGAGCTGCCTTACGGTGAGTCCTTTGCTTTTGCGCAGTGCGGCGATTCTCTCGCCTATTCTGCGCCGTGTGCGGTAGGGCTCGTCGAGCACGATGTCGTAGAGGGGGTTGTATTTCTCGAGCCCCACCTGCATATAGGCTTTGTTGTCGTCATCGACCCAGACTTCCTTGCCGTAGGAGGATGAGGGGTGGTTGGCGGTGGAGCGCACCTTAATTTCCTCGCCTGTCTTGTTGTTTATCAAAGTTGCTGTCATAGTCCTGCTTTATTTTCTTGATGATTTGATAGCTTGTGTTTATTGCCAGGTCGCTTGGGTTGTTGCGCAGTACCTCGATGGTCTGTTTTTCGAGTACGTCGAGCCACCACAAGATATTATCCTTAGTGATATTAAGAATATCGACCTTGCTGGTAGGGTTTCGCTTAGCGAACTCCTTCGCCGCTCTTTTTAGCAGCGATTTCACCTGAGAATTATCGGCATTTTCAGGCAGTTGCACAGGCAGATATTTGCGCCAGTATTGCTGGTTAGCGTTAGGTTCCCAGAAAGCGAGTGGGTTTTCCTTGTCGCGGTCGGTCTGTCGCTCAATCTCGGTGTGATAAGTTACCGAGATTGTCATAGGGCATTCGTTGGACGTGCATGCGATGAAATCGGTCTCCTCGCCACGCCCATGTGCCCGGCTGTCGTCGATGACGAAAAGCGGAATGTTTCTTTTTTGTTTCATTGAGAATAGTTTTTTGTGCCGCGCATGTCAGATATTGACATGGCGCGGCGTGGGTTCAACATTGGTTGAGCAGATGGTCTTCGAGATAGTCAACAGCCACGACGAAAATCTTAGCATTTTTATCGTCAAAATCGGATTTCTGTGTAAATGGTGCCATGATAGAGTCGTTGTACTCGGTCTCATTCATGGTCCAGAAATCGCACTCATATTCGTGTTCTTCATCGAGTAGGGCTTCCTCGATACTGCCGAGATAAGAAACAAAATCGCCATGAGGGCCATCCTCGGTGAAATGTTGCACCTTGCCAGTCCATTGATAGACCTCATCCATAACTGCGCCGCTCTGGGCGAATCTTTCCAGTAGTTCTTTCTTTGTAAGTTTCATAACGAATTGGTTTTAGTGAATAATTGAGTTTTAGTATCATGGTGGCGGTTAAGCCACCATGATTGTCAGCAGGAAGGGATGAAGCGTAGTCGCAGGCTGTGTCAATTGAAATACTGATAGGTGACTTCTACTTCCTCTCCATCGGGCATAATGTGCGTGTGATGCAGAACACCGTTTTTGTCGATGTAAAACTCGCCGGTGCAGTCATACTGCGTGCCATCAATTTCGTACTGCAAGTACAGTCCATCTCCTGACTTGCCTACTTCGATAATTTCAATTTCGTGGTTCATAGTGTTGTTGGGATTAATTATAGCGGATAACAATATCAATTTCTTTGCCAAGTGGAGAGATAAAGTTGTGATGAAGGGTGTTACATTCATCAACGTAGAACTCTCCCGTGCATGTGTAATCTTTTCCCATGTAGGACCAGCACAGAGTGTCTCTGTTGTCATTGTCGCCTTTTATCAGCGTAACATTTGTTACGAAGTCGGGTGTTGTTTCTTCTATAAAAAGATGCACATCCTTATACCCCTTAACCTTGCAGTATCCCTGCAATTCGTAAAGGACACGCACCGCCTCTTCTCTAGTTTTGAAAAGTTCATCCACCCATACTCCTTCCCAGCGGTCTTTTTTTTCAATGTCTTCTGCATCGAATACGTACACCATTTTTGGCGGGCAGTCACCTCGTGGGACGCTCATCTTGACAGCATAATAGCAATCTTGGTGTTTTTTGTTCATAGTGTTTTGAATATTTAGTGTTTATTCATTTGCAAATTTACAAACATTTTGCAGAAAAGCAAACAGTTTTGATGTTAATTTTCGTGAATTTGATGTGTTTTTGTCTTTTAGGTGGGTACAAACCCACCTAAAGGGGTTGAACGAGATAAATCTCGCACTACTTGACATGACAAAAGATGCTAGGCATCCCCGCTCGCTATGGGTCTCAGGTAGTGGCGGTAACGAGTTTCTGTCATCATATCGATGGGATCTCCGTTCTTCATGGGTCTCAGGTAGTGGCGGTAGAGAGTCTTGGTCATCAGGTCGATGGCCTCGT
>CALGGO010000117.1 GCA_937916085.1 uncultured Prevotellaceae bacterium | reverse complement strand
TGTTCTGGTGGGTGTTCACTGCCTTGAGGTACTCTGACGGCAACATGCCCACATGTTGCTTAAAAGCCTTTGTGAAAGTTACCCTTGCTTTGAATCCCACACTCTCAGAGATTGCATCAAGGGTGAGATTTCCATAATTCTCAGAATCTTCCATGCGCCTGCAAGCCTCCTTGATTCGATACAAGTTCAACAGATTGGTAAAAGTCATGCCGTAGTGTTCGTTAATGGTTTGTGACAGGTAACTAGTATTTGTCCCTATCATTTCAGCGAGACGACCCATAGTGAAAGTTGGTTTACAAATTTCACCTGTATTGTCCATTGCCTCCTTGATTTTATCGAACAACTCCATTTTTTGAGATTCTTTTAATCCGCTGTCCTTATATTTGACATCTTTTTCATTTTTGCGCTCTTCATCAAGCCTTATAATGTCTTTCATGCGATGATATAGTGCAGTGTTTTTTTCATTCAAGACCTTGTTCTTGCGAATGATGAAAAAAGAGAACAATACAGCTAAGACAATAATGATTCCAGCGACTGCAAGATACAACGATTGAAGCCTTTTTTGCTCATTCATCTTGTCAATCTCAATATTCATTTCCTCAAGACTATGGGAGAGTTGCGATGGAACAAGCCCCACAATATTCTTCATAAGTTTTTCCTTATTCTCGAGATAATCAACGTGGTATTTACTGGCTTTAGCGTCATCACCCATAGCACTATAATATTCCGATAGCAGCCGAAACGTCTCTACATTAATATCGGTCATGTCTTGATGGCTCTTCAAGTTAAGGATTCTGTTAGCGCAGTCTATCGCCATGTCATAGCGTTTTTCTTGAAAATAAGTGGTAGTCATGCACATAAGCACCATATACTCTTCACGAGCAATATCGTGAGTGCCTTCACCCTTGATGTCGTCGCTCATCATCAGGTAACACTCTCTTGCCTGATTGTAATCTTCATGCTTAACTGCCAAGTTACCATCAAGGAAATGCCTAGCCAATCTCCAGTCAGTAATATTTTTAGGTATGCTGTCATCAATCCAATGCTTCATTTCTTGATGAACCTCTTCATCCCCCACCCCATAAGGCATATTGAGCATCACAAAGTTGATGTAACTGCTGATGGCCATGTTCCACTCTTGCATTTGGCATGCAGCATCAAAACTCTTGCGGTAGTACTCTCC
Source organism: uncultured Prevotellaceae bacterium (assembly GCA_937916085.1). Taxonomy (GTDB): domain Bacteria; phylum Bacteroidota; class Bacteroidia; order Bacteroidales; family Muribaculaceae; genus Sodaliphilus. The sequence goes on along the minus strand of CALGGO010000117.1, from coordinate 8,527 downwards.
AGCCTTTGTTTTCTTGTCCTCAGGAGGGAAAAGGAACTCATACAGGTTATACAAATTGCCCATATTTAGCAAGATGTAAGGCTCCATTTTAAAATATTTAATTTCATGACACAGGTCATAGGCCATCTGTAAATTTTGATAAGCACTCGTGTGGTTATTAAAATGAATTGTGTTGAGCACCCCCATCTCGTTAAGTGCTCTAACAACAAGTTCTTTTTCTTTTACCGAAGCTTGTGGTTTGTTTCGCGCTGCAATTATTGAGTAGCACATCATTGCACTATCGGCTTTCAATGGGTCAGCATTGTACTTGCCACCCATTTTCAATAGTTCCTCTGAAGATTTTGACAATAATGTTTGATAGCTTGCCTCTTGCTTGCTGCACCAGGAATTTTCAGTCATTCCCCAAAAGAAGACGACAAGCAGAATATAAATTAATGTGTTGTATTTTTTCATTGTTGTCAGACTTAATACTCTTTGCCTCCTAAAATTAGGAGATGTTTACAAAGTTACATATTATTATTTAAGGTAGAGTAAAGTAATGATTAAAAAAGTGAATTATTACTATATATAATAGGGGAAAGATGCATTTTGGAATAAAATCATATCAAAATTTATAAATTTTACTATCGTAAAAGTTCATAAGTCATTTCGATTTTCATTTATGAAATTAATTTTGTATCAAAAAATTTTCAAAATTTAAATTAAAAACTTATGCGATTAAAATTTTCTATTTCTTTCTTTGCAATTGTGGCACTTTTGAGTGCTGCCTTCATGCAACCAGCTGAAGCTGCCGACAAAAAGCTGCCAGCAAAAATATCATTAGCAAATTATCAAAAGAAAAGTAGCCTTAAAGATTGGGCACAACGTAAAAAAACGGCTTCCCACAGCATGCCTATGCTGAGGAACTTTCCAGCAGTAAACTTACCTACTTTAAGTGGCATTGAGCTTGATGGTTCAAGAACCTTTGAAACCGCATTGCTCTATAGTGACCAATGGCTGGAATACTACACCCCCTATGGAGTTGCACGACTACAACTTGCTTCGCCACCTGTATTTAATCAACTATTTGAAAACGAAGATTTACCTCAATCAGGAGGTGGTTTTTTTACCGACAAATATTATTATATGACCAATTATTCCGAGGATTGGTTCACTGGCGAACTGGCGGTCAAGACCCTAGTCTATGATCGCGCCACTTGGAACGAGGTTTTCGAAATTGATCAAGATTACACAGCATTAGCAACCGATTTAGCCTACGATGCCATTGATGACTTGGCCTATGGTTGTTTCAATAATGGAAACGGCGTTTCTTGGGGTTACATGAACCCAAACAGCCTTAGTGTTACTCATGTGGCAACTCTTGACGGAGAACTTGTGGCAGTAGCTATTGACAGCCACGGTCAAGCCTATGGTATTACCAATGGGGGGTACTTGGTGAAGGTTAACAAGAAAAACGGTGAACTCACCCCTGTGGGATATACCGGTATCACACCTGCCTATTTGCAAAGTGCAACTTTTGGAGATGATGATGTTTTATATTGGGCAGCATCTCTGAGCGATGACTCAAGTGGTCTCTACACAGTTGACCTTTCAACTGGAGTGGCCTCGCTGCTTACCGGCTTTCCCAATGCTGAAGAAGTTGTAGCTATCTACATGAACCCTGCCACACCCGCTGCCGATGCTCCCGATAAAATCAATTCTCTCACGCTCTCGTTTGTTGATGATCAACTCTCGGGAACCGTTAATTTCACAGTTCCCACCACCACAGCAAGTGGCAATGAACTCACTGGCAACGTTGATTATGTTGTTACTGTTGATGGCGAACAGTTGGACACTGGCACTGCTACTGCAGGACAACAAGTGGCAGCAACTGTAACTCTCGCCAATGCAGGTTTCCACTACTTTGTAGTGAAACTCAGCAACGAGGCTGGCAGTAGCGAGCCCACATCACTGCGACAGTGGGTGGGAATTGATCAGCCCAAGCCTGCAACAAATGTTGTTATGGCTAAGACTGGCGAGCGTGAGGCTCAAATAACCTGGGATGCCCCCACAGCTAGTGTTCATGGCGGTTATTTCTCATCCAGTCGCATCAGCTACGACATCACTCGCTTGCCCGATGGAAAGGTTGTTGCTACCGACTTGAAAACCACTACATTTACCGACAACGTTGACATAAGTGGTCAAGCTCTTGTTAAATATTCGGTAGTAGCCAAGGCCGATGATGTTGAAAGCCTGGCTACCGAGTCTAATGGTATAATATTCGGTGATGCATTTGAGGTTCCTGTTCATTTCTCATTTGACACCGAGGATGAATTTAACATCTTCACCATCATCGACAACAACGAGACCCCTGCTCTCGATAGCGGATGCTGGCTCTACAGCCCGTCGGCTCAATGCACTGGCTACAACACAGGCACTAAAGATGGCGACGACTGGCTTATCACGCCTTCAATTGCTCTCAAGGCCGACAGACAATACACTTTCCAGTATGACGTTTGCTGCTATTCCGATTATTGGCCCGATGAATATTCGGTTTATATGGGCACTGCCGCAACAGTCGAGGGAATGACAACTGAATTGTTGCCCAAGACCACCATTTACTGGGACGAGATGCGCACCAAGTCATTCACCATCACAGTGCCCGAGGATGGCAACTACTACTTTGGCTTCTATGCCACATCCGAGGCTGGTGGAGCATTTTTCTTAATTGATGACATCAAGGTGACCGAGAGTTACACCCTCAAGGCTCCTGCCCAGGCGACCAATGTCACTGTCACAGCTGGCGAGAATGGGCAAAGCACTGCTACAGTGAACTTTATTGCTCCAGAAAAATGTGTTGATGGAACAATGCTCAATAATATTACTTCAATAACACTTACTCGTAACAATCAGGAGGTGAAAACATTTAGCAATCCCGAACCGGGCGAACCCCTCTCATTCACCGAAGAGAACGTGCCTGACGGAATGGCAACCTATGAGATTGTGAGCACCAACGAATTTGGCTCTGGTCCCGCTGCTACAGGCGAAGCTTGGATAGGCGTTGACTATCCCACAGCACCTCTTAATGCCAAAGTCAGTCTTAATAGTGATGGTCACCCTGTTATAACTTGGGAGGCTCCTCAAGGACCAGGCTATTATGGTGGCTATGTTGGTGACAACCTCACCTACTCGGTTTACAACATTTCTACAGGAAACTTCATACAGCAAGGAATAGAAGGATTAAGCTATGTTGACGAAGCAGTAACCGAATCTAATTCTGGTGACCAAAAGCTATTGCAATATGCTGTCTATGCTAAATCAGATAAAGGACTCGGTGTCCCAGCAACAGCAATATGCATTACTGGAGCAAACTATGAGCTTCCATTTATAGAGTCGTTTGCCAACCACACTTTCACCTACTTGTGGGGTTTCAACGGCACCAATGGTGAGTCTTGGGTGCTAGGTGATGACTGGTCCTATTATTCTCAGGACGATGATGATGGACTGCTGGCTTATCTTCCCAATGTGGCTGGGTCGCAAGTTACTGCATTCTCAGGCAAGATTGCTGTTAAGGATGCCCAGAATCCTGTTCTCAGCTTCTATGTGAATAAATTGGAATATGAAAATAACGGATTCTATGAGACTAATCCCGATGACGATGAACTATACGTTCAAGTTGCTGCCGACGGCTTCGACTTTAGCACAGTAAAGACTATTCGCATGGCTGAAGTCAACAAATCGGGATATCAACTATATGAGGTTCCATTGAGCCAGTTCGCTCAAAACGAATTCATTGTCATTGCTTTCCAGGAGAATGCTGTTAGCGACCAAACTCCCATCATGATTGACAACATCAAGATCGAGAGTCGATTGACCGACAACCTCTCGTTAGTTGAAATCGATGCGCCCGAAAGTGTGGAAGTAAACCAGGAATTCAATATTGAAGTATCAATAGCTAATAACGGAACCAATGATGCTGAAAACTTCAGCATTGAGCTCTATCGTGGTGACGAGCTGGAGCAAACTATTGATGGACAAAACATTGCTGCAAACCAAACAACTAATTATACATTTAATCTCACCGCTCTACAGGCTTGGGGCAACGAAGAGACATTCATGGTGAAAGTTGTTTATAACCTCGACAATTACCTGAGCGACAATGAATCAGAGCCATTTACCATTGAAGTTGTTCGTCCTTTCTTGCCAGCTCCAACCAATCTTGCAGCTACCGTTAATGAAGACATTGTTACTTTCACATGGGATGCTCCCGAAGGAATTGAGGTTTCGAGCGAGATAGTGACCGAAGATTTTGAGGGCTACACACATGGTGCTCGCACTTTTGGCAATTGGATAACAAAGGATGAGGCCACATTTGGTGATTATGGAATTATCGACATTGAGGATGCAAGTGGTTCAAACATTGATTTCCCATACTACCTAGAGGAACAAGCATTCATGATTTTCAGCCCAGCAAGTGCTTGGCTTGACATCGAGGAAAATCCACAATGGGCTCCTCACAGTGGCAGCAAGATGGCAATCAGCATCTGCGACTACGCCAACACATTCGGTAGCAACTATCGCAATAACGATTGGCTGATTTCTCCTCAACTTGATGGCAATGAGCAGACCATATCATTCTATGCCCGCACTGCTTCGGCCACCGAGCGCAAGGACTATCTTGAGGTTCGTTACTCTACAACCGATACCGAGACATCAAGCTTTGCTCTTGTTAGTCGTGATGTAATTCAGCTTAACACAGAGTGGACTCGCTACGAAGTTACGCTGCCCGAGGGCACCAAGTATTTTGCTCTACGTAACAATTCGGACATGGGTACTGGCGTACTTCTCGACGACATAACCTATTCTCTTGGTGGCGAGGCTCCAGCTCTAACGTTGCTCGGCTACAATCTTTATTGCAACGGCAACCTTGTCAATGAGTCTCTTATCACAGGCACATCGTTCGATGTTGCTAATCCCGAAATTGGCGATTATACTGTTAAGGCGGTTTATCAGGTGGGAGAGTCAGAAGCATCTAACGTGTATGTTCTTTCCATCACATCGATAAATAATATTCTTCAACCATTCAATGAAAATGAGCCGTTCTATGACCTCATGGGACGCAGAGTGCTTCGACCCATTGAAGGTGGAATTTACTTGCAGAAGGGACGCAAGATAATTTACCACAGCAGATAATGGACACTTAATAATTGATTAACAAGGTGGGGTGAACTTAATTTCATCCCATCTTAATATTTTAGTATGATCATTGGAGCAACATGCTTGAGTCGCCCACTCATCGTTCATGGAGTGGCTTGGCATTTGAGCGTGTGTGTATGTTGCACATTGAACAGATAAAAGCTGCACTTGGAATCTCTGGAGTTGCATCTGTTGCCTATACATGGACGGCACCTGCCACAAGCGATGGCCGACGTGGAGCACAAGTTGATATTATTATAGACCGCAATGACAATGTCATAAACTTGTGTGAATGTAAATTCTCCAAGCAAGAATACAGTCTCACAAACGAAGATGACATGAGCATTGCAAACAAGGTTGAACGAGTTGCAGATGTTAGTCCTAAGCACAAGTCAATCCATGTAACATTAATAACAACATTTGGGGTGGCCAATAATGCATATATTGATAGCATTCAGCGTATTATTGTTGCTGAAGACTTGTTTAGATTTTAGGCGAACCCTGCTAAATCTCACTTTTTTACCACTTTTAGCACGGTTTATAGACAAAAAAGCGGAATCATGACCTCTTCGGCCTTGGTTCCGTTGTTTTTAGATGAGATAGTCAAGTATCAATCTACGAATAAATCGTCGAGGGTCACTATGCTGGGAATCATCTCGGAATACTGAGTGTGCGACAATGGATAGGTGGTGACCAGCGTCAAGTGCAGTGCCTTGCGTGTGCGTGTCTGTTCGCGGAAGAGTTCGCGGCGACTACTCATTTTCTCATAATAAGCCTTTGTGAGTTTGAAGGGAGCTGAGGTGTATTTCATCTCACAAAGGTTTATGACCTGATCGTTGCGATTAATAATCAGGTCGATTTGCCCACCGCTGCCACTCCATGCGCACACCTCGCTGTTCACCCCCGAGATGCCCAACGCCCTCTTAATTTGGGGAATGTGGCGCAGACACACTTGCTCAAAGGCATAGCCACTCCATGCACGATGACCCGCACTTTCCATATTGGCTGACCAATAGTCGGGATTCCCGCTATTGAACTCACGACGGAAATGCAGGTAGAACAGCGTGTATTGGTCCACGAGTTGGAACATCGCGTCGCGTTGTAGTTTGCCGAATGCATTGTAGCGGCGGATGAAATCGCAGTTCTCAAGGTTGCGCAGAACCTCAGTCAGCCCGCCACCTTGCATTCCAGTAATCTCTTGAATCTCCATGCGTGTGAGTCCGCGAGCCTTGCGGTTTAGAGCTTCCACAACTCTTTGATAAGCAGAGCTGTCTTTAAATAGCGAACTGAACAGGATGTCATACTCTGCAATCAGGTCTCCCTGTGGATTGAAGAACAGGCGGTTGATATTTTGGTGGAATGTCTGCCTCTTGTTGAGCAACCCTAGGTAAAATGGCACCCCGCCCATAATCATATACAACTCGGTAATGGTATATCTGTTCCACACGAACCCTGACCTTGCAAGGAACTCTTCGGTTTCAGCGAGTGTGAACGGGTGCAGGTGTATGCGGCGGGTCACTCGGTTGTGCAACCCTCCACGGCCACCGATGAGCTTGTTGGTCATCCAGGTGGTAGCTGAACCGCACACCACAAGCTTGAGGCGGGGCTGGTCGGCGGCCCAACTGTTCCAAAACAACTCCAGCGCACTTATAAACCGCGAGTTGGGGGTGTCCATCCAGGGCATCTCGTCGATGAACACCGTGATATGCCGGCGCTTGATGGTGGATAGGTGGCTACGGAGGTTGTCAAATGCCTCCCACCAGTCGGCAGCTTGAGGGTAAGTGACTTTGGACTGCTGGTTGAGCTGACGGGTAAAGTTGGCCAACTGTTCCTTTATTGACGCTCCATATATGCCAGTGGCATAGAAATCGAATTTGTTGCCGAAGAACTGTTTGACCAAATAGGTTTTTCCCACGCGGCGGCGGCCAAATACTGCCACGAACTCGGCCTTACCCGAGTCCATTGCCTCTTGCAGTTGCGACTGCTCGGCATGGCGACCGATGAATATTGGTTTAGATTCCATTTGTTTTATTACTTTGTTTTTCACGGCAAAGGTAGTGTTTTTTTTTGAATTGACCATCATTTTCCCCTAAAGACTTTCCGCCGTAACTCGTTTTTTTTACAACTTACGGCGGCAGGTCTAATTTAAAAAATCATTAGTGTCCGATAAAAAAATTGAGAGGTGAAAAAATCATACAAGTGGAAGTTCAGCCAGTGAACTACGAACCATTTAGCCCTTCGCCTTGACTTGCGCGAAGTAAATTCTGTTCTCACATAAATCCTAATGACTGATTCGGGTTAAAAATTATTTTATGATGCAAAAATACCACGCTAATCTTATTAATTCATTACTTTTTATATGACAGAAATGTTCCGATTCAACGAAAAAAATCCCGCCTCGCATTGAGGCGGGATTATAACGTGACTAATTTTCTTTAAATATCAGTTGACTGGTGAGGCGCTAATGGTGTAAGTGCCATCGGCTGCCACGCGCACGTAGGCATCGGCTTGGAAGTCGTAGTTGCTCATCAGGTCGAATTGTAAGCCACCACCATTGTTGTTGATAATCCAGTTGGTGTCGTTGTAGTTAGAGTAGGTAGTTGTCATCTTGAACACTAGCCACTCCTCACCATTGATTGTTGTGGTCTCGGCGGGGCGGATGCCTGGCCAGCCAGCCTCAACATTGCCACCAGCGCTATTTGACCAAACGTACATGGCATACTCTTCCCAGTCGAGGTCGCTGTGGACATACATGGTATAGCCCATTTCGGGTTGTGGATCATCACCTAGGTCGGTGCCATCGTCAATGCGATAGGAAAGGGCTCCCACGCTATTGATATAAACAGTCACATAGATGGGCTCGTCGCCAAGGGTGGTGGTCATGAGGTCAACCTGTTGCCCGCCATCGTTGTTGTTGGCGATGAAATTGAGCTCAGTGCCATAGTAGTTGCTGTTGAGGTCAAATTTAGAGTAGGTTTTTCCGTACTTCTCAACAGTGCCTGTAGCAACAACACCTGGCCAGTCGGGAAGGATGTCGTTCTGTGGCCAAGCATAGAGAGCAACGCTTTCCCATCCAGCTTCGTTGCAGATGAAGATGCCTGCATTCTCGGTTGGTTCCTCAGGACCATTCAGCAAGTAATTGTAAATCGCTGTGATGTCGGCTGCGGTCACTACGCCATCACCATTGACATCATACCTGTTTTGCTGAGCATTGGCAGCAAAAATCGCCATCATCAGCATCATCGAAGATAGTAAAATCTTTTTCATTGCGATGTTTTTTAAAAAGTGAATAAATAAAACCTGTTGGTTGAATTAGAATAGCGCATATTTGACTTGCCCTATTGGTTTATGA
>CALGGO010000116.1 GCA_937916085.1 uncultured Prevotellaceae bacterium | reverse complement strand
CACCGCCGGGACCACCGCCAGGATTTCCACCGCCGGGACCACCGCCAGGATTTCCACCGCCGGGATCACCGCCAGGATTTCCACCGCCGGGACCACTACCTGGATTTACACCGCCACCGTTGCTTGTTCCGTATTTTTCCTTCAATTCTGCCTGCATTGATGCCCAGTTGGTGGCAGAAATGACTAGGTCAATACGCTGGACAACCTCCTGATTGAACACCACATCATAGTTGCGGTCGCCATTCTTGCTGTGCGATTCCTCTGTCCAATCCGAATAGGTGATTATGTCTTCCTCTTTATCGGAATAGGTGATTATGTCTTCCTCTTTACATGATTGAACACAGACAGCAAAAACCACAAGGGCTGCTGTCATTAAAGATAGAATCTTGAGATTTTTCATAGTAGTCTCCTTTCATTTTTAAAAAGGGGACACAATGCAAATAAGAATTCGACATTGTGCCCTCTTTGCAATTATTACCTGTAATTCAATGCTTATAATATTTATACGCAAAACATGCTCATTATATTATAATATTGATATTAATATTCAACCAATCAGTATATTTATTAAGTAAAATGGGTTGGTTTATTATATTGAGCAGATAGATAAGCATTTCATATTATGCATCTCGCCGTACCGACACTGTGGGTTGAGAATCAGCCAGAATGCACTACCAACAGCAAAGACGCTCTCGAGCAATAGCGGACAGCGCTACAACCTCATGGACCAGCCCGTAGGCAAGGACTACAAGGGCATCGTTATTGAGAATGGCAAGAAGATAATTGTGAGATAAAACTTTGTCTTTTGCGCTATAGAGCGGTTACCGTACTTTTGTGGTACGATAACCGCTTTTTTGTGGGCTGTCTTTAAACACTTAACTATGGCTATTACACTCTCAACTCAAATACCGCAGCTCTTGTTCTCCTCAGCAATCCCCGACCTCGCCATCAACACCGACGGCGATGGCGAGGTGGAGATTGCTTTGACCTCGGCTGGCGCCACGGTGTTCACGGCGAGCCACTTCCCCTATAACAGGCAGATAAAGGTGTTCGACCTTCGTTCGGTAGTGGAAATGTTCATGCGTGAGCAGGGCTCAGCGATGAAGGACTTCACGGTGACTGCGACTGCCAACGAAGTAACCCATCAACTATGCTCTTTCAAGGTAATCTACCTTGAGCATAGGTTTGATGGGGACATCTCCGAGTTCCTGAGGAATAACTTCCTCACGAACACGTCATCGAAGATGACTTCGGAGAACGCTTTGGAAAGACTGACTCTATACTTGGATGCCAACCAGAGTGAGAGGGTGAGATATGAGATAGTGACGCGACGTGAGGGAGAGGAAGCGCAGCTGACAGTATGCACCGAGAATATATATAGCTATGCTAATCCCAAACTTTTTGAAATAAGTATTTCGTGTGAGGTAATCAGGGAAATGGCGAACATAGACCAGGCAACAAAGTTGCTGGCAGTAAGTATTCATGTCGGCGAGAGGGCGTTCACCTACTACGTCTCACAGCGTGAGCCGCAGATAAGGATGTTCTTCCGTAACGCCTTCAACGTTTTTGAGTGTTGCGAGCTTTACGCAGTCACCACTCAAATTGCCGAGTCGGAACGCTCGATAGCGGTCACGAACCGCATCAGCACGTTCTACAATCAGCGCAACGAGAAGAAATACGAGGTGGAGACATCAGGACTTACATACGAGCAGGCTCAATGGATTGAGCAGTTGTTCTACTCGCATGACGTGCGAATGGGAAAACTTGATGAAGAAATGGAGCCATGGGATATTGATTTCACACTCCTCCCGAAAGTGCTCATCACGGACTTCACCTGTGAGATCGACGACAGTGACGGCGAGCTCAACACGGTGAAGTTCACATTCCAGTTCGCTGACCGTCGGACTTACTTGCAGACGGACTACCTGACGGTAAATCATGACCGCATTTTTACACAAGAATATGATCCTACATTCCAATAATGGCTAATTCAATACATATCAGCACGCTTCGCAAGATGCTGAAGGCTGGTGACCCAGTTGACATCAAGCTATGGACTAAATCGGGCGAGATTCAGGAGTGGAAAAACTGCATTCCGCTACGATACAATTTCTATAAGGGAACACGGCAAATCAAACTGCTCAACAGCGGTCAAATCCGCCAGTTGAGGGATGTTTGCGTGTTCGAAATTAATGGTATTGAAGTGTATCTTTAATCTATTTTTTTACTTTTTGAAAAAAGAAATAATTTTTTTATAAAAAAACACTATATTTGCAGTGAAGAATAAATCTAAAATTATTAATTTTTATATTTGTAATTATGTGGCCTTTTAGTGAAAACAATCAAAATAGAGATAATAAAGACCAACAAGAGGAAGAAATAAACAAACAAATTTTATCACAAATACAGAATCTTCATCCTTGGTTAGGTAGAGTATGCGTTGATGACACAAAATTCGCATATATCTTAAATCATATTACAGTTGCTATAGTAATGAAGTATGATGAATTGAAGGAGCAAAACAACTCATATGACTTCAATGATATGATAGCACTCATAGAGAAAGGGAGTAAAGTATATCTGGGAAATAAAAACTATGCTCTTGGACCTTTATGTGCATCATTTTTTATGTGGTTGCATAATATTTGTATCGTTAATAAGTCTTTGTATAGACAAATTTTAGCACAATGTTTCGACAAAGACACTATAATTAACTCTAAAGATTTAAGATTATTATTTGTAAAAAATAGATTATTAGGATTAGAAGTTGAAAACTCACAAATAAATGATGTTTATCTAATATTAAAAGGCTATCTTGATTCGATGAATACAATTTGCGAGGCAGCAAAACCAAAAATAAAAAATGCTTTAGAAGATAAAAATGCCTTTGTCAGTTATTCAAATGAAAAATATGGAACAACTGAAACAATTAATAGATATTTAAATTGTGATGAGATATCAGATGTATTTATTCGTGATTTCTTATGCGGATTATTAATTAAGTCCTCATAATCACTTTATATTATTCTATACAATATTGTTTTAAGGCATATTACTTTTTTATTGTCTTTTATAAAATCGATTATGCTCCATAATTTTGCGGTAAGAAAATCGCAGAATTATGGAGCTTAATTTTAATAGTGTAGAAACTATCGCTAACCTCAATGCTTCGGCAGCATTCCAGGTTGACAGCGGAAAGGTGTTCAAGGAGGACACCGACATTGTGCCGGTCATCGTTGATGAACGGCTGTCGTATATGCCGTGGGGCGGCGACAATGAGCTGCCCTTCAATATCCTTAATCTTATTGAGAGCGACGAGACGCTCTCGACGTGTCAGCAGTTCAACGCTGAGGTGTGCTATGGCAGTGGCCTTCGCTATAACGTGGACGAAAGCACCAAGGCTGTCAAGCAGGAGGTCGAGGACTTCCTTCTTGACAATGCCGTGGCCCAGTATTGGCTCGGTGTGTGCCATGACTTCAAACACTTCGCGTTTTGCGTCTCAGTAATTATCCTTAATGCCGAAGGCAATAAGGTGGTAAGGCTGATTCGCATGGAAGCGTGCTACTGCCGACTCTCTCCTGCGGAGAAAGACGGCAGCATAAAGTATCTGCTTTATGCCAACTGGCGCAATGTCATCGCTTCGCGTGATGACATTGAGGTGATTGACTTGCTGGACGTGAACAGTCCGTGGCGGGACCTCGCTATCAGGATGGGCAAGATCGCTGGCGATGACGGCAAGACCGCCATACGCACCAAGTCGAGGAAGTTTGCCGTGCTGACACGTGTACCGACACCCGACAGCACTTATTACCCCATCCCTTATTACGGTTCGCTGTTCCGAGGGAAATGGTATAACATCAAGCAGCTCATCGGCATGGCGAAGGAGGCCAAGCTGAAGAACAACGCACCCATCAAATATCAAATCGAAATCTCCAACAAATATTGGGATTCGATTTTCAAGGCCGAGGGCATCACTGACCGCCACCAGCAGCAGAAACGCATCGTGCGCGAAAAGCAGCAGATCCTCGACTTCCTCACCGGCGTTGAGAACGCTGGCAAGGTGTGGTTCTCGACATTCTATGTGGCGCCAACTGGAGAGGTGCAGCACGAGGTCGTGATCAACAAGATTGACAACGACAAGGAAGGTGGAGACTGGTCCACCGACATACAGGAGGCGGTGAACATGTTCTGCTTCACTATGCGTGTGCACTCGAACCTCGTGGGTTCGGTGCCAGGCAAGTCGCAGACCAACAACAGCGGTTCGGACAAGCGTGAGCTATATACTATCGCTCACTCCTTGCAGAAACCGTATCACGACCTGCTCTTCACCGTGCATCGTATGATAATACGCTTCAACGGATGGAAGGGAGCATATCCTGACTGTCCGTTCGTGCAGCTCACATTGCTTAGCGAGCATGTGGATGCGCAGGAAGTAAGTATAAACAACCAAAAAACTAACAGCAATGAAACAGAAGAAAAAAATTGATTGGGAACAGCGGCGCTATGAGATGGTGAAGGAGGCATTCCCGATGTTTGTCTTATTAGACAACATAGATGGTACAGACATGAAAAAGCTCAATGATGATTGGCTTGAAGACAATCTTGATACTTGGACTTGGGAAGAAACTGTTGCAGCCAGGGCTATTGACTTCGTGGACGAAGTATTGAGACAACTGAAACATAGAGATCCTAAAATCGACAGGAAAGATGAGGATTATTACATCAGACAACGATCTTAGGCGTTATCTGCCCAACGCTTTTGACACTGTGGAAGGCGAAGCACCGTTCTACGACAAGGTGCTGCCATGGATGGAGGCAGCGGAACGCTGGCTGTTCATGCAGTTCATAGGCGATGAGTTCGCTGACTCTTTCATCGCCATGGAAGATGATGAGCCACTGAAAATGACCGCTTGCAGCGTGGTGGCTCATGAGGCACTGATGCGTGCCGTGCCGTCACTTGACTTGGTGCTCACTCCGAATGGATTCGGTATCGTGAGCAACCAGAATGTGGCTCCTGCCAGCCGTGACCGTGTGGTCAGGCTTGTCAACTCGCTGGAGGCGAGTCGTGACATCGCCATTGAGCAGATGCTGCAGTATCTGTTCCAGAGCGAGCGCTGGTTTGCCACATCGAAACGCCGATGGTTCACCGCTACGCTGTTCCCGAATATCGACCTGGCAAACCTGTGTGGCATCGCTGAGAAACGATGGGCCAACTACCTCGCTCTACGCCTGAAGGCTGTAGAGGTGGAGCAGCGCATCGCAGAGGAATATATCTCGCCCGAGCAGATGGACGTGCTTCGTGGCGAGGTGATAGGCATAGACTGGTCGTTTACGGTCTCTGACCGTCTGCATCTGCGTGTCATTGAGCAACTGCGCTCCATTGTGGTGAACGTGTTGCAAGGCAATATGCTGGACATTCAAGGTCTTCGTGACATCGTAGATCTCATGCGAAAGAATGAGGAATATTTTGCCGAGTTCGCTGGTAGCGACACGGCGAAACTGTTCACCCCACCGATCTTCGAGAATAAAAAGAGAGCACATGGATACTGGTTCTGAAAAAAAGTAGTATATTTGCATGTTATAAATTAGCGTATCGAGTCAAAAACAACTTCAAATTAAAGCCAATTCATGACTTTTAAGCTATGTGTACAATGAATAAATACAAAGACGGCGAGTGGGAATACATTTATTATTACCCATTGGAACAATCAATAGTTCCATGCTCTGTAAAAACACGTTACGTTCGTGGTATTGCATGGTTTGACAAGTTTGAATTGGCAAAATTGCTGGGATGTGAAGTACGTGACATCAGGCGCTATCTAGATGAGTCAGAAGCAAACGCTGAATTGTCACAAGAGCACATAGCTATTTTAGAGGATAAAACACAAGGAGGAAGAAAGTTTGACACCAAGTGTTATGATGCAACTGTCGCTTTAAAGGTTGCTGACTATGATACTGTTCCCGACAAACAATTTTTATTGTGGATTAAATCAAAATCAAGTCTTGACCCAGAACATGAATATGAAAAGCATGTACTTAAACTAATGAAAGAGAATGATGAGATTGAAAAGGAATACACTTACAATATCTTTGACTTAATTTGGTATGACGGAGAATGGGTAGAAGAGGAAGCATATTCTGCTAATAAATTTACTCGCTCCGATGGTTATATGCGGTTCTTTGTTTTTTTGTTACCAATAATCGTTACTTCTATATACTGTGTTAAAATATCTTTGGCATTTTTATTTATACCCATTATTATTTTTGCTGCCTATTTTTTGCGCTTTATAAATAAAGAACGCAGATGGGCAATAAAAGTTCATTATGGCCTCAATCGTTATCCTGGTAGTCCTTTCTGGACTTCGGCATATAATAAGGGCTTATGGAATTGGAAACAGAATGTTCTCATTTATACATGGTTCATTTGGTCTGTTATAGTTAGTTTGCTTTTTCTGCAAAAATACGTCTTTTAAGTATAGAAGCGGTTATCGTACATTTGTGGCACGATAACCGTTTTTATTATGGGCATAGATACTAGAACTATTGATGTAAAACTTCCCAAACGATGGGAAGATTTGACTCAAAAGCAGCTGCGCTATTTGTTCACTCTCATAGCGCAGGGGTATTCCATCGATGAGGTCAAGGCATTCTGCCTTTTCCGATGGAACAAGATCGCTATCCTTCATCGCTATGGCGAGAAGGGATATATGTGCAAGAAAAGCAAGCAGCGGTTCGTTATCACTGCGCTACAAGTGGCGCAGGCCGTCGCTGCGCTCGACTGGCTCAAATCGCTGCCGGCAACTCCCATTCGCCTGTCACGGATCGGCAGACACCGCGCCGTGCCAGCAGACTTCCAAGGAGTGCCGTTTGAGACATTCATCGTGTGCGATAACCTCTATCAAGGTTATATCTCCACTCAGAATGAAATACTTCTCGACCAAATGGCAAGCCATTTGTATTCGAGAAGGAGTAGTGATGAGGGAGTAGTGATTAGTGACTTCTTGGAACGACTCCTTCCCCCTTACACATTACACCTTACACAAACTGAAAGGATTTCAGTTTTCTATTGGTTCGCATCGCTCAAGGCGATGCTCTCAAAGGAGTTCCACAACTTCCTGCAACCCGCCACCTCGGACAATGCGAATCTGCTTGACAGCGACAGATCTCAATATGAGATTCTAACTGCCGCAGTCAATGCGCAGATAAGGGCATTGACCAAAGGTGACGTGACAAAGGAGAAGGAGGTTCTCGCTCTCGACACGTGGCGGGCTCTCACAGAGCTTGACGCTCTTGCGAGAGAGTACGAGGAAATTTCTTCGAAATATTCTCGTACTGTGTAGTGTGGCGTGTGTAGAGTGTAGTGAATCTCTCCAAGCTACGCTTGCTTCGCTTTGGCTGCTCGCAAGCCGCTCAACAGCTTAGATGTGGTGAAGATTAAAGGTTTCACATGATTAAAATCCTCATTGGTGATATAGCCTAAATCCACCGCCACTTGCAGTTGACAATAGACTTCCATTAAAGACCCGTAAGCTATTTCAAGAAAATGAATATGCTCCTTAATAGAGATTCTGCCGTTTCCCTCGGCAATATTGGACGGGATGGAAATCACCGCTCGTCGCAGTTGGTCGCACAAGGCGTAACGTTCCTCTTGTGGGAACTTACGCAGCAGTTTATAGACCTCAACAACCAACTTGCGCGACTCCTGCCACGCATCAAGTTTCTCGAATTGATAAGTAAAATCAGCCATATAGTCAAAATTTTTGCTGCAAAGATAGCAAAAATCTCTACTCACTACTCACTACTCACTACTTACTAATCCCTACTCCTTTTTTATGACGAAAGAGATAAGCGAAGCGCAAGTGCTTGAGGAAAGAAAAAAATATGTCACCGCTTTCAATGACACAATGATAAGAATATGGAAGGAGAAGATAACCCTTCTCGATGTGATTGACACTGGAGCACTGCTTGCTTCGCCTAAAGCTCTGCCTGTACGTGCCGACGGCAGATTCTTTGAGGTCGGGCTGTCGCAAGCATTCCTCGAATACGGCCTTTGGCAAGACTATGGTACTGGCAAGGAAACACCACGTGGAAACCCTGGCGACATAGGAAGAGCAAAGCGTCGCCAAAGGCGTAAGTGGTTCAGTACCAAATACTACGCCTCGGTGATGAATATCAAGGAGTTCCTAGAAGAAAACCTCGGTTGGCAGTTCTGCGGTCTGATTAGCCCTCAATAAAAACTTCGGGCGCGTTCACTAAAAAAGCGAAGCCTATGGCATCGCTTTTCTATTCGACAAATTGGAATTTATTGCTCGATAAAGTCTTTTACTGTCAGCCAAAAATCTGTATCAATTATCGTGATTTTCTCACCACTTCTAGTAAATGCATCAATGTAGTTATGATTGTCGAGTTTCAGAGATTCTATTGTACAGCCTGTGTCGTACAACCTCGTTTCAATGGTAGAGGCATGATTCCTTATCTCATAGATATGAGCTTCAATGTAAGCATCCGACATTGCAAGGCAAATAAACCTTATTGACTGCAAATATTGCTCACTGAATTCGTTACGCCAATCAGAAGGGATGTAACAGCCCTCCACTATAAGGTTCTGCCGATTCTCTATCGCTGTCTTCACCATTTCACGGACAATAGGCCAAAGTTCTTCGGTGAGGGCATCATCATCTTCTGGTGTGAGAGTTATCTTGCCGCTTCGAATAAGGCCCATTTTCAAATGGTCTATAGACAGATAAGGATACTTGTATTTTTCAAGCATCCGCTGGGCCAGTAGCGTTTTACCCGTATGTGATGCACCTGTTATCAGTATAACCATAAATTCCGATTTACCTGATAAAATTCATCCCCTGCCACTGCTCGCGTTCAGGGTAACCGGGGGTGCCGTTGGCGTGAATCTTCTTCAACAGCCAGGCCATGTTGTCGGCCAGCGTGCGCATAGTCTGCATACCCTCCGTGTCCTGTGTCGCCTCACCGGGTGCCAGGCCGTAGGCGATGTTCCAGTATTGCGATGTCACTACAGGCATATTCATCATCTCAAAAATCATGTTCATCGTCTGGTATGCAGCCGTAGCACCACCTCTGCGGCATATGGCAACAGCAGCCGCAGGCTTGTTCTGTACTTTAGCACCTGAGAAGAAGGCACGTTGCAGCACGGCCATCACTGCTCCGTTGGGCTGACCATAATAGACGGGCGAGCCAACGATGAGGGCATCGGCCTCGTTGAGCTTCTCTACGATACGGTTGCAGATGTCGTCATCGAAGACGCAGCGGCCCAGTTGCTTCACCTGACACTGTCCACAGGCTATACAGCCACGTACAGGCTTGTTGCCGAGTTGCATGATTTCAGCCTCTACACCATTCTTCTCCAGTCGGCCTGCAATCTCTGTGAGTGCCGTGAAAGTGTTGCCATTCTTGTTGGCACTTCCGTTTAATAGTAATACCTTCATAATGTATATTTGCTTTTAGTTTAACTGATAATATTATACTTATTTGCGCTGAATAAACTTTGCGCTGAATTAACAAAGTCTGTTACTGATTGATAAAAATGTGACCATAAGTCATTAAACCTAATATCAGTGGAACGATAAATTCCGATTTATCGTTCTAATTACGCTGCAAAGGTACGAATATTTTCCTTCTCAGCGTGTCTTTTGCGAGGTGAACTTGTCAATCTACTTTTGCAACAAAATCGCAAAAGATTATGATTGATATTTCACAACTCACCTCACTCGTTTCCGCTTTTCGGGTAGAGACCGAAAAGGAGTCCATCTCACCCGAGACTGTCGGCAAACTCCTGCAGGACATTCTCGACTTGCTCGCTACCGCCAGTAGTGATACCGAGCGCAAAATCCTCGATGACTGGAAAGCGCTGCTCTCGCAGTACACCGTCGTTTATGATGTCGCCCACGCTACCGGCATGGCCGACATGGAGCACATGTTTCTAACCTTGAAAGGCCGCAGCCTACGCAACGGCGCGTCTTTCACCTCGTCGGTGCCCCTGTACGGCGCAACCGACCTCAAAGCCGGCATCATGACCGCAGCACATGTGCAAGCCATCATGGCACTGCAATCCTCGCTGCCGCAAGTGCGCTCGGCGGTCACTGCCCTGCAGACCACCGTACAACAGCACGGCTGGCAGTTGTCGGCAATCCAAGCCGCCGCTTACGTCGTGACCGACATCAAACAGGGTGTCGGCAACGCCACCAAGATTTTCCTCTCGCTCACCAAGCACGATGTGCGCACCGGTGAAGACTTCCCCGGACTGGGGTCAGTCTCCATCGCGGCGGCCACCGCCAACCAAGCCGGAGCCATGACCGCAGGGCACGTCACACAGTTGGCTAACGCCAAGACGGACATCACCACCTTACAGTCGCAAATGCGGAATGTGCGCGGTGCCGGTATAGTTGTCGATGGGGCTTCGGTGTACCACATCGCCACCGACAAGGTGGGCATCATGCTGTTCGGCTACAACCTCGCCACAGGCGAGCGCGAGATAGAAGCACAAAGTTTCTACCTCTCGGCAGCCTCACAGTATGCCGCAGGTGTAATGACCGCCCAGCACGTCAAGCAACTTGACGCACTGCGCCAAGCTGTGTTCGGCGGCAGCGGCACCACCGCCCAAAAGACTTACTTCCCGCTCGCCATTGAAATCAACAAGGGCGAACACTCACTGATTCTGCATGGTGCTTTGGCTCTGGTGAACAAAGGCTATACACCTTATCTCCTGTTTTCCGCAATGAGCCCCACAAATCACTTTTGTGCGATTTCGACAAGTAGTTGCTGTTCGCTTGACATCTTCAGCACGGTGGTGCGTT
>CALGGO010000115.1 GCA_937916085.1 uncultured Prevotellaceae bacterium | reverse complement strand
AATTTCGTCCATGTTTCTTGACTTTTAACTGTTATTTTTCGTTAGTCTCGCCAAATTTTCGTACCTTTGGCGCGGCGTTAATATCATTAACACGCTGCAAAGATAATATGAAAATTTCATACTACAAAACATTTTGGCGTAATTTTTCATACCGAAGATAAAATTATGGGTGAAAATCTCAGATTCGTTCAAATTTTGGACGATTTAAGAAAGGGTGGGGCAATAGCCGATTATGTCGAAGCCGCCAGCATATTAGAGACAAACAAGGCTGGAATTAGCGACATAAAAAGTGGAAGAAAGAAGTTGTCGGTCGAGATGCTCCGCCGTCTGAAATTATCATACCCATCTGTCAATATCGACTGGATCATAATGGGAGAGGGGGAGCCTTTTATCTCCGACAAACCAGAGACGCAACAGGGAGATACGTCCATGTTCCTCGATCGTATTGCGGAACAAGCCGAGGAGATAGGTCGGCTTAAAGCTCGTATTGAAGAACTTGAACGGCGTAGGGGGGACAATGCATCCGATGTTCAAACTTCAAGTATTGCCAGTGCAGGGTGATGCCTTTCAAAATCATTCGAGGCGGCAAGTGGTAACCACCCAGACACACACCAGGCACCCACACAAGCCACACGCACGCATTTTGAGAGGCAAAAACAGACGAAAAACACAGCAAAACCCTTATAAATAGGGGATTTGCGCACTATATATAATAATGTATGAGGGTGCAATAAGGTGGCAGTTTCCCCACCTTAAAACCGCAAAAATCGGCTTTGACTTGCTGAAATAGTCCATTTTCCCCGTTGGTAGCAAAAAAAAAAAAACGGCAAATGTAACCCTAAATGTAACCCTAAACTATATAATAATGTAACCCTAAACAACTAACCACACAACGGGCAAAATGTAACCCTAAACTGTAACCCTAAATGTAACCCTAACCGTAAAAAACAGCACATTGGGGCACAAAAATGGGGGAGCGTCCTACTCCCCCGAACAGCATTCAAATATAACGCCGCCAGAAAGCCGTTCTAACGGCGTTTTTACGTCATTCTGCGCCTGTGTGTTGCCTCGGGCAACGTATAAGCGTAGATTGCTTTATAATGGCCTTCCTCGTTATCACAGTGCCGTTTCCTGACAGCCCAGCGTGTAACAGGTAGTTCTTCGTCGCACCGACATCTTCGGGCTTCAGCACCGTGTAAATGGCCGAAATGCTTGCAAAATAGTAGTCCTTGCGCTCATATCGGCCCCTGCATAGTAGATGTACATGTATCACTTTTGCCATATCGTTCTCAATTTGGGTGCAAATATACCAAATAATTATTATATGGAAGAATTTTGCAAATAGTATTTTCAAAAACGGAACAAAAAAAAGCGACCGACGTCGCTCCATCACAACCACCTACCCTACCCTGCCATTTCGGACGATCCGCAAAGCCCGATGTAAAGAAATAGCCTCCGAAACGCTCCCTTCATGCTCCCTGATGTAAGCCAAATGTAAAGCGTTGTAAACCGTTTCGTTTTTCTGGGGCGTTTTTTCCTATTCTCTCTAACTCGTTGTAAACAAACGGCTTTCGGCTTGTTTGTGGCTCTCCCCTACTCTACCACTTCGTTTTATGCCCCATATTTGTATCATTGAAGTTTGAAGTTGTTATATGAGTCTACGCTCGTGCTGGTATTATTTGGGAATGGTATTGGAGGCGACCATCTCATCTCTATATCTCCACTCACAACTAAATATCGCGCGCGTGCAATAAAGCGAGGTGAGCTTGCGTTTTTATTATAGTTATATATCACATCAATATGAGAAAGATTCTTTACATAATATTTGCGGCTTTCATGCTGGCGACTGGAGTGCAGTTCACCTCATGCAAGACCGTCAAGATGAAAGACGCCGACGAGAAATATGATCGTGGAGAGTATTACGCTGCCGCCGAGACCTACCGAAAGCTCTACAACAAGCTGCACCGCAAGGAAGACCGATACCTGCGCGGTGAGGTGGCGTTTATGCTCGGCGAGTGCTACCGCCACCTCAATCAGAGCGCACGAGCAGCGGCATCCTATCAGAATGCCCAGCGCTATGAGTGGGAGGACAGCCTTATCCCGTTCTATCTGGCTCAGGCTCAGCAGATGGAAGGGCAATACTCTCTTGCCGAGAAAAGCTACAAGGCCTATCTCGACACCGCTCCAGGCAACTGGCAGGCCAAAGAGGGTGTGCGTGGCTGCCAGATAGCTCCCAAAATGCGTGACGACGCCGCGCGCTCGCGCTACATCGTCAAGAGCGCCCGCCTTTTCAACTCGCGCCGCGCCGACTTCTGCCCCATGTTCCTCGACAGCAAGTGCGACGTGCTGTATTTCACCTCGTCGCGCGAGAAGGCCACGGGCACTGCCAAGAGCGAGATTACCGGTGCCAAGAACTGCGACGTGTTCTTCTCCAAGAAAGACGACAAGGGCAAGTGGAGCAACCCCGAACCCGTAGAGGGCGACCTCAACACCGAGTTTGACGAGGGCATCACCGCCTTCACCCCCGACGGCCAGACGATGTTCTTTGCCAAAGCGCTGCGCAAGACCGACGCTGGCACCAGCGTAGAGATTTACAAGGCAAGCCGCAGCGAGGCGAAATGGACCGGCGCAGCGAAGTTTGAGATTACTGCCGACACCCTCTCGGCCTACGACGACCCCGCCGTGAGCCCTGACGGCAGGTGGCTCTACTTCTCCAGCGATATGCCCGGAGGACAAGGCGGCAAGGACCTGTGGCGAGTGATGATCAGCGACGGGCACGGCACCCTCGAGAACCTGGGCGACCAAATCAACACCCCTGGCGATGAGCGCTTCCCCTACGTGCGCGACGACAGCACACTCTACTTCTCGAGCAACGGCCATGCCGGTCTTGGAGGCCTCGACCTGTTCAGGGCACGACTGCAACCCTCGGGAAAATGGTTCATCGAGAACATGGGAGCTCCCATGAACAGTAGCGGCGACGATTTCGGCATCACCTTCGAGGCCGAGGGCGAGAAAGGCTTCTTCTCCAGCAACCGCAAGGACGCCCGCGGCTACGACCACATCTTCAGCTTCGAGAAGCCCGACCTCAAGGTGTGGATATCGGGATATGTGCTCGACAAGGACGAGGAACCGGTGCCTAACGCCATAATCCGCATCGTGGGCAACGACGGCAGCAACCAGAAAGCGGTCGCCAAGCCCGACGGCACCTTCCGCTTCGACCTGCAGCGCGGTGTGAGCTATGTGATGCTTGCTGGCGCCAACGGCTACCTCAACGGCCGTCAGCAGTTCACCAGCGACATCGAGGAAGAGGACGCCGAGTATAACGTCGATTTCATACTCGCCGCCATGGACAAGCCGCAGGTTATTGAGAACATTTTCTACGACTACAACAAAGCCACCTTGCGTCCCGAGTCGAAGACAGCACTCGACTCGATGGTGCAGGTGCTCAACGACAACCCCTACATCACCATCGAGATGGGGGCTCACACCGACCGTGTGGGCGGCGACGAATATAACCTCAAGCTCAGTGACCGACGCGCCAAGAGCGTGGTTGATTACCTTATCGCGGCAGGTATCGACAGCGCACGACTGCAATCTCACGGTTATGGCAGGTCGATGCCTAAGATTGTCACCAAGCGCATCGCTCGCCTATATCCACAGTTCAACGAGGGTGACACCCTACATGAGGCGTTTGTCATGGCACTGTCGAAAGAAGACCGTGCGGCAGCCGACCAAATCAACCGCCGCACCGAGTTCCAAGTGCTCACCACCAACTACTACCGCACCTTCGACAGCGCCATTCAGCAGCCTGGAGAGGAAGAAGCAGCGGGCAAGGAAGGACAGGAGGGACAAGGCAAAAAGGACATTCTTGATGGCATTGACACCAAGGGGATGTCGGCCGAGGAAATTGCCAAGTTAAGGCAAGAAAAGCAGGAAGAAATGATGATGGTAGAGCAAAAAGAACGTGAGAAAGCGGCTGCCGAAGGCAAAGAAGCCGATCCACTGGGAAAATACAACGGCGAGAACCCAAATGGCAAGAAACCTACACTTGAAGGCACTGGCATTATTTCAGGCGGTAATGGCGGCTCGGGCAGCGGTTCGGGTAGTGGCACGGGCAGCGGCTCAGGACGAGGCAACAGCACAGGTTCGGGCGGCGGCACCAACAGCAGCAAGAAGCCCAGTGGCGCCAACGCGACAAAGAAGAAATAGTTCGAAGTAGGAAGTACAAAGTAAAAAGTATGAAGTATGAAGTATAAAGTACAAAGTGCAAAGTAGGAAGTACAAAGTAGGAAGTAGGAAGTACAAATTATGAAGTAGCTTCTAGACCTTCTAGACAATCTCTCCACTCTCTACTCTCCACTGCTCTACTTAACACTTAAAACTCAACACTTAAAACTTAAAAACCGATGTTTTCAGGCATAGTAGAAGAAGCCGCCCGTGTGGTGGCGCTCAACAAAGAAGAAGGCAACCTCCACATCACGCTCTCATGTAGCTTTGTGGATGAGTTGAAAATAGACCAAAGCGTGTCGCACAACGGAGTGTGCCTCACTGTGGTGAAACTCCCGGGCGATGGCACCTACACCGTCACTGCAATTCAAGAGACGCTCGACCGCAGCAACCTCGGGCTCCTTAAAGTGGGCGACGAGGTGAACGTGGAGCGCAGTATGCTCATGAATGGTCGTCTCGACGGGCACATCGTGCAGGGCCATGTCGATCAAACCGCCGTCTGCACC
The DNA here is from genome assembly GCA_937916085.1 of uncultured Prevotellaceae bacterium. GTDB lineage: Bacteria > Bacteroidota > Bacteroidia > Bacteroidales > Muribaculaceae > Sodaliphilus. The sequence continues at coordinate 44,684 of CALGGO010000115.1, read as the reverse complement.
AGCGTGCGCGAGGCGGATGGCAGTTGGTACTACACCTTCCACTACGAGGTGAATCCCGCTATGGCGCGCAAGGGCTACGTCACGGTGGAGAAGGGCAGCATCACCGTCAACGGCACCAGCCTCACCGTGTGCAACAGCGAGCGCAACAGCTTCGAGGTCGCCATCATCCCCTACACCCACGAGCTCACCAACTTCCACAATATCGTGGAGGGCACTGTGGTGAACTTGGAGTTTGACATTATAGGGAAGTACCTCGCACGCATTCTGGAGTTTAAATAAAGGAGTTAAAGGAATCAAATGAATTAAAGGAATAAAAGCATAGCCGCGCAAGCGACTTTACTTAACACTTTAAACTTACTACTTAACACTTACAAATGAAGACCATCGGAATCATAAGCGACACTCATTGCTACTGGGATGACCGCTATGCCGAGCATTTTGCCGACTGCGATGAGATTTGGCATGCTGGAGACATAGGCAATGAAACGCTCATCGACATGATAGCTGCAATAGGACCGCAGGTACGCGCAGTTTATGGCAATGCCGATGGACAAGACTTGCGTCGTCGCTTCAAGGAAACCGAAATCTTCACCACCGAAGGCGTGAAAGTGATGATGACACACATTGGCGGCTATCCAGGGCGTTACGCCCCTGGCATAAAGTCGAGGCTTGACCTTGTGCAGCCTAAAATCTTCGTGTGCGGGCACAGCCACATCCTAAAAGTCATCCCCGACCGCAGCCTCGGCGTGCTCACCATCAATCCAGGTGCCGCTGGCCGACAAGGCTGGCAGAAAGTGCGAACCCTCATTCGCCTCACTCTCGACAACGGCAACATCACAGGCTGCCAAATCATAGAACTCGCCGACGACCGCAACGCCTCTCATGGAAGAGTGGTAGAATAGTTTTACTATCTTTAAAACATAATGGAATGAAGAAAATATGTAACGTTTTTTTGTTGGTATGTATTACAGCAGTTTTGTGGTCGTGCCACACTAATGAGAAGAACTATCGTGAGAGTTACGAGAAGACTCTTGAACTAAACCGCACGGGCGAGCGAGGTGAGCAATATCAGCAAGATTTGGCTCGACGCACACAAAACAACTATGTGGTTGACGGCGACAGCATAAGGCTGCGCAATCTGTATTTCAACGTCACCGACGACAAAGCCGAGGTCGCCAAGAAATATGGTGTGGTGGTCGCTGAGTTCCAACAGAAGTTCAACGCGATAAGCTGCCGCGACCGTCTGCGCCAAGAGGAGCATTTGCCAGCTTACGTGGTATATGTGGCATCCGAGAAAACCTACTGCGTTGTCGCACAAAGTTTTGACGACATCTCGGTGGCAGCGGTGTTTACTAACAACATCGAGAAATATATGAAAATGAAAGTGTTGGTTCCCAAAGCCTGGGTGATTACCAACATATCCTCCAAAAGTAATAAGAAATGAAACAGGTGAAGATTTGGCTTGAGGCGATGCGGTTACGCACGCTGCCAGTGTCGATAAGTGGAGTGCTGATGGCGATAGGCATCACGTCATGGCAAGGACGATTTGAGTGGATGCCTGCTATGCTATGCCTGGTGTTTGCGCTGCTGGCGCAGATTGCATCAAACTTCGCCAACGAGTACTACGACTACAAGAAAGGAAGTGACAAGAAAGGTCGCGTGGGGCCTCGACGCGGCGTGACCGAGGGCGACATCAAGCCCATAACCCTGCGCAATGTCACCTACCTCACCCTTGCCGTGGCATGTGCCGTGGGATGCTGCCTGATACCATACGGCGGTTGGAAAATCATTCCTGTGGGAATTTTGATAGCTGTCTTTGTGCTTGCCTACAGCGCAGGACCCTATCCCCTATCCTATCATGGGCTAGGCGAACTCACAGTGTTCATCTTCTATGGCCTAGTGCCAGTAATTGCCAGCTATTATGTCATTGCCCACACCATAGAAGCGCTGCCGGTGCTAGCATCGATGACAATAGGCTTTATGGGGGTAAACGTGCTGCTGGTGAACAACTACCGCGACATGGAAGACGATGCCGAGGCAGGCAAGAACACTGCCGTGGTAATCTTTGGCAGGCAAATGGCATCGACGGCCTATCTGTTTAACGGCTTTATGGCGATTGCCATGATGTCGCCGCTATGGGTAATCATCTATTTCGGCAGCAAAGTGATGCTGCCCAAGTGGACCTTCATCGCACCAATCCTCTATCTCATCTTCCATGTGGTGATATGGGCAATGCTTAACCATCGCCGAGGCGCAAAACTCAATCCCCTGCTCGGCCTCACAGCCCTCAACATGCTCATCTTCACAATCATCATGCTACTGGCATTTGCGATATAATCTTTGTAGAAGACAAGAGAACAAGAGGACAAGAAGACAAGAGGACAATTGCCTCTGTTGCATTTCAGCAGAGACAATTGTCCTTAATCTCACACGCTAAAGCGTTAATATATAGTTGTCCTTAATTATCTTAAACCTGTTAGGCGCAGCCCAATTCGGCACTGTTAAAGCTATCGCTTGCGGTTGCGCACTGAGCGTCCTGCGCCCTGATTGCTGCTCTGTTTGGGCTTTGAGGTCTTTTTCTTGGTAGATTTTTTCTTGTTGTCGCTGTTGGTGCCGCGCTTGGTCTTCACGCTCTTGCTGGAGTCTTTCTTCTCCTCCTGCACGGTAGCTTCGCCTTCACCATCCTCAAGGGTCTCGCCACGTTGCTCTGCCTCGAGACGGCGCTTAGCCTCAACTTGTGCTTGCAGCTCCTCGCGTGTTGGAGCCCACAAGTTCTTGTCGAAGCGATGCAGGCGCTCCTCGATGGAGTCTTGTGCGTGCTTAAGGGCTACCGAATCGGGATAAAGCTCCATGAGCGTCTTGTTGCGCAGACTCTTGGTCTTGTAGATGTCGCCAGTGTACATGTTGAGCTTGAAGAAGTCATCAAGATTGTACTTGGTGAGGTTGTTATCGTCGTCGGTGAAGATATACTGCTGAGCGATATAAGGCCTGATGTCGTTGAGCTTCACCCAAAACATGGGGAACGGAATCACATTGCCATAGCCATCATCACGGTGGAGCACAGGACACAGGGCATCGACACGGCAGCGCATGGCGTTAGTGCGAGTGTCAAACTCCCATTTCTCGATGATAAAGTAGCTCAGAATCTCGTTGCCAGGAATATCGGCATCCTCAATGGCATATTTCGGATTCTTTTCGGTGCTTCCCTTAGCCTCGCTAAAGAGGACATGGAAACGATCGAGCATCTCTGAGACTTTGATTTTATATTCATCGGTAAACATCTCGCGTCCGTCAAGGTACTCGTAGGCACTGATTTGGTTGTTGGCGAGCAGTCGCATAATGATGAAAAACATGCTCTGGCCGTCCTCGTTAGGTTCCTCAGGATAGTAAAGGGCGGGGTTCTTGCCTTTGGTGAGATCAAGAATGCGATACACCACTTTAGTCCATTGCAGGTCGGCCTCACTGGGCTCTTTCTGCTCAAAGAAAGCCTGCTGGCGGTCAGAAACCTTCACACTAGCATCATCTTTCTTGTCACGACGGTCACCATCGTTCTTCTTCACTACCTGAGCTGTTGCTCCCGCAGTGGCAAAAGCAACAATCAGTCCCAGCACTATATATTTAAGATACTTCATTATTATGAGTTTAAGATTAAACAAAAGTATATTAATTGTCCTAAAAATGCTCTTGATAAATTAGTTCACAACAACTTCCATTGGCGAGATTTCTCGTGTCACACCATCGGGACCAGTGGCTTTGATGCGTGTGATGAAGAATCGAGTGCCTCGCTTCATGCGGCGGAAACTGGTCTTCTGGCGCTCAGAGAACGCACTGCCCTGTGAAATCTCTGGGATAGCCTCGCCCATCGAACCGAAGGTAAGGGTCTCGAAGCTCACAACGGTGAACTCTATGTCGAGCAGACCATCGTCGATAGCAGCGTGCAAGTTGTTAACTCCCAGCAGAGTACCCTTAGCGATGGGCTTGCCGCCCTTGTAGCGGTTGTCTTGCCCAAGATTGATATAAGCGGTTGGGTCAGGCAGTTTGCGGGCCTTGAAGGTCGATGTTCCAACATTGGTCCTTACGCCATCAATCTCTACCGACACCGAAATCTCACAGTTCACACCCACTTGTGATGGCCTAGCCACCCATCCGTCACCACTCTTGGTGAGGGTACCGTTAGTCATCGTGGCGCTCACGGTTCCGTTGCCTATTCCAGGCACCGAGATTGATACTGGGTTGTCGATACCTGTGTAGAACACATTCATCATGGTGGCGCTCACGGTGGCGATAGGGTCGATAACGGTGTAGCTCGACTTGAAGTCGCGCTTGATAAGCTGACCGTCTTGTCCCACCACTTCAATATAACCAGAGTAGTCGAAATTACCCGACTGACTGGCGGTGACCTCATAAAGCCCCTTGTTGTTGCTCAGACGTGTGCCATTGACATACACAACGGGGCGCTGTGTAGAGTCGATGGCAGCGAGCACAATCTGTGACTGGTACTTCGAGCCACGCATCACCACTCTCGACTGAGGAATGACAAAGGCATCCACCCAGTTCACCTTCAGGTCACTGAGGTCTTCAACATTGGTGAGCTTGAGCAGGTGGTTGAGCACCTCACCCTCGGCATAGCGCACATCGTTCTGAAGCTTGCTGAGCAGCGAGATGGCTGCCACGGTGGGCATGTTCTCAAACATCGTCTCTTCCCACGTCTTCTTGTTGCTGATGTCGGTGTTGCCCTTGAACGGCTCGGTAGATAGTGCCTGCTCAATGTTGCGAAGCTTCTCGGGGTCATCTACATATTTAGAGATGTAGCTCTTAAAGCGATTGATGCGCATTCGCAGGTCGGTGCCTCGCTTGGTGTCTTGCGAGAGCATCACTATGGTAGCAGCATCGAGGTTGTCGCGGTTCTTGATGTGATCCACATCGGCCGCGGGACCGTCAGCTTCTTTGACAATCATCACTTTAAGATTTTCGATGTAGTCATACAAGCTATCGGTGACGTTTCTCACCTCGTTGCCCGAGTTCATCAGTGGCAGACCATGTTCTTGGTCTTCATTATAAAAAGCCTGGAGTTGAGCCATTATCTGCATGTTGCGCGCGGTGATGGTGCGGTTAGAGCGCTTCAAGCCCTCTTCCACCTGGCTAAAGCCGTTGAGCACATCGTTCGACACGTTGAGCGCAAGCATGGCCGTCAAGACGATATACATGAGGTTTATCATCTTTTGGCGTGGCGACATCTTCGCCAGTGACTGATTTTTTCCAGTAGCCATTTGCTAAAAACTATATTATTCTACATTATTGTTAGCCATCGTGCCGTTAGTGTTGTCGGGCTGTGGCATATTGACGGGCATAGCAGGCATGCCGCCAGGCATGGGCTGATACATGTTTACCGTCATAGCATTTATCATCTTCTCATATACCGAGTTGAGCTGCTTCATGTAGTGAGCCATCTTCTCGGTCTCGTCGCAATAGCGTGCGCTCTCGGCTGCCGACTTCTCATACATGTCGCGAATGTCCTTCAAGCCGCTGTTCACGCGGTCGATGCTGTCGAGCTGCGACGAGATGCTCTTGAGCTGTATCTCGTAGATGGTGTTCAAGCCGGTAACGTTGCGGTTAAGGGCCTCCATCTGCTCTACATAGCCAGTGGTGTTCTGAGATATGTTCTGACTGTTGCTGGTTATCGCCTCATAGCTGCCGAGAAGCTGCTGCTGCACCTCGTTGAGGGCGGTAGTGGTCTCGCCCAAGCGCTGCATCTGCTCGCTGATGGTAGCCATCTGGCTCAGATACTGCTGTGTGGCCTCGGTGAGCTCTGCCATCTTCGAGAGTTGGTCGCTGGCAGCGTTCATGCGGGCGATGCTCTCGCTCAGCGACTGAGTCTCCTCGTCGGTGAGTTGGAGACCTTGTGGCAGACCCATCACGGCTTTCACCTCTTCTTGACTCATAGTGGCAATAGCCTCGGCAACCTCTGGACTTGCCACCACAGCGGGCGCGCCGTCACTTGGCAGGTCATTGACTGTGATTACCGTTCCAGGCGATTGCTGCTCGGGTGACTGGGCGGCGATGGCAATCTCTCCACCTTCGGCACCGCTGATGTCGCCATTAATGGTTATATTTCCACCTGGTCCTCCCACGAAGTCGGGACGGTCCTCTGGGTCGCCACTATCGAGAATCGGGAACACGTCTTCCCAGTGATATTCTTTCTCGGGACGCTCAAAAGCGGTGATGATAAACATGAGGACCTCGGTACCCATACCTATCGTCAAGAGCAAGTTACCCATAGGGAGGTGCAAGATTTTGAACAGCGCACCCCAGATAACGATAGCAGCACCGATACTATAAGCGAAGTTGAAAAAGCGCTGGGTCACCATCTGCCTTTTTCTCTTGCGCTGCATTTTTGTAATTTGCTTGTCAGTAGCCATATTATTGCTATGTTTGTGTGTTATTGTCGTTAAGTTTTAGTCGTTACAGCAGTTGTTTTTGCGTTTCGACTTCACATATCCCACCTTGGTTCTCACGCAGCGGAAACCAATGTAGGAGCGTTGCTCGTTCTGGTATTCCCACATGCGGATATCACTACGTATGTTGTGGGCCACGTCTTTCCAGGAGCCGCCACGCACAATCTTGCGCGACATCTTGTAGGGGTCTTCCTTTGCCACGTTGTAGCGGTACTCGGGGTTGAGGTCGTTGGTCATGCGGTCGATGCTCTCGGTGTAGCTCGTCGAGGTCCACTCACTCACATTACCTGCCATGTCAAAGAGTCCGTTATCATTGGGCTCATAAGTCCCGACGGGCGACGTTATGATGCTTCCGTCTCGCACATAGTTGCCTTCATTGGGCTTGAAGTTGGCATAGAAGCAGCCCTCGTCCTCGGTGAGCGGTATGTTGCCGTCCCAAGGATAGATGTTCTCGTTCTTGCCAGCACGAGCGGCATACTCCCACTCGGCCTCGGTGGGCAGACGGAAGGGCTCGATATACACTCCCTCCTTGCCCAGCGACTTCTTGAGGAACTCGGTGCGCCAGTGGCAGAAGGCGTTGGCCTGCTCCCAGCTTACTCCCACCACAGGGTGGTTGTTGAAGTTGCCGTTGGCGAAATACATGCGCACATAAGGCTCGTTGTAGCTGTTCTCAAAATCGTTGATCCAGCATGTGGTATCGGGGAAGATATTTACTATATAGGTGTTTACGAAGTCATACTCGCTCTGTAACGGACGGGTGATGGTCTGGCGGATGATGCGGCCATCGTCATCAACAAACGCGGTGTCCTTGCTAATAGTAGGGTTAGTGGTGGGCACAGCATGGTCGGTGTTATAGTCACGTGTAGTGGGGTCAAAGCGGTTGCGGCGCTTGGCAGCCTCGGTGAGATTATATATCTCATAGCGGTAGTTCATCTGACGGGGGTCAAGCTCTTTCTTGCCGGTGATGGGGTTAGTGCGATAAACGCTCTCAATGGCGCGCTCCTCGTCCTCACTGGGGTTCTTCCAGGGAATGTTGCGGTTCCAGTTGAGATGGGGCTTGATGGGGTTACCCTCTTTGTCCTCCTCGATTTTAAACTCCTCGTTACCTCCGTAGGCAGGGTCGGCAAGACGCTCGCGGATAATCGAGTCACGAACCCAATACACAAATTGCTTGTATTTGCTGTTGGTTACCTCGTTCTCGTCCATCCAGAAGGCATCCACGCTCACGCCACGTGCTGTGGAGTCGATACCCCACAGTGAGTCGCGCATCGCGGGACCTTCTTTCATTGAGCCACAGTCGATGAGCACCATGCCATAAGGGGTGGGCTCATTAAAAGTGACAGCTCCCACACCAGTGACTTCACCGCCACCGCTGTTGAGAGACTTACGAACTCCGCTGCAAGATGCCAGCACTACTATCGTAAAGAAAAAAATCAATAACTTTTTCATATAAACTTATAGAATGTGTTATCTATTTTGAATGTGTCTATTTTATCAATTTCACTTTTCAGAGTTTAGTGTTTAGAGGTCTCTAAACTCTCCCCTCTAATCGTCGGCGAAGCCTACTGCGTGAGCATCACATGATGCGAATGCTCTTGTGCTTGTTCTTGTTTACCTCGCCCATGTTGAGCTTCACGTTATAGTTCAAGAACAGCTCATGACTGCCGTGAGTGGCCTTGTTCATCGCCGAGATGGGGAAGTCATAGGCATAGCCTACAAAGAAATTCTTCAACTCCACTCCAATCATAGCACTCACGGCATCTTTGTGCCTATAGGCGACACCCGCCGAGATGAACTTGTTGTAGCGAAAACGGGCTGTAGCCTCGTATTGCCAAAACTTCAAGTCGGTCTTCACCATTACCGACGGCTGTATTTCAATTAACGTATTTTTAATAGGAATATTGCTACCTGCCATCAAATAAAAGTTGCGGCCGGTCTCGAACTGATACAAATCTTCCTCATTTTCGCCAGCTTTCATATTGATGGTGGGAGCGGTGAGGTGAGTGCCCGACAGGGCCACCCAGAACCACTTGTGGGTAAATGTCACGCCAGCCGCCACATCGAGCGCCTTGCCGTTGACCACTCCTTTGGGGATGGCGTCGTCGGCACTGGTGTGGTAATTATCGTTCTCTGGCATTCTGATACTATCGCCCTTGAAAGTTTGGTTTATAAGTCCCACTTGTGCGCCCACGCTGAGCCAGCCACCCATCATTTTTTTCTTCCAAGCGATTTGGGCAGCAACGGTTTGCGAGCTGAAAAGTCCCACGTTCTCCTGTTGAGCCACCAGGCCTGTAGCCCAACGCTTGCCGAGAAATTTAAACGGCATGTCGGCAAGTGCCATGAAATCCATCGGGGCATGCTTCACACCTATCCACTGCAGCTTGCTGCCGGCAGTGATGTGAATGTAATCGACATTGCCTATCGAGCTGGGGTTGTAATACGACGGCAGTGCCCAGTATTGGGTGAGCTGCGCGTCGATCTGCGCCGCCGCCTGGAAACCGTTGGCGGCAAGCAGCATCGCAACCGAGAAAAGCAATGTCTTTATATATCGTAGCATTGTTCGTTTATCGTTTATCGAAGATCGGGGATCGGGGATCGATTATCGGTTATCCTTTGTACTTTGTCCTCAGTCCTTTGTACTTAGTACTTTGTCCTTTGTCCTCTATCCTCTCACCTCATAACAATTGTTATTCAAAATAAAACGTCACAACCACCATATTGTTCTTTATCTTGCTCACGCTCTTGGTGAACACCTCCATGGCGGGGTTGTCTTGCAGGTCGGGGCGGTTAGTCTCAAGCAGATTTCTCAGACCGAAACAAAACTTCACCTCGGGACACAACTTGAAGAACGGCAGGTAGATGTCGCAACCCATGCCCACCGTGAGCATCACGTCAAAGTCCTTGAGTCGCAGCTGCTCAGGGCGCTCCTTGCTCAAGTCGTAGAGACCAGTGACACCAGTGGTGAAATAAGGGCGGATGTTGTGATAACGCTTCGACGAAATCTTCAAGTCGATTGGCGCCACGATGTAGGTCGCCTTCACGTTCTGACTCTGCTTGAAAATGGTTGGCTCCAGAGCATCCTCGGGAGGGGTGGCATTGAAATATTTGACCACTTTATTGCCGAAGTACATGCCTGGCGAAAACCTCAGGTTAAAATGCTCACCCAAGCGCACGTCGGCAAGCACATTCACGCAAAAACCCGGCGAATGGTTGGGGATGTCGGCAAACCATGACTCACCGTCCTCGCTCACATATCCATTGTTGGTAATAAGCAAGTCCTGGAAATTACAGCCCACCGAGAAACCATAGTGGATGCGCTTCATGTCGGCATACTGGCGGTTCAAGATTTTGTCATTATCCTGAGCCACAGCAGTTAAGCACATCAGTAGCAGAGCAAAAAAAGCAATATGTCGCAAGTTGTGAATTCTCATTTACCTTATAATAACGCATTTTTTGCACTCTTATTGCAATTTTTGAATAAAATGCTCATGCTCGGCAATGTTCAAGCAAGCGTGACGCAGCTCTCGATTAATCGCATTTTTACGGTATTTTGAGCATTTATACCCTTCGCAGCAGCCTGTTCACCACCCATGCTGTGAAGAGCAATAGTGGCAGAGTGCAGGCGAAACTGTAGTCGTAAATGAAAATGCCGAAATGGCCAAAAAGCGGAGCGACAAGATAGCAGAACGCATTATTGACAAACTTCTGTAACAGATACACCTCAAAGCTGATGCCTCCGAGCCACAACAGAGGCTTAATACACAAGAACTCACCCACCGCGCCTTCTTGCGTGTTGAGAATGGCGCACATCACTATCAGCATTGACACGGGCAGCCACCACAGGGATGAAATCTCCAACTGTCGGGCAACAGCATTGCCGCTGGCATGGAGCAAGATCAAAGCGGCAAGCACCACGAGCGGCACTATCTCGCTCACGGTGGCATGAACCATAGAAATCTTAGGCACGGCACGCTCTCTCAGCGTAGCGCCAAGCATTATTCCCAACGCATAATCTGCCAAGCGGATGGCAGGACACACATACAGGTAGCTGTGCCAATGCTCATCGGTAACGAGAGCTATGAAAGCTACTGCCGCACAAGCGACTATCACCACAGTCCATGCCACTTTCAAACCCACCCTGTTGAAGAACTTTAACAGTAATGGAGTAACGATAATGCAAAACATCAGCGAACTCAAGAACCAGGAATGAATGCTGTAGTTATAAAAAACTGCCTCATTGGGCACCCACGATTGCAGCAACAGCACATGGAGCGGCAAATCCCAGCCATAATGGAACTTGTGCATACACGCCACATCAAGCAGTATCATTGCCGCAAGCACTATCCAGTGCAAGGGAAAAATGCGCTTCACCCTTCGCCAATAGAAGTGCTTGCAGGTGTCGATGCTATTGCGCTTGTAGGCGACAAGAAAACCGCTAAGCATAAAAAAGAACGTCACTCCAGCGTAGGTCATCTGGTCAAAAGCGTGCATCGCAAAGTGAAAACACACAATGCAAATAACAAAAATGCCTCGCCAGGAGTTGAGAGTCTTAATCATGAGAATAGTGGAATAGTGGAATAGTGGAACAAAAACTGTGAACTATGAACTGTGAACTATGAACTATGAACTGTGAACTATGAACTGTGAACTATGAACTGTGAACTGTGAACTGTGAACTGTGAACTGTGAACTGTGAACTATGAACTATGAACTAAAAATTCACATGATTGACGTGTAGTTGTTCTTGCGGGTAAACAGTCCTTTAATCTTGTAGTAGCTGTTCACAAAGGGTCGCACCAGCACCATCACTGGGGTAGAGAAAAACAGCAGCGGCAGGTGAAGCAGGTAGCAGTTGCGGAACGTGACGAGCATCGATGGCAGCCAAGTAATCAGCAATATCAACGCAGCCATAACGATAACTGCTATGTTGGTATAAGCTAAAGCAACAGCCCCAGCAATAGCCGCCAACCTCAGGTAATAAAGCAGCGACATGAACGCCTGAGTGCGGAACTGCGACTTATACTTCACAAAATGCGAGGTGAAGTCACGGCGCGATTTCAGAGTGCTGAAAGCGTGAGGCAGGTCATCATAGTGCGCTGTCATGAAGCTCGCTGGCAGAATCTCCAAGCGAGTGTTCTGCGCAGTGGCAATCTCGCTGACGAAGATGTCGTCATCGCCCCACTTTATGTCTAACGAATTAGAGAAGCCTTTGTTCTTGTAGAACAGCTCTTTGCGGTAGGCGAGGTTGTCGCTAGTGCCACGGTAAGGCTTGCCGTTAATAGCGCTAACCAGCCATTGCATTGAGGTCACCATATCGTCAAAGATGCGGTAGGTCTTTCCTAACCTATTGTCTTCTTTGTGAGCAAAATGCGAATACCCGAGCACCACATCCACGCCTGGACCGAAGTTGCGCATCATCGCCATGAGCCAGCGGTCGCTATGCACTTGGCAGTTGGCGTTGGTAGTGAGCACAACATCATGCTGAGCAGCCTTGATGCCCAGCATTACCGCGAGTTTCTTGCGAGAGAGAGCGCGGGTCTGGTCGGGCACGGTCACAATCTTCAGGTGGTCGTAATAGGCCATCATCTCGCCAACGAGGTCCTTAGTGCCATCGACCGACGCGTCATCAAGCACTATCACCTCAAAGGCCGAAGGATATTTCTGCTGCATCAGCGTGGGCAAGAACTTGTTGAGCCACGTCTCGTCATCGTTGGCAAACACCAGTATCGACACCGACGGCAGGTCCTCAGGGAAAAGGTAGCGACGGGTGCGCTCTTCCACCTTCATAAACTTCAATAGCCTCATGCTGCGGCGGTTATACCACACCACCCACACCAGCGACAGCAACAACGCCATCCCCAGCAGCAACCATATAATATAGTGTATTTCAAGCGAAAAAAACATAACCTCGCGTGTACTATAATTGCAATAGTTTCACAAAAATCGCCACAAAGGTACACAATAGTTTTGACATTAGCAAGGCGCAGACTAATTGTGCATTGTGCTTTATGAATTATGCATTATTTAAATGCTTTCATCTCAAAGCCTACTGTCACGTTGCGGAAGTTCTGGCTTAGGAACGACAGCGACTTCAGCGTCTCGCTGCTGCTGATGCCGCTCATGAAGCTCAGCACTACCAGCAAGCGGTCCATGTCGAAAGCGATATAGAGTTTCTTGCCGTCGCGGTGGGTGTGCGACTTGAGCGGGATGCCGTGCCAGCGCAGCGTGAGCTGCTGTTGCTCGGGGTCGTAGGTATAACTGCCGCCAAAGGAGAGCCCCAGCACCTTCATCGTCCACTCGCCGTCATCGCTGAGCGTCATAGAGCTCCACCGCTTGTTGATTTTCATCTTCTTATAGGCCTTGTCGAGGTTCTTCTTGATTTTGCTCTTGGCGATGGGTTTGCCTAGCTTCCCCATCACCGAGGCGCCGTCGGCATGAACATAGGGCTTGTCATACTGCCACTCGCCCGCCACTATCTGGCATGTTGCCAAGCGGTTAGCCTCCTCAACATCTTCACTGACCACAAACACGTCCTCTGGGTCGAAATAGTCAGTGGAATCCACCTCCTGAGCAAAACAGGAGAAGCCAAAAGTCAAAACGAATAATAAAAGAATGTGTCTCATAATGCGCAAAGGTATCACTTTTTTCACAATAACCGGCATTTTCATCGCAAAAAGTTTTACCTTTGCACAAAACATACAATGACATGAAAAAAATCAAGATAACAGTGATGCGCATGGCGTGCTACAAAGACCTGATGGAGAAATATGAGAACCCCATCGAGCACGCTTGCGACATGACGCTGGGCAGAACGTTCATCGTGGAGGACTGCCAGCAGCCCGAGGGGATGTGCGACAGCGCATGGGAGACGCTGCTGCCCTGGGTGAAAGAGCTCGCCGAAGGTGGCGGCAACTTCTTCGACGGATGGATGAAAAATCCCCACAGCGCCATGCTCTCCTGCAACGACGGCTTCCGCCCCGTCTCGTTCCTAGTGGAGACAATAGAATAGCACTAAAAGAGAGAAAGAAAAATACTGGGTGCTGTCATCGTATTGCGCCGCACACGCGGCGTAAGAAATAATCATAAAATCTTAACAGAAGTGGCATTGTGGCAGGTCGCGCATGTTGTAGCGGCTTGCCATCGACTCGCCATAGGCGCCTGCCGTGAGGAGGGCGATGAGGTCGCCACGGCGGGTAATCGGCAACTTCTCGTCGGTGCTGAACACATCGCTCGACTCGCAGATGGGACCCACCACGTCATAAATCTCCTGCTCCTGCTTTTGGGAGGTAAGATTCACAATCTTGTGATGGGCGCTATATAGAGCCGGTCTAATAAGGTCGGTCATGCCGGCGTCAAGTATCACAAATTTCTTAATCGAGTTCTCCTTCACAAAAACCACCCTCGATATCAACGCCCCGCACTGTGCCACAATGGAGCGGCCAAACTCAAAGTGAACTTGTTGTCCTTCACGCAGTTTAAGACTCTGCTTAAACACGTTGAAGAAGTCATGGAACGGAGCGATGGGGTTCTGCTCGGGATTCTCGTAGTCAACGCCCAAGCCTCCGCCCACGTCTATCATCTCGAACTTGACACCCATTTTCTCGAAATGCTCCACCAGCTCATTAATCTTCTCACACAGCAACCGGAAAGGCTCCAAAGTGGTGATTTGAGAACCTATGTGGAAATGCAAGCCACGCAAGTGAATATTCGACAGGCTCACAGCTTTTTCCACCACCTCGTCGAGCACTGGAACATCAATGCCGAATTTGTTGTCGGTGGTGCCGGTGGTGATATAGCGATGAGTGTGAGCGTCGATGTTGGGATTCACACGAATGGCAATGCCTGCCGTCTTGCCTTTGCGGGCGGCAATCTCGTTGATGACCTCCATCTCGGGCACGCTCTCCACGTTAAAGCAATAGATGTCGTTGTCGATGCCCGTCTCTATCTCCCAATCGGTCTTACCCACCCCAGCGTATGCCATCCTGCTAGGGCTAAATCCCGCCTCAAGAGCCGCCATTATCTCGTTGCCACTCACCAGGTCAGCCCCAATGCCTGTCTTCACGATTTCATTAAGTAACACTGGGTTAGCATTCGCTTTAAGAGCATAGTGAACGACAAACGGATAGCCTTCAATCTCATCTTTGATGACTTGGAGCGTGGAGCGCAGCAGCGACAAGTCATAGCAGTAAAACGGTGTGCGCAGTTCTTTAAATCTGTCAATGGGGAGTTTCATTTCGAAAAATTATTTCTGATGTCTGACTTCTGTTATCTGACTTCTGTTTTGTATTTCTTGTGATATTTTTGCAAAGTTAAACACAATTCTTCAAAAAACAATTTTTCTCACGATTTTTTGCTCATTTTTTGAATATTTTTCCTACTTTCGTGAACTAAAACACAAAACAGACATCAGATTTCAGACATAAGACACGACCTCATTTACTCAACAAGGAGTCTCCTTCGGCGAGAAATTAAACAAAATTGAAATAAATAATTAATCAAAATTTATAATAAATTAGGCTTCGCCTTGGAAAAACTCAAATAAATTTGTTTTTTCTCTCGACTTGCACTAATTTTGGATAATTTTATTTTATAATTTTGTTGAATTTCCACGCGAAGCGTGTTCTATGAACTCTCAAGGCTCAATCACAAGCACCATTCTAATGACATCAGATTTCAGAGAATATAGCTTACAAGCTGACAAGGAACAAGCTGACAAGACAATAGTGGAGAGGTCAGAGGTCCCCGATAAACGAATAACGATATACACTTGCCTCGTTCGCTCGTCAGCTCGTCTGCTTGTCGGCTAAAAAACGATAAACGAAACACATAATGACAACACGAGAAGCAATTTTGCAATTTCGCAGCGAGCTGGGGGCATATTACGACAGCCGCGAGCTCGAGGGCATGACCCGAGTAATCTTTGAGGACGTGCTGCTGTGGCAGCCCATCGACATCGTGATGCGCGAGAACGAGCAGTTGCCGGAGTTTTTTGACTGCCGCCTCGCAAGCATCATCGCGCGGCTCAAGCGTCACGAGCCCTTGCAGTATATCTTGGGCAAGGCACGCTTTCATGGCCACAGTTTCGCCGTCACGCCCGCAGTGCTCATCCCCCGCCCCGAGACCGAGCAGCTGGTTGACATTATAGTTGACGAGAACCCCGGCAGCGACCTCGAGGTGCTCGACATTGGCACCGGCAGCGGATGCATCGCCATCTCACTGGCAAGGGCCATGAAGTTTGCCCAAGTCACCGCCACCGACGTCTGCCCCGCGGCACTCGAAGTGGCACGGCAAAACGCCACAGCCCTCAAGACCCGCGTGAAATTCGTTGAGCTGGACATCCTCACCTGCCGCGCGCCTAGCCAGGCGTGGGACATCATCGTGAGCAACCCGCCCTACATCACCGAGCAAGAGAAGGCTGCAATGGAGCGCAACGTGCTCGACTACGAGCCTCACAGCGCGCTCTTCGTCCCCAACGACGACCCCATGCTCTTCTACCGCCCCATCGCCGCCTACGCCAGCCGAGCCCTGAAGAACGGCGGACGCCTCTACCTGGAAATCAACCGAGCTATGGGCAATCTCGTGTGCGACACCCTGCAACGCGCTGGACTGAGCGACATCCAGGTTCACACCGACTTCAACGGCAACGTCCGCTTCGTTACCGCCATCAAGAGTTCTAGAGAATAAAGCTTACAAGCTGACAAGCTTACAAGTAAACAAGACAATGGTATAAAGCGTTAAGAGTTAAGTGGTGAAAAAAACAAGGTCCAAAGACAAAGTACCAAGTACAAACGATAAACGAACAACGACAAACACTTGTCTCGTCAGCTCGTCAGCTTGTTAGCTCGTCAGCTAAAACAAATAACGATAAACGATTTTAACATGAAAAAATTATCATTCTTAGCAATTGCACTATTAGCAATTATGGTTGCTGGTTGCAAAACCGATGGCGCATCGAGCGCTTCAAGTGCCAGCGACAAGTCAGTATCAACATCAGTCGCTGAGGCTGCCGACACTGCCGCCCTCTCACAGGCGGCACAAGACGAACATGCCGATGCCGACGCCACCTACACCTACGATGCAAAAACCAACACCATGACAATTATTAAAAAGGTGGAGCTCCCCGACGACCAGCCCGAGGAAGACTATGCCGAAGCGCTCGTGGAGCATGAGGTGCCGGAGTTCATCGCACAGTTCAAAAACAGCACCAAGCCAGGCGACCTTACCATCAAGCAGAAAGGCGCCACCATAACGGTGAAATACGTCAACAAAGCCACCGACGAAGAAATCACCTCATTCGACATCACCCCCGAGGATTTGAAATAAACAACAAACACAACAAGCTCGCTTGGACATTGCCGCAGCCGTGGTATTCAACCTTGCTTTGAGATTTTCGTAACGCCGCCTAATTTCTCAAAAAAAAATGAGGTCTTAAGTTAAAAATAGTGTTTAATTTAACATTTCTAACTCAAATATATAATTAATTAACGTGGAAGATGAGTTATAGTAAATATCAAAATGATAATTTTGCAACCTAAAAACTAAAACTACATAAATAAAACACACACTATGAGTGAATCAGTCAACATTCGCGAATTGAATGAGATTATAGCTACAAAGAGCAATTTTGTGAGCGCAATCACGCAAGGCATGAACCAAACCATCGTGGGGCAGAAGCATCTGGTAGATTCTCTGCTGATAGCCCTGCTCGCCAACGGCCACGTGCTGCTTGAGGGCGTGCCAGGTCTTGCCAAGACATTGGCAATCAAGACGCTGTCGCAACTGATAGATGCCAAATACAGCCGCATCCAGTTCACCCCCGACTTGCTGCCAGCCGATGTGATAGGCACTATGGTCTATAGCATCCAAAAAGAGAAATTTGAGGTGAAACGCGGCCCAGTGTTTGCCAACTTCATCCTTGCCGACGAGATAAACCGCGCGCCAGCCAAGGTGCAGAGCGCGCTGCTCGAAGCCATGCAGGAGCGCCAAGTGACCATTGGCGAGAACACCTTCGCCCTCGACGACCCGTTCCTGGTGATGGCGACCCAGAACCCCATCGAGCAAGAGGGCACCTATCCCCTACCCGAGGCGCAGGTTGACCGTTTCTTGATGAAGGTGGTGATTGGCTACCCCAACCGCCAAGAGGAGAAAGAAATAATAAGGATGAACATCGACAACACAAAAATTGATGTCAAACCTATCATCACTCCCGCCGACATCGTTGACGTGCGCAACGTGGTGAGACAAATCTATATCGACGAGAAGATTGAACGCTACATTGTAGATATCGTGTTTGCCTCACGTTTCCCCGAGGACTATGCTCTGAGCGACCTCAAGAGCATCATCTCGTTTGGCGCTTCGCCACGTGCCTCTATCAGCATGGCACTGGCAGCAAGAGCCTACGCCTTCCTGCGTGGTCGCGGCTATGTGATTCCCGAGGACGTGCGCGCCGTGTGCCACGACGTGATGCGCCACCGCCTGGGTCTCACCTACGAGGCCGAAGCCAACAACATCACTGCCGACGAGATCATCAGCAACATCCTCGACAAGATTGCGGTGCCATAATCAATGTAGAATGCAGAATGGAGAATGCACAATGGAGAATGCACAATGCGGAATGCAGAATGGAGAATGCAGAATGTTGCTCTAAACACTAAAACTAACCTCTAAACCTCAAGTTTCTAACATGTTAGAAACTTGAATAAAAGTAGATGGAACGAAGTGAATTGCTAAAGAAAGTTCGCAAGATTGAGATTAAGGCGAAAGGGCTGTCTCATAACATCTTTGCTGGAGAATATCACTCGGCTTTCAAAGGTCGAGGAATGACGTTCAGCGAGGTGCGTGAGTATCAGTATGGCGATGACGTGCGCGACATCGACTGGAACGTCACCGCACGACAGAACAGGCCCTACGTCAAGGTCTATGAGGAGGAGCGCGAACTCACCGTGATGCTCGTGGTAGATGTGAGCGGCAGCAAGGACTTTGGCGCTCTGGGCGAGATGAAGCGCGACATGATGACCGAGATTGCCGCCACCATCGCCTTCTCGGCCATCGAGAACAACGACAAGGTGGGACTGCTGCTCTTCAGCGACAAAATCGAGAATTTCATCCCCCCAAAGAAAGGCAAGAAGCACATACTGCTTATCATTAGCCAACTGCTCAACTACCAAGCCGAGAGCAAAGGCACCGACATCAACATGGCATTGGAATACATGACCAGCGCCCTGAAAAAGCGATGCACAGCATTCGTCATCAGCGACTTCCTCGATGAGAAAGACTATTACAAGAGCCTCTCGATTGCCAACCACAAGCACGACGTGATTGCCGTGCAGGTCTATGACAAGCGCGAGGCACAACTGCCAAACGTGGGACTGATGAAGGTGGCCGACGCCGAGACGGGCGCCGAGCGATGGGTAGATACCAGCAGCCGACGCGTGCGGCAGGCCTACGACCGATGGTGGTATGAGCGCCAGCAGGCGATGACCGACATCATGCAGCGCAGCAATGTTGATGTGGCGCAAGTGGCGACCGACGAAGACTACGCCAAAACGCTGATGGCACTCTTCAAGCGACGAGGATAGGTTTTCAGCTCTCTCAAAAGCACAATTACCCGGTAAACATTTTCCGCTATTTTACTATTCTACTGCTCCACTATTCTACTATTCACCAGATTTTCAATGACAAAAAAACTTATATATCGCTTCCTGCTTATTGCTTTGCTCCTAGCTCCGACAATGAAATCCCATGCCGGAAACACCATTGTGAGCGCAAAGCTCGACTCGGCAAAGGTGATGATGGGGAAAACCGTGAAACTGCGCATCAACATCGTGAAAGATGAAGGCAGCGCGGGCATTGTCCTGGGCATAGACTCAGCAACGCTAGGCAACATCGACATCGTGAAGCGCGACAAGGCTCAGACCAAAGCGCTTGACAACAACCGCGAGGAGATAACACAGGTCATCACCCTGCAGCCCTTTGAGCCAGGGGAATATGACTTGCCGCAAATCAAATATTTCGTGAATGGTGACACCGTGACAAGCAACAAGGAGCATCTGGTCGTAGATTCGGTGAAAGTAGATGCCAAAGGCGATATCAAAGGCTATAAACCCATTGTGGGCGTGCCGTTCAAGTTGATTGACTACATCCCTAACGTCATTGCCCGCTACTGGTGGGCATGGCTCTTGGGGCTCGCTCTGATAGCATTCCTCATCTTCGCCTATTTCAAGTGGTACAAGAAGGGCATCAACCCCTTCAAACCCGAGAAAAAGCGACTGCCACCCTACGAGGAGGCGATTCTCGCGCTCAACGACCTGAAGAGCCGCCAGCTGTGGCAAAACGGACAGCACAAAGAATACTACTCGCGCCTGACCGACATCCTGCGTGTGTATATCGACCGCCGCTTTGGCATCAACGCCGTGGAGATGACCACGAGTGAGATAATGGAGCAAATCAAGCACAACGAAGAGGCGCTGCAAGTAAAAGACCAGCTCAGCGAAGTGCTGGAGATTGCCGATTATGTGAAATTCGCCAAGATGCAGACGCTTGCCAACGATAACGAGATAGCCTTCCAGCGCACGCTCAACTTTGTGGAGCAAACAAAGCCCGTGCCGGCTGAAGAAGAAGGTGCCACCGACACCACAAGAAAGGAGGAGGAAGAGCGATGATAGGCAACCTGCAATTCATGCACCCCAAGCTGTTGTGGCTACTGCTGCTGATTATCCCTCTCACGGTGTGGCACATATTGAAAAGCCGCAAGAGCGACCCTACCCTCAAAATCTCCACCACAAGCGCCTTTGATGGCATTGGCACCAGTTGGAAAGAATGGATGCGCCATGTGCTGTTTGCTATTGAGATGCTGGCACTGGCTTGCCTGGTGGTAATCTTGTGCCGACCCCTTTCTAGCGACACTTGGTCGCAGAAGAACGTTGACGGTACCGACATAGTGCTGTCTATTGACGTGAGCAGCAGTATGCTTGCCCGCGACTTCAAGCCCGACCGCCTCGCTGCCGCCAAAGAGGTGGCTAGCGACTTCGTGAGCGGCCGCACGAGCGACAACATCGGTCTCGTGGCTTTTGCCGGCGAGGCGTTCACTATGGTTCCCATGACGACCGACATCGCCACCCTTGTCAACAGCATCAACAGTCTGGAGATTGACATGAATTTCACCCTTGAGGACGGCACCGCTGTGGGCGACGGCATCGCCACCGCCATCAACCGCCTCACCAAAGGGAAAGCCAAGTCAAAGAGCATCATCTTGCTCACCGACGGCAGCAACAACACTGGCGTTGTATATCCCGAGACTGCCGCTCAGATAGCGCGCAAAGAAGGCATCAAGATTTACACCATAGGCATTGGAACCCAGGGCACAGCACCCTTCCCCGTTTTCGACTTCGCCGGACACATAGTGAGCTATGAGAACATGAAGGTCGAAATTGACGAGAACTCACTCAAGGAGATAGCAAAAATCACCGGCGGAAAATATTTCAGGGCGACAAACAAGGATGTGCTCAAGAAAATCTTTGCCGAAATCGACAAACTCGAGAAGTCGCGCATCGCCGTGATGCAACACAAGAACCTCGACGACGCCTATCAGCCCTGGGCGCTAGCACTGCTTATCCTGCTCACATTGTGCGCCGTGATAAGATATACTGTGCTAAGGACTATTCCATAATTTATTAATGACAAAAAACGACTAATATAGATAATGTTCAGTTTCGCAAATCCCGAGTTTTTCTGGCTACTGTTGCTGCTTCCAGCGATAGTGGGACTGTTCCTCCTCTCGAGGATGGCGCGCAAGCGCAATTTGGCGCGCTTTGGCAAGCAGGAGCAGTTGCAAGAGCTCATGCCCGACGTGTCGAGCCGCAAACCAGTGGTGAGGCTGGTCCTCATCTTGCTATTGCTCACGATGGTGATTGTGATGCTTGCCAGGCCACGCGCAGGGTCGATGGAAAAGGTGAAGGGAGAAGTTAAAGGCATAGAGGTGGTGATTGCAATGGATGTCTCAAACTCGATGAACGCCAGCAGCACCTCCAACCAAAACGGCATCTCACGCCTGCAACGCTCCAAGATGGTGATGGAGAAACTTATCGACCGACTGCGCAACGACAAGGTGGGGCTCGTGGTGTTTGCAGGGAAAGCCATGATGCAGATGCCCATGACCATCGACGGCGCGAGCGCCAAGATGTTTCTCAACAACATCAGCACCGACATGATACCCCTCCAGGGCACCAACATTGGCGATGCCATCGACCTGGCGATGCACACCTTCTCGCAAGATGAGAAAGTGTCAAGAGCGATAATCCTCATCACCGATGCCGAGAACTTTGAGGGCGACGCCGAAGATGCCGCAAAACGCGCCCACAAGAAAAATATCCAGGTGAGCGTGATAGGAATTGGCGACAAAGACGTGCCCATCCCCACCGACGAGGGAGACGGATGGATGCGTGATGACAGTGGCGACATCGCCATGACAAGCTTCAACGAGGAGCAAGCCCGAGGCATAGCCGAGGCTGGTGGAGGCATTTTTGTCAAAGGTGACGCTACCGATGCCGTGAATGTTCTAGACGACGCGCTCAAAAAATTGGCGACCAACAATATGTCGCAATACACCTACAGCCGTGAGGACGAGCAGTTCCCTGTTTTCGCATGGATAACCCTTGCTCTTCTCATCGCCAGCGTGCTGCTGCTCAACCGCAAGAACCCATGGCTGGCAAAGAAAAACTTTTTCCAACGAAAAGTAAAGGACAACAATGAAGAATAACATCATCATATCATTGATTCTCGTTGCTACAGCAAGCACTACGATGTGCCTGCTGAATGGATGTGGCAAAGACGACAACTACACCCTCGACGTCACTAACAAGGAGGAGCGCCAACTCATCAAGGAAGGCAACAAGCTCTTTGACGAAGAGAAATATCAAGAGGCCGAGATAATGTACAACAAAGCGACGCAGGTGAACCCTAACTCTCCCGCCGCAAACTACAACTTGGCATTGTCGCTCGTCAAGCAGCTAAAAACGACCGACAACGATTCAATAAAAAGCGAGATGATTAATCACGCAGCCAGTCTCTTTGAACTTGTGCCCACATTGACAAAAGACTCAACGCTAATCGCCATGGCTTACCACAACATGGGAAACCTCAGATATGAGAACGAGGCCTACAAAGAGGCTATCGACGCCTATAAACTCTCGCTGCGCCACAATCCAAGCGATAACGACACACGCTATAACCTGAGAATGGCGCAACTAAAGCTGCAAGAGCAACAACAGCAGCAACAAAATCAACAGAACCAAGACCAGCAAGACCAAGACCAACAAGACCAAGACCAACAGAATCAAGATAAGCAGAACCAAGACCAACAAAATCAAGACCAACAGAACCAAGATAAGCAGAACCAAGATAAGCAGAACCAAAATCAAGATAAGGCTCAAGAAAAACCGGCCGACCAGAAGCAGCAGCCAGGCAAACAGCAAGACGCCTACATCAAGATGAATGAGCAAAATATGCAGCAAGTGCTTAAGGCCATGCAAGACAAGGAAGATGCTGTTCAAAAAAAGATCAACAATGCGGGCAATGGACAAGAGCGTCGCGAGCGGCAGTCAAGCCGCAACAAGTGGTAATGCTTGAGAAACTCACTAAGAAAAACGACAATGACAAAGATAAGGCATATAATATCACTCTTTCTACTATTGGCTACGCTGTCAACCAATGCAGCCACATTCCGTGTGCAAGCGCCTTCCAAAGTGGAGGTTGGTGGAAAATTCAGGGTAGAATATGTGCTTGAGGGCGCCGAGGGCACCAATCCCTCATTCCCACAACTCGACGGCGCGACTCTGCTCTATGGACCATCAGTATCGACCAGCATGAGCATGACGTCGATCAACGGCCAGACCTCGACCAACTACTCGCAAGTGTTTACCATGCTCTATGAGGCGACAACTCCCGGCAAGCACACCCTAGCCCCTGCCACCATCACTGCCGACGGCAGAAAACTCACCACACGAGCTACAACCATTGAGATAGTGCCGGCAAGCGGTAATGGCAGGCCTTCGGCTCAATACCCCAGCCAGCAGCCACAGCCCTATCAGCCGCAGCCCGGCAATGACCCCGACTTCACCAACCCCATGAACCAGACTGCAGGCTCAAATGTTGATGCCAACGACTTCTTCGTGAAGGTGTCCATGTCAAAAGAAGTGGTCTATGAGCAAGAAGCTGTGGTGTGCCTTATCAAGCTCTTCACTCGCTATAACGTGTCGAAGTTCCATTGCACACAGCAGCCCACATTCAACGGCTTCCTGATTGAGGAACTGCCAGTGAACAATAATTCTCCACAACTCGAGACCGTGAACGGCAAGCGATACTACACGGCAGTCCTCAAGAAGTGCATCCTCTACCCGCAGCAGTCGGGCAAACTCACCATCACATCGGGAAACTACGACGTGCAGCTTGTGCAGTTTGATGTATATAGCACTCCCATGGGACAAATCTCCAATCCTGTGCCCATCGACATCCAGGTAAAGAGTAACTCGGCAAGCGTTAATATCAAGCCGTTGCCCGAGCCAAAGCCCGCCAACTTCAGTGGCGCAGTGGGAGAATTCACGGCAACATCGAAGGTTGAGCCACACAGTTTCAAGACCTACGCCCCCGCCACCTACAGCATCATCGTGAGTGGCATGGGCAATCTCAAATACATCCAAAACCCTGTGGTGGTAATGCCTCGCGAGTTCGACACTTATGACCCGCAGAGCAAGGTAAACCTCAGTCCCGATGGCGACAACATGAGCGGAGATGTGACATTTGAGTATCCCTTCATTCCGCAGCATGTGGGAGATTTTGAGATTCCCGACACCTATTTCGTCTATTTCAACACCACTACCCAGCAGTATGACAGCATAAAGGTGGGCGGCAGCAAACTCAAGGTGGAAAAAGGCGACGGCAAACCCTCTGACCATTACAAGCTGCTCGACATGGACATCCGTCCTATCGTCACCGAGAAGACGACGCTGAGTAAGGGTAACAGCTTCCTTGTGACCAAATGGTGGTACTGGCTCATCTTTGCCGCCACCGCATCACTCGCTATTGCCGGATTAACAGTTTACCGCAAGATTGAGAAGACTCATGCCAACACCAATCTCATGCGCACACGACGTGCCAGCAAAGTGGCGCAGCGGCGACTCAAGAAGGCGCAGGAATGTCTCAACAACCACGACAGCAACGGGTTCTATACCGAGACGCTTACCGCTCTGTGGGGCTATCTCAGCGACAAGCTCACCATCCCCGTTTCAGAGCTTAGCAAGGACAACATTGCCACCGAGATGGAGCAGTTCGGTTTCCCGCAGCAGCACATCGACGACACCCTTGTGATGCTCGAAAAATGCGAGTTTGCGCAATATTCTCCCTCTCTCGACGAGGGCGACATGCCTGCCGTTTATGACAAGTGCGCAATGCTCATCGACCAGTTAGAAAATACTAAACGCCCTAAAACCACGACCAAATGACACATCGACTGATAATATTCTTGACTCTAGTGCTCATCGCCACGACATCACTTGCCAGCGGCATTGACTACATAGACCAGGGCAACAAGGCCTATGGCCAAAAACAGTTCAAAAAGGCTGTGGAGATGTATGAGCGCGCTTTGCGCGATGGAGAGTCGTCGCAGCTGCGCTACAACCTGGGCAATGCCTACTATCGCCTCAACGACCGAGCACATGCCGTCCTCAACTATGAGCGGGCACTGAAAATCGACCCCGCCAACGGCGACGCGCGTTTCAACCTGAAGTTTGTCAACGAGAAATCAAAAATCAACGAGACCAGCGGCTCAAACTACTTCTCTAGCCTGCTTACCGACTGGGTGGGGCACCTGTCGAGCAACACCTGGGCAATAATCTCCTTGGCACTCTTTGTGCTGATGCTCGCAGCAGTCGCCTGCTGGCGCATCGCCAACGGTGTGGCGTTGCAAAAGACGGGGTTCTTTGGCGCCATAGCATTGGGAATACTATCGCTGCTGGCTCTGGCAAGTGCCTTCTATATGTATCACCACACCACCAAGACCCTCTATGCCGTTGTGATGATCGACAAAGCTCCCGCCAACAAGTCACCACGCGATGGCGAGAAAGAGGAGTTTATCCTTCCTAGTGGCACCAAGGTGGAGATTGTTGATTCTATAAATAACAAAAACGCCAACGACGGAACGTGGTACATGATAGAAACCACAACAAGCAAAACCGGCTGGATGAAAAAAGCCGATTTAGAGAAAATATAGTAATAGTGGAGAGTGCTTAGCTAACAAGCTGACAAGAAACAAGCAAACAAGGCAATAGTTGTTTCTAGTCGTTTCTGGTCGTTTGACTCTACACTTGCTTGTCAGCTCGTTAGCTAAAAACTGTGAACTATGAACTTTGAACTATAAACTGTACATTATGGAAGCATTACAGCAATTTGACGCGGGCATTTTCACTACCATCAACGGTTGGCACGCATTTTATTTCGACAATTTCATGGCTCTGGTGACGGTAGTTGCCACATGGCTGCCAATGATACTAATGCTGCTTTTCATGATTTACAAGAAAAAAGGGTGGCGCAAGATGCTGGCAGTACTGCTAGCGGTGGCTGTGGTGATTCTTATCGCCGACCAAGTGTCGGCAAGCATCATCAAGCCAGCGGTGGCAAGGCTGCGGCCATCACGCAACCCCGACCTGCAAGCTACCGTACACCTTGTGAATGGTTACAATGGAGGAAAATTCGGCTTCGTCTCCAGCCATGCTGCCAACTGCTTTGGCATAGCACTGCTGCTGGCTTTCTTGTTCAAGAACCGAGCCTTCACTTGGGCGATGATTGCCTGGGCCTCGCTCATGTGCTACAGCCGCATCTATCTTGGCGTGCACTACCCTGGCGACATCGCTTGCGGAGCAATTCTTGGTGTGGCAGCTGCGGCAGTCGTCTATCACCTCATGAAGTGGCTCAGCAAGAAAAACGCCAGGTGGTTTGACATCAGTTTCACCACTGGCGAGACGCGGCAAATGATTTATGCGCTACTGGCCAACGTCGTTCTCCTTGCTTTATTAGCACTAATCATGACACTATTTATCGAAAACAACGAGACTATCTATAATATTCTGGGGCTTTTCAAATGATAAACGAAATGTGCTTCGCACAGTTTAGAGGTTAGAGTTTAGTGTTTAGAGTGCTCGATCCTCGAAAAACGATATACACTTGCCTCGTTTGCTCGTTAGCTAAAACAAAAAACATGGAATCTTCACTTGTGGGTGGGGATTCCATGTCGTTTTACTGGCAGTTCCAGTTGTCTAGACTTGTTCTTTGAGCTTTTGCTTGTCGAGGATGTCGAGTGCCATGTCGAGGATAGTTGGGTCGTCGAGAACAACGATGCCTCCGTCGGGGCCTGGCTCAACGTGGACTCCCATGTGTATGCCGAAGTCATAGTTTGACCCGCCAAAGTAGTTTCTCACTGTTTGAACACTAAGGTTCAATTTCTCGGCAATCTCGTGGGTAGAGCCTTCGGGCAGGCTAGCCTTGATGCGGCGAAGCTCATTGAAAGTAATGGTCTTTGGCATGATGATATTGGTTTTTATGATTTAGAAAAAAACTAGTGTTAATTAGAAATTTGCTATAAAGGTAGTGATTATTTTTTAATGAAAAAAGAAAAATACTTTTTTTTCGAAAAAAGTTCTGGATTATCAGGGAGCGGACTGCTCTCACTAATCGCTAATCGCGCCAAAGCGCAACTAATCTCTAATCGCGCGAAGCGCATTCTCTTGTCATCTTGGCTGCTGCACGCCTTTCATTGAGAGGGCGATGCGCTTGCGCTCGAGGTCGATGCTCACCACGCGCACCCTCACGTGCTGGTTGAGCTTCACCGCCTTGGCAGGGTTCTCCACCCGCTTGTCGCTGAGCTGCGACACATGAACGAGCCCCTCTTTATGCACTCCTATATCTACGAAGGCTCCAAACTGGGTAATGTTGGTGATAATTCCGGGCAGCTCCATGCCGGGCTTGAGATCTGTTATTTCGTGTACGCTCTCGTCAAACTCCATCGCCTTGACCTCGCTTCGCGGGTCACGCCCCGGCTTCTCCAGCTCCTTCATAATGTCAATCAACGTGGGTTCTCCCACATCGTGCGAGACGTATCGCTTGATGTCGATGAGGTTGCGCTTCTCCTTGTCCTTGATAAGCTCTGCCACGGTGCAGTTGCAGTCGCGCGCCATCTTGGTCACAAGGGCGTAGCGCTCGGGATGCACGGCGCTGTTGTCGAGAGGGTTGTCGCTCTCGGGCACTCGCAGGAAGCCTGCCGCCTGGGTGAAGGTCTTGGGACCGAGTTTGGGCACTTTGAGCAACTCCTCACGGGAATGGAAATCGCCATTCTCGGCACGGTAGTTCACGATGTTCTGCGCCAGCGTGGGTCCAAGCCCCGAGACATAGGTGAGCAGCTCCTTACTGGCGGTGTTGAGGTTCACGCCCACGCTATTGACACAGCTCTCAACGGTGTAGTTGAGTGCCTCTTTTAGCTTGGCCTGATCCACGTCGTGCTGGTACTGCCCCACTCCTATCGACTTGGGGTCGATTTTCACCAGTTCGGCAAGCGGGTCGAGTAGTCGGCGACCTATCGACACGGCACCACGCACGGTCACATCCTTGTCGGGGAACTCGTCGCGGGCAATCTTGCTGGCACTGTAAATCGACGCGCCATTCTCGCTCACGACAAACACATTGACATCGCGGCGGTAGCGAATGCGCTTCAGGAATTTCTCGGTCTCGCGGCTCGCGGTGCCGTTGCCAAGCGCTATGGCATCAATCTTGTAGGTCTCCACAAGGTTGTGAATCTTCTTGGTTGCGCCCTCGATGTCGTAGTTTGGAGCGGTGGGATATATCACGTCGTTGTGCAGCAGGTTGCCGTTCTCGTCAAGGCACACCACCTTGCAGCCCGTGCGGAAGCCGGGATCAACGGCGAGAATGCGCTTGTGGCCAAGCGGCGGAGCAAAGAGCAGCTGGCGCACGTTCTGGGCAAACATCTCAATAGCCTCGGCATCGGCACGCTCCTTGGAGAGGGCGGCAAACTCGTTCTCTATCGACGGCTTGATGAGTCGGTCGAAGCTGTCCTCGGCAGCCTCCTCCACAAGCTGCGACGTCTCGCCCTTGCCACGCACCACAATGCGGCACACGTTATCGACGGCACGGCCGTTGTTGATGTCGATACTCACTTTGAGAAATCCCTCCTTCTCGCCACGACGGATGGCGAGCAGCTGATGCGACGAGATATATTTCAACGGCTTGGAAAAGTCGTAGTAGAACTCATAGTTGCGACCCTCTATCTCCTTGCCTTTCACCACGCTGCAGTTGAGTACGGCATCGTAGCGGAACGAGCGGCGCACGCTGTTGCGCACCGCTTGGTTCTCGTTCACCCACTCGGCGATGATGTCGAGAGCGCCGTCAATCGCCTCGTCGGCATTAGGCACCTTGTCGCCATCCACGAATTTTGCCGCCATCTGGCTCACGTCACCGCCCTTTTGCGCCATAATCATCTTGGCGAGCGGCTCCAGACCCTTCTCGCGCGCCATTTGGGCACGGGTGCGGCGCTTGGGTTTGTAGGGCAGGTATATGTCCTCAAGCTCGGTAGCGTCCCAGCAGTTTAGAATGCGGTTTGAGAGTTCATCGGTGAGCTGTTCTTGCGCCTCTATGGTTTTCAGTATGGTTGATTTGCGCTTCTGAAGCTCGTCGTAATAAGCCATGCGCGCGTCAATCGACTGGATTTGTGTCTCGTCGAGGTTGCCGGTCTGCTCCTTGCGGTAGCGGCTGATGAAAGGAATGGAGTTGTCTTCGCGTAGCAGACTCACAGTGCTCGACACCTGATTAAGCGGCAAGTCAAGCTCTTGAGATATAAGAGTTGAAATTTTATCGGCCATAATATATTATAGATGTGAATTTTTAGTTTTTTTAGATTATCTAGAAATTCTAGATTTTCTAGAGATTATAGAACCTCCAAAACTTTACACTTAACACTTAAAACTTAGTCCCTTATCCTCTTGCCTTTATTATTCACGACACATTCTCCTCGTTTCTTGAGGGTGATGAGGGTTATTTCAGGATAAGCAGTGCCCAATCGGGCTGGCATGCCCACCATGCCAACGCCTATGTTCACATAGAGCTTGTGGTCGCCTTCGGCATAGAGACCACCCCAAAACTCATTATTAAAGCATGCTGGCGAGAATTTGTGACCAAAGAGTGTCGCCATGCACTGCATAGCGTGAGTGTGACCTGCCAGCATCAAATCGACCTTGTCGCACAAGCGCAGCATCGTCACACGTTTCTGGTAAGCCCTATCTAGCTTCCACTCGTCGGGGCTGTGTTGCAGCATCACGACAAACCTATTGCTGGTATCGTAGTCCACGTAGGCGGTGTCGAGGTTTCCCCATCTGGGGAAGGGCCATCCACAGAAGCACTTGGTGCCCACCACTGCTATCTCACTGCTGTCGCGCTTCAAGATGATATTGTCGTTGATGAGCAATTTCCACCCCATCGCCTTTTGCAGGTCGATAAGTGCTTTGCAGTCGGCAAGTCGCTCCTGCTCACTCGACCAGTCAAAATAGTGCCCTTCATCGTGATTGCCAAGAACCGACACCACACCATCGGGGGCATGTAGCGTGGAGAGAATCTTCTTATAGGGTAACGCCTCGTCGGTGCGACGGCTCACAAGGTCGCCAGTAAAGCAAATCATGTCGGGCTTCAGAGCGTTGATACTGTCAACCCACTCCTGAATGAATTCAGTCTTGCCGCCATTATAGGTGCCAAGGTGAGTGTCGCTGAACTGAACTATGCGGTAGCCGTCAAACTCCTCGGGCAGGTTCTCAAACTCCAGCTCCACACGCTCCACATTCACATGATAAGGAACGACAAACAATCCCACCAGCATATAGACAAACACCAGCACACCGAGCGTAGTAGCCGCTATGCCACCTATCTTGCGGGTGCGTTCTCCACTCTTCTTTAGGTGAGTGGGCATCCACACCACAGCCGCCAAGTAGCGGGGCACATAAAAGGCGTAGTAAAGGTAGAGCATCCACATGACAGCGACAAATGTGCTGTTGTCGCAAGTGTGGCGGGGGATAGAAATCGCCACTACCATCATCGCCAGCAGCACCAGCGAGAGCACGGCATGAGCGCCACTCTTGAGGCGCGGCAACTTCTTGTCGCGCCGGAACTTGCGGAACAGCCACAAGTCAAGACCAAAGTTAACGACAAGCAGCGCAATAAGCGGAAACCATTGGATTGTCATTATATAGTAAAGAAGTTACAAGGATTTAAAGGAGCAAAAGGAGTGAAATTCTGCATTATACATTGTGCATTCTGCATTCTGCATTAAACAATTATCCCACTGCCTCAATGTGATTTGTTAGCGGGTTGCTGTACATCTGCAACATATATTTGAACATATAGTTGCGGTCGCTGTCGCTCACTTGAATGTCGGTAATCTTGTCGAGCTGACCATTGAGATAGTCGTTGAAAATCTTCGCCTCCTCGGCGGTGTAGTGCTCGGCAAAATCATTGTTCTCAAACAGCATGTCATGAGCCATGTAATTGGTCTTGAAGATTTTGTAGTTGGCATGAATCTCATGGTCTATGATGCAGCAGATGCGCTGAACGGTGAGCAGACGGTCAAGGTCGGCGGGGATGCGGTCAAGCTTGTCGTTGATGCATGGAGCAAACGAGTAGTGAATCTCTCCCTTGAACTCGGCGATACCGGTCTTCATGCTGATAAGATCGTCTTCCTGAGTCTTCTTGAAGTTGGGGTTCTTGCTCTTGAGCAGGTATTCGCGCGCCTTGAGGCGGTCGTTCGGGTCGTACTCATAGGCAAGCGCTATCGGGGCGATATTGAGCTCTTTGAGGCTCTCAACAAACGGCACGTCGCGGTTGCCGTAAGTAAGCATCTTGATGAGGCTCTCTTGAGTGCGGTCGTTGCTGTCTTTGCAGCGGCCCTCACGCTGAGCAATCCATATAGAGCCATTCTTCTCTTTCAGCACAAAGTGCATATATGCCGAGAGCTGAAGGGCGGCAGCCATAGTCTGCAAGCGACCCAGGTTACGCTTCACAATAAAGCATTTGTTGAGCCTTACCAGCTTAGTAATCCAGTTGTAAATCAGCAGGTTATTGCCAATAGCAATCTCACAGCTGTCCATGCCGTTCTCAAGCATCAGGTAGCTCAGCAGCGCCGAGTCAAGCACGATGTCGCGGTGGTTGGTGATGAAGGTGTTAGGCACGTCCTTGACCAAATTCTCAAGACCACTGGCGGTGAGACCCTTCGACGTCTTGGCGAGCAAGCCGTCAATAAACGGTTTCATCACCTTGGTTTGCAGGTCATATTTTGAATTCAGGCTCAACAGCAACATTTTAAGCTGAGTGTAGTTGTACTGAGGCATGACAATCTGCGCAATCTGCTTAAACATCGGCTCATTGACCAATATCGACATCTCATTGTGGAAATCCTTGTCCTGGATAGGACAAATGTCGGCATATTCACTCGGGATAATTACGTTCTCGTTCTCCATAAAGGTAAGTATTTAATAAAACAATTTACGTTAACTTATAATCAAGTTTTCAAAAGTACAAAAAAACTCAAAACCGACAAAAATATCTTGCCGGTTTTTAAGTTTTTTAAGTAGCACTTCGCGGTAAACGATTTTTTGCTGACGAGACAAGTTAATAATCAAAGGACCAGAAACGACGAGAAACAACAGGCACATAATTGCATTGAGGGCTCATTTAACACGCTTCGCGTGGAAATTCAACAAAATTGAAACAAAAAATCTAACAAAAATGCGATTAAGCGAGTCAAAATTAGTGCAAGGTGAATGAAAGCCAAACTTGTTTGGGATTTCTGAACCGCAGCCTAATTTATCCAAAGCTTGTGCTTGCACAAAGCCTTGCGAGCGTGAGCATTTTATTAAAAATTTTGGATAATTTTACTTTAAAATTTTGTTCAATTTGAGTCAAGCATGATGGCTTCGCCAACGCCACCGCACTTTGTGCGACTTGGCTTCATGCTCTCGTCGAGCTAAAGGTTCTCGGCAAAGCCGATCCTTGCTGCGTGGGGGTTGCTGTATCAAACGGCCAGAAACAACTATTGCCTTGTCAGCTTGTTTGCTTATTACTCTGCGATGATGTAGTCGATGCCGTGGTCGTTGATTTGGTTGATGACGTTGGCGCTCACTCCTGCGTCGGTGATGATAAGGTCGATGTCATCGATGTTGCCTATTTTGGCGAAACCGCGTTTGCCAAACTTGCTTGAGTCGGCAAGCACAATCACTTTTTGAGCCGCACGCATCATCTGCTGGTTTAGCTCCGCCTCGCGCATGTCGGTTGTCGTGAAGCCAAAGTCAAAATCTATGCCATCAACACCTATGAAAAGTTTGGAGAACGAACAATTCTCAAGAATCTGCCTGCTATACTGTCCCACCACCGAGAGGCTGCTGTGTCGCACCATGCCACCCAGCTGGATGATGTCGTTGTTCTCGTCTTGTGAGAGGATGTCGCTCGCTGGCAGCGAAGCGCTCACCACCGTGAGTCGGTGCTTGGGCTTGATGTTTCTCGCCAGGGCATGAATCGTAGTTCCCGAAGCAATGATGATAGAGTCATCTTTGTCGATAAGCTTGGCAGCTTCGCGACCTATCGCCTCCTTCTGCTCCACAGCGATTTTCTCCTTCTCGTTTACCGAACGGTTAAATGTGAAAGGATTAATGATGATGGCCTTGCCATGACTGCGGTAAAGCTTATTGGCTTGCTCGAGCTCAGTGAGGTCTTTCCTTATTGTCACCTGCGACACATCGAGCAACTCGGCAAGGTCGGTGACAGCAATCGATTCCTCCTTTAGCAGCACCTCCATAATTTGTGCTTGGCGTTTTTTCTTTATCATGACTTTTTTATTAATATAAGGTGTCTATAAATTCCTAAATGTCCTTATACGATTTTCAAACTTTCGTATTAGTTTCGATGCAAAAGTAGTATATTCTTGTAAAAGAAACAAATTTTTTTGATTTTTTTTCAAAAGAAACATATTTTGTTGATTTTATTGATAAATCATATATCAAATAAGCAAAAAACAGTGCTTAAAAGCACATTTTTTTCTTTTTGAGAGAAAAAAATGCATTTTTCATTGAAAAAAACAGCAAAAAATTTTGTTATTTAAAAATACATGTCTAATTTTGTTGCGGAATAAAATAACAACGGTTGCGTTTCGAAATTTTTTCATACGCATTTAAAGACCATTTTTATTGTTTACTCCACAGATGCGAAACCCACCATCCATTGACGGAACCTATAACTTCAATTATAACATAAATGACTACAGTAAACAACAATCATTACGACGTGATTGTGATTGGCGGAGGAATCACAGGAGCAGGAACTGCACGCGACTGCGCCATGCGAGGACTCAAGGTGCTATTGGTTGAGAGGCACGACTTCTCGACAGGAGCCACCGGACGCAATCATGGACTGATGCACAGCGGTGCCCGATATGCTGTCACCGACCACGAGAGTGCTAAAGAGTGTATTCAGGAGAACATGATTCTGCGAAAAATCGCTCAGCACTGCGTGGAGGAAACCGACGGACTGTTTATCACCCTGCCCGAAGACGACATCAACTTCCAAGCCACATTTGTGCAAAAGTGTACCGAGGCGGGAATCAGTGCCGAAATCATCGACCCTAAGCAGGCAATTCTCATGGAGCCTTCGGTAAACCCCGAACTCATTGGTGCTGTCAAGGTTCCTGATGCCTCCATCGACCCCTTCAGACTGACAATGGCCAACGTTCTCGACGCCCAGCTACATGGCGCCGAGGTTCTTGTTTATCACGAGGTGATTGACATAATCATCGAGCAAGACAGAATGGTGGGCGTGAAGCTTCGCAACAACCACAACGGCGAGACTCTCGACGTCTATGCCTCTGTCACCGTCAATGCTGCCGGCATCTGGGGAGCATTAATAGCGCAGATGGCTGGTGTGAAAATCAATATGTTCCCAGCCAAGGGGTCGTTGCTGATTTTCGGACACCGCGTCAATAACATGGTGATTAACCGTTGCCGCAAGCCGGCAAACGCCGACATCCTCGTCCCCGACGATGCAGTGTGCGTCATTGGCACC
Organism: uncultured Prevotellaceae bacterium; assembly: GCA_937916085.1. Taxonomy (GTDB): domain Bacteria; phylum Bacteroidota; class Bacteroidia; order Bacteroidales; family Muribaculaceae; genus Sodaliphilus. The sequence goes on along the minus strand of CALGGO010000115.1, from coordinate 10,077 downwards.
ACCAGCCTCCGCATTCCCATTGAGGAATGTGACGACATGCGGGTAACTCCCGAAGAGGTTGAAGATCTGCTCGCCGAGGGAATGAAACTGGCACCATCGCTGGGCTCAACACGCATCCTCAGGGGCTATGCCGGAGTGCGACCTCTAGTGGCAAATGATGATGACCCAAGCGGACGCAACATCAGCCGCGGCATTGTCACTCTCGACCACGAGAAGCGCGACGGTCTCGCCGGCTTCATCACCATCACTGGTGGCAAGATGATGACCTACCGACTCATGGCCCAAGAGGTCACCGACCTCGTGTGCCAAAAGCTCAACATCAACAAAGGTTGTGAGACTGCCACTACCCCACTGCCAGGAAGCGAACCTAAAGGAGAGACAAAAAGATTCAGTTTCTCACAAAAGGCGGCACAAGGGCGTCACGGCACCCTCAACGACACCATTGAGCGCGGCGAAGCGGCTAGCGACGCGCTGGTGTGCGAATGTGAGGGCGTGAGCGTGGGAGAAGTGAGATATGCCGTCACCAAGCTCCATGTCCACAACCTCATCAACCTGCGCCGACGCACTCGAGTGGGCATGGGCACCTGTCAGGGCGAGCTCTGCGCTTGCCGTGCGGCAGGGGTGATGTGCAGCGATGAGGATAGCGCGCAGAAAGCCATCAACGACCTTAACGGCTTCATTAACGAGCGCTGGAAAGGCATGCAACCCGTAGCCTGGGGCGACAACCTTGCCGAAGCCCAGCTCACTGCAACAATATATCAGAGCCTACTGGGCGTTGATAAACTAGCCAATGAAAGGAGGGTAGAATACTATGAAATTTGACATTATAATAATAGGTGGGGGCCTCAGTGGTCTCACCGCAGGCATAGCTCTTGCCGAGGCTGGCAAAGACGTGGCTCTTGTGAGCGCAGGACAAAGCTCTATGCACTTTGGCAGCGGCTCGCTCGACCTGCTCGGCTGCGACGAGAAGGGCAACGACGTGTATAAGCCCCTCGATGCCATTAAAGCACTCAACAGTAAACATCAATATAATAAACTCGAAGACGTGTCAAGTTTGGCTGGTGTGGCGAAACAACTACTCGAGAGAGCAGGAATCGCCACTACTGGCAATGCAACATCCAACCACTGGCGCATCACCCCCATTGGCGGGTTGATGCCCACGTGGTTGAGCATGGAAGGCATGGCTACCATTGAGGACCCCGACCACATGCCCTGGCGCAAAGTGGCACTAGTGAATATTGTAAACTTCCTCGACTTCCCCACCAAGTTCCTCGCAGCAGGGCTGCGCGACAAGGGCGTGGAAGTAGATGTGAAAGCTGTTACCCTGACCGAGCTCCAAAAGCTCCGTCAGAGCCCAACCGAGATGCGTTCCACAAACATCGCGAAAGTGATAGAGAGCAACGACTTGCTCGTGAAACTTGCCGAAGAGGTGTACAAGGTTGCCGGCGAGGATTACGACATGGTGCTGCTGCCCGCAGTGCTTGGAGTGACCAATAGCGACAAAAGCCAGCAACTGCTCAAGCTCATAAAAGTTCCGGCACAATATGTCGCCACGCTGCCGCCATCGGTTCCCGGCGTGAGGATGCAGACCATGCTGCGCAAGCGCTTCACAGCTCTGGGCGGCACATTCTTCACTGGCGACCAAGTTACTGAAGGAACGTTTGAAGACAACATCCTCAAGGGCGTGAAAACCGCCAAACTTGACGGCACCGTGCTCGAAGCCGACAATTTCATCCTTGCGACGGGTTCGTTCATGAGCCGAGGCCTAAGAGCCGACTACAACCGTGTGTATGAGCCAGCTTTAGGCGTGGATGTTGATGACCTTGGGCTTGACCGCAAGACATGGGCGAAAATCGATGTCACCGATGCCCAGCCCTATATGGAGATGGGAGTCAAGACCGACGAGAAGCTGCGTTGCATGCGCAACGGCTCTACCATCAGCAACCTCTATGCCATTGGCTCCATCCTGAGCGGCAACAACAGCATCAAGCGCCTCGACGCTGCTGGCGTAGATATGCTCACCGCTTTACAAGTAGCAAATAACCTCATCAAATAACACCGACGATTATGGCAAACGAAACACAGACACAAAACGTGAGCGTCAACAACTTTGAACAGTGCTTGAAATGCTCTATCTGCACCGTCTATTGCCCTGTATCGGCGGTGACTCCCGAATATCCTGGACCCAAACAGGCAGGTCCCGACGCTGAGCGCTATCGCATCAAGAACAAGGAGTTCTTTGACGATGCTCTCAATATGTGCCTCAACTGCAAGCGATGCGAGGTGGCATGTCCCAACGATGTTCACATTGGCGACATCATCCAGGCGGCACGCATCAAGTACAACACCCATCGCCCAAAACTGCGCGACATGATGCTCGCCAACACCGACTTTGTGGGAACTATGGCGTCACCATTTGCCGCAATCGCCAACCCCATCCTCAAACTCAAGCCCATGAAGGCCGTGCTGCATGGGGTGATGGCAATCGACAAGCACCGCACCTTCCCCGACTACTCAAGCCGCAAGTTTGAGTCTTGGTTCAAGAAAAACGCTGCCTCGGAGCAGGATAAGTTCAACAAGCACGTGAGCTACTTCCACGGATGCTATGTGAACTACAACTACCCGCAACTGGGCATAGACTTCGTCAAGGTGATGAACACTGTGGGCTATGGAGTGCACTTGCTCGAGAAGGAGAAATGCTGCGGTGTGGCACTTATCGCCAACGGCATGCCCAAGCAGGCAAAACGCCAAGGAGAGGTGAACATGACCTCGATGCGCAAAGCCATAGAGAAGGGTCATCAAGTGCTAACCACAAGCTCTACATGCACCTTCACCATGCGCGACGAGTATGACCACCTGCTAGGCATCGACAACCATGACGTGCGCGACAGCATCAGCCTCGCCACACGGTTCTTGTACCAGCTCATTGAGAAAGGAGAGATAAAACTCGCCTTCCGCGACGACTATCACAAACGCGTGGCTTATCACAGCGCATGCCACATGGAGCGCATGGGATGGGTGCCCTACAGCACACGACTGCTACGCATGATTCCTGGCATCGACTTCATGATGCTCGAGTCGCAATGCTGCGGCATCAGTGGCACCTACGGCTTCAAGAAAGAGAACTACGAACGCTCGCAGGCCATTGGCAAGGGACTCTTTGACCAAATCAAGGAAGTAAGCCCCGACTGCGTGGCAACCGACTGCGAGACCTGCAAGTGGCAAATAGAGATGTCAACAGGCACACCAGTGATGAACCCCGTCTCAATCATCGCCGAGGCGCTCGACGTGGAGAAAACACGAGAATTGAACAATATTTGAACTTTTTCATTCTCCCCCCACCCCCCTCTATCTTAGAGGGAGAGCTTAGAAATCAAAAACGTTCTTAAAATATAAATGTGAAATAAAATATAATATTAACCTTTTAAAATTAATCGATTAAACAAAATGGGTAATTTTTTAGCTCCTCCGGCTTATAAGCCGGAACGAACAGGACCTGAGGCCGATGCCGAATACCGCCGATTAAGGTGGCAGGTGTTCATTGGTATCTTCATTGGATACGCCGGCTTCTATCTTGTGAGAAAGAACTTATCGATGGCAGTAGCCCCACTTGGCGTACTTGGTTTTGACGAGGCGATGCTTGGTGGTGCTATGGCAATGAACGCTCTTGCTTATGGCTTCTCAAAGTTTGTGATGGCAAGCGTGAGCGACCGCAGCAATGCTCGTCGTTTCCTTCCTCTTGGACTCATATTGTCGGCTGTGGCAATGATGTTCATGATTGTGCCAGTAGTGGCTATTGGTCCTGAGAACAAAGGACTCGCTGTCACTTTGATGGGCGTGTTCAACTTCATGGTTGGATGGTTCCAAGGTATGGGATGGCCTCCGTGCGGACGTGTGATGACACGGTGGTTCTCTATCAAAGAACGTGGCACCTGGATGAGCGTGTGGAACTGCGCCCACAACGTGGGTGGCGCTCTCGTTGGTCCTATGGCAGCCTATGGCGCCGCATGGTTTGGCAGCTGGTTCTATGGCAACGACGAGAAGATGTACTTCCTCATCGGCACTTATGCCTTCCCCGCTGCTGTAGCTATCCTCATCGCGATTATCGCCTACTGCTTGATTCGCGACACCCCACAATCGTGTGGTCTTCCCTCCATCGAGAAATGGAGCGGCTCAGCATCTAAGAACTATGATGAGAAGAAGAGCGAGCAAACTCTGGGTATCAAGGAGATATTCAAGACCGTTCTCTCCAACAAATTCTTGTGGTACATCGCACTTGCCAACTCCTTTATCTACATGGTGCGCTACGGATGCCTTGACTGGGCTCCCAAGATTCTCGACACGCAGGGTGCCGACCTGAAGAGCGCCGGATGGGCATACTTCGCTTTTGAGTTTGCAGCAATCCCAGGCACCATCTTCTGTGGCTGGCTTAGCGACAAGGTATTCAATGGCCGTCGCGCTTTGCCCACCATGCTGTTTATGGCAATTATTATCGCAGTGATAGTTGTCTATTGGCAATTTGTGAACCACTTCTATATTGTTGTAGCTTGCCTGATTGCCATTGGCTTCCTTATTTACGGACCAGTAATGCTCATTGGCGTGCAAGCCCTAGACCTTGCTCCAAAGAATGCAGCAGGCACTGCTGCCGGCCTCACTGGCTTCATGGGTTATGTGCTTGGTACCAGTATTCTTGCCAACACCGTTCTCGGCTACGTGCTGAAGATGGCAAAGGGTGCTGACGGCAGTTACAACTTCACCTACTATTTCTTGCTTATAATCATAGCCTGCTTGCTCGCAATCTTGTTCATGGCAATGACCTACAAAGAGGAGCAATACCTCGTTGCCGACCGCAAGGGCGAGCACCTTCCCAAAAAGGAAGAGGGCACCGAAGAGAAAACCGAAGAATAATACTAATTAATATTTATATTAACCAACAAAGCAATCAAACTTATGATTAAAAATTTCATTAGATTAGGCGTTGCTGGCTTATTGCTCGCTTCCCTGGCAACTTCTTGCTCCGACGAGCAGCAGTTCACCAATGAGAACACCGATGCCCGCAGAATTGAGGTTTCTCAACTGACTGCCGACATGGCAAAGGTGCGTGACTATGTGCCCCTGTATGCTGTCGCAGCACACCGTGGCTCGATCTATTGGACCCCCGAAGAGACCGAAGCTTCTTGGCGTTGGGCTCGTGAGATGGGCGCCGACTACCTTGAGAGTGACATGCAGGCTACCAAAGACGGTGTCGTGCTTGCCAACCACGACGAGAACGTAAAGCGTACCACCAACATTCAGAGCATGTTCTCTGACTATGTGCCCACCGAAGTGCGCAAGGCGTTCTACCGCTCGTTCAAGAACAGCGACGGCACTCAGCACTTTAGCGAGGCCGATATTGAGGCTCAATATCAGCGCGACGTGAACGATTTCCGTACTTACTACACTATGTCGTATTACTATGCCGAGCTCCTCATGCTCGACTCGGGCGAATGGTTTAACCGTGCCAGCGACACACAAGAGCAGGGCCGCGACGCTTATGCCGCCACTCAGCTTGGCCACATCAACAGCACAAAAGACGGCTTAGTTTACAGCAATGGCCTCTATGTGTCGGCTATCCAAGACCAGATTGCCTTTGCCGAAGGCAAGAAGCTCAAACGTGATGCCAACGGCGTGCGCATTCTTCCTTACAAAATCAAGGACAAATACAAAAACATGACCCTTGAGCAGATTTACAACAGCGAGAAGAAGACTGTTAAATGCGATGACCCCAATGTTGCTTACAGCTATGCCGCCAAGTACATGGACTTCGTGGAGTATGACTTCGCCAACGCTTATGTTGCCGACGAGCAGGACACTGGTAACCGTCCTGGCATCTACATCGAGTTCAAAGAGAGCTGGCTCAACCCCAAAGACATGGAGGTGCGCGTTTATAACGTGCTCGCCGAGTGCGGATGGAACATCATCACCAACCCATCGAGCGACACCCAGTTCTACAAATCAGGCAAGGTTAACGTAGGTAACACCAATGGTAAGGTTATTCTTCAAACCTTCTCGTTCGACGCTCTGCATCGCGCCTACGACGTATTCAAGGGCAAAGTGCCTATGTGCTTCCTCCTCTGGATCAGCGATCCCCCCTATGCAACCGACATCGCTTACGACACTCCAACCGGTTATGCCGACTTCATCCGCTACGGACAGGATTACGGCGCACACATCATCGGTCCCGCCATCAGTGGCGCTCCCAACAACTATCCCGAGATGAACCAGCCCTGGCAGGCCTACATGATTCGCAAGTCGGGCATGTACAACCACCCATACTCATTTGACTCTTATGCTCAAATGTCGAAGTACATGGGTTTCTACACCGACTACTACGGACAGGGCAACACCACCATGTTTGACGACGTGCTGCAAGTGACAGTGCCCGCCACTGCCTACACCAACTTCACCGGCAGCAAGAGCGTGCCAGTATATATGGACGGATTCTTCACCAACCGCTCTGAGATCTCGCTGCGCTACATGATTGAGAATGGCTTCCGTTGCAATGCCAACCTTCCCAACCCATTCCATCCTGGCCAGAAGTATGACAACTCTCAAGCACCTTCTGTTGTTCCCGATGTTGAGGCTACTCTCGTTCGTCTGGGATATTGATAAAATCGCTCAAAACAGAAAAAAATCAGTTTTTATTAATCTTTAGAACATAAATAGATATGAAAAAATATTTTTTAATCTTTGCTTTGGCGATTTTTGCGCTGGCTGCCAACGCACAGGATTTCGACACCGATCCCACATTAAGGGTTGACAACAACGAGAAGGACGTGCACTTCACTATTGGTGCGCGCATGATGGCCGACGCCGCCTATTACCACTCCGATTTCACTCCATTGCAGAGCGGTGCAGCTATCACCGATGCACGCATCCGCACCTCGATGAGCTACAAGGACTGGTATTTCTATGCCGACTTTGGCTTTGGCAAGGGAAAATTCTCTCAAAAGAACATCTTCCTGCAATACACTAAGCACACCGAGAACGGCGACGCACATTCAATCAAGGTGGGTTACTACAACGACCCAGCCGGAACAATGGCGCGCAACACCTCACTCGGTAGTTATCACTTCATCTCTCGTCCTGGTAGCTCCAACGCTCTTGGCGAAGGCCGTGAGCTGGGTATCAGCTACAAGTACAACAGCGAGAAGTTCATGGCCTATCAAGGTGTATTCACCGAGAATGCCTACAACAAGATCGAGTCGGGCTTCAACGGCATCACCGTTGCCGGTCGTTACTTGGTTCGCCCAATCATCGACGACAACCAGACCCTCCACATTGGTGTTAATGCACGCTATGAACGCTTTGGCGGTGGCGTGACCACCAACAACGTTCTCAAGAAGACCCTATATCTGGGTCAGAGCCTTGAGACTTATGTTGATGAGGACGAGCAGTTCGTTTCTTGCGAACTTCCCTGGATTGACAACAGTGTTGACCTGGGCGCTGAGTTGCTCTACCACAACAACCGCTTCTTCCTGCGTGGCGAGTACATGTACAAGCACACCAACAAGAAACGCGACAGCAACACCCTGTGGGAGGCTAGCAACAACAACATCGACACTTGGGGATCTTACGACTGGTGGCTTGCTGCCAACCCTATCCGCAGCGACAGTTTCCACGGCGGTTATGTTGAGGCAGGTGTCCTCATCTTTGGCAACCCCTACAAGTACAACCTCAGCGAGGGTCTCCTGGGAGGTCTCAGCGGCAAGGCTCTTGAAATCGTGGCACGCTACAACTACACTAGCCTCAACGACGTGAACGACGGCGAGTACTATGCTGTAGGCCGCAACCAGTACTATCCCAACGGCTACATGGAAGACTGGCCCTACGCCAGCAGCAGTGTGGGTGGCGGTAAAGTGAACTCGTTCACTCTCGGTTTGAACTACTCTTTCAACAAGTATGTTCAACTGATGTTTGACTACACCTTCCATCGTCTTCAGAAGGACTTCTTGCCCTACGACAAGAACTTCCACGTTGGACAGGCACGCGTGCAGTTCACATTCTAACACATCCACTCTCGTTGGAATCAAAAAAGGCAAATCGCTCACGGCGGTTTGCCTTTTTTCTCTCATAGAAGCTAAAAACTGACAACTGATAACTGACAACTGAAAACTATTTATTACCTTTGCAGTCATGGAACAAGAATTTGCTTCAAGACTATTGGAAAATGCCGTCAGCGAGTTTGCGCAGTTGCCAGGCATAGGGCGCAAGACCGCACTAAGGCTAGTTCTCTACCTGCTCAAGCAAAACGAGGATGTAGCCACGCGTTTTGGCGAGAGCATCATCAAGCTGCGCAAGGAGATACGCTACTGCCGTGTGTGCCACAACATCAGCGAGACCGAGACCTGCCCCATCTGCGCCAACCCCTCACGCGACCGCAGCACGGTGTGCGTGGTGGAGAACGTGAAAGACGTGATGAGCATCGAGAACACCAGCCAGCACCACGGCCTTTATCATGTGCTGGGAGGACTAATCTCGCCCATGGACGGCATAGGGCCGCAAGACATCGAGATTGAGAGCCTTGCCCAGAGAGTGAAGAGCGGTGAAGTGAAAGAGGTAATCCTGGCACTGAGCGCAACTATGGAAGGCGACACCACCAATTTCTACATCTACCGCCGACTGGCACCCTACCCCGACGTGAAAATCACCATCCTCGCACGTGGCGTGAGCGTGGGCAACGAGATAGAATATACCGACGAACTCACCCTGGGCCGCTCAATCCTCAACCGCACCCTCTTCAGCGACTCGTTCTCAAAAGAGTGATTCGAGGATCGGAGTTCGGGGATCGGAAATTTCCATTGTGAATTATAATTCTGCATTCTGAATTGAGCATTCTGCATTAAAAAAATGGCCGATAACTACTTAGAAAACCACCATAACGACTACTTAAAGCAGAAAGCACGCAAAGAGGCTGCGCGCAAGCATCGCATGCACAAATATCTCGAAGCCTACCGCAAAAAACTCGCGCAAGAACGAGAAGAGCAAAAGCGAGACAAATGACACGTGGGCGTTGTTGATGCATTGCGCCGTAAGCACGGCGTTAGCAGGCTATGCAACATTTTATCTCAAAACGAAATCCACAAGAAAATATAATATTTTTCTCTCAAGTGTTGAAATTTTTGGCAAAAGAGAAAAATTACCTATCTTTGCAACATATACCAACCATAAAACTTACTCAATTATGAAAAAAATGACATTTTTATTTATTGCTTTATTGGCAGTAATGACTTCCTATGCACAGCAGAAAGGCTACGTGTGTACAGGCAATCACGTGAATATCCGCACAGGAGCTGGAATTAATTACCCCGTTATGGATGAGGAACTTGGTCACAAGCGCCAGTTGTCAAAAGGTGATGTGCTACTGGATTGTGGACAGAAGAATAATGGATTTTGCTTAGTTAGTGGTCCATTGGAATGGGGCGGTGACGAAAGAGAAGGTTGGGTTTCTCAGCGGTATCTGCGTCCAGTCACGTTATGTCCCACATGTGGCGGCACAAAAAACGAAAACATAGCAAAGGAAGATATAGACCTTGCCACCTGCCGCAAGTGCAAAGGCAAAGGCTATATAAAATCAGGTCATTAACGTAATTGATAATTAATCACATTAGGCGGAGACAGCGTCTTCGCTTAATAATTTTTTACATAATAAATCATCGACACCTTGCTCTCGGCATTGCGCTGCTCCGTAAGGTTATAAAGATTGGTTCTCATTCAATCCTCTTATATATTGTTGACCAAGTTTCGGTTTTTAAGAAACTCTAGTCAGCATTGTTTTCCATTTCCAAAAAGCGATTGAAGGGGTGCCCCCACCGTCTCAGGCGAGATAGACTCCTTCTCAGTCTCCACTCTAAAAGCGGAGATTAATTGGGTCAATTGTGTCGTGTCAATCATAATTGTTTGCGATTTAAGTTCACCGCAAATTTATTAACGCGAGTTCGGGATAAGGAATTAGTCTTTTTTTATCTAAAATAGTAGTGGTATAATTTGCAAAATAGCGAGATGTTTTGTAACTTTGTAGTTGATAATCAGAAGTTT
>CALGGO010000114.1 GCA_937916085.1 uncultured Prevotellaceae bacterium | reverse complement strand
CTCGTTTTTCTCTTCAGGAGTAACCTGTCCTACTAATTTGCGTGTCATATTCCGTTTATCGTTTATGGTTTGTTGGTGGAAAGTGGAAAGTGGAACGGATTTCGTTTATCAGAAGCAGCGGTGATTAAGCATTGTGCATTATGAATTGTGCATTATGCATTGAATAAACTATTTCCATTGTGTCGCTATCTCGAAGGGGTCGAGATAGGTGAGTTCTTTGATTTCTTCTTTGTCGGGGAGGAAAGTGCCCTTGCTTCGGAGCGAGAGCATCAAGTCACGTGAAGCGTTGCGCTCTAGATGGGCGGCTACACACTGCTCATGACTCGGGGTGTTGACCTCGAGGGTGGTCTTGCGGTTTAGCCATGCGCAGCGTCGGCACTGCCAAGCGTCGCACATGCGGCATATTGGGGCGTGGTTGAGTTTGAATAGCTGCCTGTTCTTGATGTCGAGACCATTGTCGAGGTCGCCCACGTTGTCCTCGTTCTCATAATAGAACGCGGGGCAGATGTAGAACTTGCCGTTTGGCGCGAGCGTGATGGTGGTGTCGCCTGCGTTGCAGTTATTCATCTCGGAGAGCATGATGCGGTCGGTGAGCAGATTGAACTGTGGCGACTTGCCATCAACATACAGGGTCTCCAAGTCTTTGCTCAAAGTGTCAAGCACGGTTTTATACTGCTCACGGTCGCTGTCACTCATCCGCTCCAAATCAGTGATGACTATGTTTAGGCGCTGCACTACGTTAAGCAAGCCTTTGAGTTTACTGTGGTTCTTATAGAACTGCTTCCAATTGGTGCGTAGCACAACAACTGAATCTTTAAGCTTGGCGGCATCGCATTCCCAGTCGTCAATCACCACAATATCGGTCTCGCTGTCAATAGCAGCAAAAGGCTTTATATTGCTGTGGTCGATGGTGTCAATCACGTCTAGATACTCTTGTGGCAAGGTATAATCGGGATAGACAAACTGAATCATCAGGTTCTCCACCATGCCAAAGCGGATGCCACGGCGCAGGTCATCGAGCGAGATGAGCCTGCGCTCCTTTTTGTTCACACTGTAATGACAGAAGCTTGTGCTGGTGTCATCGAGCAGAATTACTAAATATTGTAGCATAGTCTTAACAATCA
>CALGGO010000113.1 GCA_937916085.1 uncultured Prevotellaceae bacterium | reverse complement strand
GCTTGATTGACTCGCTTAATCGCATTTTTAGATAAAATGCTCACGCTCGCAAGGCTTTTAGCAAGCTCAAGCTTTGACTCGCTTAATCGCATTTTTCTGAAATTTCTGATTGTATTAATTTTTATTGTTTTATGTTTCAGGAGATTAAAAATCAGAGAAATCAGATTAATCCGTAGTTTTTATTTTTTGTAGAACTATTGTAACACCCTCCACTTAACACTTAAAACTTAACACTTAATTTCGTTTTGCTCAATTTCACACACATAGCCCGCCCGCGGCTGCTCTCTCGACTGAAAGAGCACGCTCGTTACATCGACCACGCCGACAGCGTGCAGCAGGAGCAGTTGATGAAACTCGTTGAGAAGGCAGCTCTCACTTGGTTTGGCCGCAAGTATGACTTCTCCACTTGCCGCACCTATAAGGAGTTTGCCACCCGTGTGCCGCTATACCGCTATGAGAACCTGCAGCCGCAGATCATGCGCATGGTGCAGGGCGAGAAAGATGTGCTGTGGACCGGGCGGTGCTACAATTTCGCGCAGTCCTCTGGCACGAGCGACGGTAATCACAAGTACATACCTATCACCGTTGAATCGCTGCGGTGGAACCACTACCGTGGCGCCAGCGATGTGGTGTCGCACTACCTCAATCTCAACCCCAAGAGCCGCCTCTTTGCTGGCAAGGCGCTGATACTGGGTGGGTCGTTTGCCAACGAGCTGAACCTCAAGCCCGGCACCCGGGTGGGCGACCTCTCGGCAACGCTTATCAACAATATCAACCCCATCGCCAACCTGTTCCGCGTGCCCAGCAAGCGCATCGCACTGCTCGAGGACTGGGCGGTGAAGCTGCCGGCGCTCGTCGAGGCGAGCAAGGGCGAGAACATCACCAACCTGAGCGGTGTGCCGTCGTGGTTCCTGACCGTCATTAAAGAGGTGCTGCGAGCCGCCGGCAAGGACTGCATCCACGACGTGTGGCCCAATCTGGAGGTGTTCTTCCACGGTGGCATAGCCTTCGAGCCTTACCGTGAGCAGTATGAGCGCTTGTGCGACATGAGCAAGATGCATTTCCTCAACACCTACAACGCCAGCGAGGGCTTCTTTGCCACGCAGAGCGACTGGAGCACTACGGCGATGCTGCTGCTGCTCGACGTGGGCGTGTTCTACGAGTTCATCCCGCTGAGCGAGATTGACAGCGACCACCCCGACGTGCTGCCCATCTGGGAGATAGAGGCCGGCAAGACCTACGAGCTCATCATTACCGCCTGCAACGGACTGTGGCGTTACCGCATTGGCGACACAGTACACATCGAGCAGCTCAACCCAGTGAAAATCAACATCGCAGGGCGCACCAAGAGCTTCATCAACGCCTTTGGCGAGGAGCTGATGGTACACAACGCCGAGAAGGCGATAGCGCGCACTTCGCAAGAGACGGGGGTGCAGGTGCTCAACTACACCGCCGCGCCAGTCTATGCCGGCGACAAGAGTAAAGGGCGCCACCAGTGGCTTATCGAGTTTGAGAAGGAGCCGGCAAGTCTTGACGAATTTGCCGCCCTGCTCGACAAGCACTTGCAGGAAGAAAACGGCGACTACCAAGCCAAGCGTTATCAAAGCATCTTCCTCGACATCCCCGAGGTGGTGGTGGCAAGGCGCGGACTCTTCGATGAGTGGCTCGCCTCGACCGGCAAACTCGGCGGCCAGCGCAAAATCCCCCGCCTGAGCAACAACCGCACAGTCATCGACCAAATGCTTTCGCTAATGCACAATGCATAATTGTGCTGCGCTTTCTTAATTTTCAATTCAGCAATTTTCTCCCATTGCGAAAAATTTCGTAACGAAAAATTTCGCAATGAGAAGAAAAAAAGGCTTGATTAAATCCACTTCCATGCCCATTGAGCCAGTGGTGCGGGACAACTGAGCAGCCCGTCGTTGCTCTGCAGGTTGAGCATTGAGAAACGAATGCGGTATAATTTACACTTTTAACTGCGGAAAAGTGTTGTTGATTTACACTTTTCTGCACTTGTGAGTGTGTTTTTCATCGTTTTTCTTTGTTTGACAAGTTTGGCAAAATGTTTTCTGGGTTAAATAACTTGTCTGATGGCATTATCGAAGTCTTTGGCACCACCGGTTTCGTTAAAGAGTTTCTTGAGCAGGCGCACACGGGTGTTGGTGATGGCTTGTGGAGTGGAGATGGTCAACGTCGCGATTTCGGTGGGCAGGAAATTATGTATAGTGAGCAGGCACACCATCTGCTCTTTTGAGTTTAGTGATGACAGCAACTCACGCAATTTGGGGTTTTGTGCATAAGCTAGTTGCGCCAGTTTGTTGGCATCTTCATCGGCGGCGGGTTGACCTTTGTTGGCCGACGCATGCAGGTGTGAGACAGTCTCCTTCATCAGCAGGGAGTTCTCGCGTTGCTCACGTTCCTTCTGTCGTCGCATCTGTGTTAGTTCGGAGCGTGTGAGATTATATTGCTGCTGACTCTCGGCAAAGCGGGCATTGAGCTTATCGATGCGATGGCGAGTGTACCATATTATAATAGCCGACGCTATCATCAAGAATATGATGGCGGCAAGCAAGGCGATAACTGTCCTGTATTGCTTGCGCTCTTTCACCTGCTCATCATATTGTGTCATCATATCGACGATGCCGGCAGCATCTTTGCGCTCGTAAAGACCGCGATACACCTCGTTAAGTCGTTGGCTATACTCTGCCACATTCTCCGTGTCGACTTGCCTTTTCATGTGTTCTATTAACAGCTGGTGTGACTGGATGGCGACATCGGGCGAGAGAGAAGTGGTCAACCTGTACCATTGTATTATAGCCGATGCCGTGTCACCTTCCTGCACGTAGATGTCGGCCAGGAGTTTGTCCCCTCGGTCGGTTGGAGAAATGTGCGTTGATTCGGTCAGTAAACGTTTAGCCTCTTCTTTCTTTCCTGTCTTCATTAGATAGCTGGCATTATTTACAAGATAGTTGGCTCGTACATCGCCCTGGGTGCTGTCAGCAAGAGGCTTGGCTTGTTCTAAATAGTATTTCAGACTGTCGTTCTCACCCAACACATCAAATGTCGTGGCGATGTTGTTAAGTGTCTGCACTATCCACTGCTTATTATCAACTTGCTGAGCCGATTTCAATGCCTGCTTGTAATAGCGTAATGTAAGGATGTAGTCGCCCACATTGTCGCTCACGTCGCCCAGCACCGAATAGAGATACCAGTCAAAATCAGGTTTATGCAGGTTTCCAGACATTTGCTCGGCTTGTTTCATCGACAGAATCCCCTCGCGGGTCTTCTGCTGTTGATACAGGATAATCCCATGATGCAGCAGCGCTCGGGCAAGATGTTCATCGTCGCCATGTCGCTCGAAATACTCCCTGCTTACCTTAATTAACGAGTCTGAGCCAATATAGAGTCCGCTACGATGAAGGGCTTCGGTGTAGAGGAGACCATAGAGGGCGCGGTCGGCCTCACTCATCGAAGTGTCGTTCCATTTTGGAGCCAGCATTCCCACCACCGAATCGGGCTGAGTGAATACAATCTGCTCGGCTTTAGTCAACAATTCGTTGTGGGACTGCTCATGCGAGCAGCCCACAACGATAATAAGGATTATTAAACATAAAATGTTCCTCATTTCTTGATAGAGAATACTATAGGAATTGTGTAGTTTACTCTCACCGGTCGCCCTTTTTCCTTTCCGGGTTTCCACTTGGGCATGGTTTTCACCACTCTCACGGCTTCGGCGTCAAGCGAGGGAAAAACTTTTCTCGCTACTCTCACATTAGAAAGGCTGCCGTCGGTTTCTACCACAAACATGACCATAACCCTGCCGCCCACATCTTGTTTAATAGCATCTTTCGGATAATTAATATTGGCATAGAGAAAATCATACATGGCTGTTACGCCGCCAGGAAACTCCGGCATCACTTCCACCTCATCATAGACATTCTGGTTACTCTGCGATACAACTGTTTTCTGTGCGCTCGCCGTCATGAAGCAAACAACTGCCAACATAGACATTAAAATCAATTTTTTCATTTTCTTAATTTTTTAATAGTTCAACAATCGGGTTGTCTGTCCGGACGATGCAAAAGTAGATATTGCCAAGAAATGCCGCAAGAAATTTATTACACAATATTACACCCGGCACAAAAAAGTGCAAAAAAGTGCCGAAAAAGAGTACAAGACAATTTTTTTTCGGCACTTGTGGGTGATTTTCGTTTCTAATTGTTTGACGCCATATTGTTGCGTCAAAATGATGATTGTTTGTAATTGTAAGTAATTGTTTGACAAAACTTGATTATTGCAGCTGTTTTAGTGCTTCGCTCACGAGTTTGCCGCTGGCGGCGGGGCATTGTGCCTGCACGTGTGCGAGGATGGCGCGCATGTTTTTCATCTGTGGCTCGATGCCCGAGGCTTTTATCATCTCAACAATATCGGCGAGTTCGGGCTCTTTAGGCAGGAACTCTTGAAGGATGTTGAGGCGGTTGTTGAGCTCGCTGGTGTCGCGACCAGCCTGAGCGAAGAGTTCGGCTTCTTCTTTCCACGACTTCTCCATCTTTTGGATGATAGAGATTTCTTTGGCATCGTTGAAGTCGGCCTCGTTGTAGCCTTTGCTGGTTTGGAACTCAAGGAACTTGGCTTTTATCATTTTGAGCACGTAGAGGCGGTCGGCGTCACGGCTCTTCATCGCAGCAGCGATGTGACGGTTGATTTCGTTGTGTAACATTTTCGTTTATCGTTTTTTTTCTAGATTGTCTAGAATTTCTAGCATACTTAACACTTAAAACTTAACACTTATCACTTAAAAAACTACCATGCTTGCAGGTACTGGTAGTCGTCCTGGATTTGTATCCAGTTCTGGTCCATCTCGCGCCAGATGGAGTAGTGCATGCCTTCGAGCGAGTTCCAGCGCACATATAGCTCAAGGCCTGCCGGTGTTGCCACCATCGCCATGATTTGTGGCGCAAAGAAGAACATTTCCTTGTCATAGTCGAGCCCGCTCAGTGTATATTTATTGTCTTGCGAAAGTTCCATCCAGTCGTTATAAACCGACACCACTTCTCCCTCGGCGATGCACACCATCGACATTAGCCCCACGCCATTCTCAGGAGCGAAGAGCACCATGTAGAAGTGCCGCTCGTTGATGGGGCAGGAGGCAAGCCACTTGGTGGCGATGACGCGCTTGTTGCCATAAAAGCCGTTGATAAGCCTGATGACATCGGATGAGGCGCTCTTTTCTTTCTCACCGTTGAGCCAACGGGTGTAGTTTAGCACGTTATGGTCTTTTAGCCATGCCTCTGGCACGATAAATGGAGTGGCTTGGTAGTCGCTGTAGCCACGGAACATTTTCTTGGCCATTGCAGCGTCGGCGAGGGCAAAGGTGAAGAGAGCGTTCCTGCCGGTGGCTTTCTCGCTCACAAATTTGGCGTTGCCAATGTGTGGCTTGAAGATGATGCGGTTGTAGGTGCGCTTCATCTTACCCACATCCACACCCTCGGTGAGCCATGTCTCGTTGTCGGTAGTAAAGCGGTTCTTAGCGATTTTAATGTCGTTGAGGAATAGCGGGCGGTGCTTGAGTGTGATGTCGAGGCTTGCGTCGCGTCCCTCCTGGCTGTAGATGTAGAACAGCTGTTTCCAGTCAATGTTGCCGGTAGGTATCGTGCGTATGCGTTGAGCGCCGTCTTTATCGGCTTTGTAGCAAGCAATAAACTCCTTGGAGTAGTCGGCAACCGAGAACTCGTTGATGCCGTCACCGTCAACATCGCTTATAGCATACCAAAACGCCAACTTGTCGTTTGATTTATTGATGTTGAAATTCTCGATGATAGACGGCAGGTTGCGCTGCACGGCGGCCGGCATCTGTGCCAAAGCCACAGTGGCACAGCCAGCAAGCAGCAAGAATGAGATTATAATCTTTTTCATAATATTTTTAATTGAGAAGATTCAAAAAATTGAGAAGATTCAGAAAATTGAGAAGAGTCAAAAAAGAAATCTTAAGAAGTCAATCTTTAATTTGTCTTAGTTATTCCTAGTTATTCCTAGTTTTTCCTAGCCATTCCTAGCCTAGCCACTTAGTCTTGAAATGGCACAGGAGTCCCGTTGAGGATGGCCTCCAGGTAGGGTTTCAGCTTTTGGGCGTAGAAGTAGAAGCCCAGGTCGGTGAGGTGGATGCCGTCAACCGAGCCTTCGCAGTCGGGACCATATAGGTTCTTGCGGTCAATGTAGTAGAGGTTGCGAGGGTTCTCGGCTTTGAGTTTGAGGTAGTTCTTGTGATACTCCTCGTTCTTCTCGGGCAGGTACTGGCTGTAGAAGCCGCTGAAGCGCTCGTAGCTGTACTCCTGTCCCTCGACCATGAAGATGGGCACTTCGGGGCGCAGGTCACGCAACGTCTTGACAAAACCGTAGGTCACCGTGTCGCACATAAGCTTGGTGCAGTTGGGGATGGGGTCGAGGATATAGGCGTCAACATTAGGAATCGCCGCCATAGCGCGTGCCATGCAGCTGTCCATCTTTCCCTCACCGCTCACGCCTATGTTCACGCATTCCACATCGAGGTCGCGCTGCAGTATGCTTGTCGCCACCATGCCGGTGCGTGAGGCGCAGCCGCCGTGCATGATGCTGGTGCCGTAGAAGACAAACTTCTTCTCCTTGCGCGGACTGTTAACCTTAGGTTGCGTGATTTCGGCGCTCGGCTCCACACCAATCTCCATCCAGTTGATGCCGTCGTAGAGCGGCAGGTAAATCATGTATTCGTGCCAACGACCGTCAAGCTTGTCGATATACACCTTGCTCTGAATGGAGTCTTTGCGTGGTCCCTCGCCGTTGTAGCTGTAGTCACGGTAGGGGCGGTTGCAGTTCACGAAGCGCCACACTCCCTCGTCATCGAGGATATAGAGGTCGGTGCCCTTGATGCCGGTATCGGCCATGTGCGCCATGTGGAAGTTGCTCATCAGGTTGTAGCGCACCGCCACGCAATGGCTGTTGGTGGCAAAGCGTATGCCTATGCCCGCCGAGTTCTTGGCGCGGTCCCACAGGGTCTCGCGCACGCTGTCTTTGAGTGTGGCGGGGATGCGTGTGTAGGGCGTGAGGGTGTTGTCCCAGCCCTTGTTGATCATGCGAAAGCGCAGAGCGTCATAGAACTTGAGCGTGTCGATGCTCGTGAAATCTTGTGCGCACGCAGTTGCCGCTGCCAGGGTCACGAAAAATGCAAGAAGTGCTTGTCGAAGTCTCATTGATGCGGAATTTAAGCAAAAACGGTCGGCCGCCTCTGATGGGTTGCCGACCGTTTTGTGATTTAATTAGCTAACTTATAGGTCCTCAAATTATTGGAGAGTACCAGCCTCAGCTTGCTGAATCATAGTCTCGTCGGCAGTGATGTAAACCTCTACACGGCGGTTCTGGGCGCGACCTTCGGCAGTCTCGTTGCTGGCTACCGGATAGTCGTAAGCCAGACCTCTGGTCTCCATGCGGCCAGATGCTACGCCACTATTCTCAAGATAGGTCTTCACAGCGTTGGCACGCTTGAGCGACAGTTTCTCGTTAACCTCGCGCGAGCCGGTGTTGTCGGTGTGACCGAAGATCTGAACGTTGGTGTTAGGATCGTTTCTCAGCGAAGTGGCAAAGTTGGTCAAAGCGTTCTTTGCGGGAGCCTTGAGGTCAGCCTTGTTGGTGTCGAAGAGGATACCCGAGTCAAAGGTTACCTGAATGCCAGTGTAGCCATTGTTGTCGGTAACGGTAGTAACCGATGCGCCCTCGATAGCTGCGAGCTCGTCGGCCTTCTTCTGCATGTGCTTGCCAATGAGAGTACCGGCAACGCCACCTGCAACAGCGCCAATAGCACCACCAATAGCGGCACCCTTGCCCTTGCCAATCAATGCGCCAATACCTGCGCCAACAGCAGCGCCACCGCCACCGCCAATAAGACCGCCGGTAAGTGTCTTGCTCATATTACAACTACTGAAAGAAAAGAGCAACGCTGCGCTCATGAAAATACATAAGAATTTCTTCATAATAATGATATTTTTAAAGAATTAATTAAATAAAATAATGTGTCGGTTATAAAAATACGTCACAAAAGTAAGTACTTTTCTTGTAAATCGCAAATTATAAACAAAAAAAGTAAAAATCTCGCCCTTTAAACACCCATTTATATGAAATACTGCATCAAGAAATGAAAAAAAATACGGAGTTTTGGGATTTAGGCAGTTTTTTGAACTCCTTTATTCCAAAACTCCGCAGGAATTACTTCGTTGGAAGATTACTTCTTGTCCTTAAGCAGGTCGCGGATTTCGCCGAGCAGCTTCTCCTCGTTGCTGGGTTCGGGCTCGGGAGCGGGCTCCTCTTCTTTCTTCTTCATAATCTTGTTCATGGCCTTGATCATCAAGAAGATGCAGAATGCGATGATAAGGAAGTCGATGACATTCTGGATAAATGTGCCATAGTTGAGAACTGCGGCATCCTCTCCTGTGCCAATTTTTGCAGAGAGTTTTGTGAAGTCAACATTGCCGGTGAGCATGCCAATGGCAGGCATGAGCACATCGTCAACGAGTGAGCTAACAATCTTACCAAACGCGCCGCCGATGATAACACCAACAGCCATGTCCATTACGTTGCCTTTCATGGCAAACTCTTTAAATTCTTTGATAAATCCCATAGTGTTGTATTTGTTTAGAAATTAATAAATTAGGTTATCTTAAAATTATTAAACATTCTTAATTGGGCAAACTGGTGTCAATATTTTGTTGCTAATCTCCACCTTTTTGCAAAAAAATTAGTATTTTTGCAGCCGAAATTGCGATGGCAATAAAATCACATCGATTTTCCAAGCTTTTGCAATAGTTTGTGCAAAGATAATACTTTTTAGGCAATAATAATTATTTATTTTAAACAATTTACTGAATTATGGGTAAAATTAAAATCGGTATTAACGGATTTGGCCGTATTGGTCGCTTTGTTTTCCGTGCTTCTCTCGAAGAGGCTAACAAGAATGACGTGGTAGTTGTTGGTATTAACGACCTCCTTCCTGTTGATTACATGGCTTACATGCTCAAGTATGACACTATGCATGGAATCTTCAACGGCGACATCAAAGTTGACGTTGAGAACAACAAGCTCATCGTTAACGGTAACGAGATTCGTGTAACTGCCGAGAAAGACGCCGCCGACCTTAAGTGGGACGAAGTGGGTGCTGAGTACATCGTAGAATCTACTGGTCTCTACCTCACTATGGACCGTGCCGAGAAACACCTCCAGGCTGGCGCTAAGTATGTTGTCCTCTCTGCTCCTTCTAAGGCAGGCGACGATGGCCGTCAGGCTCCTATGTTTGTGTGCGGTGTAAACCACGACAAGTATGCTGGTGAGACTATTGTTTCTAACGCTTCTTGCACTACCAACTGCCTTGCTCCTATCGCAAAGGTGCTGAACGACGCTTTTGGCATTGAGAACGGTCTTATGACAACTGTTCACTCTACCACAGCTACTCAGCGCACCGTTGACGGTCCATCACTGAAGGACTGGCGTGGTGGCCGCGCTGCCGCTGGCAACATTATTCCATCTTCTACCGGTGCCGCTAAGGCAGTGGGTAAAGTGATTCCCGAGCTCAACGGCAAGCTCACCGGTATCTCGATGCGTGTTCCTACCCTCGACGTGAGCGTTGTGGATCTCACCGTGAACCTCAAGAACCCAGCCACTAAGGAAGACATCTGCGCTGCTATGAAGAAGGCTAGCGAGGGTGAGCTCAAGGGCATCCTGGGCTACACTGAGGACAAGGTGGTATCTAGCGACTTCATGGGCGACCCTCGCACATCAATCTTCGACGCCGACGCTGGTGTTTACCTCACCGACAAGTTCGTGAAGGTTGTTTCGTGGTACGACAACGAGATTGGCTACAGCCACAAAGTTATCGACCTCATCAAAGTGATGAAGAAGCACAACGGATAATCGACAACCGATTTTCAGTTTACACAAGAGCCTGACTTGCAACCACGCATGACAGGCTCTTTTTCTGTTGATAAATGATTGAAGTGAAGAAAAAAGAACCGTCCCCTTTTCTTCAAGTGATGAACAAAAGGAGTGGAAAATGACTGCCGATTGGCAAAAAAGTATTATCTTTGCCCCACATTATTAAAATAGAAGAGAAAAATGTTGAATTTCATAACTTGGACAGCCAATCCCAACCTCTACGACGGCTTTGTGACGGTGAGGTGGTATGGGCTGATGTTTGCTATAGGATTCCTTGTTGGCTACGAGATAGTTTACCGCATCTTCAAGCATGAGGGCGCTCCCGAGCGGTGGCTGGCACCACTGTTTTTTTATGTGGTGATTGCCACGGTGCTTGGTGCAAGGCTGGGTCACGTGTTCTTCTATGAGTGGGACCACTACAGCCAGCATCCTGGCGACATCTTGAAGATTTGGGAAGGCGGCCTTGCCAGCCATGGCGGCACCATAGGCATCATCATCGCCATCTTCATCTTCAGTTGGGCGGTGACGAAGAAAAGTGTGCTTTGGACACTCGACCGCTTGTGCATCCCCATAGGATTTGTGGGAGCACTCATCCGCTTCGGCAATCTTATGAACCATGAGATTTATGGCGGTCCCACCGATTTGCCCTGGGGTTTCTGCTTTATCCAGAACATCGAACAATATATGCATGGTGCTGAACCCGTTTTCACGCAACCCTGCCACCCCACGCAGATTTATGAGGCTATATGCTATCTGCTCGTCTTTGCGCTGTGCATGTGGCTCTACTGGCGTCGCAACGCCGAGGAGCGTCCGGGGTTCATCTTGGGAGTGTTCTTTATAGGCATTTTCGCCTCACGATTCTTTATTGAATTTGTCAAGGAAGTGCAGGTGGGTTGGGAGGAGACTGTGCGCAGCTCCATCGGTCTTGACCAGGGTCAGATGCTGAGCATCCCGTTTATCATCGCTGGAGTGTGGCTCATCGTTCGCGCCCTGCGCCGCCCACGTGAGGTGCTGGAATATCCCAATGAATTTTCCGATGCCAAAGAGAAGGCAAAGAAATAACGCAAAAATGTTTTGATTTTGCAGTTTTTTCTGTAATTTTGCAGGTGTTACTATAAGCAAATAAAACAATGAATAAAGAAGAATCAACTACCACCAAACCTCTATATATCGTGACTGGTGCCACTGGCGCTATGGGTCGTGTGATTTCCAAGCGCTTAGCCCTGCAAGGCAAGGCGGTGGTGCTTGCTTGCCGGGATATGGATAAAGGCGAGAAATTGGCAATAGAACTGAAGGAAACCACTTCTAACAGCGACATCACTGTGATGCACCTCGACCTCAGCTCCTTTGCCCGGGTTAAGGCGTTCATCGCTGAGCTCACCGAATTGAAACGTCCTGTGGCTGCGTTGGTCAACAACTCGGCGGTGCTTACCCGTCGCCGCAAGACCTCGGTCGATGGCTATGAGCTGACGATTCAAGTCAATTTCCTGAGCACCGTGTTGCTGTCGATGCTCATGGTGCCGTTGTTCCAGGAGAAGAGTGGCCGCATAGTGATGACGACCTCGCTGATGCGCAACTTCACGTCGCTGCCCTACGAGTTCCCTGCCGTAAATAACTTTGTGCCACTCACCACATTTGCACAGAGCAAACTGGCGTTGACTCTATTCTCAATCTACATGTCCACCACGTTGCGCACCCGCCATGTGAACGTGAATTGCGCTGACCCAGGCTTGATTAATGCCGGAATGCTCACGCTGAGCCATTGGTTTGACAAGCTGCGTGACCATGTGGGGCAGACGTTGATTCATAATCCCGAAGATGGCGCCATTGCTGCCATGCGTGCGTTGGAGTCGAGCGACACAGGCTTTATCTTCAAGGGTCTTGACCGCCAAGTGAAGACCAGCAGCTTGTTGAAGAACCGCGAGGTGTTCATCAAGCTCTGCAACGACACAATGCGCATCATCAAGGCCGAAATGCCTTCTTAATCAATGCATAATGCACAATTCATAATGCATAATTGGGCTGCGCGCTGACAGCAATTCATAATCTTTCACATTATATTGCATGGGTGTAATAAAAGGTATTAAGAACCTGCTCTTCGACCAGGGTGGCGTGATAGTGGATATCAGGCGCGACCATTGCCTTGATGAGTTGCGGCTGTTGGGGATGGATCACCCCGAACTACTGATAGGACTCTACAAGCAGGAGGGTCCTTTCTTTGCGCTTGAGAACGGCGACATCGGAGTGGACCAGTTTCATGCTGCGCTGCGGCCGCTGGTACCGCCCGAAGTGACCGATGAGCAGATGGATAATGCCTTCAGCTCCTTTATAGTGGGTATCCCTTTGCATCGCTTGCAGTCGCTCATGGAGTTGCGCAAGCGCTACAAGACTTATATCCTGTCGAACACCAACCCCATCATGTTTGAGGGCGTGATAGCCCGCAACTTCGCGCAAGAAGGCCTTGACGTGAACGCCTATTTCGACGGTGTCACCGTCTCTTACAAGGCACGCAGCAACAAGCCCGACCGCCAGATTTTTGACTACGCCATCGCCACGATGGGCATCAAGCCC
Organism: uncultured Prevotellaceae bacterium; assembly: GCA_937916085.1. Taxonomy (GTDB): domain Bacteria; phylum Bacteroidota; class Bacteroidia; order Bacteroidales; family Muribaculaceae; genus Sodaliphilus. Next base: position 27,970 of record CALGGO010000113.1, on the reverse strand, counting down.
GAGGAGACACTGTTCTTTGACGACGGTCAGGAAAACCTCGACGCGGCGGCAAAGTTGGGCTTCAAGACCGCCCTTGTGGAGCCAGGCTGCGAGTTCATGGACATAATCACCAAAATGGAAAGGCAATGAAGATTCTCAACGCAACCGATCATATAGATGGCAGTGTTAAGCTAGCCGCTTCGATAGGCATGTTTGACGGCATGCACCGAGGGCACGTCACCCTCATCAACGCCCTCAAGGAGCAGGCGACGTTGCGTGGACAGCAGTCGGCGGTGGTCACATTTAAGCAGCATCCGCAGCTTGTGGTTAATCCCAATGGCAGTCCTCGAGCACTGATGACCCTCGACAAGAAAATCGCCGCCATCGCTGCTGCCGCTCCCGATTACCTGATATTGCTCGACTTCGATGACTCCCTTTCGCAATACACCGCCCAGCAGTTTATGGAGCTGCTGCACGACCGCTATAGCGTTGAGACCCTGGTGATGGGCTACAACCACCGCTTCGGGCACGAGCGCAACACCACTTTTGCCCACTATGTGGAACAGGGCGAGCGGCTAGGCGTGGAGGTGGTGAAGGCACCTGAATATCTTGGGCAATATGCTCCAGTGAGCTCATCGATAGTGCGCCAACTTATCGCTGGCGGACGTGTGGAAGATGCCATGAACTGCATGGGACACCCCTTTGAGCTAGAGGGTAAGGTGGTACACGGCTTCCACAACGGCAGGGGCATTGGGTTCCCCACCGCCAATGTGGGCGAGCTGCCGCCAGGGCTGATACTGCCGCACAATGGTGCCTATGCCGTGATGGTAGCCATCGACGGCGAGTGGCACAAAGGTATGGTAAATATTGGTCATCGTCCCACCCTCGACAATGGCAAGCAGTTATCGATAGAGGTCAATATCTTCGACTTCGACAGCGACATCTATGGCAAGCCTATCGCGTTGCAGTTCATTCGCTTCTTGCGCCTGGAGTTCAAGCTTGGCAGCATCGAGCAGCTGCGTGAGCAACTCACCTACGACAAAGCTTTGTCACAACAGATTCTAGACAAATATTTAGCAAATCAATCATAAAATTTTGATATTATGGAAATCATCAATCTTTGTGAGAACAATTCTCTTGTGAGCCAGTTTATGAGCGAGATTCGCGACAAGGACATCCAGCAGGATAGACTGCGCTTTCGCGCCAACGTGCACCGGTTGGGACAAATCATGGCCTATGAGATTTCTAAGAAGATGGAATATAAGACCATCGACACTACTACACCACTGGCGGTAGCCAAGACCAATGTGATAGCCGACCAGCTCGTGCTGGCAACCATCCTGCGTGCCGGACTGCCGTTGCACGAGGGCTTCCTGAATTATTTTGACAAAGCCGAGAATGCGTTTGTGAGCGCCTATCGCAAGTACGACGCCCACGACCCCAATAAGTTTGACGTGAAAATCGAGTATCTTGCTTGCCCATCCATCGACGACAAGGTGCTGTGCATCGTTGACCCCATGCTGGCAACTGGACTCTCGATGGCGCTGGCTCACAAAGCTCTGCTGAGTCGTGGCACTCCCAAGCATGTACACATAGCATCGATTATCGCCACCGACCAGGCTATCGACTTTGTAAAAAACACTCTTCCTAACGAGAACCTCACCATTTGGGCTTGCGACATCGACCACGAGCTCAACGAGCACAGCTACATCGTGCCAGGCCTCGGCGATGCTGGCGACCTGCTTTATGGAGAGAAAATGTAAGATAAGTGTTAAGTAATAAGTAGTAAGTAGTAAGTGTTAAGTGATAAGTGTTCTTGTATTTATCATACTCTCCCCAGCCCCCTCTATCTTAGAGGGGGAGCTGCAACAAATAGTTATCTAGAAAATCTAGAAAAAACTGAAAACTCACAACTCATAACTCTCAATAATGAAAACTTTAGAATTTAATATCGCCTCTCTTGAGCAACTTGAGGAGGTGGCCTATAAGTTTATGACCGAGATGGGCGACTACACCGTCTTTGCCTTCTATGGCGAGATGGGAGCGGGCAAGACCACGTTTATCAATGCTCTGTGCAAGCAGCTTGGTGTGGAGACCGACATCACCAGTTCGCCCTCCTTTGCCATCATCAACGAGTATCGCAGCGACCGTACAGCCGAGCTGATTTATCATTTCGACTGCTACCGCCTGGAGAACGAGGCCGAGGCTCAGGATATTGGCGCCGAGGACTATTTCGACTGCGGCGCATTGTGCTTCATCGAGTGGCCCGAGCGCATCGAGAGACTCCTCCCCGACGACACCGTGCGCGTGGATGTCACCGTCAACCCCGACGACGACAGCCGCCTAGTGAAGATGACTTTCCCTAATGCTTAATGCTCAAGCTTAATACACAATTACATACTTAAATCATACTATGCCAAACATTATTTTACTTCAAGAGACAACCTCTACCAACGATTTTGTCAAGCGTAATGTCTCCACCTTGGAGTCAGGGACCATGATTGCCGCTTATCGCCAGACGTCGGGGCGTGGACAAAAGGGTAACTCATGGGAAGCTGAGCCAGGAAAGAACATCACGTTCTCATTGCTCGTCAAGAAGCCTAAAGTGGATGTCAAGGAGCAGTTCTTCATCAGCGAGGCTGTGTCGCTTGCCATAGTTGATGCACTTGAGAAATATGCCACTGGTTTCAAAATCAAGTGGCCCAACGATATTTACTATGGCGATTACAAGATAGGGGGAATACTCATTGAGCATTCTCTCGACAGCGAAGGAATCGACTACACTGTCATTGGTGTGGGAGTGAACATCAATCAGCAGATGTTTATAAGTGGAGCGCCTAATCCCGCGTCACTGTCGCGCATTACAGGAGATTTTTACGACATGAATGTTATGACCGATGAATTTGGCGAGATGGTGGTGCGATATTGCGACTTCAACGGGTCGCGAGAACAACTTGATGCGATGCACAAGCGTTATCTCAAGCGACTATATCGCAACGACGGCATGTCACACCGCTTCATTTTGCCCGATGGCACACAATTCAAGGCCATCATCGAGGCAGTGTCACCCGACGGAACCCTCACCCTGCGCCACACCGCCGACAACTCCCTCCATCATTACCATTTCAAAGAAGTGGGTTTCGTGATTAATAGAGTGAAATATCTGTAATCCCATTTTAATATCTTCTCCTTCACCCACATAAAACAAAAAAGTAGCCATTTTGCTACTTTTTTGTTGTATTTATGATTATTGTGTTTATAATAATTGTGTTTACAATAATTGTATTTATAATAATTATTTTTAGGCCTAATTTTCTAAGGGGGGCTTGCTTTTTCAAAAAAACATAGAAGACCGCATTAAATGCGGCCTCATATGGTGTTTTTTGTTCATTACTGATTTTTATTGGACACTAATAGAAAAATACTAATTAATTACCACTAAAAAAATCAATCCCTGCTAGCCTACAAGCTGGCAGGGATTATTATGTGTTGCTAGAGTGTTATAGCTCTCGCTCTTACACCGATTTCATCTTGTAGAATGAGCGATACACGAAGTAGAGTGCCACGAGCACGAAGCCTATGCCGAAGTAGGGTGCCAGGTCGCGGAAGCTCTCGCTGATGGCAATCTCCATCGCCAGCACACCAAAGAGTGTGGTGAACTTGATGATGGGGTTCAGTGCCACCGAGCTGGTATCCTTGAACGGGTCGCCCACGGTGTCGCCCACCACGCTGGCGTCGTGCAGCTCAGTGCCCTTGGCCTTGAGGTCAACCTCTACCACCTTCTTGGCGTTGTCCCAAGCGCCACCGGCATTAGCCATAAACACAGCTTGGAAGAGGCCGAAGACGGCGATAGAAATCAGATAGCTCACAAAGAGGCACACTGCGTTCTCTCCGCCAATGCTTCCTGGCGACGAGAGGCACGCGAAGCCTAATGCGAAGCAGAAGATTGCGATGAAGATGTTGAGCATACCCTTCTGTGCATACTCGGTGCAGATGCGCACCACCTCTTGGCTCTTGCTGATGTCGGCCTTCTTGGGAGCGTTGGCGTCGAGCTTGATATTGTTTTTGATGAAGTCAACGGCACGGTTGGCACCAGTGGTAACCGCCTGCATCGATGACCCGGTGAACCAGAACACTACGCAACCACCAAGTATAAATCCCAAGATAGAGTAGGGGTTGAGCAGGTTAAGGATGTCGGCAGGTGTAACACCCAAAGTCTTCTCAATCATCAAAATGAGCGAGAAAATCATTGTTGTGGCACCAGCCACCGCAGTGCCGATGAGCACTGGCTTGGCAGTAGCCTTAAAGGTGTTGCCAGCGCCGTCGTTGGCCTCAAGGTAGTATTTTGCCTTCTCAAAGTCGGGCGTGAAGCCAAAGTCTTGCTCGATGTCGGTCTTTGCCTTGTCGATGTCGTCCTCGATGAGCGAGAGCTCATATACCGATTGTGCGTTGTCGGTGACGGGGCCGTAGCTGTCAACGGCGATAGTCACAGGTCCCATGCCCAGCATGCCAAATGCCACGAGGCCGAAGGCGAAGATTGAGAAGTACTCGCCAAGCAGTGGCTCCATGCCAAACTGTGCCGAAGCGATATAGGCGATGAGCATGAGCAGGAAGAACACGAAACCAGTCCAGAAACCGCCAAAGTTGCCCGAAACGAGTCCTGAAAGGATATTGAGCGAAGCGCCACCTTGCTTAGAGGTCTCTACCACCTCTTTCACGTGGGTTGAGGTAGGAGATGTAAAGAGTTTGGTGATCTCGGGAATCAAGGCAGCGCCAAGAGTTCCGCAAGAGATGATGCTTGCCAGTCCTATCCACCAGTTGTTGCCCAGGTCCTTGAGCAGGAAGTAGCTGGCGGCAAAAGTGGCGATAATGGAGAATATCGAGGTTATCCACACCAGGCTGGTGAGGGGTTTCTCAAAGTCAAGGTCATCGGCTTTATTGTATTTGGATTTTGACAGTGCGCCGTTGATATAGTAAGAGAGTACTGATGTCACGACACCGAGGATGCGCATCACAAATATCCACACCAACAGAGGGATTTGGAACTGTTGTGGCACAGCCAGCAGGATGAACGACACGAGAGCCACGCCAGTCACGCCATAGGTTTCAAAGCCGTCGGCAGTGGGGCCAATGGAGTCGCCAGCATTGTCGCCCGTGCAGTCGGCAATCACACCAGGGTTGCGTGGGTCGTCCTCGCCAATCTTGAACACCACCTTCATCAGGTCGCTGCCGATGTCGGCAATCTTGGTGAAGATGCCGCCAGCGATACGCAAAGCACTAGCTCCCAGCGACTCACCGATGGCGAAGCCTATGAAGCAGCTGCCAGCGAGCTCGGCGGGCATAAACATGAGGATGACGAGCATAAGCAGCAGCTCAACGCAAATCAGCACCACGCCAATGCTCATTCCTGCCGACAAGGGGATGTTCAGCAGGTCGAGAGGACGGCGACGCAGTGAGGCAAATGCCATGCGGCTGTTGGCGAGGGTGTTCATTCTCACACCAAACCATGCCACGGCATAAGACCCTAGGATGCCGATTACTGTCCAGCCCAAAATCAGTAATACGGAACCGATGGGCATCTTTGACAGCAAACCGAAGTAGAGTGCTATAGCAGCTCCGATAAATACAAACAGGATGCCGAGGAACTTGCCCTGCTGCTTGAGGTAGGTGGAGCAGGTCTTGAAAATCACGTTGCCAATTTCGAGCATCGAGCTGTGGGCTTTGAGTTTGCGCACTTTGCTGAATTGCCATAAGCCAAACAGCATTCCTAGAATCACGATTAAAAATCCCCAATAGAGCACGCTAGTTTGTGAGTCACTGGCAAAGCCCTCGGGCATTTTCAGGTCGGCCTCGCTGGCAAAGAGCGAAACCGGAAGCATTAACATGGTTAATGCGGTGAGAAATTTTTTCATATACTTATATTAGATTATAATTAAATAGTCTATGTTATAGATATTTAGTGCCTCATCTCAAGAATTTCTTGAGTTTTGAGCGTGTAAAGTTAGCAAAAATAGCCCAAATAACAAAAAGTAGGAAAAAAAAACTGCATTAGGATGCAGTTTTATTGTATGGTGACTTTCTTGCCTTTGTGAATGTAGATGCCTGGAGTCGTGGGCTTGGTGTTATATATTATTCCAGTGATTGAATACCATAGCGTGTCGCTTGCTAGGGATGTGGCGATGATGGTTTCGATGCCTGCTTCATCAAGCTTTCTCTGATACTCTTCTTTTGCGTTGTCAAGCAGTGTTTTAAAGAAAGGCTCGTTGTGTATCTTACTCATGTCGCATGCCACTGCCACCCTTGCTGCCATCACGTCGCTGGCATAGTTTGTGCCTTTAATGATGCAGCTTTCGCCATAATCATAACCGCGCTTGAGTATTGCGTTTTGGCAGTCGGGCATCACTTCGGTGAGTGCCAATGCGATAGCCCAACCTAGCATTGCGTGGCGAGAGGGGTATGACGGTTTGTAGTAGTTAAGCCACGCTTCGGAGCCATAGACGACGGGTTCTTTAAAATGCGCGCAAGGCCGCATGCGATGTGTGAGGTTCTTCAGTGTGGTGGCGCGTGAGTCGAAAGTGAATATCAGGCTTTTGATAAGCATGACAATGCTTGGTGTCTCGCTTTGGGAGATGGTGACCACAGGCGAGCACTCGCTAAAGGTGCTGATGAGGTAATCGTCGTTCATCGCCTCATCGGCATCGGCTTGCGCGCCTCGCTCAGTGGAACGTAGCTCTTTATATTGCCAGTAGGTGAAAAGGTCGCCCACAAAGTGGTAGTCGTCGAGGGTGGGTGGAGCGTCGAGAATCTTGGTGATGGCTGCGAAAGATGATGCTTTGAGGTCGCTCTCGGTAAGACCTTTAATCTGCATATATTCATTGCGAGCGTCAATCAGGCTGGTCAGATAGTCGGCCGTGTATCGGGATTTTGCTATGGCTGCGCTGGCGCATGTGATGGCTGCATCGACATCGCTCTGCCAGCACATTCCGGCAATAACACCACTGGTGGCGCACTGCATTGCTCTAGTCAAAATGGTGTCTTGCAAGTGTGGTGCCATCTGTGCCAATGTTAACGCCGTGCTCCACACCATTGCTGCGTGCGCCAAAGGATGTGATGCCGCCGAGTCGCTGAGGTTGGGTATGGTTTCGTTGTCGCCCCACGGCTGCTCGTTCATCAATTCGTAAGGTTTCTTACGTGACGTGAGATTGGTCATTGCAATAGCACTGCTAATCCCCGTTTGAGCAGTTTGAGAGATTATGTTATAGATTGCTGGAGTGCTGGTTTCGCCAATGTCGATGCCGAGCACGCTGCTGTAGATGGAGCACAGATGGTCGATACCACATTGCGAGTCGTGTTGTGCCATCGCGCCAGGTTCGGTAGTGCGCATTTTCTTGCCCCATATCCATCGGTAGAAGTCGCCAGCAAAGATTGTGCTAGCCGTGTCGGGAGGCAGTGCCGTTAATGTGGTGTCGTGCCGTGTCTGCTCGCAACGTGGGATGGCAGAGATGCTGTTATTGCTGGTCCCTATTGCAGCATATTCTTGCTTGGCGGCTTCCAAAAGGTTGCTTAAATAAGTGTCGTTATGCAACTTGGTGAGCAAGCATGATGCCATGACGCGTCCTGCCTGCACGTCGGTGGGATAGTGGAAGCCGGCGATTACTCTGCTCCAACCAAAGTCATATCCACGTTTCAGGATCTCATTTTGGTGGTCGGGCATTACCTCGGTGAGTGCCAGCGCCAGTCCCCAGCCTATTATAGCGTGTCCTGAAGGGTAGGACGAGTCATCGTGGTAGGTGTCCTCGTCGGTGGGTACTGCTGTAACGTCGTCAAGTTGTGCGTAAGGTCTATATCGGAACCAATAGTTCTTCATCGTTGACGCTTGCAGTCCAAGCCACAATTTCAACACTTTCATCAGTGTGACAACATGCGGCATTGTGCTATTGGAGATGTTGATGCCTGTGCAAGACGAAAATCCGTTGATGATGTCATCGTCGTTGAGACTGGCATCAAGTGTCGCTTGAAAGCCACGGTCGGTGTCGCGCTCGCCTTTGGCTTGCCAGTAAGGTGCCACCTCGCCATAATAGAAATAGGAGTCTTCAAGAGCGGGATTGTCGAGAATTTTGACTGCCGACGGTGCTGCACTAGTATTGATTTGGCTCTCGGTGAGACCTTTGAGTTGCATATATTCGGCGCGTGCCGCCGCCAGGTCGGCTTGATAATCGTCGGTGATGTGCGAGCGTGCTATCGCCGCGCTGGCGCATGCGATGGCGGCATCAACATCGCTCTGCCAGTGTGCTCCCACTATCACCCTGCTGATGCCATACTCATAGCCCCGTCTGAGAATGGTGTCCTGCATGTGTGGCGCCATCTCGGCAAGAGCCAATGCAGTGCCCCAGCCGCACCCCGTGTGAGATGAGGGATAGGAGCTATTTTTGGAAAGTTCTTCGAAGCTGTCATACATTCCCCACGTTGGCTCGTTCATGATAAGGAACGGCCGTTTGCGGAAGTAGGTATTCTTCATCATCGCCACAGCCCCGGCTCCTGTATCGCCTGCCTTGCGCATAAAGCGGTAGATGGCAGGGGTGTTTTCCTCGCTGATGTCGATGCCCAGCACATCGCTGTAGATGGTGCACATGCGCACGATGCCATATTTTGATTCCCAGCTTGCCTGCTCACCTCGCGGCGTGTTGCGCATGGTCTTGCCCCATATCCAGCGTGCATAGTCGCCATTGGAGGCAAGCATAGCAGTGTCGGGAGGCAAGGGCAGAAAGACGAGGGCATTGGGCATGTCGTCGCCTTGCAGGTACCTGTTTTCGACACTGGCACTAGCGTTGCTTGCCGTGATAATGACGGCAAGCAGCAACCACACGTTTTTTATTCGTTTTAACATCGACACTCAATTATTTGGAAACATCAAAATTGATGGCCTCGCCAATGCAGGCGTTGGGCATCTGAATGTGCAGCATGGCGCAGATGGTGGGCGCGAGGTCCACGATGCGGGTGAGCTTGGTGGTCGCGCCGTGAGGCACATTCCATCCCATGAACACCAGCGGGATGTGGCTGTCGTAAGGGTACCACGAGCCATGGGTAGTGCCTTTGTAGTCGCTCTTCACCCTGAATGGCAGGTAGCCGGCTTGTGTCATCACCACGATGTCGCCGCTGCGACCACGGTGGTAGCCGTTGATGAGTCGCTCTTTGAGGATTTGGGGGATGCTCGCCTCCTCGATTTTCTCATAATCTACTACTGCCACCAGCTCATCTTCTTTGTTGAGGACATCAATGGCTACTTTCTTGACTTGCTCCACGTCGGCTCCCACGCTGTCGATTTTATTGTGGTTGAGGTAGATGCGGTAGTCATAGATGGCTTGGATGGCATCGGGCACGCCGCACTCGCTGTAGATTTCCTCATTCATCTTAGTGCGTGCCGCTCTCGCGTCCCAGCCGCCGGCGGGCTGGTCGTGCTCTTTCATGAAGTTGGGGTTATGGGCTGCGCCGTGGTCGGCGCTTAGGAAGAGCAGGTAGTTGCCGCGTCCCACTTGCTTGTCGAGCTCTTTGAAGAAGTGCGCCAGCTCTTTGTCGAGCTGCATATACACCTCATAGTTCTCCTGGCCGCGTGTGCTGTAGGTGTGCCCTATGGCGTCGGTCGATGACACGCTCACGCACAGCATGTCGGTGTATTTCCCGCGACCCAGCTTCTCGTTCTCGAGGATCGCCTCGGCCATGCGGAAGGTGTAGGTCACGCCCTCGTTGCTGGTGTTGAGGTCGTGCTTGGGCTCGGTGCTGTACTTGCGGTTGAACTTCTCCACCCAGTTGGGGAGGCGGTCCATATAGTAGGTGCTGGTGACGAAGTGCCCCACCTCGCTGTCCCACCAGTAGGCGGCGTCGGCGCTGTGCCCGGCGGGGAGGATGGCGGCGCGCGGCTTGATGGCGACGCCATAGACCTTGCACTCAAAGTCAAGTGCCTGTTTCAGTTCGTCGCCGATGGTGGTGGCACGCAGGTTGCGCGGCGAGTTCATGCCCGCCTTGCCGTCGGTGCCCACGCCTTCCACGCTCTTGTCATCGGTGCTCGACACGGGTTTGCCGTCAATCATGAAACCGTTGCCGGCGATGCCGTGGAAGAACGGCACCGAGCCGGTGTAGAGGCTCGTGTGGCCTATGGCGGTGACCGTGGGGATATAGTTTATCATCGTGTTCTCGCAGCTGTAGCCCTCGCCCAGCAGCCGCCTGATGCCGTCGTTGCCATAGTCCTCATAGTAGTAATACAGGTAGTCCCATCTCATTTGATCGACTACAACGCCCACCACCAGTTTGGGGCGGTCGATGCGTGGCTGCGCCACGAGGCCTAGTGCAGCGCAGCACGCGGCAAAGATTATCAATAATCGTCTCATAACATATTTCAGTTTTTCATTTAATTTTCCAAAGGTAGTAATAAAATCGCAATAATAAGCGATTTTGGGATGCTTTTTTGTGAAAAATACGATTAAGCGAGTCAAACAAGCTGACGAGTAAACAAGCTGACGAGCTGACGAGCCAAGAGAATCTGAGTAACAAAACCAGCGCGAAGCGCGACATGACTAGCGAGCCTGCGAGCGGCAAACTAGCGCGACAAACCAGCGAAGCGACAACTGCCATTGCCTTGTTCGCTTGTTCCTTGTCTGCTTGTTAGCTCAATTGCCTTGCGAGCGTGAGCATTTTATCTAAAATTTTGGATAAATTAGGCTGCGGTTCGGCAATGCTCAAGCAAGCTTGGCGCAGCCCTCACCTTGCACTAATTTTGGATAATTTTATTTTATAATTTTGTTCAATTTGAGTCAAGCATGATGGCTTCGCCACCGCCCACCGCACTTCGTGCGACTAGGGCTTCATGCTCTCGTCGAGCTAATGGTTCTCGGCGAAGCCGACCCTTGCTGCGTGGGGGTAGCTGTATCAAACGACGAGAAACTACTATGCTCTTGTTTTCATTTTTAGACATAAGAATATAAGTTCATCTTTTGCCCTTTGTCCTTTGTCCTTTGCCCTTTGTCCTTTGCCCTTTGCCCTTTGTCCTTTGTCTTTTGTCCTTTGTCCTTTGCCCTTTGTCCTTGTGTTTAGATTGTCTTGCTGGCGGGTAGCAAAAATAATGTCCTGCATGGTAGGTGCAGGACACTATATTACGTAAAGGTGTAATGTGTTTACATCACTCTGTTGCCGCCGTTGCGCAGACGCTCGTATTCCTCGCGGTCTCTTTGTCTTTGAAGCTCTTTGTCACGCTGATATTGCTGATATTGCTGATTTTGTTGTGACTGCTGCTGGTTGGTTTGCTGTTGCTGCTTTTGTTGTTGAGCCTTGGGCTGCGGCTTAGGCTGTGGCTTGGGCTGTGGCTTGGGAGCTGGCGCTGGTTTGGGCGCGGGCTCTGGCTCTGGGGTGACATCGGTGATGGGTTGAGGCTCCAGGTCATCGTCATCAAGCTCGTTGATGTCCTTTACAGAAGTAGAAACCTCATCGTCATAGTCATAGAAGCCATCATCATCAGATGTGCTTTCGCTAGTGCTTTCCTCATCGTCGCTGCTCTCGTCGTCGCTGTCATCGGTAGTCTTGCTCTTGTCGATGCCGAACCACTTCTTTGCGAAATCGAGGTAGCCGTTGTCGTAGGCAAAGTATCCGCCCACGCCAAGGGCTGCCAGCAATGCTATGAGTATTACCCATAGCCAGGGGAATTTCTTTTTCTTCTTCTCTTCCTGTGGAGGCAGGATCGGGGATTGTGGCTCGGGCACTGGAGCTGGAGCAGGTTCAGCAGCGGCGTCAGGAATTGGTGCGGGAGCAGGCTCGGGCACTGGTGCGGGAGTAGGCTCAGGCACTGGAGCGGGAGCAGGCTCGGGAATTGGAGCTGGCGCAGGGGGCGGCACAGGAGTCGGAGCGGGAGCAGGCTCGGGCACTGGAGCGGGAGCAGTCTCGGGAATTGGAGCTGGCGCAGGGGGCGGCACAGGAATGCTAGGATTTAATCCTTCTTCCACGGCTTTGATTTTTTGAGGATCAAGTTCGATTTCCCTCAAATCATCAACTGTGATTTCGCCGCGCTTAATAGAAGCGACAAGTTCGGATACAGGCGCGTTATCTGCATTTTTTAATACCTCCACAATGGTGGATTCAGGTACTGGTGCAGGTGTTGGCACTGGTGCAGGAATTGGGGGCACAGCTGGCATTTCGGGAGCCTTTGGAGCCTCGGGCATGGGAGGCATCTGTGGCATCTGTGGTGCCTGTGGCATCTCGGGAGCCTTTGGAGCCTCGGGCATAGGAGGCATCTGTGGTGCCTGTGGCATCTGAGGTGCTTGTGGCATCTCGGGAGCCTTTGGAGCCTCGGGCATAGGAGGCATCTGTGGTGCCTGTGGCATCTGAGGTGCTTGTGGCATCTCGGGAGCCTTTGGAGCCTCGGGCATAGGAGGCATCTGTGGTGCTTGTGGCATCTGTGGCATTTCGGGAGCCTTTGGAGCCTCGGGCATTGGAGGCATCTGTGATGCTTGTGGCATAGGTGGCATAGGTGGCATGCCTGGGGCTGCTATTGGTGTTCCACAAAAAACACATTGGTTGCTGCCTGGCGGCACTATGTTTCCACAATTGGGGCATTTGATGGGTTCCATATTTGAATAGTTTAAAGTTTATAGTTCATAGTTTAGCACTTTAATGCGCTTCGTGCAGGTTAGAGTGGAGAGTGGAGAGGACTCCGTACCCCTCTGTACTCTGAACTCTGAACTGGAGAGGTTAGAGTTTAGTGTTTAGAGGAACACCGATCCTCGATCTTCGTTCTTCGTTCTTCATTCTTCGTTCTTCGTTCTTCGTTCTTCGTTCTTCGTTCTTCGTTCTTCGATCCTCGATCTTCGATCTTCGATCTTCGTTCTCCGATCCCCGATCTTACAAACCAATTGCAAAATTGCAAAAAAAAATTGAGATACCCAAAAAAATGCGCATGAAATGTTATTTTAATTATTTTTTTTCTTTTTATTAGGTGATTGGAGTAATTAGATGAAAAATTATATGTAAATTTGCATATTAAATAAGGCATTAAAAATTGACAACAGAAAATACACTATGAAGTTAAAGACCGTTATCCTGATAAGCGCTATGAGTGCTCCAGCGTGGATGCTGGCGCAACCTAGTGTTGCTGAGTATAGTAGTGATGCATTCATTAACCGCGCTACGCTTTTGCAGGAGATGCGCAACTATGTTGGTTCGAGCCACCAGCTTTGGTTTCACAACAGTAGCCTCACGCCCACTTGGAACAACGAGGTGGAGGCGGAGTTCATGATGGCGTTAAACGAGTTTGAGCTAGGCAACCCGTCGAGCCTGACAATGCTCGAGGAGTTTATCGAGAATCATCCTAGCGAGCCACTGGCATTGACGGCACGCGCCAAGGTGGGTGACTACTATTTCTATCATGGCGACTTCGCTCAAGCTCGCGAGTGCTATGAGCAGGTGCGTGAGAAAGCCCTCGACGACGATTACGACGAGAATGTGCTTTACCGCAAAGCCTATTGCGACTTGATGCTCCGTGACTATAATCAAGCCAAAGAGATTTTCGACAAGTTATCCACTACCAAGCAGTATGCCACCGCTTCAACTTTCTTCAAGGGCTACATCGAGTATGCCTATGGCCAGTATGACAGCGCCATGGATTATTTTGAGAAGGTGGACCGCAGTGGAGACCTCGGCTATCAGGCGCAATACTATATGTGCCAAATCATGTATAAGCAAGGCGATTACAATAATGCTGTGAAACTTGGCGAGTCGCTGATTGAAGATAATCTCAACGACTATTTTAATGCCGAGATGAACCGCGTGGTGGGCGAGAGCTACTACCGCCTGGGAAGCTATGCCAAGGCTGCGCCTTATTTGAGCAAGTTCCTTGAAATCAGTGATGAGGAGAATGAGGAGCGACGTCCTGCCGCCTATATGCTCGGTGTGATAGACTATGGCAACCGCGACTATCAGGGCGCCATCGAGACGCTCGCCGAGGTTACTGGTGTTGACGATGCCTTGGCGCAGAGCGCTTATCTCTACATTGGCCAGAGCCGTCTCAAGTGCAGCGACTACAATGGAGCGTCGATGGCATTTGAGCGCGCCGCCAATATGCGTTGGGACAACAATGTGCGCGAGACGGCATTCTACAACTACGCCATCAGCCAGAGCAAAGGTGGCCGCACACCGTTCAACAACTCCATCGACATGTTTGAGCAGTTCCTCAATGAGTACCCCAACTCCAGCTACTACAGCAATGTGGAGAACTACCTCATTGACGCCTACACCACTACCAGCGATTATGACCGGGCATTGCGCAGCATCGCCAATATCAACAATCCTAGCGACAAGGTGCTCAAAGCCAAGCAGAACGTGCTTTATCACAAGGGTGTTCAGCAGCTACGCAACAATAAGCCCGACAATGCCCTCAACAGTCTCAAGGAGGCCGTTGACATGGGCAAGAAAGATAACGAAATCTACAACAACAGCAAGCTGTGGCTCGCCGAGGCGCAATATCAGCTTGGCGACTACAAGAGCGCCGCTGCCAATCAACAGGAGTTCATCAATGCTGTGACGACGAGCGACCCCAACTATGGACTGGCGCTATATAACGCTGGCTCGTCGCTCTTCAACCAGCAGGACTATAGCAAGGCGATAGGCTATTTTGAGAAAGCCATCGAGACCAACTCCCTGAGTCGCGACATGACCGCCGAGGCCTATAACCGCATTGGCGATGCCTACTATTATGGCAAGAACTTCAATGCCGCAGTGGAGAATTATACCAAAGCATCGCGTGGCGAGGTTGAGTCTTCGTCGGAGTATGCCATCTTGCGCAAGGCAATCATCGCTGGCGACATGAGCCAGTATGACTCCAAGATTCAGCAACTCGATGAGCTTATTGCCAACTACCCCAACTCTAGCAAGGTGCCCGAGGCAATGCTAGAGAAGGGTAACGCCCAAATCCTCAAGGGCGATGTGGCAGGAGGCATCAACAGCTACTCGAAGCTCATCAGCAAATATCCTAACCAGCCCGAGGCACGTGAGGCGATGCTCAAGATGGCGATTGCCGAGAAGTCGCGCAAGAACGAAGACAAGGCTATAGCCACCTACTGGAACGTGATAGAGACCTATCCTGCCAGTGAGGAGGCGAAGATTGCCGCCGAAGACCTGAAATTGATATATGCTCAGCGCGACGACCTCATGGCATTCAGCTCGCGCCTGAACAGCATCCCTGGCGGTCCCAAGATTGATGTGAAGAAAATCGAGAAAGCAGCCTTCGACGCTGCCGAGAGTTACTACATCGACTATAACAACATCTCGAAGCTGGAGAACTACCTGCGCGACTATCCCGATGGCGCTTATGTGAAAGAGGCGAAGTACTACATTGGTTATTACTATTACACCAAGAACGACTACAACAGCGCTATGGAGGCTCTCACCGAGGCGCTTGACGGTAACGAGGACGCCACTTTCGCGCAGCGCACTATGGCTCTCAAGGCTGCCCTGCTGTTGCAGAACGGTAATCCCGAAGAGGCCTACAATATCTACGAGATGTGGGCAGAGAAGGCTACTAACTCCGACAACCTCTCGCAGGCGTTGCTAGGAATGGTGCGCTCGGCAAGTGAGGCGCAGCAGTGGAGAGACGTGATTAACAGCGCCAACGAGCTGTTGAACTTCAACAACACTCTTAATGCCGAGCTTGAGCAGGAAGTGACGCTCAGCCGCGCTATTGCCTACAGAAACATTGGCAAGTCGTCGGAGGCAATGGCCGACCTGCGTGAGCTGGCATCCAACACTCAGAGCGAGGCTGGCGCACAGGCAGCCTACGAGTTGGCTCAGATGCAATATGACAACGGAGAGGTAGAAGACGCCGAGGAGACCCTCAACGCCTTCATCGCCAGCAACACGCCCCACAACTACTGGCTTGCCAAGGGCTTTATCCTGCTGTGCGACATCTTCGAGTATCAAGGCAAGACTAATGACGCCATCGACTACCTCAAGACCTTAAAGACCAACTATCCAGGTAAAGAGGGTGAGATTTTCAACGAGATTGACTCTCGACTCAGTAAGTTGCAGAAGAGCAAGAAATAATCGTCATTAACAGTAAAAACAATAAAATCAGACATTTAAAGACTTCAATAATAGATATGGACAAAAAGATTAAATATGTGTGCCTGGCAATGGCGATGATTTTGGGTAATGTGGCGATAGCTCAAAACACAGACAAGACCGACCTCAACAAGAATATCACTCTTGAGCGGGAATTTGACCCAGTGAAGAAAACTGTCGTCAAGAAAACGGTCCTGCCTAAGGAAATAAAGAAAGTGGAGAAAGACGCTGTGGCACCACAGTTCAGCGACTGGGCAGTGCCCACTCTAGTGCCAGTGGAGATTCCCACGATGGAACCTTACGGCTACCGCACGCGCCACAATTTCTCTAACCAGCGGGGCTACCTCTTCGTGGGTGGCGGCACTCACCTCAACATGGTGGCAGGAGCTGGTTACAGAGCTATCGACAAGACCAACGAGAAACTCGGCTTGTGGATGCTACACAACAGCACCTGGCTGGGCAAGAACACCACAAAACTCATAGAGCAGTCATCGCAGCATCAGAAACAGCGTTTCAACGACAATATCGTTGGTGCCAACTGGATGAAGGAACTCAACGCCGGCACGCTGTCAGTTGACGGACAGCTGCACTTCGACAGTTACAACTTCTATGGAGGCTTCAGCGACTATCTCAAGGACCACAAGACGGCGTTCTTCGAGGCTCGCGCCGATGGCAAGTGGCAGAGCGAGGTTGATGTCAATGGCGACAAGTTTGAGTATGAGGCCAACGCCACCCTCGACTATGCCGGCTATGACAAGTCGCACCTTGAGGGCATCGATGGCAGCAAGGAATTCTGGCTCAACGCCTCGGTGGAGAGTGGATATGAGTTTGAGAAGATTGGTGATGTGGGAGTACTCTTTGGTGCCGACATCGTGAACCTGCACCGTCATAACGAGTTCACCAATAAGGCCAACGACAAGACCTACGCTATGCTCACCCTCTCACCTTATTATATGTATGAGAACGACATCTTCAAGGCAAAAGCAGGTCTTAACCTGAATATCTCGTTCAACGATGGCGCTGCACTACGCCTCTCGCCAAATGTGGACCTCAACTTCAAGATCACTAAGGGTGTGAACCTCTTTGTGCTCGCCGAGGGAGGAAAGTCAATAAATCACTTAGGCGATATGCACAACGATTACCGCTACAACGACCCATTGGCGCAATATGGAAACACTTATGTGCCGTTTGACGGACGCATAGGCGTGAACGTGGGACCGTTTGTGGGCTTCAGCGCAAAGGTCTATGCCGGTTACGGCTTCGAGACAGGATGCCTTGACCCGGTGGTGCCAGCCGCCTATAGTGGCATCTACCAGGCTCTTTATGACGAATATCCCAACCCCGACGGTCTTTCTCCCTATTTCTCCGCCAATCAGTATGCCGCCACAATCTATAAGATGACCAAGTGGCAGGGCTGGCACATGGGCGTGGAACTTGCCTATAAGTACCGTTCTCTTGCCGAGGCCAAGGTGAAGTTTGCCTATGCACCTCAAGGCGATGAGGACTATGTTGACGGCATGCGCTACAAGGGGTATTCGCTAGGCAACGACGGCGCTTCCACACTGTTTAATCTCAACGTTTCGGTTTGGCCCATCAAGCCGTTGATGGTGACTCTCGGCTTTGACTACCGTGGCAACCGCTCGGCACTCTCTCGTGAGTGGGTATATCCCGTTGTTAACGACGAGACTGGCGAGACCCTGGTTGAGGGCAACTACTACAAGTATGGCTCTATCGACATGAAGGATGTCGCCAACCTCTATGTGAGCGCGCGCTACAACTTCAGCCACATCTTCTCGGTGTGGGCACAGGCCAACAACCTGCTGTGCAAGCAATGGGACGTGATGCCCGGACAAGGAGCACAGAAGATTGGTCTCATAGGCGGTATCTCGCTGAATTTCTAAGTAATAGATAACATAAATAATGGCTGTGAAAGGTATTGTCACAGCCATTGTTTTTTTAGTTTTTGCCATGAGGAAAATCCGACATGCCACAGCCCATGACTTGGGGCGCATTATGGAGGTGCTTGGGGCTGCCAAGCAGGTGATGCGAAGGGCGGGAAACGCTAACCAGTGGATTAATGGTTATCCCGATGAGGCTGCCATCCTTAGCGACATGGAGCAGGGTGGGGCAATGGTGGTGGAGGACGATGGCGTGGTAGTGGCTTATTTCGCTTTCCTGCCTTCGCCCGAGCCTACCTACGCCGCTATCTACGACGGCTCCTGGCTCGACGACACATTGCCCTATCATGTGGTACATCGCATGGGGGCACTGCCCGAGGCTCGCGGCATCTTCGCCAGTGCTATTGACTACTGCTTTGCCGTTGACCCCAACATCCGCGTCGATACCCACCGCGACAACAAAATCATGCAGCACCTCTTTGAGAAACACGGTTTCACCTACTGCGGCATCATCTACCTCGCCAACGGCGACCAACGCCTCGCCTACCAAAAGCTAAAATAATCCCGGATAGTCCAGAAAATCCAGAATATCCGGGAGTAAATTCTACTTATGCACTAGGGCCAGCGGCAAACTAGCGAAGCGCAGCGAGCGGCTAATTAGCAAGCGCAAGCTTGCGGCAAACTAGCGAAGCGCAGCGAGCGGCTAACTAGCGCTTCAGCGCGGCTAACTAACTTCCCAGCAGGATATTATAAACTGCGGTCACGTCGGCTGCGGTGATTTCGCCGTCACCGTTCTGGTCGCCATTGACTAGGTTGCTGGTGTCGTTGTTGAGCAGATAGCTGTAGAGGGCTGTCACGTCGGCGGCAGTCACCTCGCCGTCGCCGTTCACGTCGCCAGGTATTACCTCAGGTGCTGTTCCACTGTTATATACGAAGGATATCACGTCGCCGTAGGCCGTGTTGGCGGCTCCGCTCTCGGTGTTGTAGCTGGCACGGGCGCGGGCATAATAGGTGGTGCCGTCAACCATGAGTTTGTTGTTCACCTTTATCTCGCCAGCGGGTATCGTGGTGTGGTAGGCGAAGTCGCGCACTGTCTCCACAAAGCGTGTTCGTCCCCACGTGGTGGCACTGGTTGAAATCTCGATAGTGTAAGAAACTGCGGCCTCCTGACGGTCAACGGTGACATACTGGTCGCTGTAGAGCGTGCCTCCAGCCGTTGGGATGGCAAAGGTTGGCGGAGTGGCCACGAGATAGGCGGTCTTGAAGGTGACGGTGCCAGTCTCGCGGTAGTTGCCGTTGTCAATCATGTGAACGCGCATATAATAATATGTGCCTGGCACAAGGGTGTATTTGGGGATGTCGAGTTCGCCGGTCGTTGAGGCGCCCGAGAAGACGATGTTGCTGAACTCGTCGTCGGTGGCAATCTCAAGGGTCGCCTCGGCACTGGAGCCGCCAGTGAGCCACTGGGCGGTGAATGATGGGTGGATATTGTCCTGATTGTTCTCGGGATAGATGATGGTAAACACCTGTGGAGCGCACCAGCGCACTTCGCTCACGCCGTCGCTGTAACCCTCGGCGCAAGCGCGCACTCGCCAATAGTAGTTGCGAGGCAGGAATTCGCCAAAGGCACTCGACGAGATGCTGGCGGCGGTGGTCGTCAGGCGACGCACGTCGCTGAAGTCCTCGTTGGCAGCAAGCTCAATCATGTAGCCTTGAGCATTTGGCACTGCCTCCCAGCTCATAGTGAACGGGTCGGGGACGAGGGCGCCGTTCTCGGGAGAGAGCAGCACGGGAGCGTCGAGCTGCTGGTCGGCGGGTGGGATAAGGAATGCCGGCTCAAACTCGTTGTCGGTGCGATCTACGGGGCATACGGCGTAATAGTAGCCGAAGCGCACGTTGTCGGGGATGGCATAACTGGTAGTGTAGCTCACGTCGAGCAGCATTTCTGCCTCTTTGTTGAACTGTGCTGGCTCCACGCTGTTGGGCACGGCATAGATGGAGTATTTGTAGTTGTCAAAGCCGTTCCACGACAGCACATGGTCTTGGCTGGTGAGATTGGTCACCACACCGGGGTCGGTGCCAGGCTTCCAGGGCATAGCCGGTGGTAGGGCGGGACGGGTGAAAACCTTGCGCTTGAGGTAGGTGGCGAGCTCCTCGTGGTTGCCGGTGCGGTAGAGGTACTTGCAACTGTAGAAGATGGCACCCGGCGCGCCGTCGAAGCTGTAGTCGCGGTTGAGCTGCACCTCGTTGGCGTATTCCTCATGGTGGAGCTCGGTGCTCTGGCTTGTCATCCCCGAGATGGAGTTAGAGACAAAGAGCTGGCGGTCGAAATAGTCGCACACTTGGTTCCACCAAGGCACGATTTTGCTATAGTCGGCGGTGGCGCCAATCTTCCAATAGACCTGTGGCGAGATATAGTCGATGGTTTTCTCGTTGAGCCATGCCAATGGGTCGCTGTAGATGGTATTGTACTGCCAGTCGCTGCCGGCCGGGCAATTGGGGAGGCCATAGCTGGGGGCAGAGGTGCCTGCCACGCCCGCTGGCGAGATGCCGAAGCGTATCTCGGGGCGGGTTTCTTGTATCATGTTATAGACGGCGCGCACCATGCGGTTCACATTGGCGCGGCGCCAGTCACCGAATGTCATGTCAACATTGGAGTCGAGCCATTCCTGGTAGTCGCCAGCGTCGCTGCCGCTGGAGATGCCGTCGGGGTAGAAGTAGTCGTCATAGAGGATTCCGTCAACGTCATATTTCGTGATGATTTCCTGACACACGTTTACAATGCGTTCTATGGTCTCGTCGCGCGCTGGGTTGAGCACCACGTAGCTGCCGGCACTCAGCAGCAGTCCCGACGCGCGCAGAGCCACGTCTTGAGGGTTGCCGGCGGCGTCCCACTGATCGATGCCGTTGCTGCTGTAGCGGTAGGGGTTGATCCAGGCGTGGCACTCCATGCCTCGCTGGTGGCACGCCTCCACGGCATAGGCGAGCGGGTCCCAGGTGGGCACCTGTCCGCGGGTGCCGGTGAGGTAACTCGACCAGGGCTCGTAGCTCGACTCATACATGGCGTCGCACATCGAGCGCACCTGGAAGTTGATGGCGTTGAAGTTGTTGTTCTTGAGCGAGTCGAGCATACGGTCGAGCTGCGCTTTCTGCTTCGCCTCGGCATTGGTGCCATAGGCTTGTGTCTCGGGCCAGTCGAGGCACCACACGGTAGCCACCCATGCCGAGCGGAACTCGCGCTTTGGCACGGTGTAGGTAAACGAAGCCGCCTGCATCGCCATGCCGCACATCAGCAGCAGAGCTATCAAGGCAAAGTAACGTGATAAATTCTTCATAGTAGTTATTTTTTAGTAATCAAGAGAACAAGAGAACAAGAGAACAAGAGAACAAGAGAACAGTTTCACTAATTCCTAATCGGTGCGAAGCACCAACTAATCTCTAATCTCTAAATTCTAATCTCTAATCAGCGCGAAGCGCATTATCTTGTTAGCTTACAAAATTACAAACTTTTTTTGAATAACTATAGACAAAAGGACAAAAAAAGAAGCAAGCTCTTAGTGAGCCTGCCTCTTTTAATGGTTTTAGTCGTTGTGACTATTGTTTTTTCTGATTTCTGATGAATTAGTTACCACCCAGCAGAATGTTGTAAACGGCAGTCACATCGGCAGATGTAACTTCGCCGTCACCGTTCTGGTCAGCATTAACAACACCAGTGTAGTCGTTGTTGAGCATGATGTTGTAGAGCAATGTAACGTCGGTTGCGGTAACCTCGCCGTCGCCGTTAACGTCGCCTGGAACTGCTGTTCCACCCACCTTCTCGATGAGGTTAGGATAGAACTGAAGCTGCTCGGTCTCGCCGTTTGAGCTCTTGTAGTAAGCGAGGAAGCCTTCTACGTTGTAAGTGGCATCATAGTCGAAGTCGTCACCAATAGTTATCTCGCTGAAGTTCATGCGCATAATCATGTCGCCAGTCTCGTCGGTGAGAGTGTAATTGCGGCCGTTGCTGCCCTCAATGCTGTCGATGCTGCAGGCCTCAATGCGCAGGTAGTGGTGAATCATGCTCTGGTCAATCTCCTCGATGGGGATGAGAACGGGCTCTACTGGAGTGCCAGGAGTTGCCTCACCAAAGGTGGCAGTTACGGGAATCATCTCGGTCAAGCCGTTGTAAGCGGTCCAGTTGCCGGCGATGTCATTGAGTACGTCACCGTTGTTGTAGGTGTTGCTCAATGAGCCGTAAACGAGCATGAAGTCATCATTTACGTCCTTGATGTAGAGTTGCTTGCCACTGTGGTAAACAGCTGTTACAGGAGTGGTGAAGGTAGCGTTCTTGCCGGTCTCGAGGGCGAGAAGCTCGGCGATGCTGGCAACGGTGGTTGGGTTGGTGTCAACAAATTCGATGGGGTACATCTGGATATTGCCCTGATAGCTTGTTACGATACCATAGATGTCGTAGGTAGCGTCAAGGTCGGGAAGAGAGATGTTGAACGAGTTGTAACCTGCAACAGAGTCGGTGCTGTTGTCAACACGGAAGCCCAGATACTTGCCGTTGTGGTAAGTGATTTGAGCGTTCTTGAGCACTACATACTGCCACATTGCGCAGTTGCCGAAGTTGGCAATGGTAACCTCGTCGGGCTCTACAGCCTGGCTCTCGGTAGCATCCTGGAAGCCGAAGAACGGGAACTTCATCTCAACACCATTGTTGTAAGTGGTCTTCAAGCCACCAAAGCCGGCGGGGATAACGTCGCCCTGGCTGTACTTGCCGCTAAGGTCATTGCCATAGATGCACATGAAGCCGGTAGCATCCTTAACGTAGGTGTTAATGCCGTTAGCATAGGTCACAACAACGGGATTGCTGATGCTGGCGTTGGTGTTGTCGGTGAGGGCTGCGAAGGCTGCGATGTTAGCAACAGACTGTGCAGTCTCGATAGTGTAAGTAGCGGTTGCTACAGCGCTGTTGTTGCCATTGAGAACTGCCAAAGCCTTAACGGTAGTTGTTTGGCTGATGGTGATAGGAGCACTGTAAACTGCGCTGCTGGTTGTTGGGTCGGTGCCGTCGAGTGTGTAATAAACGGTAGCGCCTTCCTGACCGTGGATTGTCACGTCGGTAGGACCATAATAGGTTCCTTCAGCAGGGCTGAAGTAAGGAGTGGCAACGGTGCCGTCCTCAAGGGTTACAACCATCTTTGACACGCGTACCTGTGCTGCCATTGTGAAGGTAATCTCAGTGGCGCTGCCAGTCCATGTGCCGGCAGTGTTGGTGCCAACGTCGGGAGTGAAGTTTGCTGCATCATAGCCCGAAACAGCGGTGAAGACAATCTTGGTGATTGGGCTTGCCGCCGAAATTTTCACGGTGCTGCTCTTGTAGAAGCGGATGTGATTGGCTGTCAGACCCTGAGAAGTGGGAGTGCTAGAACCGGCTTTGGCATAATAGATGGTAATGCCTTGAGAAGTTGTTGTCTGGTCATCGCCGGTTGCTGTCCAAGTGAGATCAACATTATTCATGTTGAGAGTGATCTCACTTGCCCATGCTCCAACTGTGAGCAGAGCCAACATTACGAGAGATAAAATTTTCTTCATAAAGTGCTTAAAGTTAATGAGTTAATAAATATAATGAATTGTTTAGTTAGCATAGGTATATAATCACGACAAAGGTAATCATTATTTTTCAATAATGAAAACTAAAAAGAAAAATATTTCCAAAAAAAGATTTTTTCAGATGCCAGATGTCAGTTTTCAGTTGTCAGTTCTTAGTTCACAGTTCATATTTCAAATCAAACAAAATTAACAAAACCTGACAAGAATAACAAATAATATTCTTTGGATAAAATGCTCACGCTCGACAAGAATAACAAAAAATTGTTGTCTTTGTTTTTCTTTGTTGACTTTGTTTGAAAAAAGTGAGGGGATTGAGTACTCTAAACACTAACCTCTAAACTCTAACCTGCGCGAAGCGCATTAACCTCTAAGCTGCGCAACGCGCATTTAACGGTCAACGATGGCGAGTCTTACTAGGCCATGAGTGCGGCCGGCGATGTAGAAGGGTTTCACGGTGCCGTTGTGCTCATGGTTTGTTGCCATCATGGGTTGCCCCAGCCCGAATAGCATCACGTCGAGAGTGTCGCCCACGCTCAAGCGTTTGCTGCCTCTAATTTCCACTACCTCAAAGCGTTTGTTTCCCAGGTATCTCATGCGGCAATAACGGTTGGGGTGCCATTCCATTTCCACTTGGTCATCGATTTGCAAGTGGTCGCTTTGTATTATTTCTTGGTTGAGCGAACCCGATGTGGGGTCATCGTTGCGCAGGGTGAAGTCGGTCCAGTCTCTATACCCCAGATATCTTGCCAGCACGCTTAGTGTGGCATTGCTTGGCTCATGGCTGTCGCTCACATATCCCACCAGTCGCTTGATGGTGCTGATGCTCATGCGCTCGCCAGTGGTTTGGAACACCGAGAGCAGCAGTGCGTCGAAGTCGCTGGGCGTGGCGAGCGAGCGTCCGAGTTTGTTCTCAACCTGCCGTAAAAGTTCTTTTATATCGCCGTTATTTTCATTCATGGTGCGAAAATAGTGAATAATCTTCAAATAAAGATGATTTTTGCCGTCCGTGAACCAAAATGAACCAAGAAAAGTTGTTTAGATAGTTAATAGACGTATTAATTTTGCGGCATAAATCCTAATGACCGATTTGGGATAATATAGAGTCTCGCAATGCTCCCAAACTAAAGGTGGGGTCCTCACGGGGAACTCACCTTTTCTTTGCCGAATAATGACGCAAAGTCGGGAAACTGCTCGCAGGCTAAATCCTCAGCCACTTTGCGGGCCTCGTCTCGCGCTTCCGTGAGAAGAGCTTCCCCTTCAGGGAGCGTCAAGAAGCTGCTGCGTTCGGCATCACCGCTGTAATGCGCGACGATGCTTTTAGCCACTTGTTCCTTGATATCCTTGATGAAATACCTCCAGGCGAGCAATTTCGACCCTACTCCAGAGATTTTGTCTATCTCGCTGAGCTTGTCGTGCCGCTCGTTTACCAATCTGGTCGCTTCGTCTCTGGCATAGGCAAGTACATCTTGCCTGAACGAGGAGGAGAAGTTCTGAGAATCATCATTTTGTTGTGGTTTCTCCTGTGGAGCGGCAGGCTGTGGCGAGGGTTTCTCTATTGTTTCGCTGTTAGTGGCAGGAGCGTCAACGGCTTGCGACGTTTGTGCAATGGCGATGGTGTCGTCTGCCGGAGCGGCGTGCGAAGCGGGAGCTGCCGCCGTGGTGTCGATAGATGGGTTTGCGGTCTTGCCCCTTATTCGGCTGCCTATTATTGCTATTGCCACGGTTGCGGCAATGATGGCGAGAGTTGCGGCAATCCACGCCCAGCGGTGTGAGCGACGAGTGACGAGATTTCTTGCCTCGGCGGCGCTGGATGGTCGCGCGGTGGGGAGCTCATTGCGGCACGCTTTGGCGAGGCGGTCGAGGTGTCGGTCGCTGCGGGGCAGTGCGTCGTTCATCTCTGCCGCTATCATTCCTAACGAATAGAAGTCGGCGCGGCAATCCACAGTGCCTCCGTTCGTCAGCTCGGGGGCGGCATAGCGGAGGGTGCCGGCAGGACCTTTGAGGATGGCATGGCTGGCAGTGTCGCTCACGCCGAAGTCGATGAGCTTCACACGGTTGCCGCTGGCGGTGAGCATGATATTGCTGGGCTTGAGGTCGCGGTGTACCACTTGGCGGTTGTGGATATACTCTAGCGCGTCAAGCAGCTGGAGGATGATGTCGTGTGCTAGCGTGTCGTTGAAAGTGTCACGCTTCATCACCTCGCGCAACGTGCTGCCGTCCACCCACTCCTCGACGATGCACTTGCCCAACTCTGGCACTTCTTCCAGACCTGTGATGGCGGCGATGCCGGGATGCGACAAGGTGTAGCCAATCTCAAACTCTTTGCGCTGCTGGGCTTGGGCTATGGGGTTGCTGCGGTAGTCGGCTTTCAACGCCTTGAGCACGTGCCACTTGCCGTGACGCTTAGCGCGATAGATGGCGCACATGCCGCTGCCGCTCTCGCGCAGCAGCTCCACGTCGCTCCACAGCCCGTCACCGGCAAGAGCCACGCCCTCATCGTGAGACCAAGAAGACTCGCTATATGTGGTGTCGTTCTCAGGCATTTTCAGACGGTTCAGACAGTTCGGACGATTCAGACAGTTCGGACGATTCAGACGGTTCAGACAGTTCCGACCCGTCCGACACGTCCGCCCTGTCCGCCCTGTACTTGTGTTGATTGCGGTAATTCACTCTTTCCTTATACAGCTGTTCGCTGAAACCTCCTTCTCTCACAAATTGAGCGTGTTGTGACTCGAGTAGCGATTTGAGCATATAAGTGGCTTGGTTGCACAGTGTGAGGCACATATTTGCAATCTCCTCATCGTTAAGTCGCTGCATTAAAGACGAATAATTGTTATTAAATTCTTCGGTCTTGACGTGTGCCTTCATCTTCTCAAACCGTGGATGTTCTCTGTCCCAAATCGGGAGGTTGCGCACCCGCAGATAGTCTTTGTAATCTTTGATGAGCTCTTCAAGGCTTGACTTTGCCACATTGGTGAGGGTCATTTCTGTCTTGCGGGAGGTGAGAGACGCTTTGCTGCCCTCGGCGATGTTCTGTTTTCCCGAACGGGCGGCCTGAATCATTTGGTCAACAGTGCGGTCATTGCCACGCAGATAGCGGTGAGCGAAATAATAGGTTATGTCGTAGATGATTTCGGTAACCTTATACACTTTTAAAGACTCGTAACCTCCTGATTTCTTGAAGAATCCCATATCTTTCCATGTTTTTATCACAAAAATACCACAAAAAAGAGCCAGCACTGAAAAAACAACCACGATTTTCAGCTTTTTTAACGGTTAAGACTGATTTCAGACCAGTCGGACGGTTCCGACAGTTCGGACGGTTCCGACTCGTCTGACCTGTCTGACTCGTCTGACCTGTCCGACCTGTCCGACCTGTCCGACTCGTCAGCCCCCCGTAGCCGCATAGCGGCTTCACTTAACACTTATTATTCTCGGTTCATTTTGGTTCACGGCAGTTTTTTACCTGCCTTTCTTGTGGTTTTTCACATTTTTTACTATATTTGCACTCTCCTTCAAGAGTGAAGGATTACATAAAAGCGTTTGCTAACGTTTTTCCATGACGCTCGAACTCGCAAACTTCGAACCCAAGTCATTGAGAAACAGTGGTGGACACCTTCGCAACGTAGCAATTTGTGCTTAATGATAACTCCTAGCGAGATATCGTTATGAGTACAGCTATACAACGTGCGTGGGCCTCTGCATGTTTCTTGTACCAGACTTGGGAGCATTGCGAGGCTTGAGCGTCAGGGAACAAGAACAGCAGCAAGGTTCCCACGCTTTTTTGTGTTTAGTAACAGCCTTTATTTTGGGGACCAAAAGGCATAATTGTTTGCATTATGAAAGAAAAAAAGAAAAAAAATGACCTGCAATCTCGTCGACAATTTTTCAAACGTGCTGCGAAAGGTGCTCTACCAATTTTAGGAGCAATCGCATTGTCTCAAATGCCATTTATCTCGAATGCACAAGAAAGTGAAAATGAGATGGGTTGTAGGTATGGATGTAGCGGTAATTGCTATGGAAGCTGTTATAGGGGTTGTACTGGCGGCTGCTCTGGCAATTGTGGCTATGGATGTGGCTCTTCTTGCAGTAGAAGTTGTTCTGGTAGTTGCCGTGGTTCTTGTTATAGAAGTAGCTACTAAATGTAATAGAGTGGGTTCTATATTTGCATTGATAGTTACCTTAGTTTATTTGGCAATTAATCTACATTTATAGAATCCACTTTTTCAAAACTTAATTATATTATGATACTTTTATGTATATATAATGTATAATGATTATTGTAAAAGATAATAGTCAAGCGTGGCAATCCGGCCTAGCCAAGAACATCACGTTTATCGTCACAAAGGATTGCCAGTTGGCTTGTAAGTATTGTTACCTTGTGGGGAAGAATGAGAAGG
>CALGGO010000112.1 GCA_937916085.1 uncultured Prevotellaceae bacterium | reverse complement strand
AAAAACAAGAAAAAGTCCTTATGTTTGCTTTTGAGTTTGCAAACATAGGGACTGTTCTTCTGTCTAAAAAGACAAGAGAAACAGGAGAGATCTTGCAATTCCTGTAACTCTGTCAAAAAAGTCTGTCTGTCAAAAAATTGTTTTCAATTGTATGTAATTGTCTGAAAAAATTGGTAACTTTGCGACTGCAAAGACGATGGGAGTCATACTCCCCTACACGAGGGTGTGCTAAAATGCGGGTTTTAATTAAACAACTGAATTATCTGAATGTTCTGAATTCATCAACACCCTGTCTGACAAGTTTTTATGAGTTGGCAAATAATCAGATTAATCAGAAGAATCAGTTGTTTTTTATTTTTGACACAGCCTCAGCTTTCAAAACCATAAATGACCAATGAAACAATATCTCGACTTATTGCAGCATGTGCTGGATAATGGCACTGTTAAGCATGACCGCACGGGCACTGGCACGAAGAGTGTCTTTGGCTACCAGCTGCGGTGCGACTTGAGCGAGGGGTTCCCTCTGCTCACCACCAAGAAGGTGCATCTCAAGTCTATCATCTACGAACTGCTGTGGTTCCTCAAGGGCGACACCAATGTGCGGTACCTGCAGGAGCACGGGGTGCGCATCTGGAACGAGTGGGCCGACGAGAACGGCGACCTGGGGCCCGTATATGGCGGCCAGTGGCGGTCGTGGCCCGACTACAACGGCGGTCACATCGACCAAATCTCGCAAATCATTGACCAAATCAAGAACACCCCCGACTCGCGCCGCATCATTGTGAGCGCTTGGAACGTTGCCGACGTGCCCACGATGAAGTTGCCGCCTTGCCACACGTTGTTTCAGTTCTATGTGGCTAACGGCAAGCTTAGCCTGCAGCTCTACCAGCGCAGCGCCGACCTGTTCCTGGGTGTGCCGTTCAACATCGCCAGCTACTCCCTGCTGTGCATGATGGTGGCGCATGTCACCGGCCTTGAGCCGGGCGAGTTTATCCACACCTTTGGCGATGCCCACATCTACCTCAACCACATGGACCAGGTGCATGAGCAGCTCAGCCGCGAGCCGCGCCCGCTGCCCCGCATGGTGCTCAACCCCGAGGTGAAAAGCATCTTCGACTACCAGTACGACGACTTCAAGCTCGAAGGCTACGACCCCTGGCCACTAATCAAGGGAGTGGTATCGGTTTAATGCAGAATGCACAATTCATAATGCATAATGCTTAATGCAGAATTTCTCAACTATGAACTGTGAACTGTGAACTATGAACTCTAAACTATGAACTCTAAACTCTAAACAAAATGCTTTCAGCAATAGTAGCAATCGACCGCAATGGGGCTATTGGCAAGCAGGGGCAACTGCTGTGCCACCTGCCAGCCGACATGAAGCATTTCAAAGAGACAACCATGGGGCATTCCATCGTGATGGGGCGCAAGACCTTTGAGTCGTTCCCAAAGGGCGCTCTGCCCGGGCGGCAGAATATCGTCATCACCCGCAATCTCGACTATGCCGCCGAGGGTGTGACCGTGGTCCACAGCGCCAGCGAGGCACTAGCGGCAGCCACCATGCCTGGCGAGGTGTTCATCATTGGCGGCGAAGAGATTTACCGCGCCACCTTCGAGATGGTCAATACCATCCACCTGACGGTAATCGACCACAAATTTAAGGATGCCGACGCCCACTTCCCCCGCATCGACATGCGCTCCTGGAAAATCATCAGCGAAGACCCTCACCCCGCCGACGACCGCAACCCCTACCCTTACACCTTCATGACCCTCCACCGCAAACGCCCAAGATAAATCATACTCAATATTCCTTTGATAACACTATACGCTACGATTCATTCAAAAAGCTACGAGCAAAGTTCGTCAAAAAGCCTGCTTACGCAGGAAAATAATTTTGTCTATTAAACATTTGCGAATAATTAGGATATGATTGACATCACAAATGAAGCAATAAGACTCGATCTATATTTCAAATTACGTGGTGCTGCCATTAATGTGCAAAAAAACTTAGGTCCATTTATGGTGGAGAAATATTATGAGAAAGCCATGATGATAGAACTGGCTGCTCTGGGAATAAATGCTAACAACCAAGTTAAAATACCTACTTTCTATAAAGGGCAGCCGCTGGATCTGGAACTTCAGGCAGACATCGTTGTGGAAAATGAAATCATCATTGAACTAAAAGCAACACCACGAATGGAAAAGTCTCACATTAGACAGTTGTTGACCTACATGAAATTGATGCGAAAGCATTATGGACTTATTCTTAATTTTGGGATTTCAGATATGTCACAATATGGAATGAAGGCTTTTGTGTTATCTGATTTTGACGAGGTTGTCAATTCAAAAGGAGACTTTGAAGACAGAGTTGGTGTAGCCGTTTTTACATAGAATCGTCGCTTATTTATTCTGATAAAAAATCTAATTCTGAGCTTGCGAGGCTTTTCGACACCAGCAGGTGCAGCTTTTCGAATCTGTTGCGACCTCATGGGCGCCTACCATGCTAAGATTCAATAAAAAAACACCACTTGCAAAATGCTAGCGGTGTTTGTGTTATCTAGTTTATGTGCTGACTTACCTCACGATCAGCACCTTGGTAGTGCCTGCTCCTGAGCCGTCGGCTTGGGAGGCGATGATGGTGTAAACGCCCGTTGGCACAAGGTCACCATTGTAGTTGCATCCATCCCATGACACCATACCGCCAGTTGACTTGAGCGAGCAGATGACGCTGCCCGATGGGTCGGCAATCTTCACCAGTGAGTTCTCCATCAGTCCAGTGATGTTGATGGGACCTCCATAGTCGGGGCGCACGGGGTTAGGATAAGCGTAGATATTGCTGAAATTGGCCTGTCCTGGCGTGGCATCACTCACATACTCGGCGACACCAAACGGCGTGGTCACGAAAACGGCATTTCCCGTTGGGTCGCAGCACACCTGATAGATTTGGTTGGTGCCCAACACGCTGTTGGTGGCGTTGAAATTCTTGAGTACCTGCTGTCCGTCGGCACTCACCAGGAACAGTCCTGACTCGTTGGTGCCTATCCACTTGCGGTTAGCGCCATCCACCGCGATGCAGTTGATGGTCTGTCCGTCGAGCAGGTAGTCGGCAAGGTTAGTGCCGTCGTTGCGTGGCACTTTGATGTGAGTGACATTGAAGTCGGCATCAAACGCCTTGCTGGGGTCGAAGGCAATCATTCCCGAAGTCGTCCCCATCCACACCATGCCATTGTTGTCGGCAGTGATAGCGCGTATATCATACCATGCCATGTTCTTGCCGTCTTGATCGGGCAGAGTACCCGAAGCAAACGATATGCTATTCTTCACCGAGAGATCGCTGTTGTTGTTCCATATCACGATGGGTTTCTGGTAATGTCCACTAGCCGCCACCTTGGTGTCGCCAGCGCCAATGGCAAACTGCATACGCTTGAAACTGCTGTGGTTCAGGTTGCTGATGTGCGCTGTCTTGTTATAGATGAAATCTTGTGCTGTAAGCTGAGTCTTAGACTGCTTTGACGGTGTGAGCACACGCACGGGGTTCTCCTCGTCGGTGGTCTGCACAATCCACAAGTTGCCTTGAGAGTCGAATTTCAGTGCCGGCATACGGGTTTTCTTGATAAAGCCGCATTCCTCACCCACATAATTTGCCACAAATCTGCCATCAGTGACTTTAAAGATTCCCTTCTTGCGGGTGCTGAAGAAGTAGGTGTTGGCTTCATTTGGGGAGAACACAAACCACTGTGGACAATAACTTCCCTCGCCATCGGGCTCGGGCATATCCTCGGGGGTGATGTCCTTCCAAGTCACTCCATCAAAAGCGTTGAATTGCGTCTTGTTGGCCAACGTGAAGTTGATGTCTTGGTCGAGAAGGTCGTCAAGGATGGCGTTGTCGCTGGTGCTGGTGAGCACAAGCCTATCATTGGCAAGGTCATAAATCATCCAGAATGGCACCTTAGAGATGGAAATAGCGTTAGGCACCACATAATCGGTGGTAACTCCCCCATTGGTATGTATAAGCCCTTCTTCATTGAGGCACCACATACCGTCGCCGCTATCGAGAGAGGAGTAGATGCCGCCACCCTCGTGGCGCTCGGCCTCACCACCGCTGGAATTGGTGGTATAGTAATAGTCGGCACCTTCAAAGCTCACCACATACCCTCCATCACTCAGTTTGTGTACTGCGACAGGTTTGCCGGCAGCCACCTGCGACTTCGTGAAAGAGAGATTGTCGCCATCTTCAGCTACTGTCACCAAGCCCAACTGGTTCTTGTCGAGCACAAAGAACATATTGGAAGAAATGGGCACCATAGGACCCAGCAGTCCCACCCACGCCACACTAAAGTCGCTCATCTGCTGAATGTGCTTCGTGGCCGACGCATAATAGTAATTCCCTTCGTTGCTCACTATCAGGTAGTCGCCAAGTATCATAGCGCTCTGCATCGCCTTGTCGGAGATGAACGACCTCTCCACCTCAAGCTTACGGTCGTTGTAGATCACAAAGCCAAAATCGGTGGCGACAACAGCCTTATTGCCACTGGCAAAGGTGATGTCGTTGATGGTTTTAGAGGTGGCGATATCGGCGTTCTTGATGTCACTCATATTGCTCACGTCACCACTTCTAACGTCAATCACATCGATGTTGGAGTTCTCGTAGGTCACCATGATGTAGTTCTTGTCGCGGTTGTAGTAAATGTTCTTCACTCCCGAGTCGCTGAGATAGTTGGCACGGTTAAGGTGCTCATTCTCTTGAGTGTCCTTGTCATAGCGGAACAGGTTGTTGCTCGACACATAATACACGTCATCGCCAGTGTCAATACAGTTGGTTATATTATCGCCGGCAAACATGGCATGCAAAATCCACTTACCATAGTCGCTTTGCGCTTGCGCCACCATTGACACAAGCGCTATTACAATTGTGATGATATGCTTCATTATTTCGTTTTTCGTTTATCGGGGATCGAGGATCGGAGATCGGGGATCGGGATTCTCTATCCTCTCCACTCTCCCCTCTCAACTAAGAAGTCTTACTTTATTATCGCAATCTTTGTCAATGGCTTACCTGTAGTGCTTGGAGTTGTGCCCTGAGCGGCATACACCTTATATACACCAGTCTTGAGAGGTGCGCCATTGCTGCTGCTTGCATCCCACATGGCGATGCCGCCAGTGGAAGTGAGGGTCGCTACTGTGGCGCCTGTCGCGTCGGTGATGACCACAGTGGAGTTATTCATCAAGCCCTTGATGGTGACATAACCTGTAAACGACGACAGCACAGGATTAGGATAAGCATAGACATTGCTGTAGTCTGATGCCGACGGGGTCATGTCGTTGAAATATTCCAACACACCGCCACCAGTCACGATAAGCACCGAATTAGTGGAACGGTTGCAGCACACACTGTAGATTTGGTCGCTAGGCAGCGGGCTGTTGTTCTTGTCGAAATGTTTTATAATCTCTGAGCCATCGGCACTAACAAGATAAACACCATTAGTATTTGTTCCTATCCACTTGCGATTGTCATTATCGGCGTCGATGCAATTGACTTGAATACCTTCCAGGAGAATCTCGTTCACACTAGTCCCTTGATCTTTGGTAACTTTAACACGGTTGATACGGAAGTCGTCGTTGAAGGCCTCTCGTGGGTCAAAAGTAATGAGACCACCCACAGTGCCAATCCACATCATGCCCTCATTGTCGGCCTTGATATAAACCCATCCAGTGGTGGTATAGTATTTGTTGTCCTGATCAAAGAACGCCTCAAACACCTTGTATTGCTTTAAACTCAAGTCTTCATTGTTGTTCCAGATGACAAGCGGGTCGTTATAGTTTCCTGCCGAATACACCTTAATATCTTCAGCACCAATGTCGAAGGTCATTCGCTTGAATCCCTTGTTAGCATGCTTGCAAGCTCCTCCCAAGTCGTTAATGATAAAGTCGGATGTGGATACTGACTCAAGTGCTTGCACCTCGGGAGTAACAACCACCACATCGGGCGACTTATCGGGATAAGGCTGTGCTACCCATAAATTGCCCTTAGAGTCAAAAGATATTGCCGATGCTCTTTCAGCGATTGGCGCATTATCTTTTTTGTATTGCGCTACAATATTGTCGTTCTTCACCTTTGCAATGCCACCATTCTTACGGTAACAGAAGAAATAAGTGTCGGGCTCATTAGGAGAGACTTCTATCCAGAAGTTTCCAAAGTAATCCTCCACATGTTCTGGCAGTGGAATCTTGCGCCATTGCGAACCATCCCACGAGCAGACCTCGGTGCCAGTGGTAGCTTCCCACACCTCCAACACTCGGTTTTCGGCAGTGCGGCACAGGAGTACGCGCTGCATATAGGGGTCGTATGTGCTCCAATATGCCCTTAACTTGATGGAAATACCGTTAGGCTCTACAGTGTCGTACATTTCTCCATTCACCTGATGTTGCAATCCATTCTTGCCCATGATCCACCAGTTGCCATTCTCGTGAGAGGTGTAAACACCCTCACTAGTATGTTGTGTGGCATTATTACCGTCACTATCAAAGGTATAGTAGCAGTAATTGTCGCCCGCATTAATCATACTGGCAACATATCCATCAGGATACTTCTGAATGGATGCCGGCACCCCTTCTACAACCAAATTAGAGGTGAAAGATAGGGTTCCATCGTCATTAGGAGTATAATCAACTATGTACAATGCGGTCTTTGTTGTCAAGAAAAACCTGTTGGCATTAATAGGATAGATAGTGCCAACCCCAATGGGGTTATCGGTCTGCGTGTGATATCGTGGAGCCTCAACTTGCTCGCTGGCCTTGCAATAGTAGTATTTACTGGAATACACCATTATCTTGTACTCTCCCACCTGCGCCACCGAAGGTAGATTTATTTCATATTGACGCACTTCCATAACCCTGAAAGACTCGTCCTCAATAGTGATGTATCCAAAAGATGTAGCGACGTAAGTGAGACCATCACCAAATGTTATGTCATTAATCGACTTAGTTTTATTCAACACCACATCTTTTATTCCGCTCACATTGACCACTGTGCCGTCGCCCTTGATGATATCGATATTACAGTTGTCGTAGGCAATGAAAAGATAGTCCTTGTCGTAGTTGTAGTAGATTTGCTTGATGTTCACGTCGTTGATGTCGTTAGTCACATCAAGAGTGGTATTAGACTCACTCGCCTTGTCATAGCAAAACAGACTGCCGCTTACAAGATAATATACTTTATCACCCACATCAACACAGTTGGTGACATTCTCTTCAACAAAATAAGGATGTATTTTCCACTGCCCGGCACCGATCTGGGCACAAGCAATTAAGGTTGTAAGCGATAACGCTAAAGCGAAAAAGCATTTACGAATCATAGTATTTTTTATTTTATATATTTCATATATAACGCTAGAAATAGCGATAAAATTGTATTGCTGACAAAAACTAGATAAAAAACCAGAGTTCCAATGACTGGAACTCTGTGTTTTTTGATTTGTATTTTACTACTTTGCTTATTTCCTACTTGATAACAGCTATTTGCGTCAATGGCTCGCCAGTAGTGGAAGTGTCGCCTTGCGAGGCATATACATTGTAAATGCCTGTGCTAACCCTCTCTCCATTCTCGGTGCATACGTCCCAAATGGCGATGCCGCCATCCGACACCATGGTTTTTACCACATTACCGTCGCCATCGGTGATTACCACGTTAGAGTTCGACATCAGGCCATTGATGGTTATCATGCCGGTGAAGTCGGGCTCCACAAGTTCGGGATAAGCATAAACGTTGCTGTAGTCGGGCTCGGAGGGTGTCACGCCAGGGAAGTATTCTACCACGCCATTGGGAGTTACCATTACCACAGAGTTAGTGGCGCGGTCGCAGCACACGCTGTAAACCTGGTCGCTAGGCAGAGGGCTGTTGCTGGAGTCGAAATGCTTGTAAATCTCTGATCCGTCATGGTTCACATAATACACACCCGAGGTATTGGTAGCCAGCCACTTGTTGTTGTCATTATCCACATCAATGCAGTTGACTTGCGTTCCCTCAAGCAACACACCTCTTGCCTCAATTCCCTCGTTTACATAATAGTTAATGCGGTTGATACGGAAATCCTCGTTGAAGGCCTCACGCGGGTCAAGCGAGATGACACCCAAATTGGTGCCTAGCCATAAGATGCTGTCATTATCGGGTTTGACATATATCCAATAATTGGCGCTAAAACTCTTGTTGTCTTGGTCATTAAAGGACTTGAAGGCCTTATATTGTTTCAGACTAAGGTCCTCATTGCTGGTCCAGAATACCAGCGCTGCATTCCAGTCGCCAGCCGAGAACACCTTAGTGTCGCCGGCACCAATGCCAAAGGTGATGCGCTTGAAGCCTGCGCTATAGCATGCACCGCCCATATCGTTAATGACAAAATTTGATAAATTCAATTCGGTAAGCAATTGGTTCTCTGGAGTTATGGCGAAGGCGTCGTAATTATTGGCACTGCGCGACTGCGCCACCCACAAGTTGCCCTTTGAGTCAAACTGCAATGCCGCGCAGCGTGTGGCATAAGGGCTATTATTAGCTTTATATCTAGCCACAACCATATTGTTCTGCACCTTAACCACGCCACTGTCGAGACGGCAGCAATAGTAGTAGGTGTCAAACTCGTTGGGCGAAGGTACCAACCACAAGTTGCCGCCATTGTTAGGGGCATTGGCAGGTGTGATGTTGCTCCATGAGGTGCCGTTGTAAGCGTTTATCTCGGTCTTGGCTGTCTCACTAAAACGACCCTCAGGAGTATATTTATATGCATTGGCTTCTGGCAGCACCAGGTTGTCGGTGGTGCGGCACAGCAGCACGCGTTGCTGCATTGGGTCGTAAGTGCTCCAATAGGCATTGGCGCTGATGCTCAAGCCATCGGGCTTCACATTTTCGGCTGCCACACCAGCCACCACATGAGTCAATCCATCGGCACCTAGTGTCCACCAGTTGCCGTCTTCCTGACTCGTCATAAGCTTGTTGCCGGTGACTTTGGTAGTCTTGCTGGCGTCGGGCAAGATGGTGTAGTAGTAATTCTTTGAGCCGAAGCTTGCTACAAAACCTCCTGGATAGGGCTGAACCGTTACGGGAGCGGCTGCCACCACAGTCTTCAAGCTGAAGCTGCAAGAATCCGTGCCATCGCTGCCAGTGTGATTATTAATTGTTACAATAGAAAACGTTTCGGTCGTGGAAAGGAAGAACTTGCTGTCGTTGATGGGGTAAATCCTGCCAGTCAACAGTGTATAGTGAACAATAATCTGTGATATTTTACATTCTGCACTGGCAGTAAATTTAATTGTTCTTGTTTCACCGGTCCAAGTGCCGACATTGCCACTTGTGGAGTAAGAGCCGGTATTGGCTTTAAGATTAGAAACAGGACTGCTTGTATCACTACCAATAATCTCTATCTTATAATTTCTGTATCCTGCTGGGATCGTTATAGTTGTAGTAGAGCTATCGGCCAATGCATATTCAGAGTTGTCAACCGAAATCACTTTATCACAAGAGATGGTGATAGGGGTTTTAACTAATTTCTTCCCGTCGGTTGAGGTGGCATCAACGCCAGCCACAAAGGTGGTATTGGTTTTGCTTACCTTATAACTCCAGGGGGTTTCTATTTGTTCATTAGCACCACAATACAAAATACCATCTTTATTATTATACGATATTAACTTGTGATTGCCCACCTCGGCTACCGATGCCACATTTACCTCAAAATTGCGCGTTTCCTTGATGTCGAAGGTCTCGTCGTCGAGAACAAGATATCCAAACGAAGTTGCGACATACATCTTGCCGTTGCAGAAGTTCACATCATTGATGGTCTTTGCTTTGTGCATTACCACTTCCTTGATGGCAGGGATGTTTATCACTTCTCCGCCAGTCTTGATGACGTCGATATTACAGTCGGTATAAGCGACAACAAGATATTGCCGAGTGTAGTTGTAATAAAGCTGACTGATTTTTACGCCATTAAGCAGATTATTGACAGTAAGCACACTGTTGCTCTGCGACTCTTTGTCGTAGCAGTAGAGGCTGCCACTCGACAGATAATAAACTTTATCGCCCGCGTCAATGCAGTTCTTGGCACTGGAGCCAACAAAATAGGGATGGATTTTCCACTGCCCCGACCCAAGCTGTGCGCTAGCCAGCAGAGGCAAGGTCAGGAAAATCGCCAGAAATAATTTTTTTATCATATCTTCGAAGTTTTGATTTTTCTCTCAAAATAAGGCACCTGCACAAAACACCTTAACAAAAATAACGTCAAGTAAGTGCAAAAATTGTGTGACATGCCAGCAAAAGTGTGACATCATCAATAACTTAAGTCTTTTTCCACCATATTGCCGGGAGAATTGACAAAAGCCAACTTGCACCACTTTCCTGCCACACTGCTCTCATAACGCAGGTAGTTCTTGTTGTTTTCAAGAAAAAATGTCACGACAGCATGTCCGTTATAAACGCTCTCCTTGCCACCAAACGCCGAGATCTTGCCCTTCTTCTCCTGAATGGTGATCTTGTCGTCAATCACTGTGGCAATCAAGTTTACCGTCTCGCCATCGCACAAGGGCAAGCCCTCGCGCTCTATGGTCACGGAGCCGCCGTCCTGCGCCGTAAGCCTCAAGCGGCTAGCGCCTTCCTGTGGCTCTGAAGCTGGAGTAAGGTCAAGTGAGCATATCACAGATGTCGCCGGCTTAGTGCTCTTCTGCTTCACGAAGAACCCCACAAGTGCCATGGCGACAAAAAATGCTATAGTATAAAATTCAACTGATGTAAAGTCCATTTTTTAAGTTGCCAAAGGTAATAATAATCTTTGAATAATTTTCTATTTTGCAAAAAACTTACCAAAAATTATGCCTACCAAAAATATTATTGCTAATTTTGTATAAATTAGGCTACGCCTAGGAAATAAAAATGAAAAACTTTGCTTTTCATTTTGTATTTCTCTCGACTTGCACTAATTTTGCGCTTTGTAATTATGAAAAATCTTAATGACATAAAGCTTTTTATTGGTGACGAACTTGCGCAGCTCAACAAGATTATAGAAGAGACCCTGACAAGTGACAACCAATTGATGAACTCTATAGTCTTTAATTTCCTGAAAGTTAAAGGCAAACAGTTGCGCCCCATGCTGGTGCTCATCAGCGGCAAGCTCATGGGGGGCATCAACAAACAGGTGATTACGGCAGGTGCTGCCATCGAAATATTGCACAATGCGTCGCTCATTCACGACGATGTCATCGACGACAGCAAGGAGCGACGCGGCACTCCCACCATTAACGGCGTGTGGACCAACCATATAGCCGTGCTAGTGGGCGACTTCTTCGTGAGCAAGGCGCTGGTATGTGCCGTAGAGACTGGCAACAAAGACATCCTCAAGGTGCTTGCCACCTTGGGAGCCAACCTCTCGCTGGGAGAGATCAACCAATATGACGTTGCCCGCAACCACACTATCACCGAGGACGCCTATTTCGACATCATCAGCAAGAAGACGGCATCGCTCTTTGCCAGCTGCGTTGAAGTGGGTGGCATTGCCGCTGGAGCTAAGACCGAAGAGCTGAAGCCAATCATCGAATTTGCACATC
Organism: uncultured Prevotellaceae bacterium; assembly: GCA_937916085.1. GTDB lineage: Bacteria > Bacteroidota > Bacteroidia > Bacteroidales > Muribaculaceae > Sodaliphilus. Next base: position 52,622 of record CALGGO010000112.1, on the reverse strand, counting down.
GTCTGGGGCTATGTTTCCAAATCAAAGACGACACCTTCGACTACTTCAAAGACCCCGTCGTGGGCAAGCCCACGGGCAATGACCTTCGCGAGGGAAAAGTCACTCTGCCGCTGATTTATGCTCTCTCACTCGAAGACCGTCCCGAGCGTGACTACATGCTGGGATTAATCAATCAGCACAATTACAGCGAAAGCGACATCGAGTGCCTCGTGGAGTGGGCTAAAGACTGTGGCGGCATCGACTATGCCTACAACAAGATGCATGAGCTCTATGAGACTGGCGCTGCTCTGCTCGACGCCTACGGCGACAACGAATGCACTCAAGCTTTGAAGTCGATTTTCCAATATATCATAGAGCGGAATAAATAGCAAATTATAAGTAGTGACGAGGCCTGGCTTCGTCCAATAGAGAACCTAGAATATCTAGAAAGTCTAGCATTTCTAGATGATCTAGAAAAAACTAATAAACTGAATTTCTATGAACAAAGTAATCATCATTGGCTGTGGCGGTGTGGGAACCGTGGTGGCACACAAATGCGCTAAAAATCCCGATGTGTTTAACGAGATAGTAATCGCTTCGCGCCACAAGGAGAAATGTGATGCCGTGGCACAAGCGATTGGAGCACCTAACATCACCACCGACGAGGTGGATGCCGACAGCGTGCCAGAGCTGGTGGCTTTGTTCAAGCGCCATCAGCCCAAACTCGTCATCAACGTGGCATTGCCCTATCAAGACCTTACCATCATGGACGCATGCCTGGAGTGCGGCGTGAACTACCTCGACACCGCCAACTACGAGCCGCGCGATGAGGCGCACTTTGAGTACAGCTGGCAATGGGCCTACCGTGACCGCTTCGAGAAGGCGGGGCTGACTGCCATCTTGGGCTGCGGCTTCGACCCCGGCGTGAGCGGAGTATATACCGCACGTGCCGCCAAGCACCATTTCAAGGAGATTCACTACCTCGACATAGTAGATTGCAACGCCGGCAACCACGGCAAGGCATTCGCCACTAATTTCAACCCCGAAATCAACATCCGCGAGATCACACAGAAGGGCCGCTACTGGCAAGACGGCAAGTGGGTGCAGACTGGAGCTCTCGAGATTCACAAACCTCTCACCTACCCCGAGATTGGTCCGCGCGAGAGCTACCTCATGTATCACGAGGAGCTGGAGTCGCTGGTAATCAACTACCCCACCATCAAGCGCGCGCGTTTCTGGATGACATTCGGTGAGGAATATCTCACCCACCTGCGTGTGATTCAAGACATTGGCATGGCACGCATCGACCCAATCATGTATAACGGCGTGGAGATAGTGCCGTTGCAGTTCCTCAAAGCGGTGCTTCCTAACCCGCAAGACCTGGGAGAGAACTACACCGGCCAGACCTCAATCGGCTGCCGCATCAGCGGTATTGGCAAGGACGGCAAACATCTCACCTACTACATCTACAACAACTGCGACCACCATGCAGCATTTGAGGAGACTGGTATGCAAGCCGTTAGCTACACTACTGGTGTACCCGCCATGACAGGTGCCATGATGTTCCTCAAGGGATTGTGGTGCAAGCCTGGCGTTCACAACGTGGAGGAGTTTGACCCCGATCCATTCCTCCAGGTCCTCAACGAGCAAGGCCTCCCCTGGCACGAGCTCTTCAACATCGACCTAGAGCTGTGACAAACCACACTCATCAACAGCTTTAAAGCACACTAATTGAACCAATTAAAACTAAATCACTCAGCCATTGAGATTTCCTGTGGCTGAGTGATTGATTTTTCTTGAGATAAAACTATGGGCGATTATAGCCCAAAGAGCGCTTTCAGCTCATCCACATAGTCGAGCTTTTCCCATGTGAAGAGTTCCACCTCGATGGTGCGGTCGCCTTCGTAGAGCGACTTGAAGTGCTTGGTGATGACTTGCGGCTCGCGGCCCATGTGTCCGTAGGCTGCCGTCTCTTGATAGATGGGGTTGCGCAGCTTGAGGCGCTTCTCTATCTCGTAAGGCGTCATCTTGAAGATGCCATTCAGTTTCTCGGCAATCTCGGCATCGCTCATCGCCACATGACTGGTGCCGAAAGTGTTTACATAGAGGCTGATAGGCTCAGCCACACCAATGGCGTAAGACACCTGCACGAGCATCTCGTCGGCAATGCCGGCAGCCACCGCGTTCTTGGCGATGTGGCGGGCGGCGTAGGCGGCACTACGGTCCACCTTGCTGGGATCTTTGCCGCTAAAGGCGCCACCGCCGTGAGCTCCGCGTCCGCCGTAGGTATCGACGATTATTTTGCGTCCCGTGAGACCAGTGTCGCCATGAGGACCGCCAATCACAAACTTGCCCGTGGGGTTCACATGGAGGATGATCTGGTCGTCAAATAGCTTCTTCACATCGTCAGGAAGTTTCTCGATGACGCGCGGCAGCAAGATGGTCTTGATGTCGTTACGGATGCGCTCAAGCATCACATTATCGGCTTCCTCCTGAGAGATGCCGTCGGGCTTGATGAAATCGTCGTGCTGGGTGCTGATGACGATGGTGTGGATGCGCACGGGACGGCGGGTAACGTCGTCATATTCCACCGTAACCTGGCTCTTGGCATCGGGGCGCAGATAGGGTATCAACTTACCCTTGCGCAAGGTGGCAAGCTCACGAAGCAACATGTGTGCCAAGTCAAGTGTCAACGGCATGTAGTTAGGAGTCTCGTTGCAGGCATAGCCAAACATCATGCCCTGGTCGCCAGCGCCTTGCTCCTCGATGGTGGCACGGTCCACGCCGCGGTTGATGTCGCCGCTCTGCTCATGGATTGCCGAGAACACGCCGCAGGAGTCGGCGTCAAACTTGTACTCGCTCTTGTTGTAGCCAATGCCGCTGATTACTTGACGAGTCACATCCATCAGGTCGATGTAGATCTTACTTTTCACCTCTCCGGCTATCACCACCTGTCCGGTAGTGACAAGGGTCTCACACGCCACACGGCTGTGAGGGTCAAACGCCAAAAAATGGTCGAGCAGCGCGTCGCTGATCTGGTCGGCAACTTTGTCGGGATGTCCTTCCGACACCGATTCACTGGTAAATAAATAGTTCATTTTTCCAAATTGGGTTTAATGTGGAAAAACGCGATTAAGCAAGACAAAGCCGAGTTTGCTCAAGGCCTTGCGAGCGTGAGCGTTTTATCAAAAAACGCTAAGATGCTGTGAAAGATTTGAGGGATAATTCGCAGTTTTAGCATTTTTTTTAGTGGTTGCAAGCAGCCAAATTTTTCCACTGAGTTAATATCTTTTGTTATTTGCGGCTGCAAAGATAATGCTTTTTTCTGAATCACAAAAGATTTATCCAGCAAAAAACAAAAACTACTAATGACCGATTTGTGTTTAAGCTTACTTTCCGTTGAGGTATATCACACCTTTTGGAGTCAAGTGGTATCGCTGGCGAGGATGACGTGGGCTGTCGGGGTAGAGCATCGTCACAAGACCTGCTTCAATAGCCGGGGTCAAATAATTGTAAATAAACGTTGGTCGATGTTTCAATCCTATAGCCTTCATTATCTCTGAAATCTTCAGTTGCTGATTGCCAATTACCCTGACAAGTGCATCAATGCTGGGTGACAACGAATCCAACTTGTTCGGTACTTGTTCGGTACTTGTTCGGTACTTGTTCGGTTGGCTATCTTCGGTATTGATCAATAGATACCTGTTGCGCAACTCCCATTGCTCACCTAAAAGAAGATTACGGAAGAATCGCTCGAGGAAAATGGGTTCATAATCCACTTGCGCACTCTTGTAGTTGGCACGCACCAGCGCATTACGGAAATACCACGAATGTTGAGCAAACATCAAGTTATTGACATCAAATCCCAGCGAACGAAGATACTGGATAGCAAAGACTGCTGTTGTGCGAGTGTTTCCCTCACCGAAGGGATGTATCTGCCACAAGCCAGCCACAAAACGTGTAATGTGCGCAACAATTTCATCGGTAGAGAGCGAAGTGTAGCTAAACTGGCGTTCTTGCTCAATATCATAGTCTAGAGCTTGTTGCAACTCTGCATTGCCAAGATATAGTACCGAAGCGCCACGCAATACCCATTCACGCTTTGAGATGTCATATTTGCGAAACTCTCCAGCATGCTTGAACACTCCCTTGAAAATCTGGCGGTGAAGCATCTTGAAACCATGAGTTGTAAAGTCAAGGGTCGCTGTTGAGAGGATATGGTTGATATTGGATGTAACGCGGTCGGCTTCTTCGGTTTCGGCATCTTCGGTTTCATGGCGAGCCGACTTTTGCTCGTAATAAGATGCTATGAGCTGCTGTGCCTCGCTCGTGGTGATTTCATCCTCAATATTGCGACGTGCCACGCTGTGGAGGTATTCCGAAGTCTGCAAACCGTCAACCTGTTGCAATCCGATGGCAGCTGCCCATGTCAGAGCCTTCTCACGCTTCGATGGCTCGCCTTGGCGCAAGTATTGCTCATAATCGCTTATTATTCTATTTTCTTTATTGTCGGCCATAGTCTTGTCATTTATCAATTCTCCTGCTCGCTGTAATAGGAATAGCCTATATCTTTCATTAAACCCGAATAGGTCGTAAATCGTATATGGTTTTAATCTACAAAGATACTATAATTTTGAATATTATCACAGAAACGTGCTTACAAAAAAAGAGGACATTGGAAATAAAAATGTTCCAATATCCTCTAATAATGTTATTTCTTATCTTTTGTCTTAATACTCCTCCTCGTTGAAGAAGAAGTCGTCGTCGTTAGTGGGATAGTCGGGCCAGATGTCTTCGATTGACTCGTAGGTATCGCCCTCGTCTTCTATCTCCTGGAGGTTCTCGATAACCTCCATAGGAGCTCCACTTCTCATGGCGTAATCAATAAGCTCATCCTTAGTAGCTGGCCAGGGAGCATCCTCCAGCTTTGTGGCTAATTCAAGTGTCCAATACATAATAATATTTTTTTGTGTTAATAGTTCGTTTTAAAAAATTGCGCAAAAGTACAACTATATTTTATTTCTGCAAGCGATAAAGCAGAAAAAATCATGCCAAGAAGGGCCTATAGCAGTTAAAAAATGTGAATAATCGCAAGTGGGAGAAGGAGGTTATAGGTTATGGAAGTTCTAGAAGAACTAAAAACTCTAGATATCTAGAGATTCTAGAATAAACTCTAAACACTAAACTCTAAACTCTAAACACTAACCTTTTATGCGAAGCATAAACTCTACTTATTCTTCGCGGCTTCTTTGCGCTCGCGTTCGCGCTGCTTGCGTGCCTCTTCACGCTCTTTCTGGCGCTGTTTGGCCTCTTCTTTCTTGCGCTTTTGCTCCTCTTTCTTGCGTTTTTGCTCTTCTTTCTTCTTTCGCTCACGCTCTTTTTGACGCTCTTTGCGCTCTTTCTCCTTCTGCTTGCGAGCCTCTTCTTTAGCCTTCTGCTTATCCTTGCGCTCCTGCTCGGCGCGCTTGGCGGCTTCTTCCTTCTCGCGTTCTTTCTGCTTCTGCATCTCTTCGCGTTCTCTCTCGGCGGCCTTTATAGAGTCCTCCCTAGCCTTCTCGGCAGCACGGAGTTCTTTCTCACGCTCTTTCTCGGCCTTCTTGATAGAGTCTTGACGCGCCTTTTCCTCGCGCTCAAGCTGTTTCTGGCGCTCCTTCTCGGCTTTCTTGGCCTCTTTCTCGTTGCGCTTGCTGTCGGCGTCGGTCTTATCATGCTTCTCGGCCTCCTCTTGTTGCTTCTTAGCCTCGTCTTCGGCACGCAGACGCTCTTCCTCGCGCTGACGCTCCTCCTGACGCCTTAGTTCTTCCTCGCGCCTCTTAGCCTCCTCGGCTTTGCGTTTCTCCTCCTCCTTGCGTTGCTCCTCGAGCTGACGCTGCTCGGCACGACGGCGAGCTTCCTCGAGCAGAGCTGGGTTGCCTTGCTGCTCAGGAGTATCTACCTTAGGTTTCTCATCCTTCTTCTCGTCGGCCTTTTCGTCATCTTTCTTGTCGGTAGCCTTGCCTTGACCCTTCTTCACCGACTTGGTGGGCTTCTTCTCGTCACTGTCGCCATCATCGGTGCCGGTGTCGTTTTCGTCGCCAGCATCCTTCTCCTCGTCATCGACGGCATCTTCGGGAATCTGCTCCTCCACTTTCTCCTCGTTGAGCTCGTCGAGATAGCGGAAGTATTCCTCAAAGGTGCGACCCTCGCGGAGCAGCAAGTTGAAGTTCTCGTCGCTGATAATCACATAGTGCGCCTGAGCGGGCACCACCTTCTCCTCATCTTTCTCCCACTTGTCACGATAGAGTTCCACCTCGCGATAGTTGGGGAAACCTTTCACCACTATCAGTCCGAGGTTGCCAAACGTCATCTGCTCCAGATCGAAGTCGCGCATCAAGAACGAGTTGAAGTTGTGCTTTGCCACCTCATAGAGCAGTTGGTTGGGGGTCACCGAGTCGGTGGAGAACACCAGCACAAAGAGCTGAGGCTTGTTCTTGCCCTCGGTGAACGGCGTGAACTCCTTGCCCTCGCCGGTGGCGGTGGTGTCGTTCGTCAGTCGCATCGACCACAGCATGCCGCGGGTATTGCTCGAGCCGCCATTAATCTTGCGGCCCTGATTGAGCTGCTTGACAAATGCCGAAGCGGTGGGCGTGATGTCGGTCTCGGGATAGCGCTCCAGCATCTCTTTGATGGTGCTCTTGAACTTCTCGGGATTATTCTCGGTGACATAGGCGAGCGCGTCGATAAACATGAACTTAGGCATGATTTTCGAGAGCGGATAGGTCTTCATCATCTCCATGTAGGCCTGATGCACGGTGAGGTTGTCGTTGTTGAGATAGGCGGTATAGGCCTGGTCGAAGAGCTCTTCCTGAACCAGGTTCATGCGCTTGAGGTTCTCAAGGTAGTTGGGGTCTTCCATCGCCTTGCCGTACTTAGAGTCGGCAAACTCGTTCAATATCATCTGCCTGTAATGCTCGGCGTCACTATACTGCCCGTTCCGGTAGTAGAGCAGATACATATTATAATATGTGTCGAGGCGATAGGTGTTATCGGGATAACGCTCCAGCAACTGCTCAAACTCATAGATTGCCGCTGGCAGGTCGGCGAGCTTGTCCTTGAGGATGACGCCCATGTTGTAGAGTCCCTCCTGTATAACGTCGTTAGAGTTCTGAATCTCCTCCTCGGTCTTAGGAATCTGCTTCAGATAATACTCCTCGTAGTGCGGGTCTTCGGCTCGCTTGAGGGCTTCCTTGTCAACCTGTGTGGAGTCGTTGCCCTGCACCTGAGTGGAGTCGTTCATGGCAAGGTTCTGTTCGTCTTCCTCGGTATTCTCGTCGAGCGAGAAGGTGTTCTTGTTTCTTCGTCGCCAGTTGTCTTCTAGCTTGCGGTTTCCCCACTGTTGCTGGAATGCCGTCTTGCCGGCGTTCTTGGTCATGGTGTTGTAGAAGTACCACGAGTTGTCGCTGTTGATATTGTAGGACGCTGGCTGCTGGGTGTTGCCCTTAAGGCCAGTATTTCCTTGCTGCTGGGCGAGATAGGCCTCGCGGTCGGCATTCTCTTTCTCTTCCTTCTCTTTCTTCTTGAGATCTTCTATGATTTTGGCAATAATCTTCTTCTGTTCCTCAAGAGGTAGCTTCGACAGCATCAGCAGCGAGTCCTGCAAGGTCACGTTGCCCGAATACACGGCAAGCTCGTCGAGCACGTCGCTGCGCTGCTTGAGCTCCTTGTAGTTGGGATAGTTCTCGCTAAGCTGCGGTATCGCCTCGCTATAGCAGGGCTGCGCCTTGTCATACTTGTGCTGGGCGAAGTAGATACCACCGAGCGTGAGCTGGCTAATCGCCTTATCGATGCCGTTGCGGGTGCTCTTCTTGGCGGCAAGCTCATAGTTTTCCACGGCATGCGTGGTGTCGCCACGGCTTAGGTAGAGGTTACCGATGGCATAATATATCTGGTCGAGATATTCCTTGTTGCGGTCGTAGCGCGTCATGCGCTTGAGAGCTTTTACCTCGCCCTCGATGTTGCTGCCCTGGAACACGGCGCTCTGCTTGATGCGCGCATTGAACTTGGTGCGATAAGTCGAGGAGCTGCTGCTGCCAGCCTTCTTGTAAGCCTGATAGGCTTTTTCCTTTTGACCCGTCTCGTCGTAGAGCTGACCAAGGAGGAAGTAGAGTCTCACCTTCTGCCCTCCGCTGGCACCTTTCACCGCCTTTGCCATATAGGGCACCGCCTCGGCGTTCATGTGGCTCTTGATGTAGAAGTCGGCATAGGCGAGGTTGGCGAGCTGGTTAAGGCGTGTGTTCTCGATGCGCTCGGGGTGGATATGGACGAGCACGTTGTCGGCCTCGGTAGTCCAGTCCATAGCGCAGTAGTTCAGGGCCTCCCAAATCTGTGCCTCGAGCACGAGGTCGGGTTTCCACTGGAAGTGGCGCGCGATGTAGTGGAACGTCGCCGCCGAGCTCAGGAAGTCGCCTTTCATATACTGCGCCTTAGCCATCAAGTACCACGCGTTGTGGATAAAGGGGTTATACTCCTCGCGCTTGAGCCATTCCTTGTACTTTGGGTCGTTGCCCTTGCCAGCCTTGCGCTGCGGTTTCTTCTTGATGGAGTGCAGCGAGATAGCCTTCTGCATCTTCTCGATGGTGCGGTCAAAGTTGGTGGTGGGCTGTGTAGCCTTGGGGTTGTTATAGGCCTCGGCGGGGTGGATGAACAGCTGGGTGGAGTAGTCATCCTGATACTCGTTCTCGAGTTTCTTGATTTGCTCGTCATAGTGCTTCTCGCCATTGTAATACACGTTGTAGCGAGTGTTCATAGCATGCCAAAAGCGGCTGCCGGCAGTGTTCTTCTTGGTGCTGCACGCCGAGATGACCACTGTCGCAACAATAAGGATGACGGGTATGTATCGATACAATTTCTTCATTACCCAGCTATATCTTCTATTAAAACGAAGGAAGGGCGGTTTTATTGCATTTTCAGTGGAGAGGGGGAGAGGAGGGAGTGGAGAGTGGAGAGTGGAGAGTGGAGAGATTGTCTAGAATATCTAGAATATCTAGAATGTCTAGAAAAACTAGAAAATCTAGAAAGCCTAGAATATCTAGAAAGTCTAGAAAAAAAGCACCCGCCGGGGCGGGTGCTTTTTAAAAAGTGATCAAAAAATCAAAGTGTTTATCTAAGTGACTTTACACTTAAAACTTCACACTTATTACTTAATCACGACTTTCTTGTTGCCGTTGATGTAGATACCAGGAGCTGTAGGCTTGCCATTGAGCTTCTGGCCGTTGAGGTTGTACCAAGCGTTGTTGTCATAGCCGTCAACATAGATACCGTTAATGCCGGTTTGATTGTCGATGATGTAATCGCCAGCCAATCTTGCTACTTCCTCGCCCTCGGCGTCAAATACTGCTACGGTGAGATTTCCTGACTTGTCGATGGCAATACCTGCCTCGTCATAGTCGGTCCACTCTTCTCTTGTGGGAGCTGGAACGAACTGATACTTGATAACGCCGTTCTCAGGCATGTTCTCTACTGTTACATGAACAGTCTGAGCCTCAGTGTAAGTGCCGAACTCAACATCAAGAGTAATAACTGGCTCGGGAGTTGTAGCCTCGAGAGTTGTGAACTTCACAGGAGCGGTCCACTCGGTGGTCTCCTCGCCGTAGATGCCCTGTACCTCTACCTCATAGTCGGTAGCGGCCTCAAGACCCTCGATAGTGTAAGGACTGGTAACGTTCTCAACAACAATCCACTCGCCGGCAGGAACCTCGTTCTTGTAGATGCCAATGGCGTCGATGAGCATGAAGTCCTTGTCGGTGCAGTTATAGTGACGGAAGGCGATGTAGCCGCTCTGACCCTCGTAAGCGCTCAGGTCAACAGCAACCTCAGTCCAATTAACTGAGTTTGGTGTGAGCATATCGTCGGTTACTGGAGTGAAGCTATCGATCTCGGTATCGGTAGTCGATACATAGATGCGGTAAGTCTCGGGATAGTTTGCACCATCATCCATTACATAGTAACGTAGCATACCGCCCAGGTCATCAATCTTAGGACTGATCATCCACTGGTCGGGAGTGAGAGCGTTGCTCATCCAGCTGCGTGACATTACTACATAGGTACCGTCGTAAGCGGGGAAGCCGCCCGAGGTGAATGTTGTTGGGTCAAATTGCATCCAGTTGTTACCGTCGCCGTCGGTGTCAATGAGTGTCCAAGCGTCAAGACCGTCCTCGAAGCTCTCGAAGAAGAGCACGTCGGCGGTAGCTGCCTTGCGGTAGCGCAGGTTGTAGCTCTCTTGAACGCCTTCCCAGCTTGCCTCGGCGCTGTTCTCGGTGATGTTAGCAACAGCGAGGTCGGTTGGGGTGTCAAGAGCGCTCAGTGTAGTGAAGAGCACGCTCTCGGTCCACTGCGAAGCACCGTCGGCATAAACGCCCTGTACTTGTACCTCATACTCGGTCAATGGATCCAGACCCTCGATATCTTGAGGACTGGTAGCGTTCTCGATAGTTATCCACTCGCCGGCTGCGATGTCGTCGCCCTCGATGGTGATGTCATCAAGAATCATGTAGTACATACCGGTGCAGTTGTAGTGACGGAAGGCGATATAGCCTTGCTGTCCTGCGTAGGCACTCAGGTCAAGTGTCACCTCGCCCCAGTTGAAGCCGCTGCCACTTGGAGTGGTCATGTCGGCAGTGAGGGCCGTGAAGCTGTCAACATTAGTGTCGGTAGTCGAAACCATCACGGTGTAAGTCTCGGGCCATGAGCCAGAACCGGCAACCCAGAACTTGAGAGTGCCCTTGAGAGGAATTTGAGGACTTATCAGCCAGTTGTCGGGAGTGAGGTCACCAGTACTTCCATAGCTTGCCGAGAAGGCAGCGGTAGAACCACTGTGGGCAGCAATTAGTTGGCTTGGATCTCCCATGCCCCAGTTGTTGCCGTCGCCGTCAGCGTCGATGATTGACCAACCGTCAACCGAAGTCTCGAAGTCTTGCGAGAGGACAATCTCCTTGCCGCCAGCCTTGCGGTAGCGCAGGTTGTAGCTCTGGGCATCGCCAGCCCAAGTAGCCTTGGCACTATTGGCGGTGATGTCGTCAACAGCGAGCTCGGTAGGAACAGTAAACTGCAATGGAGTGGTGAAGGCCACGGGATCGCTCCAGTTGCTCTTGTCGTTAGCGCCACAGTTACCGCGAACGTAAGCTTGATAAGCAGTGTTCTCAGTAAGACCTGTGATGGTGTAAGTTGCCTCGCCATTAACAGCTACTGGAGTTGCCTCATCGGGGTTGAAACCGTTAGCGCCATAAACTACCTCCCAAGCATCCTGCTCCTCGTCGCCTGGAGTCCAAGTGAGAGTAGCGCCGTTGTAAACAACGTTGCTGGCTGCCAATGCGGTGGGACGCAGGCAAGTAACCTCGGCATAGGTGTAAGTAGCAAGCTCACCGGCTGTGGGTGCAGCACCTGCGGCATGCTCAATGATCACCTCGCCAAATGGGTCGGTAATGGTGAACGAGCACTCTGTGCCATAGCTACCAGCTACCCAGTTGAAGGTGTAAGTGTCACCCAAGCAGATGCCGATGCGGCCCTCGGCTGAAGCTCCAGCAGTGATGGTGAGTGTCTCAATCACCTCGCCAGTTGCATTATCAATCACCTGAATCTGGTTGCCGTTCCAGCCGTCACCGTAGCTGTCGGCCAAGCTGTAGGTGATATAGCCCATGTCGTCGCACTTGAGAGTGGTGAACGAAGTATTTACCCATCCGCTCTGACCATCGCCATAATCGCTACGCACGCGAGCCTCATAAGCCACGTTGTTATCCAGAGCATCAAGAGTGATGGTGGTCGCATTTACTGTTCCAGCCGATGTCCACTCCTCGTCGGCAGCTTTCTTATACTCTACGTTCCAAGCTGTCTCATCGCCGCCAGCTTCCCAAGTGAGGGTTGCATTGTTAGTACCAATGTTGGTTACTTGCAGATTCTGAGGCTTGTAGTAAATCTGGCCACCTTCAGGAATGTAGGTGAAAGTGGTCTTAGGCAAGAAGTTGCGCTGCACGCAAGTCACTTCATCGAGCGAACTTGAGCTATAGCCCGTTACACTGGCACCTGTTGCAGTAATACCATAGAAATAGGTCGATGAATAGGAGCCTTTCACGGTGTTATAGACAATCACGAGTAAGTTGCCACCGTTATATTTGTAGGTGGTAGTAAGCTCTACGCTCATGGTCTCTTGAGTTCCGTCAAGTGATCCTTCATAAACCTTAGTGGCACCGTCGGTTCCCATGTAAGCATCAATGGTAGTCGTCTCAGCATCCAGCTCCTTCAAGTAAATTTGGAAGTTGGCGACACCATAGCTAGATGAAGCTTTCTTTTGAAGGTACCATGTGAGATTGGTGATTGTGCCACCGTTCATCTCTGCTAGGTCGGTAGCAGGAATAATAAACTCCGACTTTGTGTACGCGTCGGCATAGAGGCCATAGATTGGCAGATTTGCATTATACTCCGTGCCATCGCACACCGTCAGTTCTTGCTGAGCCACGGCGGGAGTAAATGCCGCCATCACCAGCAGAAGTAATGAAAAAAATAGTTTTTTGTTCATAAAAAAACGGTTTTGGTTAATAATATAGAAAATTATCTCTAAAAATTTATGCTAAAAACATTCAAAGGGCAAAGATAGCGATTTGTTGTCAAAAAAACAAATTTAATGATGAAAAATGCGTGATTTGTTGAAGAGGGGTTATCGGTTATTGGTTATCGGTTATTGGTTATTGGTTATCGGTTATCGGGTTTTAGAAGGTCTAGGAAGTCTAGAATATCTAGAAAATCTAGAAAATCTAGAAAATCTAGAATATCTAGAATATCTAGAATATCTAGAAAATATAGAAAATATAGAAAGTCTAGAACATCTAGCAAAAAAAGCACCCGCGGGGCGGGTGCTTTTTCGATTTATCAACTCAAGGAAGATTATTTGATGATAACCTTCTTGTTGCCGTTGATGTAGATACCAGGAGTAACGGGCTTGCCGTTGAGCTTCTGGCCGTTGAGGTTGTACCAGTCGTTGCTCTGGCTGTCAACAGCGATAGTGCTGATGCCAGTCACGTTCTTGGTAACCTTCAACATTGGGATGCCGTCTTCTCTGTCAAATACGAGCTCGAAGTCGTAAGTGCCAGCCTCATAGATGCGGAAGTTAGCACCGTCGCACATAGTGAGGTTTACACCCAGGAGGGCTTCGTCGATGTAGAAGAAGCCAACTTGGTTCTCATCAACACCACCGTACCAGATCCAGCCACCATCCACAGCAGGAGTGATAACCTTGAACTCAGCATCGGTATCAAGAACTACGCCCTCAGCCTTGTTGTCAACGAACTCGATGCGTCCGCCTTCCTCAGTCTGGTTCCAGTCGTTGAATGTACCAACCAAGTAGTAAGGAGCCTCAGCCTGGCCCTCGAGAGTGGTGAAGAATACGCTGTTAGTCCAAGCGGTAGTAGCCTTAGCATTAAAGATGCCCTGTACCTGCAGCTCATAGGTAGTCTCAGGAGCGAGACCCTCGAGAGTGTAAGGTACTTCTACGTTCTCAACAACAATCCAGTCGCCGGCGGGAACATCCTCTTGCTCACCTGCCATGTAGAAGTCGGTAACGTTGAGGACGTACATGTCGGTTACGTTGAAGTGACGGAGAGCGATGTAGCCCTGCTCACCAGCGTAAGGACCAAGGTCGAAGGTGTAGGTAGTCTTCTCACCGGTAGCGATGATTTCCTCGCTGATTGGCGAGAAGTCGGCTACGTCGGTGCCGGTAGTGCTTACATATACCTGGAAGTGCTCAGCTGCATAGCTAGGATCTTGTCCCCAAGCAACAAACTGTACCTCGTTGCCGAGAGTGCTCAATGGAGTGATAATCCAGTTGTCGGGAGTCAATGCGCCATAGTTGTTGATGTAGCTGTTAGAAGACAGAGTAGTCTGTACTGTGCCATCCTCAAGAGTGAGGTTCCATACATACCAGTTCTGACCGTCGCCGTCGGCATCGATAACAGTCCAGCCAGTAGGAACGTCACCAGTCTCATAGCCAAGGAAGTCCTCTACTACACCGTAGTGGATAGCAGCAGTGCGGTAGCGGATGTTGTAAGTGTCTTGCGAGCCAATTACGTTAACATCGGCAGTAGTAGCGGTGATGTTGTCAACAGTAACTTCTGCAGGCATAGCGTCGGCGCTAGTAGTGGTGAAGAGCACGCTCTCAGTCCACTGCGAGCTGCCCTCGTCGAAGTTGCCCTGTACCTGGCACTCATAGAGTGTGCCTGGCTCAAGACCTTCCATAGTAACGGGGCTGGTAACGCCTTCCATCAGAGTCCACTCGGCCTCGGGAACGCCCTCGCCTGCAATCTTAACGTTGTCAATCATGAGGATGTAACCACCGCTGCCATTTGGCTGGTGACGGATAGCTACATAACCTTGCTGACCCTCAAATGCGCTCAGGTCATACTCAAAGTTGTTCCACTCGTTGAGAGCGCTAGCAATGCTCTCAGATGCAAGCTCAGTGAAGTCGGCAGGATTGTTGCCGGTAGTAGAAATCATCACACTGAAGCTCTCGCCATAGCTCTCGCCAAGGTCGGCAGCCGAGAGACTAAGAGTTCCTGCGAGGTCACACTTCGGAGAAATCAGCCAGTTGTCGCCTGTTACAGCAGTAGATCCTTCGATAGTCACTGACTCCGAAACGATGCAGTATTCGCCATCGGCAGCAGTAAGAGCAACGCCACCCATGTTCCAGTCAACAATCTTTAGGATTTGCCATGCGTTGCCGTCGCCGTCGTTGTCAACGTTTTGCATGGTAGTAACCTCATCCTCGAAGCTGTCATTCAGACCGGTAACGGGACGATAGCGGAAGTTGTAGGTCTCGGCAGTGCCTGTCCAGTTGGCCTCAGCGCTGTTCTTAGTGATGTTGGTAACAGCGAGATCCTCGGGAAGTGGGAAGCGCAATGGAGTCTCGAAGGTGCAAACCTTGCTCCAGCGGCTGTGATCCTCCTCGCTGCAGACGCTGCGTACATATACGCTGTAAGCGCTGTTCTCCTCAAGGTCGGTGAGGGTGCAGAATGGATCGTTAACCTGAACAGGAACCATGTTGATTGCATCGGGATCAAACTCGCCCTTAGCATAAACAAGCTCAAAGAGGTCTTGCTCTTGAGTGCCAGGAATCCAACTGATCTCTGCGCTGTTGTAAGTGATGTTCTCAGCAACAACTTCGGTTGGACGTGGGCAAGTGTTCATGTGGATTTGGAAGGTGGTCAAGATACCTGGTTCGGGAACTGGGCCAGTGCTTTGACCTGTTCCTTGGAACTCAGCGATAGTCTCGCCCTCTGGGCCAATCAGAATGAAGCCGTTCTCATAGTTGTAAGTACCAGCTACCCAAACGAGGTCGTAGTCAACGCCGTAGCACAGCTTGAAGGTGCCCGAGAGCTCGCTGTTGCCACTGCCGTTAGGAAGTTGGAGCTCTTGAACCAGCACGTCGGTGCCAGCAAGGAAGATCTGCAGCTTGCCGCCGCCGTTCCATCCGTCGCCGTAGGTGTCGGTGAGGGTGTACTCTACCTCGCCCATGTCGCTCTCCTCGCAAGCGAGGGTAGCAAATGAGGTCTGAGTCCATCCGCTCTCGCCGCCGTCGGCATAGATACTCTTAACGCGAACGTCATACTTCACGCCAGCCTCAAGTGCATCGAGGGTAATGGTTTTCTCGGTAACTGTACCGGCATCAATCCACTCCTCATCGGCAGCCTTCTTGTACTCAACGCCCCAAGAGGTCTCGTCGCCACCATTAACCCAAGTAACAACTGCGTCGTTAACGCCTGCCTCAACAGCCAAGTTCTTGGGCTTGTAGTAGATAACGCCAGCACCAGGAGTGAACTCAAATGTGGTCTTGGGCAAGAAGTTGCGAACGTTCATGTTCACAGCCTCGAGTGAGCTGTAGCTGTAGCCCTGGAGAGCTGCGCCAGTAGCCTCTTGACCTGCGAAGGTAGCACTCTTGTAAGTGCCCGTCTCTACCTGACGAACAGCAATCAGCAGGTTGCCACCATCATAGGTGTAGTCGTTGGCAAACTCAATCTCCAGTGTCTCGCCAGTGCCATCAAGTGGACCCTCAAAGACAAGGGTTGCATTAGCCACATCGGCATAGGCAGTGGGTGTTGCATAGCCAACCTCCATCAAGTAAATCTGGAAGTTGCCAGCCCACGCTGCTGCAGCTGGAGTTGTCAGGTACCATGTCAACTTGGTGAGAGTGGCACCCTGCAACTCGCTAAGGTCGTCACCTGGCATCACCATGTCGATCTTCTGGTAAGCATCGGCATAGAAGCCGTAAACGGGAACGTAACCGTTAGTTGCGTCGCCGTCATACACCGTCAAGGTCTCCTGTGCAAAAGCTGGAATAGCAGCTATCGCGCATAAAACCAAAGAGTAAATGAATTTTTTCATAAAAAAACGGTTTTGGTTAATAATATAGAAAATAAACACTAAAATATTTAATGGTAAATATTTACATAATGACAAATATCGCAATTATTCAATAGTATGCCACAAAGGTAGTATTTTTAAGCGAATTTGCAAAATTTTATTACAAAAAAATAATTTTTTTCTTTGAAAAGTTGATATTACACAGCATCTAGAGGTTGTAGATGTTCTGGATGTTCTAGATGTTCTAGATGTTCTAGATGTTCTAGATTGCCTAGATTGTGCATTGTGCATTCTGCATTAAGCATTATGCATTAAGCATTATGCATTATGCATTGAAATAAGTTCCTCTTTGATGACCTCGGGCATGATGATGCCGCGTTTCTTGATGGAGCGTTCCCAGGGCATCAGCTCGTGGGGCTTGAGAGTGTAGAGCACGTCGCGCCACTGTTCCAGCTCGTCGGAGCTGTAGTCATCGGGCTCGCGCCCCTTGAAGGCGTCGAGCTCCTCGTCGTCGTAGTACTCGATGGGGTCGTTGAGGTGGCGCAGCATCATCTCGCTGGGGCACACGTCATGGATGCCGCAGCAGTCGTCGCTGCACGCATCCTGGGGCTCGGGCACATCTTCATTCTCCCCGCTCTCCTCTCTCCCTTCTTCCCTCTTATCCGTCAAGCGGTCGTGGATAAAGAGTATCACCCCTATCACCACCATAGCAAGAAATATGTAAAACGCAGGAAGCATGGTTGTTAAGCGTTAAGTAATAAGTGTTAAGTGTTAAGTGTTAAGTTTTAAGTAGGGACAAGGCGTGCCTTGTCCGAAAGTCCGTCAAGTTTGCGCTTCATTTTTTTACTCAAGTTTCTAAAGCTTTATAAACTTGAAGTTTAGAGGTTAGAGTTTAGCGTTTAGAGAAGAAATTTTTTTCAAAATTTTCAATTTTTCACACTGATTATCCTCTAAACTCTAACCACTAAACATTAAACTTTGAGCAAGTTAACAACTTGCGAAACTTGAGTTTTTTTACAAATACTTTTTCCTAAACCACAATCTGAATACCGGGTCTTCGATATAGATAGCTCCGTTTTTGCTCTCGATAAGTTCACGTTCAATTAATGCGTTTTTTATTGCCGAGATATTTGACTTGCTACCCAAATTGTATTCCAAAAGCATCGCCTTGCTGCCAAAACCAGATGTAACACCATTGCATATCGCCCGAATGAAATTAATCTGATATGAAGTCAAGCCTTTAAGTTGTTCCTCAAAGAGACCAGAGCATTGTGCGAGCAGGGCATCTACTCCGTTAATGAAATCTTGTTCGGTAACATCAACTTTGGTCTCTGCAAAAACGTTCCAAGCAAGTTGTTGAACATAAGAAGAGACATTTTCAACAGTCTCACATATTCTTTGCGCCAAATCTTCTGAGATTGTCTTTCCTTGACTCTCAAAGCGCCTACAAATGAAAGGTATCCACTCCTGTGTAGGAATTATGTCAAGATACATCATCTCACCAAACTGATAGAATGGCATCTTGCGGTTTTGAAACAAATTTATCATCAGGTGTTTCTTACTCCCAAAGAGGCAATATGACACATTTCGCTGGTGTTGCCACACTCCACGCAAGCGTTTCTGAACGGTTATCGATTCCGGGAACTCTCCTATTTGCTGAAATTCGTCAATACATACCACAAGATGAACACCCTTTTCCTTTGCTATAAGCTCCGGGAGTTGTAGAATTTCCTCTGGCTGGTAGTTTTGTGGAGTGATGCCAAGCGAGAGAGAAATGTCGTTTATGTTGTCGGGCGAGAATGAGATTTTAGGGGAAAGCCTGATAAGAAAACGCTTTATGTTTTTAATCACTTGCTCGGTTTTTGTCGCTGTTTCTTTCATCAGTGTAAGAGCAAAACGATTGTAGAAGTCATACTCGCTACGACAGTCGTATATGTCCATATATACAACTTTTATATTAGGGTCTGTAATTTCTGACATGACTTTCTTTACAATTGAGCTTTTACCTATACGACGAGGTGATACAAGAATCACGTTAATGCCGTTCTCAAAGTCAAGTTTAAGCCTTTCAGTTTCGCGTTTGCGATCGGTAAAGTTCTTTCCTTCTACCGACATACCATATACAAATGTTTTATCCATAGTGATTTGATAAATAATTTCGGGGCAAAAGTAGAAAAAAAAATCTTGGTACACAATTTTATGGACCATAAAATTGTGTACCAAGGTTGTTTTTCTTATTTTTTCAGTAGTTGCTTCCACCAACTGGGGTAAGACTTACTTACCACCTCGGCATCTTTTATTGTGATGCCAGGATGGCGGGTGGCTGCGAGGCTCAGCGCCATCGCCATGCGGTGGTCGCTGTGAGGGTCAAGTACAACTTCACCCTTTATTTCGGTGTGGTTGCCGTCGTAGCTCACGCTGTTGTCGCCCACATCAAGGCTATAACCCAGCGTGCCAAGCTCCATGCGCAACGCCTCTAGCCGGTCGCTCTCCTTGAGGCGCAGCGTCGCCACTCCCGTGAGCGTGAACGGCACCCGCAGCAGGCACAGCGTCACGGCTAGGGTGGGCACCAGGTCGGGGGTAGCCGCCATGTCGCGTATATATGTAGGGACAAGGCGTGCCTTGTCCGCTGTGGCAGCCGACGCAAGCTCCCCCTCTAAGATAGAGGGGGATAAAGGGGGAGTATGGCAATTTGAGCAGGAAAGCGTCACCTTACCATCCTCAAGAAAATGCACCTTCACTCCCAGCGGCTCCATCATCTCAACTATCGCCCAGTCGCCCTGAATGCTGTTCTCAAAAAGCGGCGAGAGCACGATGCGCGACTCGGGCAGCAGGGCTTTCAGGGCAAACCAGTAACTAGCGGCGCTCCAGTCACCCTCAAGATAATAAGGTGCCGACACGTAATGCCCTTCAGGAACCATGATTTGATTCTCGCCCACCACACATGCGTCGATGCCGTAGTGGCGCATTAGGGCGAGCGTCATGTCGATGTAGGGGCGCGACACGATGTCGCCCTCTACAGTGAGCGTGATGCCGCCCACCACAGGCGCTATCATCAGCAACGCCGAGATGAACTGGCTGCTCACGTCGCCGCGCAGGGTGAGGGTGCCGCCATGCAGCTCGCGACCAGCAATCTTGAGCGGAGGGAAGCCCTCGTCGCCAAGATAGTAGATGCTGGCGCCCATCTGCCGCAGAGCATCGACGAGCGGACCGATGGGACGCTGGCGCATGCGGGGGATGCCGTCGAGCGTCACCGTGCGACCCTCCTGGCAAGCGAAATAAGCGGTGAGAAAGCGCATCGCCGTGCCCGAGGCTCCCACGTCGATGTGGTCGCCATCACTCGCCAGTGCCTTAGCCATCACCTCAATGTCGTCGCAGCATGTCTGTTGGCATCGATCCACGATCCTCGATTCCCGATCCTCGCTCCTCGCCCCCCCAGCCAGCGCATTGATCATCAACACTCTGGCGGCGAGGCTCTTCGATGGCGGCAACGCCACTTGGCGTTCCTGCACCACAGGTATTTCCACTCTGCAATCCATAACCGAGGGCAAAGATAGCAAAAAATTTCAATTATCCCAAATCGGTCATTAGGATTTATGCTAGAAACAAAGCCTACAAAGAATATTTTCAAACAACTTTTACAACTTTCAAACAACTTGAACAACAAAAAAATTGTTGTGCTTGTTGTTAACTTGTTGTCTTTGTTGTTATTTATAACGGTGTCTTGTTTGATTGAAGTGAAGGTAGGATAGCAAAATCGCCGAATAGTTACCTATCGTCGCCTAATGACCAATTTAGGTTAAATGCACTATTTTTCACTGTGAATAGTGCTTTTTAAAGTATAAAAAAACACCCACTATTTTCATTTATATAGCTGTTTTTTTTGGTTGTTTAGGAAAAAATGCCTATATTTGCAGAATAATTTTACAGTTATCCTTTATTTATTAACCAATTTAATTCATTTTTTATGAAAAAAATTACTTTACTGATGTTATTGGCATTTCTCGTATTGCCAATGAACGCAAAGATTTCTACAACAATTGCGAAACAACAGCCCAGAGTAGCCAACTACTTGGCAACTCGCAATGGCGTTTCACCTAAGGCTGTAGAGGCCAACGTTACCACCCTCAACGCTGTTATGCCTAACCGTGACGGTGAGTACGTTTGGGACTTTGAGGATGCTGATGCTGGTCTCTCTCCTTTCACTGCTGAGGACAAGGACGGCGACGGCTTCAACTGGACTTACTACAACAACACTGGTCTTACCTCTGGTCGCATGACAGCTCACGAAGGCGAGGGTCTTATTGCTTCGGCAAGCTATGACAACGACAGCTATGCCGCTCTCACCCCCAACAACTGGCTGGTTTCGCCCGAGCTCACTCTGGGCGGTGCTCTCAAGTTCTGGGCTATGGGTCAGGATGCTAACTATTGTTCTGAGGTATTTGGTGTTTATGTAACCGTTGACGGTGAGACCTGGACTCAGGTAGGTACCGACAAGACCGCTACTGGCGAGTATATTGAGTATGAGTATGATTTGGCTCCTTATGCAGGCCAGACCGGTAAGTTCGCTATCGTTCACCACAACGTTACCGACATGTTCTTCCTGAACATCGACGACATCACCTTTAATCCTGGTGGTGTGGTAACTCCCGAACCAACCATTCCTACCGACGTAGCTGTTACTCCAACCGCTACCACCGGTGAGGTTACTTGGGTTCCCGGCGAGAACAACGCTACTTGGAACCTGCGCTGGCGTCCTTGGACTGATCCTGCTTTGATGAACCGTCTCTGGGATCTCGCAATCGACACCTATGAGGATCAGCTCAACGAGGGTTGGATGGTTTATGACGCTGATCAAGACGGCTACGGATGGGGTCTTGCTTACACTGACGATGCACAGACCGACCTTTGCTTCTACAGCGCTAGCTTCTACAACTATTCGGCTCTGACTCCCGACAACTGGCTGTTCACTCCAGAGGTACCACTGGGTGGCACTCTCAAGTTTGACGCTTGGCAGCGAAGTGGCTCTTATCCCGACAAGATCATGGTTTACGTGTGCGACAATCCCGAGTGGGAGAGCACCGACGAGTTCGTTGCTATCTCTGAGTTCATCCAGCCAGCTGGAACTGATCCCGAGAGCTTCGAGCTCGACCTGGGCGCATTTGAGGGCATGGGCGTTATCGCCTTCCGTCACTATGACTGCACCGACCAGTGGGCTATCTACATCGACAACATCGCTGTTGAGGTTCCCGACGCTGTTGAGCCAGCAGAGTGGACTCTTTGCGAGAACGTTGAGAATCCTTACACTATCGAGGGTCTGACTCCCGAGACAGTATATGAGGTACAAGTTATGGCATTTAACGAGGAAGGCGACAAGTCGACCGACTGGACCGAGAGCACTCTCTTCACCACTCTCGCTGAGGATGCTGCCGGCTACTACCTGGTAGGTACCTTCAATGGCTGGAGCCAAGTTGATGGCATGATTGAGTTCGTTGACAACAAGGCTGAGAATGTAGCTCTCGAGGCTGAGGCTGAGTTCAAGGTTATCACCTTCGACGAGACAGGTGCTACTGTTTGGTACGGCGGCGTTGACGAGAACCAAGTTGGCTTCTTCTACATCAACGAAGAGCTCCTGGGCGTTGAAATCGAACTTATTGACGGTGCAAACTTCCGCATCTATGAGGCTGGTGCCTACGACTTCGAGTTGTTAGAGCCACAAGCTGAGAAAGAAGGTGGTCTTGCTTTGAAGGTTACCAAGCACTTAACTGGTATCGACACTATCGCTGCCGACAAGACCGACAACCGCATCTTCGACCTCATGGGCCGTGAGCTCAAGAGCGTTCCCGAGACTGGCATCTATATCCAGAACGGCAAGAAGTACGTTAAATAATACTTCTCACATATTTTAAAAGAATGCACCTGCACCCCCGCAGGTGCATTTTTTTTGCTGTCGTGAAAAAAAGTTGTATCTTTGCAGATGAGTTTAAACCTCTATAATATGGATAATTTACTGCAAATATCAAAAACGCAAGAACTCATGGCATTCATCGCCACTTGCATTGAAGCTACCGCAAGAGTTTTGGGCACATCCTACAAGACGGTGTTTGAGCGCATGAAACGCGTAAAGTTGATAGATGATTATATTTTACCAAACTATGAAGTTCTCCATAGTGAAAGCCGTGATAACATAGCAAAAGGCTTGATAGAATGTTTAAACAAATGGGAGGAGAAAAAATGAGCAACATTATAGTTTATCATGGTAGCACTCTCGTAGTTGAGCACCCCATCGGCATGTATGGACGACCAAATTTAGACTTTGGACAGGGGTTTTATGTCACTGATTTACGCAAGCAAGCTACGGAATGGGCTTTACTGGTTGCCCGAAAAAGAAAGACAAATCCTGTTTTAAACAAATATTTGCTCCGCCGTGATGAGATTCTTGCAAATGCAAGATGTAAAATATTTAAGGCCTATGATTCAGAGTGGTTAGAGTTTATTGTCTCTAGTCGATTAGGCGAAAACCCTTCAAAAGATTATGATTATATTGAAGGAGGCATTGCCAATGACAGGGTTATTGACACTGTAAATCTTTTTATGGCAGGATTAATGGACTCGAGAACTGCATTATCTAGGTTGGCTGTGCATAGTCCCAACAACCAAATGTGCTTGCTCACTCAAGAAATAACCGATAATTATCTATTATTTGATGGAACCGAGAGTATCTGAAGACCCAGCAAAATCTCCTGTTGTTCAGGAAATTATAATGAGTAACCGCATTGGAGCGATTGCCATAGAACTTGCCAAGCGATTGAAAATAGAGCCTGTGAGGGCACTTCAGCTGTTTTATGAGAGTGAGACTTGTGCTGCTCTTCACGACAAATCAACGGGGCTCTATCTATATGGCGACCTTTATGTAGCCGACGAGTTTATGCGTGAAATGGAGAATAAGCAATAAAGTCATAAAAAAGTTGTATCTTTGCAAACTAAATGTGTAGTTATGGAACAGATAATAATAAAACAGTGACTATTCAACGAATTTTTTACTCGCGTTATCATCAAACAAACTCAACAAAGAGGAACAAATTCAACAAAAAACTTGTTTTCGAGAATATTTTATTGTTGTTTTTGTCTGGTTTTGTTCTCCTTGTTTGATAATTGTGAATCGATTAATAGTTATATAAAACAACAAAAATCTACAATATGAACATCTTAGAACTTAGTGAACAAGAGATAGTTAGGCGCAATAGTCTGAACCAGTTGCGTGAGTTGGGAATCGACCCTTATCCCGCCGCCGAGTATGTGGTAAACGCTTGGAGCGACGAGATAAAGGCGAGTTTCAAAGACGACGAGGAGCCTCGCCAAGTGAGCGTGGCAGGACGCATCATGAGCCGCCGCATCATGGGCAAGGCGTCGTTCATGGAGCTTAAAGACTCGAAGGGCCGCATACAGGTGTATATCAGCCGCGACGACCTGTGCCCCGACGAGAACAAAGACCTCTACAACGTGGTGTTCAAGAAACTGCTCGACATTGGCGACTTCGTGGGCATTGAGGGCTATGTGTTCCGCACACAGACTGGCGAGATAAGCGTTCATGCCCAGTCGCTCAAAGTGCTGAGCAAGAGCCTCAAGCCACTGCCCATCGTCAAGGTGAAGGACGGCGTGACCTACGACGCCTTCGACGACCCAGAGCTGCGCTACCGTCAGCGCTACGTCGATCTGGTGGTGAACGAGGGAGTGAAAGACACCTTCCTCAAGCGCGCCACAGTGCTGCGCACCATGCGCCAGGTGCTTGACGAGGCGGGCTACACCGAGGTCGAGACCCCTACCCTGCAAGCCATCGCCGGCGGTGCCAGCGCGCGCCCCTTCATCACGCACTTCAACGCGCTGGGCATCGACATGTATATGCGCATCGCCACCGAGCTATACTTGAAGCGCCTTATCGTGGGCGGCTTCGAGGGCGTGTATGAGATTGGCAAGAACTTCCGCAACGAGGGTATGGACCGCAACCACAACCCAGAGTTCACCTGCATGGAGCTGTATGTGCAATATAAGGACTACAACTGGATGATGTCGTTCACCGAGCAGCTGCTAGAGAAGATTTGCATCGCCGTGAACGGCACCACCGAGAGCGTCATCGACGGCAAGACCATCAGCTTCAAGGCTCCCTACCGCCGCCTCCCCATCCTCGACGCCATCAAGGAGAAGACCGGCTACGACTTGAGCGGCATGGACGAGGCACAGATTCGCGAGGTGGCTCAGAAGCTCAACATCGAGGTTGACGAGACAATGGGCAAGGGCAAACTCATCGACGAAATCTTCGGTGAGACCTGCGAGGGCACATTCATACAGCCCACCTTCATCATCGACTACCCCGTGGAGATGTCGCCACTCACCAAGATGCACCGCAGCAAGCCAGGACTCACCGAGCGCTTCGAGCTGATGGTAAACGGCAAGGAGGTCGCCAACGCCTACAGCGAGCTTAACGACCCCCTCGACCAGGAGGAGCGCTTCAAGGAGCAGATGCGACTCGCCGACAAGGGCGACGACGAGGCAATGGTTATCGATCAAGACTTCCTGCGCGCACTGCAATATGGCATGCCACCAACGAGCGGAATAGGAATAGGCATCGACCGCCTCACCATGCTCATGACTGGCAACAGCTACATCCAGGATGTGATGCTCTTCCCGCAGATGCGCCCCGAGAAGGTGCAGCACCGCGACAAGGAGGAGGCCTACACCGCGCTGGGCATCCCCGCCGAGTGGGTAGCGCCTATCCAAAAGGCTGGCTTCCTGACTGTCGAAGCCCTCGGCGCACTAGAGAAACCCGGCAAACTCTTCCAAGACCTGCTCGACATCAACAAGAAATACAAACTCGGCTACAAGACCCCCATGCCCGACGACATCAAGCAATGGGTGGAAGCAGCAAAGAATAATGCATAATTTTAATAATGCGCAAGGTATTTAATAAGAATAGCGGTTTTTATATTCTCGCGGCGGTGTTGATTATAGCGATGCTCTTTACTGTGAGCATCATAATAACCCACACCAAGTTTGGCTCGTTCTCCGAACAACCTATCATCAAGCTATTCTTCAACCACCTTGCCGACGCTATTCTGCTGCTCGCACCGTGCTGGGTGATTAAGCGGAGACGAACCTACACCTTTATTATATTATGGCTGGTGGCGATATGGAGTTTCGCGCAGCTGCTCTACTATCCCACCTATCGCGACGTGATGCCCTTCTCGTCGTTCCTGCTCTTCAAGAACGTGTCGGGAACGCTTATCAAGAGCACAATTGGGGCTATCTCTAAGAAATCGCTCATGGTGCTGCTCATGCCGCTGGTGCTGCACGCCTACCACTGGTGGCTGAAACACCACACCAGCAAAGCATCACAACCAGCGAGCACAGTGAGTGACACAACCAGCGAGCGCAGCGAGCGACAAAACCAACGAGCGCAGCGAGCGACAAAAACCGCTAAGCGCCACTGGTGGCTGTTTGCTGCAACCATAGCAGCCTTTGTGGTGCTGCGCCTGATTATCACCACCTGCATCTATTTTACTTATCGTCAGAACTACGACAGCCTGCGCGACACATTCACCACTCGCTACTCAATGTTAGGTGGACGCCACCTTAATTATATCATGCACAATGGCGTGATGAGCTATGCCATCTTCTCGCTAATAAAAAGCATCGACACCGGCGTGAGCGACGACGAGAAGCAACTTGCCGAGAATTTCATCAAAACCAACTGCCCAACCTACACCGACAACAGCTACAAGACCTCGATAGAGCGCCCCAACCTCATCTTCATAATGGTGGAGTCGCTCAACGCATGGGCGGTGAACCTCGACATCGACGGCAAGCCCGTGACCCCAACCCTCAACAGTCTCGCTGCCGATAGCGCCAACATCGTATGCCTGAACGTCATCGCGCAGGTCAAGAACGGCCATTCCAGCGATGGCAAGTTCATGTACCAGACGGGGCTCTTGCCCATGATCGACTGCTCGGTGGCGATGGAATACAGCAACCGCACCTTCCCGTCGCTCGTCAAAGCGCTCAAGCAGCGAGGATATAAGGCAGTGGAGATTTGCGGCGACGAGTCTAGCCTGTGGAATGTGGAGAACATGTCGGCAGCCTACGGCTTTGATGAGCTATATCACCATCCCGAATTGGAAGAAGAGCTTGAAGCCGCCAACTACAATCTTGATAAGGTGGTGATGGAATTTGCCGAAAAATATGTGTCCACCATCGGCGGGAACTTTATGGTGCAAATCTTCACTGGCCTGATGCACAGCCCCTACAACTACGACTTCGAGCCTGCCACATGGATTTCGGCGAGCAAGAAATACACCCAGAATGTGCGCAACTATCTAGAGAAGACTCACTACTTCGACATGAAACTTGGCATCTTCCTTGAGAGCCTTAAGCAGTCGGGGCTCTACGACAACAGCGTGATAGTCATCGCCAGCGACCATAACGAGCTGGTGGATGACGAGCCAAACGGACGCCCGTCGATAAGTGAGAACGGCAACGAATGTGTGTTTATCGTCATTAATGGCGGGCAAGGCAAACTCATAAATGGCCCCATAGGGCAAATCGACATCTACCCCACTCTGCTCGACGTGATGGGGCTTAACGACTATAAGTGGAAAGGGCTGGGACACAGCTTGCTGCGCTACGACGTGCGTTCTGTTGCCGAATCTACCGAAGACACCCACGGCACCTCACCACTGCTCAAATCACAGCAACAGGCTTGGACAGTGAGCAACATCTTGATTAGAGCCAATTGGTTTAAATAGGAGTGACTAGGAGTGACTAGGAGTGACTAGGAGTAGCTAGGAGTAGCTAGGAATGACTAGGAATGACTAGGAATGGATAGGTTTTATAGACACCTTAATACTTAATACTTAATACTTAATACTTAATACTTAATACTTAATACTTAACACTTAACACTTAACACTTATTCCATATTAATCTTCGCAACGACTTCTCTGTCGGCAGGGAGCCAATCTACTGTGTCGAGTTGGTCGATGGTGAGCCAGCGGGCGGCCTCGTGTTCCTTTAGAGTGAGCGTGCCGCTCTCCACACGGCACCAGTAGCAGTGCATCGTAAGGTGGAAATCGGGATAGTCCCATTCCACAGTACACAGGAAATCATCCACAGCAATCTCTGCCGCCAGTTCCTCGCTGATTTCACGTTTCAGAGCCTGCTCGGGCGTCTCGCCCGCCTCCATCTTGCCACCAGGAAACTCCCAGCCATCCTTCATGGCTCCATAGCCACGCTGTGTGGCAAAAATGCGCCCCTCAGCATCACGGATGATTGCCGCCACTACCTCTATGCGTTTGCGTATCGTCATCGTTAATCAAAAAGTGATAATTGTCCAACCAAATTGAAACTCTTGCGGTGGTAGGGGCTGATGCCGTGAGCGACAATTGCGGCACGGTGGTCTTTGGTGGGATAGCCCTTGTTTCTCGCCCAGTTGTAGTGAGGGAACTCCTCGGCAATCTTGCGCATATACTCGTCACGGTGAGTCTTGGCGAGAACACTGGCGGCTGCGATGCTCATCATCTTGCCGTCGCCCTTTATCACGGTGGTGAAGGGTATGTCGCCATATGGATAAAAACGGTTGCCATCAACGAGGATGTGCTCGGGACGCATGGAGAGCTGGTCGAGAGCACGGTGCATAGCGGTTATCGACGCCTTAAGGATGTTGATGCGGTCAATCTCCTCGGGCGACACCATCGCCACCGCCCACGCCAGAGCCTCACGCTCGATAATGGGGCGCAGCAAGTCGCGCTGGTGCTCGCTAAGCTGCTTGCTGTCGTTGAGCAATTCGTTCTCAAAATCGGGCGGCAATATCACCGCAGCCGCCGTGACAGGTCCCGCCAGGCAGCCACGCCCAGCCTCGTCACATCCCGCCTCAATGCGGCCCTGCTCTAAGTATTTTTGTAGCATCGTGAATAGTCAGTTTTTAGCTCTGAGTATTTTTTTTTGCAAAGGTACATAAAAAATTCGTGATTTTTTATGTACCTTTGTGCGGTGATTGATAATAGACACCGAAACAAAGACTTAGATTATTAACTTTTTAATTTTTATAGACATGAAGAAATTAGCATTACTGGCAGCAATGATTTTCGCATTTGCTGTGGGAGCTAACGCAATGACTCCCAAAGACGACCTCGACCAACTCTCTAAGGAGACAAAGGCTAAGACCGAGGCTATGAAGAAGTATAACGACGCCCTCAAAGACGAGGTGAAAGCCAAGAAGGACGTTGAGAAAGCTCAGAAAAAGATTACCGACGCCGAGAAAAACCTCGAGAAGGCACAAAACAAGGTGAAAGATGCCGAGAACAAGGTAAAAGACGCCCAAAAGAAGACCGAGAACGCACGCAACGACTACAACAAGGCTGTTGAAAAAGCCAATAAGGCACAGCAGAAGACTTTGGAAGCCAAACGTGTCCTCGACCAGATGGATGGCATCATCGTCAACGACGGATACAACCATTAATCATTTCGCACTGGTTAGCGGTAAAAACAGTAATGCGGTGCGTGGCACAAATAGCCACGCACCGCATTGATTGTTCGAACACATTGTGTGGTGAAGATGAGTGGTTATCTCTTCTTCTCCGACGGGTTTTTCATGGCTTCAAAGATTTTGGTCTCTAGTTCTTCGGCGAGTTCGGGGTTGTCCTCAATCATCTGCTTGGCATTGTCACGACCCTGGAACTTGGTGCCTTCATACGACAGCCAGGCGCCACTCTTGTTGATGATGCCAAACTGGATGCCGAGGTCAAGAATCTCGCCAGTGCGTGAGATGCCCTTGCCAAAGAGAATCTCAAACTCTGCCTTACGGAATGGCGGTGCCACCTTGTTCTTAACAACCTTTACTCGGGTGAGGTTTCCAATCACCTGCTCACCGTCTTTGAGTTGCCCAATGCGACGGATGTCGATGCGCACCGAGGCATAGAACTTGAGGGCGTTGCCACCAGTGGTGGTCTCAGGATTGCCAAACATCACGCCGAGCTTCTCGCGAAGCTGGTTGATGAAGATGCAGGTGGTGTTGGTCTTAGAGATGGTGGCGGTGAGTTTGCGCAGCGCCTGCGACATGAGTCGTGCCTGCAGACCCATCTTGCTCTCGCCCATCTCACCCTCGATTTCGGCCTTGGGAGTGAGGGCTGCCACCGAGTCGATGACCACGATGTCAACAGCCGAGGAGCGGATGAGCTGGTCGGCAATCTCGAGAGCCTGCTCACCGTTGTCGGGCTGTGCTATCCACAGGTTGTTGACATCAACGCCCAGCGATTCGGCATAGAAGCGGTCGAAAGCGTGCTCGGCGTCGATAATTGCGGCAATGCCTCCTGCCTTCTGAGCCTCAGCAATGGCATGGATGGCAAGTGTGGTCTTACCGCTGGATTCAGGTCCGTAAATCTCGATGATGCGTCCACGTGGATAACCTCCCACGCCCAGGGCGTAGTCAAGGCCAATAGAGCCAGTGGGAATCACTTCCACGTTCTCGATGTTATCATCGCCGAGTTTCATAATTGAGCCACGGCCGTAGGTCTTGTCAATCTTGTCCATCGCCACTTGCAGGGCTTTGAGCTTCTCGGGCGAGGGAGCGACGCGCTGGGGCTGCTCCACAATCCCTTCGTTGTTTAAAATTTCTTCATTCATAGCTATATCAGTTATTTATTACTTTAATATTTTCTTCACTAATCTCTATATAGGTGCGAAGCGTCAACTAATCAGCAAAAAGCGCTAAAATCTGATTGGCGCTGTCTTTGGTGTTCACCTTGTTGATGATGTGGGTGATGGTGCCTTGCTCGTCGGCAATGAAGGTGGTGCGCACAGTGCCCATATAGGTGCGGCCCGCCATCTTCTTCTCTTGCCACACGCCAAAAGCCTGGTTCAGCGTCAACTCCACATCGGCGATAAGCGGGAAGGGAAGATTGTGCTTGGCGGCAAACTTCTCGTGTGAAGCCGCACTGTCTTTGCTCACTCCCACAATGGCAAATCCCGCTTTGAGCAGCTTGCCGTAGCCTTCGCTCAGGCTGCACGCCTCGGCGGTGCAACCAGGGGTGTTATCTTTGGGATAGAAATATATCACCAGTTTCTTGCCAGCGAAGTCGCTCGCCTTAATCACGTTGCCTTGAGCGTCGGTGCCCAGAATCTCGGGTATTTTGTCTCCAATTTTCATAATGTAAGTTTAATTTGATGTTGCAAAGTTAATATGCCACATGAGCAAAAACATTGCCCATAGACGCAAAATTATACTAATTATTGGTTTTGTTCTTTTTTATCGTAGTTGTCGAGTGCCTTTTTCATCTCGTCAACGATTTGCGCTTTCAGTTCTGGCGGCTCGAGCACCTCGATGCTGCTGCCATGCGAGAGAAGGCGCTCACGCAGGTCATAGGTGTTGCGCATCTTGTACCGGAAAATCGAGTAATTGTCGTGCAGCTCCTCCTGCTGCGAAGGGTGCAAAGGCAATGCCCTGAGATATTTGGCCTGCGTGGGCTCAGCCTTGATAGCGATGCGCTTGGGCTCAGCCTGATTGGTGGTGATGCCATAGCAGTCGGCAAAAAAGTCCTCTGGAACGAAGTCTTCGGGCATCTCAAAAGCGATATCGGTGATGTTTACATTCGACATACGGTCGAGCGAGTAGGTCTTGATTTTCTTGTCGGCGATATTGTAACCTATCACATACCAAAGCTGGTTGAAAATCTTGACGAAATAAGGCTCTATGACAATGCCATTCTGCTGGTTAGCACGTTTGTAGCTCTTGTAGCTGAACTTAATGCGCATGTTATGACGCATGGCATCAATAATAATGGGCAGGAACTCGCGAGCCGACGGCACATTCTCTAGAATGATGCGCGACGACAAGTCGGCCGAGCTGCTCACCGTGCCGCTAATCGACATGGAGTCGAGCAGCCACTGCTGACGCTTGCTGCCACTCTCGGTGCCGTCGTGGGCGATAAAGTATTCGTAGGTCGATTTATTGAACTCTATGTCTATGCCCAGCGTGTCGGCAATGCCGGTGCGGTAGTTGTAGAACGAGCGCCGCGGCAATGGGTTGCCGTCGCCGAACGTGCTCTGCTTCCACAGCTCATTGAGCATTTCAAGCGAAATAGCCCCATGCCGCTCAATGGTATCGACTATCCATATATATTTAGCAATTAGGTTTTTAGCCATTTGTTAGTTATCAGTTTTCAGTTACTAGTTCTCTGTTTTCTATTTTCTGTTTTCAGTCCTGTATGTTGCGTTGTCAACGCAACACACTCTCAACTTATTGAGCCCTCTTCTTGAAAATCACCAGCCCCAGCATAGTGAGGGCGGCGTTGAGCAGCAGCAGCTCGAAACCAATGGTGTAGTCAAACTGTTGCTTGAGCCACCACTGGATTACCCAGCTCAGGACAGGCGCGGCGATGCACACGATGGGCACCATCTTGTCCTTGACACCAGCCTTGCACATCATGCCGTAGGCAAAGAGACCGAGGATGGGACCGTAGGTGTAGCTGGCGATGGAATAGACGGCACTGATGGCGTCGCTGTTGCTGAGGAAGTAGAACACGATAATCACAATGCCCATGCCCACTGCCATAGCCACATGGACTAACTTGCGGGTCGAGGCAAGCTTTTTCTCGTCTTGCTTCTTGTCGGCACCGAGAATATCTACTGTGAACGAGGTGGTAAGAGAGGTGAGGGCAGAGCCGGCTGCCGAGTAAGCGGCGGCGATAAGCCCAATGATAAAGAAGATGCCAGCTATCACAGGTATGCCATCGCTCCAGATCACTGAGCCAAAGAGCTCGTCACTCTTCTCGGGCATCGCCATGCCTTTAGACTTGGCATACATCGAGAGAAGAGTACCCAAAATCAGGAACAGCCCAATCACAAAGATTTGCGTTATGCCACTCACTATCATACCCTTCTGCGACTCTTTGGCGTTGGGACTGGCGAGCGTGCGCTGCATCATGTCCTGGTCGAGACCGGTCATGGCGATTGCCATGAAGATGCCGCCTATAAATTGCTTCCAGAAGTAGGTGCCTTCTTTGGGGTTGTCGAAGAAGAAGATGCGCGAACTCTCATCGCTAGACACCGCTTTGCACATCTCTCCGAAGTCATACCCTAAGCCCTTGGCGATAAAATAGATGCAGAGCACCACGCTGGCGATGAGGCAGAAACTCTTGAGGGTGTCGGTCCATATCACCGTCTTCACACCGCCTTGCAGGGTATAGAGGAAGATGAGGGCGGTAGTGACGATAACGTTCAACACAAATGGTATGCCCAATGCGTCAAAGACCAGCAGCTGCAGCGTCACGCACACCACATAGAACCTGACGGCGGCTCCCAGCATCTTGCTGATGAAGAAGAACCAGGCTCCCGTCTTGTGGGTGTCGCTGCCGAAGCGCTCCTCTAGGTAGCCGTAAATCGACACCAAGTGGCGTTTATAGAACAAAGGTATTAGCACGTAGGCAATCACAAAGTAGCCCACGAGGAAGCCAAGCACCATCTGCAGGTAGCTGTAACCTTTGGCGAGCACCATGCCCGGCACCGAGATGAATGTCACGCCCGAGATGGGCGCGCCTATCATGGCGATTGCCACGATGAACCACGGTGCTTTGTTGCCGCCAGTGAGAGCGTCCTTGCTGTCGCTCTTGCGAGTGGCAAACCATGAAATCAAAAACAGCAGAATGAAATAGCCAACTATTGTGGCGATAATAATCCAAGGAGTAGTCATTGTTCGTTTATCGTTATTCGTTTATCGGGGATCGGAGTTCTCTTCCCTCTCCACTATTGCCTTGTTTGCTTGTTCCTTGTCAGCTTGTTAGCTAAACTCTCCACTCACTCCGGATAAAGCAGATAGGGGCGGCGTTGCTCTTTGAAGCGCTTCACATCGTCCTGCCAGCGGGCGCGGATTTCGGCGGCAGTCTTGCCTTGCTGAATCATCTCGCGGATATAGGTCTGGCCAGCCAACTTATCGAAGAACGGCGTGAAGAACTTGTCACCGATTTTCAAGTTGTTATAGGCATCAATCACATATTCGAGGTTCATGCCCTGGGCTATCACATCCTCGGCATCGAGGTTGTGCAGGTCCACGCCGTGGCACAGTTTGTCCATCTGCGGTGGTGTCTTGGCACCGGGGCGGCTCTCAGGGGTGAACGAGAAGCCATAACCCTTCATGTCGGGGTGACCATATACTTGGAAGGGCCAGTCGGTGCCGCGACCCAGGCTCACGGGCGTGCCCTCAAAGTAGCAAGTCGAAGGATAGAGGTATATCGAAAGCATATTGGGCAAGTTGGGCGATGGCGCGATAGGCAGCTTATAGCGTGTTTGGTGCGTGTAGTTCTTGCACGGAATCACAGTGAGGTTAATCTTCTTGCCGTCTTTGAGCCAGCCCTCGCCGTTAGTCATGAGCGCTATCTCGCCCATTGTCATGCCGTGAACGGTAGTGATGGGCAACCACCCTACTCCGCTCTTGAGGTTCATGTCGAGGATGGGACCATCAACTGTCATGCCGTTGGGGTTCGGGCGGTCAAAGACGATGAACTCCTTGTCGTAGGCAGCGGCGGCATCCATCATGTTTACCATAGTGACATAATAGGTGTAGAATCGCAAACCCACGTCTTGGATATCGGTGACAATAACGTCGAAGCGGTCCATAGTCTCCTTGCTCGGCATGCGGCTCTTGCCCTCGTAGAGCGAGGCGATGGGTATGCCCGTCTTCTCATCGATGCTGCTTTTCACATGTTCTCCGGCGTCGGCATTGCCACGGAAGCCGTGCTCGGGCGAGAAGATTGTAGTGACGTTCAGCCCCATCTCAAGCATCAGGTCGAGAGTGTGCTTGTCGTGAAGGTATCCCACCACACCCGTCTGGTTGCTCAGCAGCGCGATGCGTTTGCCCTTGAGCAGGGACAGGTAGTCTGCGGTGCGCTCAGCACCCACCACCACCATCTCAGGCTGTAAGGAATTGGGACATATCTCGTTGCAGGTCGTCACCTGTGCCTTGCAAGCTAAAGTGCTTAAGAAAAGTAAAATAAGCAATATTTTCAAGTGTTTCATAATAATAGAATTTTCAATCAACAAAATTAATGATTTCTATCCATAACAACTTGCCCAATATTCATAAAAAATGTTATTAAAACCGACGAAATGTTGGTTTTACCCGAAAAACAAAAGATGCGCCCCTCGTGGGGCGCATCTTTCAGAAATTGAATGTTGGCAGAAAATATTATTTAATGACAACTTTGAGCTTCGCTCCAAGTTGTTCACGTTCGGCACAACTTAAGCAAGCTCAGTTATGCTCTCACTTAACCACAACTTTCTTGCCGTTGTGGATGTAGATACCAGGAACGCTTGGCGTGCCGTTGAACTTAACGCCCATGAGGTTGTAGTAAGCGTTGTCGGCTTTCTTGTCAACGCCAACGGTGCTGATTGCGTTAGGCTCTGCGGGAGTGACAAGCAGATAGTCGGGAAGATCAACCTCCTTCTTCAACCACATCAACTCCATGTTGTAGGTGCCAGCCTCCTCGATGCGGAAGTTTGCGCCGTCGGTGAGTCCGAGACCAATGTTATAGAGGTCTTGGTTGATGAGGAAGTAGCCAACATTATTATTATCGACACCACCTAACCAAATCAAGCTGCCATCCTCGTCACGGGTGATAACCTTGAACTCGTCACCAGCCTCAAGCTCTACAGTTGCCATGTCGTCAACAAACTCGATGCGACCACCATAAAGCTCTTGGTTCCAATCGTTGAAAGTGCCAACAAGATAGCAGTTAGTATCTACATTGCCGTCTTCAACCATGAACTTGTCCATGCAGAAGTAGGCGGCAGTGTTCATGCCATAGGCACCACTGTCGGTAGAGTTAAGAGTGAAATAAACACTCTCCACCTCGCCCAGGCTCGACAGGTCAAAGAAAGTCCAGTCGTTGAGGGCGTGAAGCTCACCATTGGTGAACTCAACGAGGTTGATGCTGGTGGTAGTCTCGTTGCCCTCGGCATCTACACCATGGGCGATAAGCTCAAAGTAGTCACCTTCCTCAAAGGCGCGGCCAAAACCGTCGCCATGCAAGCAGTCATAATAGGGCCAAGGGTGGTTGCAAACGTACACACCCACTGGAGTGAAAGCACTGTTACCGTCTTTGTCCATAAACATCACCTGGTTGGTGGGGTCTTCGCTCCACGAGCCCCAGTATGCCACGAGATAAGGCTGTGCGGGGTCGGCAGTCACTGAGCCGTCGGCATTGATGACGCAGCCGCCACCTGCCATGCAGCCGCCGTAGGTGGTAGTCCATGCACCATTGTAGTCGGTCTGGTCGCCACCAATGGCCGGGCAAAAGCCGTCCCAGTAGTAACCGCCCCACGACGAACCTTCGCCGCCAATGAGGTGAGAGAGTCCAAACTCACCGTTCTCGTCGCCAAACTCCAACCATGTGTAATCCACATCGTTGTAGCATCCAGTCCAGATGCCATTCTCGTTGTACTCCAGCGAAGTGGGGTTCATGGACTTGTTCAGGTCAAGCGTGATAACTGTCGCCATCGCTGCCGAAGCAGTAAGAGCAACCGCTGCAAAAAGTGTAAAAATTTTCTTCATAAAAAAATGATTTAAATGATTAATAATATGGTTTATCCCAAATCGGTCATTAGTTTCCTAACAGAATATTATAGACAAATGTGACATCGGCACTGGTGATCTCGCCGTCGCCATTCTGGTCGCCATTGACTAGAGCGCTGCCATCATTGTTTAAGAGCCAGTTATAAAGCGTTGTCACGTCGGTAGCGGTAACTTCGCCATCGCCGTTCACGTCGCCAGCCACCGCGTCGGGCTCGGCAACAGCATCGGGATGCAGGTCAACGGCACCAGCCACCTCGGTAGAGGTCTCGCCCAACCAACCACAGTCCTGAAGCATGCCGTTATACACCTTCACAAAGTCTATCTGCTTCAAATCAACAGGATTTCCGTCATCATCAACCGCCCAGTCAAGGTTAAAGCCCTTGTTCAGCTCCTCGGCGGCAGGAATGTTTGGATTTCTCACATAGCCGTAACCGTCATCGGGGCGATTGTCAACATAACCCCAGTCAAAGAAATACAGGTGCCAGTCGTCGGCAGT
This sequence comes from uncultured Prevotellaceae bacterium, assembly GCA_937916085.1. GTDB lineage: Bacteria > Bacteroidota > Bacteroidia > Bacteroidales > Muribaculaceae > Sodaliphilus. Next base: position 16,149 of record CALGGO010000112.1, on the reverse strand, counting down.
AGCCGAGAAGTTCTGGGCATTGCAGCGCAACTTTGTACCCTCAAAGGTCAAGGTCTCACCATCTACCCACATGGGCCAGTAACTCTGGCTATGAAAATAGTTCTTGCGCACATATCCCTCTTGCAGGCTGTCCACGCTATTGCTCGTCCAGCGGATGTACTGGTCATGATATTCATTCATCGACAACGGACCGAACTGGCTGTCATCGGGTTTGTAATAAGTAATTGTGAAGTTCTTTTGAGTCTTGGGATGGTTGTGCTCGCTGCCAGCAAGCTCATACCAGGGGTCATCGGGAATGCCGTTGCCGTTAACGTCGCGGCTCACCATCACGATGCCCGACTCACTCGACCCGCCAAGCAGTTCCGGACGCGAACTAGATTGAAACGCATTGCCGAAAATCTGCAGGTCATACTCACCCTTGACGTTTACCACCGGGTGGTCAAAGCCAAACACCACATATCCTCCAAAGGAGCCCAGGCTTATCATGGCATCAGCCACTACCACCTTGCCGTTTGCTTTCTCATATCCGCAGATGCACTCAGCCACCAGAGTCAAAATCGAGTCTTTCGACACAGGCTCTTCAACGTAGGGGATGTTGTTGATATACTGCCCTGGGGCAGGTATGAAATCATAAATCTTGGTGATATAGGGCTTGTTCTCGCCTTTTACCGAGGATACCGCCATCACTAAAAGCAATAATAATAATGATTTTCTCATAATTTATATAATCGTTTATTGTTCGTTAATATTATCCCCTAAAAATACAATGTGGGCCGGTATATTTCCTGCCCTTATCCTCCATTTCATCACACCGTCATGACCAAAGCAGTATAAGAATCCAAACTGCACAAAGTTCAGACCGTCGGTAACATAGATGTCTTTGGTGATGGGATTCACCGCGATGCCGTAGGGCTGAACGATGCGGGCATCGGTGCCGTCGGTGATGAATTGCTCATTGACAACCTCTAAAGTTTTTGTGTTGATAATAGCATAGGTACCATTGGCATAGCCCTGCGACAGACTGCTCCACTCCTTGCTAATAACATAGAGCGAGTCGCCGTCAAGCCACATATTGCCCACGCGCACGTCAAAACTCTTGACCATGCGATGTTTTTGGGTGTCGTAGGCATAGAGCATACTTGGTGTGACGTGATAGTCGCCGCGCGACGACACCCACAGGATGCCGCGCCTGTCGCATTTGCAGCCCAGCAGGTTGATGGCAATGGGAATACGCTCTATCTCCTTGAAAGTCTCAATGTCAATCACCGAGACGGTATTTTCGTAGCCAATCTTTGCGCCTTGCGAATAGCCGCCGGAGTTGGCGACATATATCTTGCCGTCAACGATGTCAAGCTCATCGGGTTGGCGACCAACGACACACTTATCTACCACCTGCAATGTGGTGGTGTCGACCTTAAACACCGCGCCGAGCTGATACACGTCATCGTCACTGCCCTCTCCGTCGAGCACCACCGGCCCCACATAGCTTGTCACGTAGGCATAACCTTGATAGAACTTGATGTAGCGACAATTTGGGATGTCGATTTGCCCTATTCGCTTCACTGTGCGCTTGTCAACCACCTCAACCTTATCGGAGCAGTTGATCACCATATACATCTTGCTGCCGTAGATGCCAATGTCGTTGCCCACATCGCCCAGCTCCATGACCACGGTGGGATTGGCGTCGGTATATACATCACGCTCATATTCTCCTGTGGCGTAGTTGTAGTAGTCGAGCGATGCCAAGTCGTGCTGCATCACGCCCTCGTTGAGCAGGTAGAACCCTTCGACCGAGGTGTATTCGGGCTGTGTCACAGGCACCACCTCTTTGATGTATATAACCTCATCTTCGCGGCAAGAGTTGAACAATGCTAGCAAAGCAGTGATAAGGAATATATAGTAGATTGACTTCTTCATCGCTTAAAAATCAAATTTCAGGATTAACTTATAGTTGCGCCCAGGCATGGGATAGTTGACTATCACATCATAGTACTGGTTAAAGAGGTTGTTGACCTCGGCGGCGACCTTAAGCTTGGTGTTGCCAATGCCAAAAGTGTAGCTCGCGCTCAGGTCGTGGGTGTACCACGGCTGCTGGTGGTAGGAGCGCTCATTACAGCTGGTGCTGTAGCGCTCGCCCACGTAGATGAAGCTGTAGTTCACGTCGAGGTCGCGCCAGGTGGCACGTCCCACCACGCTGCCGCTGTGCCAGGGGATGTAGGCGATTTGTCCCTTATAAGTGCCACCAAAGCCTGTGTCTTCGGGATCGCTGTAGTCACGAGCCTTTTGATAGGTGTAGCTAAGGTTCACATCCACGTTGAAGTCGCGTGCCAGGTGCATCGTGGCACGAGCTGTGACATCTACACCAATAATTCTCACCTTGCCAATGTTCATCATCGTCCAGCGGTACTGACCGCGGCCGCTCGGCACGGCGATGATTTTGTCGGTGATGGTGTTGTAGTAGGCGTCGGCAGTGAATTTGAGCCCTGTGAAGAAGCCTTCCTCACGCAGGCGCTGATACCAGAAGCCAACGTCAAACTGGTTGGCATACTCAGGCCGCAGGTTGGCGTTGCCCATGTCGGTGTAGAACAGATCGTTGAAGGTGGGCATCCTGAAGATGCGCTTATAGAACGCCCGCAAGTAGAAGTCGTAGCGAGCGATGGGCTGATAATTCAAGAACACCGCTGGCGTGAACTTGTGCATCCACTTGGAGTGGTGGGCAAGGGTCTCGCCTTGATAAATGGATTTGTAGCGGTCGTTTATCATGGTGTAGAGCACGCTCGCCTGGCACTTGAAGCGGTGCCAAGTGCGAGCCGTGGCGAGTGCCACGAGCGTGGTGTGGCGCTGGGGATAGGAGAAATTGGTGAGGGTGGAGTTGAGGTAGTTCCACTTGTAATCCACGCTCAGGTTCACGTCCCAGTCGGGAATTATGGTGTATTTGTTGGCGCTGGAAATGTATATTTCATCTTGCCAGAACTTGTTGTCGATGAGCATCAGCGTGGTGTCGGGGTTGTTATAGTGCATGAAGTCGCGGGCATACTTGGCGTTGAGCATCATCTCAAAGCGGTCGTTCAGGTTCTTCTGCCAGCCGCCCTGGGCGAAGAAATTGCGGTCCCACTGCCGCTGCGAGTTCATCCACACGTTATTGACGATGGCACCAGGGATGCCGCGCTCGCTGTCGTAGTAGTAGAACTTGGCGTTCCACTTGCCGTCATCAATGGTGCCGAAGATGGCTCCCTCGGCACGGAAGGCTTGCACGTCGCCGTTCTTGCGCACCGCCGTGGTGTCCCACGCTATAGTGCCATCGCTGAACTTCTTGCGGTATCGGAAGTGGTATTGGCCAGTGGCGTAGGTGTATTCGGCGCTGAGCGACATGGTGAGCTTGCGCTTGAAGCGGTGCTCCCAGCGCACACTGGGGTTGGCGAGCCCGAAAGAGCCGGTGCGCATCGTCACGTTGAAGTTGTCGTTCTTTTCACCACTAAATTTCGGGCGACGGGTTTTGATATAGACCGAACCAGCCGAGCCGAAGTCACGCGCCGGCTGGAAAATCTCGCTCTTCTGGCCGTTGTAGAGCGAAATCTCCTCAATGTTGTCGAGTGAGAACTTGCCTAGGTCGATTTGACCGTTCTGGGCGTTGCCAAGCTGTATGCCGTCGTAGAACACTCCCAGGTGGTTGGTGCCCATCGAACGGATGTCGATGGTCTTGATGCCGCCCACACCGCCATAGTCTTTCACCTGAACACCCGAGAAGTATCGGATGGCGTCGGCTATCGAGTGGCTGTTCAAGCCCTCGAGCTTCTTGCCGGCGAGAGTCTGGGCGGGAATGACCTCGGCGTAGGGTTTGCGGCCATAGACCACCACATTCTCAAGATATTGCACCGTGTCAAGTCCTAACGGCACATCGTTAGCGTCCTGAGCCTGTAAGCCCAAGAAACAAGAAAATAAAGCCACCAATGCAATAACAATTTTCTTTAACATAACTCTTTTACCCCGTTAGTCAGTTAAATCTAAAAGGCATCGTGGCAGGTTTTCTGACTTATCCCATTGTCACACCGCCTTCCCATCATTATCGACAGTGACGATAGTAGAATGTGTGTGACAACTTGGCCGGGAAACACAGCAGCGTGGTCTGCTCGGGATTCTCACCCGATTCCCTTTTAACTGTGGGGCAAAACTCCCGCACAGCACCAAAATGCACTGCAAAGGTAGTGCAAACCAAGCACAATACAAAATAAATCTATCTTTTTATTGTTGAGGTGCAGCCTGATTTATACAAAAAATAGTTAATAGTTGATCTTCTCTAGAGAATCTAGAGAATCTAGAATATCTAGAAGTTCTAGATAAACTATAAACTATGAACTGTGAACTATGAACTGTGAACTATGAACTATGAACTGTGAACTATGAACTATGAACTGTGAACTATGAACTGTGAACTATGAACTGTGAACTATGAACTGTGAACTATTAACTATAAAAAACTCTGGAGCTACAATTCTTGCAACCCCAGAGTTCATCAATTATGAAAACAATTTGCGTTATTAACGCTTAACGGTTCTTGCTTACAGCCTTACTACATCTGTTCAACCACCTCCACGTCTTTGATAACGGCGGCGCGGTCGAAGTCTTCCTTGCTGCCTACGACGAGAGTTTGATACTCACGCAGTCCGGTACCGGCGGGGATGAGGTGACCGCAAATCACGTTCTCCTTCATGCCCTCGAGGTAGTCAACCTTGCCACTGATAGCAGCCTCGTTGAGTACCTTAGTGGTCTCCTGGAACGATGCAGCCGAGATGAAGCTCTTAGTCTGCAATGCTGCGCGTGTGATACCTTGCAGAATCTGCTCACTGGTAGCAGGCACAGCGTCGCGAACCTTAACCTCACGCAAGGCTTTGCGCTTGAGCATCGAGTTGATGTCGCGCAGCTTGCGGGGGGTAATCATCTGACCCTTATCCACGTCGAGCGAGTCACCACAGTCAATGACAATCTTCTTGCCCCAGATGCGGTCGTTCTCGTCCATGAAGTCGCGCTTGTCAACAATCTGCTGCTCGAGGAAGTTGGTGTCGCCCGGATCGATGATGTTTACCTTGCGCATCATCTGGCGCACGATTACCTCGAAGTGCTTGTCGTTGATCTTCACACCCTGCAGGCGATATACGTCCTGAACCTCGTTAACGATGTAGTCCTGAACGGCTGTCGGGCCCTTGATGCGCAGGATGTCGGCAGGAGTTACGGCACCGTCGGAGAGTGGAGTACCGGCACGCACCGAGTCATTCTCAAGCACGAGAATCTGCTTCGACATTGGTACAAGGTACTTCTTCTCCTCGCCATTCTTGCTGGTGACGATAATCTCGCGGTTACCACGCTTGATTCTTCCGAAGGTCACCACACCATCGATCTCGCTAACGATAGCGGGGTTAGATGGGTTGCGAGCCTCGAAGAGCTCGGTTACACGGGGCAGACCACCAGTGATATCACCGGCACCACCGCTCGAAGCGCGTGGAATCTTCACGAACACCTCTCCAGGAGTGATCTCCTCGCCCTCCACCTTCATCAGGTGAGCGCCCACTGGCAATGAGTAGGCCTTCAGGGGCTGAGCATCGGGGTTGTCGTAGTCGGCAGCAGCAAAAATCTGTGCCTCGGGGATGCGAGTGTGGTCCTTCGACTCGATGACGATCATCTCACTCTTGTTGGATGTCTCATCTTTTTCTATGCGATAGGTCACGCCCTCGATAAGGTTCTTGTATTTCAAGAGTCCACCCTCCCCGCTCACGATAACGGCGTTGAATGGGTCCCACTCACAGATTACATCACCCTTCTTGAGCATGTCGCCCGACTTGAAGAACAGTTTCGAGCCATAGACGATATTGGCGCTGGTGAGCATCATGTTGGTGTTAGGATCTAGGATGCGCATCTCTGCCATACGGCCAATCACGATGTCGTGACCGTCCTTGTCGGTAACAGTACGAAGCTCTTCTATCTCCAGACGACCGTCATACTTAGATGTCATTTTGCTAACGGCAGCAATGTTACTTGCCACACCACCAACGTGGAAGGTACGCAGTGTAAGCTGAGTACCAGGCTCGCCAATCGACTGAGCGGCAATCACGCCCACTGCCTCGCCCTTCTGAACCATGCGGTGGTTAGCCAGGTTACGGCCATAGCACTTAGCACAAACGCCATGCTTCGACTCGCAGGTGAGGACCGAACGAATCTCCACACTCTCGATTGGAGAGTTGTTGATGCGCTCAGCGGCTGCGTCGCCAATCTCCTCGCCAGCCTCCACGATTATTTCGCCAGTAGTGGGGTCAACAACATCGTGTACCGAAACACGACCCACGATGCGCTCGCCCAGAGTGGCTACCACATCGTCGTTGTTCTTCACCTCGCGGCAAACGAGTCCGCGCAGTGTGCCGCAGTCCTCCTCGTTGATAATAACGTCATGGGCTACGTCAACCAGACGACGGGTAAGGTAACCAGCGTCGGCAGTCTTCAAAGCGGTATCGGCAAGACCCTTACGGGCACCGTGAGTAGAAATAAAGTACTCAAGCACCGACAGACCCTCCTTGAAGTTTGCAAGAATTGGGTTCTCGATAGTTTGGCGTCCGCCTTCCACACCACTCTTCTGTGGCTTCGCCATAAGACCACGCATACCTGAGAGCTGACGGATCTGGTCGCGCGAGCCACGAGCTCCAGAGTCAAGCATCATATATACTGAGTTGAAGCCCTGCTTGTCGGACGAGATCTGCTTCATCAGGGTGTCGGTCAAACGGCTGTTGACGTGAGTCCAGATATCGATAATTTGGTTATAGCGCTCGTTGTCGGTAATGAAACCCATATTGTAGTTGTTCATTACCTCCTCAACTTGAGCGTCGCCCTCCTCGATAAGCTGCTGCTTCTCGGGTGGCACGAGCACATCGTCGAGGTTGAACGACAGACCGCCCTTGAATGCCATGTAGTAACCCAGGTTCTTGATGTCGTCAAGGAACTTGGCACTGCGAGGCACACCACAGTTGCGGATAACCTTTGTGATAATCTTCTTGAGCGACTTCTTCGAAATCACCTCATTTACATATCCTAATTCTTCGGGTACACAATTGTTGAAGATGATGCGGCCCACCGAAGTGTTCTTTACAATGTGCTGAATGGGGTTGCCGTCGGCATCCACGTCATCAACCATTACCGAGATGATGGCGTTCATCGCCAGCTTGCCCTCGTTGAAGGCGATAGTTGCCTCCTCGGGGCCGTAGAATGTGAGACCCTCGCCCTTGGCACCCTCACGCAGCTTGGTGATGTAGTACAGACCAAGCACCATATCCTGCGAAGGCACGGTGATAGGCTCACCATTGGCGGGATTGAGGATGTTGTGAGGCATGAGCATAAGCATCTGAGCCTCAACGATAGCCTCGTTGCCCAATGGCAGATGAACTGCCATCTGGTCACCATCGAAGTCGGCATTAAATGGAGTACATGCCAGCGGGTGCAGCTGAATGGCCTTGCCCTCGATGAGCTTAGGCTGGAACGCCTGAATACCGAGGCGGTGCAAGGTCGGGGCACGGTTGAGGAGTACGGGATGACCCTTCATCACGTTCTCAAGGATGTCCCAAACCACTGGCTCCTTGCGATCGACAATCTTCTTGGCGCTCTTCACCGTCTTCACGATGCCGCGCTCAATAAGCTTGCGGATTACAAAAGGCTTGTAAAGCTCGGCGGCCATATCCTTAGGCACACCGCACTCACCCATCTTGAGCTCTGGACCTACCACGATTACCGAACGAGCCGAGTAGTCAACACGCTTACCGAGCAAGTTCTGACGGAAACGTCCCTGCTTACCCTTCAAGCTGTCGCTCAACGACTTGAGAGGACGGTTGGCATCGCTCTTGACAGCACTCGACTTGCGAGAGTTGTCGAGCAGTGAGTCAACAGCCTCCTGAAGCATGCGCTTCTCGTTGCGCAGAATCACGTCGGGAGCCTTGATCTCGATGAGCCTCTTAAGACGGTTGTTGCGGATAATCACGCGACGATACAGGTCGTTAAGGTCGCTAGTAGCGAAACGGCCACCATCGAGGGGCACGAGAGGACGCAAATCGGGTGGAATGACAGGTATCACCTTGAGAATCATCCACTCGGGGCGGTTCATATTCTTGCTCATGCGGAACATCTCAACCACCTGACGACGCTTGAGGGCGTCGGTCTTGCGCTGTTGCGATGTCTCGTGGCTGGCGCGGTCGCGCAGGTCATTCGACAGTTTGTCGAGGTTAAGCTCTGAAAGCAGGTCGTAGATTGCCTCAGCGCCCATCTTGGCGATGAACTTATTGGGGTCATTGTCCTCCAGGTTACGATTCCCGGCGGGAATTTTCTCCTGGATGGCCATATACTCTTCCTCGCTCAGGAGCTCATACTTCTGCAGACGATTAGCCTGGTCACGGTTCTTAGTGCTCTCGGCAACGCCAGGAACCCAGTTGAAGTTTCCTGATGCCTCATCAATAACCACATTACCTGGGTTAATGACAATGTAACGCTCGTAATAGATTACCGAGTCGAGTTTCTTGGTGGGCAACCCCAGCAAGTAACCAATCTTGTTGGGCAGCGAGCGGAAATACCAGATGTGTGCCACAGGCACCACGAGCTGGATGTGACCGCTGCGCTCACGGCGCACCTTCTTCTCGGTGACCTCAACACCGCATCGGTCGCACACAATGTTGCGGTAGCGGATGCGCTTGTACTTGCCGCAATGGCACTCATAGTCCTTTACAGGACCAAAAATGCGCTCGCAGAACAAGCCGTCGCGCTCGGGCTTATAGGTGCGGTAGTTGATAGTCTCTGGCTTGAGGACCTCACCCTTTGAATTGCTGAGAATATCGTCGGGAGAAGCAAGACCAATGGTAATTTTGGAGAAGTTACTTCTTATCTTATTATCTTTCTTAAAAGCCATGATATAATGTAATGAGATAATGTTTAACTATTAATCGAGTGTTACACTCAAGCACAATCCACGCAGCTCATGCAGGAGCACGTTGAGAGATTCGGGAATGCCAGGGGTTGGCATAGGATCACCCTTAACAATTGCCTCGTAGGCACGGCTACGGCCAGTGACATCGTCACTCTTGATGGTGAGGATCTCTTGCAGCACGTGGCTGGCGCCAAAGGCCTCAAGAGCCCACACCTCCATCTCACCGAAACGCTGACCACCAAACTGTGCTTTACCACCAAGTGGCTGCTGAGTGATGAGCGAGTAAGGACCAATGCTGCGGGCATGCATCTTGTCTTCTACCATGTGGCCCAGCTTGAGCATGTAGGTCACACCCACTGTAGCCTGCTGGTCGAAGCGCTCGCCAGTGCCGCCGTCATAGAGCCAAGTCTTGCCCACGCGAGGCAGCCCAGCCTTGTCGGTCCACTCGTTAAGGTCGTCGAGCGATGCACCGTCGAAGATAGGAGTGGCAAACTTAACGTCGAGCTCGCGGCCTGCCCATCCGAGCACGGCCTCAAAAATCTGACCCAAGTTCATGCGCGAAGGCACACCCAATGGGTTGAGGACGATATCTACTGGAGTACCGTCGGCGAGGAATGGCATATCCTCTTGACGCACCACGCGCGAAACAATACCCTTGTTACCGTGGCGTCCTGCCATCTTATCGCCCACGCCAATCTTGCGCTTCTTGGCAACATAAACCTTTGCCATCTGCATGATGCCCGAGGGGAGGTCATCGCCAATAGAGAGGTCAAACTTCTTGCGGCGCAGCTCGGCGTCGATGGCCTTGCTCTTGCGCAGATAGTTCATCACACAAGCGCGAATCATGTCGTTGGTGTGCGCGTCGCTGGTCCACTTGCTCAGGTTCACCGAGTCGTAGTTGATGTTCTTGAGAACCTCGGCAGTGAAGGTAGCGCCCTTAGGAATAATCTCGGTGTCGAGGAAGTCCTTAACGCAATTAGACTGCTTGCCCTCGGTGAGCACCAGCAGCTTCTCCACGAGTTGGCTCTTAACCTTGTCGAGGCGAGAAGTGTAGTCCTCCTCGAGTTTCTGAAGCACGGGGTCGCCACCCTTGCCTTTTCTCTTCTTCATGGCGCGGGTAAAGAGGCGAGTGTTGATAATCACACCCTTGAGTGATGGATTAGCCTTGAGCGAAGCATCCTTCACATCGCCTGCCTTGTCGCCAAAGATGGCGCGCAGCAGCTTCTCCTCGGGAGTGGGGTCGCTCTCGCCCTTAGGTGTAATCTTGCCGATGAGGATGTCACCTGGCTGCACATGTGCGCCAATGCGGATAATACCACGCTCGTCAAGGTCCTTAGTGGCGTCCTCGCTCACGTTGGGAATATCGCTGGTGAGTTCCTCGAGACCGCGCTTAGTCTCGCGCACCTCAAGGATATACTCATCTACATGCACCGAGGTGAGGATGTCCTCGCGCACCATGCGCTCGTTAAGCACGATGGCGTCCTCATAGTTGTAACCCTTCCAGGGCATGTAAGCCACCTTGAGGTTGCGGCCCAGCGCCAGTTCACCGTCGCAGGTGGAATATCCCTCGGTGAGGATATCGCCCTTCTTCACCTTCTGACCCTTGTCACACACAGGACGCAGGTCGATAGTGGTGCTCTGGTTAGTCTTGCGGAACTTGGGCAGGAAGTACTCCTTCACTGGCTCCTCAAAGCTTACGAAAGCTTCGTCCTCGGTCTGCTCATAGCGTATGCGTATCACGTTAGCGTCAACATACTCTATCACGCCAGTTCCCTCGGCCTGAATTTGAGTGCGGCTGTCAAATGCCAGACGCTTCTCAATGCCGGTACCCACAATTGGCGACTCGCTGCGCATCAGTGGCACAGCCTGGCGCATCATGTTGGCACCCATCAGAGCGCGGTTAGCGTCGTCATGCTCGAGGAATGGGATCATGGCAGCCGCAATAGAGGCAATCTGCTGTGGCGACACGTCCATGAGCGAAATCTTGTCGGGCGACACCACGGGGAAGTCGGCATCAAGACGCGCTTTCACGCGATTATTCATAAATGTGCCGTCCTCGTTAAGTGGCGCGTTACCCTGCGCGATGATGTTGCTCTCCTCGCTCTCGGCGGTGAGATAAACAATCTCATCATTGTTGAGATTTACCTTAGAATTCTCAACCTTGCGGTAAGGAGTCTCGATAAATCCCAGCTTATTAATCTTGGCATAGATGCAAAGCGAAGAAATAAGACCAATGTTTGGTCCCTCAGGAGTCTCGATAGGACACAGACGGCCATAGTGAGTGTAATGCACGTCACGAACTTCGAAACCGGCACGCTCACGCGACAGGCCGCCAGGACCCAGAGCGCTCATACGGCGCTTGTGGGTAATCTCAGCCAGAGGGTTGGTCTGGTCCATGAACTGCGACAAGGCATTGGTGCCGAAGAAGGTGTTGATTACCGACGATATCGTCTTGGCGTTGATAAGGTCGATGGGGGTGAACACCTCGTTGTCGCGCACGTTCATGCGCTCACGGATAGTGCGCGACATGCGTGCCAAGCCCACACCAAACTGGTTGTAGAGCTGCTCGCCCACAGTGCGCACGCGACGGTTGCTCAAGTGGTCGATATCATCGACATCGGTCTTGCTGTTGATAAGGCCAATGAGATACTTGATGATCTCGATGATGTCTTCCTTGGTGAGCACTCGCACGTCGTCGGGGGTGGTGAGACCCAGCTTCTTGTTGATGCGGAAACGGCCCACGTCACCCAAGTCATAACGCTTCTCGCTGAAGAACAGGTTGTTGATGACTTCGCGAGCACTGGCGTCATCGGGTGGCTCGGCATTGCGCAACTGGCGATAGACGTAGTTGATGGCCTCTTTCTCGCTGTTGCAAGTGTCTTTGTTGAGAGTATTGAAGATAATCTGGTACTCTCCTGTGTTGATATCTTCCTTGTGAAGGAGGATAGTCTGAACGCCCGAGTCAAGGATTTCCTCAATGTTATCCTCCTCGATGATGGTGTCGCGGTCAACAACAACATCATTACGCTCAATAGATACCACCTCACCGGTGTCCTCGTCAACGAAGTCTTCGTTCCACGACTTGAGCACGCGGGCGGCAAGCTTGCGGCCTACTGCCTTCTTGAGGTTGGTCTTGTTCACTTTAATCTCTTCGGCCAGCCCAAATATCTTGATGATGTCGTTATCGGTCTCCAGACCTATCGAGCGAAGCAGTGTTGTAACGGGCAACTTCTTCTTGCGGTCGATGTAGGCATACATCACGTTGTTGATATCGGTGGCAAACTCGATCCAGCTGCCGCGGAAGGGGATGATGCGCGCCGAATAGAGCTTGGTGCCGTTGGCATGCACGCTCTGACCAAAGAACACGCCCGGAGAGCGGTGCAGCTGAGAAACGATGACACGCTCGGCTCCGTTGATGACAAAAGTACCCTTGTCGGTCATGTAAGGGATGGCTCCCAGGTACACGTCCTGGACAACGGTGGCAAAGTCCTCATGGTCGGGGTCGGTACAGTAGAGCTTGAGCTTTGCCTTCAAGGGGACACTGTAGGTCAACCCTCGGTCGAGGCACTCCTCCACTGTGTAGCGCGGCGGATCGATAAAATAATCAAGGAATTCAAGGACAAAGTTGTTGCGAGTGTCCGCAATGGGGAAATTCTCGCTGAACACTTTATAGAGTCCCTCGTTTTTTCTTTTCTCTGTAGGAGTATCTAATTGCAGAAAGTCTCTGAAAGACTGTAATTGCACTTCAAGGAAATCGGGATAAGGATAAGGATTCTTGACACGTGCAAAATTTACGCGTTGTGTTTTGGAAACTGACATTGAAAAATAAAATTAAGGTGAACTCAAAATAAAAAATAGGTGGGTGTAGATGTCGCAAAATGATTGAACACTCCCTGTGTCTAAAGGGCCTAACGCCCACCTGAAAAAAAAAGACACAAAAAGGTTAAGAATCGACAATCGCTTGAGATTCTTAACCATTTTACCTGCTTAGCAGGCAGTATTATTTAAGTTCAACTTCAGCTCCTTCAGCTTCGAGTTGTTGCTTCAAGCCCTCAGCCTCGGCCTTAGCCAGACCTTCCTTAACATTGCTTGGAGCCTCGTCAACGAGAGCCTTAGCTTCCTTCAAGCCAAGACCAGTGAGCTCCTTCACGAGCTTGATAACTTTGAGCTTGTTGGGACCAGCGGCCTTAAGCACTACGTCGAAAGAAGACTTCTCCTCCTCGGCAGCAGCACCACCAGCGGCGGGACCTGCGGCAACTGCAACAGCTGCAGCAGCTGGTTCAATACCATATTCATCCTTAAGGATCTGAGCGAGCTCGTTTACTTCCTTAACTGAAAGATTAACTAATTGTTCTGCAAAAGCTTTTAAATCTGCCATGATTGTATGATTTAATTGATTTGTTATTAATTTTCTTTATTTGATAATGTTTCCAGAATTCCGTGCAGCTTGTTGCCACCACTCTGGAGAGCGCTGATGACGTTCTTAGCAGGCGATTGCAGCAATGCCACAACGTCGGCGATAAGCTCGTTCTTGCTCTTGATGGTAGCGAGCACTTCGAGCTGGTCGGCACCCACATAAGCAGTCTCCTCAACGTAGGCGGCTTTCAGCGCGGGAAGTGTCTCTTTCTTCTGGCGGAAACTCTTGATAAGTTTAGCGGGAGCATTACCTGTGTTGCTAAGCATCAAGGTGGTGGGACCTGCCAGTGAGTCGTAGAGACCACTGTAGTCCATATCCATCTGCTCCATAGCCTTTTTCAACAAGGTGTTCTTCACTACCACCATCTTCACGTCGTTCTTGAAAGCTGCACGGCGCAGCTCCACAGTCTTCTCGGCGTTGAGAGCGGTGGTCTCGGTGAGGTACACGCAACTATAATCGGCAAGTAAGCCTTTAATTGCCTCTATCTGTTTTGCTTTATCTTCCTTTCTCATGTCTTCTTCTTGATTAAAATTAAGCGTCAATCGACTTGACATCAATCTTGATACCAGGACTCATTGTGCTTGAAAGATAAATACTCTTCAGATAGGTACCCTTGGCAGTGTTGGGCTTGAGTTTCACCAATGTGTTGATGAAAGCCTGCGCGTTCTCCTTGATTTGCTCGGGGGTGAACGACATTCTGCCTATTGAAGTGTGAACGATACCTTTCTTGTCAACCTTGAAGTCAATCTTACCCTGCTTAACCTCTTTCACAGCCTTTGCGACATCAGGAGTCACAGTGCCACTCTTGGGGTTAGGCATCAAGCCACGGGGACCAAGTATGCGGCCCAAAGGACCAAGCTTGCCCATGCATTGTGGCTGAGTGATGATAACATCAACGTCGGTCCAGCCGCCTTTGATCTTGTCGATATACTCGTCAAGACCTACATAGTCGGCTCCAGCTTCCTTGGCTGCGGCCTCGGCGTCGGCAGTACACATAACGAGCACGCGAACGGTCTTACCAGTGCCGTTAGGCAGTGATACTACGCCACGCACGTTCTGGTCAGCCTTGCGGGGATCTACACCAAGACGTACATCGATATCGGCCGAGGCGTTGAACTTTGTGTAGGTGATTTCCTTCAACAAAGTGGCGGCCTCTAAAAGGGTGTAACTCTTCCCGGCTTCAATCTTCTCCTTTGCTAACTTGTGGTTTTTTGTCAGTTTACTCATAGTTCAATTGAAGTTTTAAATGTTCTCAGGGAATTGACCCTTTACGGTGATACCCATACTTCTTGCTGTACCAGCAACCATTCTCATAGCCGAAGCTAGAGTAAAACAGTTCAAATCAGGCATTTTGTCCTCAGCAATTGCTTGAATCTGCTCCCAAGTGACGCTAGCCACCTTCTTGCGGTTAGGCTCACCCGAACCGCCCTTAATCTTGGCGGCGTCGAGCAGCTGCACGGCAGCGGGCGATGTCTTGACGATGAAGTCAAAACTCTTGTCGGCATAATAAGTGATTACCACTGGCAACACCTTACCGGCGCTAGCTTGTGTGCGGGCATTGAATTGCTTGCAAAACTCCATGATGTTGATACCCTTAGCACCAAGTGCAGGTCCTACTGGGGGTGAAGGGTTTGCGGCTCCACCTTTAATCTGTAATTTGATCTGTCCAGCAATTTCTTTAGCCATTGTTCTAAATTTCTAAAATGTTTATATAATTAATAAACAAGTTGCGATAGGCGTGCCCTCCCACGTAACATTAGGAGGCTCACTCTCGCGTTACCTGCGAATTATCCAACTCCAGAGGTGTGGGCCTTCCAAAGACCTTCACCATAACCTTGAGCTTGAGGCGCTCACGGTTAACCTCCTCGATCTCACCAGTGAAACCGCTGAAAGGTCCGTCATTGACCTTAACAGTCTCGCCCACGATATAATCGTTGGGCGACGAGGCGTCGCCGCTGTCCTCGCCCTCGGCAGCATTGAGCATGCGTGCGATATCGCTCTCGCGAATGGGCTCGGGCTTGCGGTTGGCGTCACGGCTGCGCACGAAGTCGATGACGTTGGTGGTGTTGCGCAAATAATCCTCCACATCGCCACGGAGCACGGCCTGCACAAACACATATCCCGAGAACAGATTGCGCTCTTTGAGCACCTTCTTTCCTCCACGTGTCGTATAGACCTTCTCGGTAGGTATCAATACCTGTGCCACATACTTGCCCAGGTCGGTATTCTTACATGCCGCGTCAAGCATCTCCTTGACCTTTGCCTCTTTTCCCGAGATGGCACGCAGAACATACCACTGAAGATTTTTGTTTTCAGCCATTGATTACACTGTAGTTTAGCGAAATTGAAAATTAAATGCTATAAATTCACACTCTGTGAGAAAAAACCGCGCAATGTGTCAAGCACTGCTACGAGTAGGCATTGTCATGCCCGGCGCACCCCCCACTGTTTTGACGGGGCGAGACCGGTCATTAACCTGCCAGACCGTAAACCTGACCCATCACGAAGTTCAGAAACAGGTCAATAAGCCATAATATGAGAGCAGCAATGACGGAAGCTACCATTACCACTATTGTGCTATTGACCAGCTCACTCTTAGTTGGCCAAGAAACCTTATGAACGAGCTCGTTATAAGATTCCTCAATGTCCGTAAGTATCTTGTATTTTTTCATTTTCTTTTTTAGATAATTAGCACGGGAAGTAAGACTCGAACTCACGACCTACGGTTTTGGAGACCGTCGTTCTACCAACTGAACTATTCCCGTGTAAAAAACAGCCGGCC
>CALGGO010000111.1 GCA_937916085.1 uncultured Prevotellaceae bacterium | reverse complement strand
GCTTGGGGCCGCGCTGGTCATCAATCCACTGCTGAGCCTTGCGCTCCAGCGAGCGGAGTCTCAACTCGTCACGAGATGTACCAATACGCTGGATAATAACCTTTTGGCCGTCACGATAGTCCTCCACAATGACACTATAGGTGCCTGATTTATTGCGCTTCCTGCGAAAAAACATGGGGCAAATTTAGCGTGAGCCCCACAATTTACCAAATTTTTTGCGCTATATTGCTGATTTTCAAGCGACATTTTTTTGCAAATCAAACTGTGCGGAAAACAGGAAAATGTAGGAAGTCTTGTCTCCGTGACCTATTGCCACTTTCAAAATTGATGGAGAACCTTGTTTCGTTCTCCGAGTGTCGAGGAAAAATTTTGCTTTTGCCATAATAATTCTTCGAGCTTATCGCCATCTTTTAGCATCATCTTTTCTCCACCTTGTACATTTTAGATTATGTACAAGGTGATGTACAAGGTAATGTACAAGGTGAATAGTGAGAAATGTGAGATTTTGTTAGAAAATGGTGATAAAATACTCTTTTTTTTAATGGCATTTACACCCCGAAATAGGCAAAAAAGAAGGTTAGTAATTGGCTTAATTGCCTGATTACTAACCTTTTCTTTTTCAGTCGGGATGACTAGATTCGAACTAGCGACCCCACGCCCCCCAGACGCGTACTCTAACCGGACTGAGCTACATCCCGAACTGCTGTTTCGAGGTGGCACGAGAGTGCCTTTTTTCGAAAAGCGTTGCAAAATTACTGCTTTGGTTTGAATTGTGCAAACTTTTTTTGATTTTTTTCTTTTTCCTCTTGTTTTTTCTTTCAAATCTGGGTTGTTGTGACTTGTCGGTAATTAATTTTGGGCTGTATGGTCGCAAAAAAAGTGGCGTCGCAATGCCGCCACTTAGAAGTTTCAAAAAAAGATGTAAATTAATACTCCATCATTGGCGGGAGTTCTTTGGCTTGTGCTACCATTCTTTCTACCTCAACGAGTGCTGGCACGCGGTTTACGAGGTTCTTGGCGGCGTTCACCTCTTCGAGTTTGGGCTGCAGGTTTGCTGGCATGCGGTTGCGTAGCTCTTTCACGGTGTCAACGCCGGCTGCCTCGAGTAGTTCGCTGAACTGTGGTCCCACGCCATTGATGCGCATCAGGTCGGCATGGTTGGTCCACTTGAGGATGAGTTTGCCACTAATTCCTGTAGCTTCCTCCAGGGCTTTGCGTCCAGCTGGTTTGGCGCATTTCTCGAGCAGCGCGTCGGTGTCTTTTACGCCTGCTGCAATCAGTTTGGGAGCATATACTTCGCCCACGCCTTCGATGTCGATAATCTTGTAAGTCATAATGATAGAAAGTTTAAATAGTTAATAAACCAATAATTTGTGGCAAATATAGGCATTATTATTCCAAAATGCAAGAATTTTGTTTGTTTTTTTCAAACAATTATGCTTATTGATAACAACATTAGGTGAAACTTGAGGCTTTGTTGAACGCCGTGCTGAATGCGCAATGCGGCGCAACGCCCACGTGTCACTCTTGTGGCAGGCGGCGGAAGCCTTGTCCCAGGATTTCGGAGCTTTCCATGATGTTGACGAAAGCTTTTGGGTCGATGCGGTAGAGCACAGAGCGGAGCTTTATCATGTCGGTACGGTCGAGGGTGACATACACCATCTTGCGCTCGTTGCCTTTGTAGAGACCGCTGCCGGTGATGCATGTGCCACCGCGCTTTAGGTTGTTGATGATGAAGTCGCGCACGGGCTCGGGGTTGTCGGTGATTATGAACATGGTCTTATAGCTCTTCATGCCGTCAACCACGAGGTCGATGACCTTGCCTTCGATGAAGATGATGATTACCGAGTAGATGGGCAGGCGTATGTCGCCAAAGGCGATGAGCGTGCTCAAGGTGATGATGCCATCGACAATCATCACGAGGGTGCCGAGCGAGATTTTGGTGTATTTGTGCAGGATCATCGAGATGATGTCGCTGCCGCCGCTGGTGGCTCCAGAGCGGAAAATCATTCCTATCGCCAAGCCGTAGATGATGCCGGCGACCACGGTGTTGAGGAAGTAGTCGGGGCTGAACCATCCACCGCCGTGAGGTATCTCCGCCATCGAGGCTCCAGCTTGCTTCACTATCTCGCCGTCGTGGATGACGGGGTTATATCCCCACCAGCTTTCCAGCACAAAGGTGAAGACGAAAATCAGGGCTGTAGAGACGATGGTCTTGATGCCAAACTTTGGTCCCAGAATCCAAGTGCCGATGATGAGCAGCGGGATGTCCATGCAGATGGCATATAACGAGATTTTCCAGGGCCACAGGGTGTTGAACACATTACTGAGTCCGTAGGTGCCGCCTGGTGCCATCAGATAAGGGTTCACAAACATCACGTCGCCGATGGCAAACAATGCGCTGCCCACGATGAGCAACGTATAGGCAAGTATCTCACGTTTAAGCTTTTTCTTGTTGTCGAGTGCTAACATAGGGGTTGTTTTTTTCTTTTTGGGTTAAAAATCGGGCGCAAAGGTAGGAAATAGTTTTCAGTTATTAGTTATAAGCGTTAGGTTTTTTTGATTTTTCAGTCATTTGATTCCTTTTTGTTGCTATGGCATCGCAACATATAAAACTTTTCATTATCTTTGCAAGTTGATAGCACTTATTCTTTGAAAGGAAATGATAATAGTACGCACCAAGTATCTGCCGCCGTCGCGCAACTACACCGCCATCAATCTCTTTGGCGTGTTTTTTGTGCATCCCGACGTTAAGATTACCAAGCGCCTCATCAACCATGAGAGCATCCACACGGCGCAGATGCGCGAACTGCTCTACTTGCCGTTCTATATCATTTATCTCCTTGAGTGGTTTATCAGGCTGTTCTTCAGGGGAAATGCCTACTTCAACATCAGTTTTGAGCGTGAGGCCTACGATAATGAGTATGACTATCATTATCTTGAGAAGCGTAAGCATTATGCCTGGATAAAATATGTGAAAAAGAAAAAGAAAAAGAGAAAAAAGAAACCGAGAAAGAGATTCCGTAGAAAATTGAACAAATATTATAAACATAATGGATAAACGTGAAATTGAAACCTATAAGGCCGAGTTTATCGACCTGCTGAAATCTACTGGCCGAGAGGGTGTTGACGACCTCGTTGAGATGCTTGACGACGGCAAGATGCGCTTCTTCACCGCGCCGGCTAGCGTAAATCACCACCTCAACAGCGACGGCGGTCTGCTGGTACACTCGCTCAACACCTGCAAAGCAGGACTCAAACTTCGCGAGATGGTTATCGCCATGAAGCCAGAGCTGGAGGAACAGCTCGACCGCAACAGCGTGATTGTCGCCACTCTGCTTCACGACATCTGCAAAGCCGACATCTATACGCCTGCTATCAGGAAGCAGCGTGGTGCCGACGGCATCTGGCGAGAGGTAGACAGCTATGAGGTGAGCTACCGCAACTTCCCTATGGGGCACGGCGAGAAGAGTGCGATGCTCGCGCTGATGAGCGGTTTTGAGATTTATGACGACGAGCTGCTTGCCATCCGCTGGCACATGGCGGCGTGGGACCTGCCCATGCAGAGTGTGGAGCTAACGAAATGCCTCAACACCGCTCGCGACGAGCACCCACTGTGCTCGCTGGTGAACCTCGCCGACGGCATCGCCGCCAACCTGCTTGAGTGGGAATAACTAATGCACAATTCACAATGCATAATGCACAATTCACAATTTAGTGTTTCTATATAACTGAAAACTGATAACTACAACGATATGAAACTGAGATTTATAATTACATTACTGTTGCTGGCGGTCTTTGGCAGCGCTACGCAGGCGCGGGACATCACAGCGCAGCGCACGCAGAAGGCGATAGACCGCTTTGTTGATGACTCGCTCATGCGTCACGCTTCGGTGGGAGTGATAGTCACCGACCTAAAGAGCGGCAAGATGCTTGGCGGACGCAACATCAACCTGGCGTGCATCACGGCATCGACCATGAAGACCGTCACTTCGTCGGCAGCATTGGAGCTGCTGGGCGCCGATTTCACTTTCAACACGCCCGTCTATCTTGATGGCGAGATTCACGGTAGCACTCTGCGGGGCAACCTCGTGATAGTGGGCCGTGGCGACCCAACGCTTGGCTCGGTATATTTCAAGGACAACCTCGATATAGTTCATGAAGTAGTAGAAGCCCTCAACCGGCAGGGCATCACCACGATAGAGGGTAAAGTGATTGTAGATAACAGTCTTTACCGCTATCCGGCTTACAACGGCGACTGGTGCGCCGACGACCTTGCGTGGGACTACGGCATGGGCTTGCATGCGCTCAACTACTGCGACAACCGCATGAAACTAGTGTTCACTGGCAAGGGTGACGGCACTGCCGAGAATGCCCACTTCGAGCCCGATGTGCCTGGCGTGCAGATTATCAACCGTATGCGTCCAAGCAATGAGGATAACGTGGGTGTGCTGCTCGAGTATGCCAACCCAGCCATCATCCTTACTGGCACAGCCGCCGACACCACCTACGTTTTTAATGTGTCGAACCCAACCCCTGGCGCGTTGCTCGTTGACAGCCTGAGCCGCACCCTCTCAAAATCGGGCATAAGAATCGCCAACAAACAGTTTTCTCCCAGCGACCGCCGTTGGCTGCTTATGACACATAAGTCGCCGATACTGACCGACATTATCGCGTCGCTGCTGGAGCGTAGCGACAATATGTTCACTGAGGGTCTGCTCAAAGCCATTGCAGTAAATAGTGGCCGCGAGCCCACCGAGGCTCAGGGCGTGGAGGTGATCGACAGCCTCTTCACGTCACGCGGCGTCGATGCCTCGGGCAAGTTCCAGTATGACGGCAGCGGTCTTGCCCGCAACAACAAAGCCCCTGTCAAGTTCTTTGCCGACATGCTCACCTACATGAGTGACCGCCGTTTTGGCTCGCATCAGCTGCGGCTTGTTGACCTGATGACCCGCATCGGCATCAACGCCAAGATAGGCACCCAGGTTCCATACTCGTCGATTAGCGGCATGATAGCCTCTAAGTCGGGCTCCATGCGCGACGTGCAGTGTTATGTAGGCTACTTCCCCGCCGATGAGCCGCAATATGCGTGGGCTGTGCTCGTCAACAACTGGCACGGCAGCCGTCCAAACCTTAAAGAGATGATTGACAGACTCTTGTTAGGCATTTTCGCACCTTAGTATAAACTGAAATATATAATAGAAATGAACACAACTCTCGACCAACTTCTCACCAATGTCTATGAGCTTGAAGGACTGTTGCTGGTGATGCAACGCCACCACGACGACGTTCCACAGCTGGTAATTGACAAGTTCAAAGAGAAAGCCCAGCAGATAGCTGCCGCAGCAAGCGTTCTCGACTCATCACAAAAGACCGACGACACCCCTCAGGCTGAGCCTGAACCGCCTGTTTTTGTTCCTCCCGTAAAGCCTGAACCCGTGGCACCTGCACCTGTTGTCACACCAGCACAAGAGCCACTTAAAGAACAAGTTGCTGAGGTCAAACCCATCGTCAAAACCGAGGAGCCCGTTGCTCCTCCCAAATCCTCAACTCGCGACATCACTTCGGCATTCTCTATCAACGACCGTTTCTTGTTCCAGCGAGAGCTCTTCGACGGCAATAATGAGAAATATGCCGACGCTATCGCCGTGATGCAGCGCCTGACCAATATCGATAAGATTAAGCAATTCATTACCGATGTTCTCGGCTTAGACCCTAGCAATGAAGTGGTTAAAGAGTTTGTGCGGCTCATAGAGCAGAGTCTCAAAGGATAGGATTGCGATTAACGTAAGGGGCGAAGAGTACAAGAAACTATAATTCTTAACTCATAACTATGAACTCTTAACTAATAACTATGAACTCTTAACTAATAACTATGGCAGGAAAATTATATATGGTGCCTACGCCAGTCGGCAATCTCGACGACATGACTATGCGGGCGGTGAGCGTGCTCAACGAGGTGGCGCTTATCCTTGCCGAGGACACGCGCACCAGTGCCGTGCTGATGAAGCATTATGGCATCGTCACACCCATGCGCAGCCACCACAAGTTTAACGAGCACACCACCACCAGTGCTATCATCGAGATGCTCAAGGCAGGTGAAAGCATAGCGCTTATCACCGACGCCGGCACGCCAGGCATCAGCGACCCGGGATTCATGCTCTCGAGAGAGTGCCGCCGCAACGGTATTGTGGTAGAGACGCTGCCAGGTGCCACGGCATTTGTGCCTGCCCTCGTCAATTCGGGGCTGCCGTGCGACAGGTTTGTCTTTGAGGGCTTTTTGCCAGTGAAGAAGGGTAGGGCGACGCGCCTCGAAGCCCTTGCGCAAGAGAGCCGTACCATGATTTTCTATGAGTCGCCCACGCGCCTTGTTAAGACGCTGCAGCAGTTGGCACAGGTCTTCGGCTACGAGCGTGAGGCATCGGTGTGCCGCGAGATTTCCAAACTCCATGACACCACCCATCATGGCACCCTTGGCGAGCTTGTTGAGCATTTCACTCACGAGGCTCCCCGAGGCGAGATTGTGATTGTGGTGGCGGGAAAGGAAAGCGAGGCTCACGTCAAAGTCGATAAGTATGCCAAGTTCAAGAACAAATACAGCCAGTGCGATGAGAACGCTTAGTAAACTCATATTATCATTATTGGCGATTGTTGTGGTGGCATTCTCCTCGTGTCGTGACAAGGATAAAAGCGACAAGAGCGAGCAGCCGCAAATGATAAGAAGCAACGACGAGCTGAAACCTTCGGCCGAAGACGTGCTCACCGCGCCACAGCAGCTCAAGAGTTCGCTTAATGCTCTTACCAATGAGATAAATGATGGATTTGACGATATTACACGCTTTGAGCAGACACTCGACACTACCGATCTCTCGCTGCTGTCACAAAACAAGAGAGCGAAGCTGCGCAATAATATCCTGTTGGCAAAGAACGCCATTCAGGAAAGACGCAGGATGCTCGTCAATATAGAAGACGATTTAAACGACCTCGACGAGCAGGGGCGAGTCGAGGTGGCGCAAACTATCACCAACCTGCGACAACAACTTGACTTGCAAAAGGCAAAGGTTGACCAACTCAGTGCCAAACTGCATTCCTCAACCTCAAAACCTAAAGTCACGAAGGAACGCTCTGACTCCACAGTGGTCAATGCTCCTCCCAAAGAGACGCAAGTGGCTCCTGAAGAGGAAATTAAGAAGAAGGAACAGGCAGAGTCGCTCAATAATGAGCTCAACGAGTGCTACTATGCCATAGGCACCAGAAGTGACTTGAAAACCCACAAGATAATCGACTCGGAGTTCCTGAAAAAGACCAAAGTGATGCAGAGTGGAAATTTGTTGCTCTCTTATTTTGTAAAGGCCGACAAGCGCACGTTGAATGAGATTCCTATTAAAAGCAAGAAAGTAAATATACTCACCACCCATGACCCGCAATCTTTCGCCATCGAGGAAGCCGAGGACATGACAATCATCAAAATCATTGATGCGGCAACCTTTTGGGAATACAGCAACTACCTCGTAGTGCAGGTCGAATAAAGTGGAGAGTGGAGAGTGGAGAGTGGAGAGGACTCCGTACCCCTCTGTACTCTGTACTCTGAACTCTGAACTGATAAGCCTCGTCAGCTCGTTCGCTCGTCAGCTAAAAACGATAAACGAATAACGATGAAAGTAGTAATCGCCATCGATAAGTTCAAGGGAAGTGCCACCAGTGAGCAACTGGCGCAGGTGATAGGTGATGAGATCCACAGCGTCTATCCTGATGCGCAGGTGGTAGCAGTGCCCATTGCCGATGGCGGAGACGGCACGATGGAATGTGTCAAAAGCATCATCGGAGCAAAGGCAAATACTTGCAAAGTGAGCGTTACTGCACCGCTGCGCCAGCTGCCACAGGTCAAGGCGCAATACGTCATCGACGGTGACACAGCCTATATGGACCTTGCTACGGCAAGCGGGCTGGCATTAGTGCCTTACGGTTGCCGCGACGTGATGAAGGCTAGCACATTTGGCACAGGAGAAATGATTGCCCACGCCGTCAACCACGGTGCGAGGCACATAGTGCTAGGACTTGGCGGCAGCGCCACTTGCGATGGAGGGATGGGCATTCTAGAGGCTTTGGGATTCAAGTTTGTTGACAAGAACGGCAACGTGTTATCGCCTTGCGGCGAGAATCTTGCCAAGATTGACCGCATCAATGGCAACAACGTTGACAGCAAGGTGCTAAACACGCGATTCACGTTGCTGAGTGATGTCGACAATCCTCTGTATGGCGAAAAAGGTGCAGCATATATCTTCGCCCCGCAAAAAGGGGCTTCGCAGCAGCAGGTCGCACTACTCGACGATGGTCTAAGGCATTTTGCCACGCTGCTGCCACATCACATTGCTCACTTGCCTGGTGCTGGTGCCGCAGGCGGTGTGACGGCGGGGATGATGGCAATGCTCCACGCAACCATCAAGCCAGGAATAGATGTGTTGCTCGAAATGGCGCATTTTGACGACCTTATCGCCGATGCCGACCTTGTCATAACCGGTGAGGGCCGTATCGATGCACAAACCCTTCACGGCAAGGCACCGGCAGGAGTGCTGAAAGCGGCAAAGAAAAAAGGAGTGCCAGTTGTTGCCCTTTGCGGATGCATAGCCCCCGGCACCAATACCACCGAAATGGGCTTCGAAAAAGTACTTGCCGTTACCCCTGTGGGTATGCCCTTAGAGCAAGCCCTTGACACCATGACCACCCTCGGCAACGTTGCTGCCGCCACTAGGGAAATAATGGCTAAGAGTTGTTAGTTTACTTGTTGCGATGGCATCTCAACAAACTGGACTCTTTGGGTTTTCAAAATTGGTTATTTTGTTGTTTTTCTAGTTTTTATTGCATCTTTAGTGATTGGAATTTGCTCTTTTTGGAAAAAAGTCTTATATTTGCTTGCTAATTATGTTCCTCAATTTTTTATTGCTATGAAGAAGGTTAGTTTTAATGTGCAGAAATGGACGGTTAGAGTGCTTGTTGCCGTAGGTGCTTTGCTGGGCATCTCGGCTTGTTGTCACACCAAGAAAGTGGTGGAAGAGGACAACAATAATTACTTCGACAACAACAATAATAATATGCCCCAGATTCATAATCTCAAATACGGTCCACTGGTGAATATTTATCAAGATGCCCCCGTTTTACAATCAATAGCAGAACGCGTTGACGAGAATGGCAATGTCGTGTATGACACTATTGTCAGTCCAGAAACTCTAAAAGAAAAACCGAAGTTGAAACAAATAAATCCTGAGGAAGAGTAAGCTATGAAAAAGATGAGTTTTAATGTGCATAAATGGGGAGTGCGTGCGCTGGTGGCTGTTGGCGCTCTGATGGGCTTGTCGTCATGCACTCACAAGATTGGTCCCAACCCCGCCGAGGGTGTCTATGGCCCGCCGCCAGGATATGATCCTCAGCGCATAAATGTGGTAGAGGACGTTTATGGACATCCTGTAGAAAGGATTGACAGTGTAAAGGCAAGCGATGAACCAGAGTTGAAACAGGAAAAAGATTCTGAATGATGAAAAAGCCGACATTTGTAATAAAAAAATGGTTGGTGCGAGGACTGGTTGTGATAGGCGCAATGATAGGCATCACTGCTTGCCAGCACACAAAAAAGTACAACCTTGATGATGATGCAAGCATCTTGAGCTCCGAGTCCAGTGAGAATAGCGATATCAGCGAAGTCAGCGAAGTCAGCGATATAAGCGAAATCAGCGACGTGGAGGATGTATATGGTCCCCCTATTGAAGATATAGAGACAGTCTATGGTCCGCCATCTTATTTCGATGAGATTGAGGGGAAACCCGAGATTGTTGATGAGCCTTAAAAACACATAATAATGAAAACCCGCCAACTTATAGAACTGGAGAAGACCCGCAATGAGCGGCGGTGGCTTGAGAAGCATCATCCGTTGCGACAGCTTTTCTGGGAATGCACCCTGCGCTGCAACCTCTCATGCCGCCACTGTGGCAGCGATTGCCGCAAGGTGTCGCTGACGCCCGATATGCCTCTTGAGCATTTCCTTCCTGTGCTCGACGACGTGGCAACGATGATAGCTCCCAAGAAAGTATTGGTCAACACCGTGGGTGGTGAGCCATTAGTACGCCCTGACATCGTGGAGTGTGGCAAAGCAATTACCGACCGAGGTTTCCTGTGGGGCTTTGTGACCAATGGCGTACTGCTCACAGAACAGATGTTGCGCGATGTGCTGAAGGCAGGCTTGCGCACCGTGGCAGTGAGCCTCGACGGTCTTGAGGAGGAACACAACTGGCTGCGAGGAGGGTCGTTCGACGGCGCGATGAACGCGGTGAAACTTCTTACCCGCACCCGCAACCTGCTGTGGGATGTGATTACTTGCGTAAATCAGCGCAACTTCTCCACATTGCCCCAGCTCAAGCAGTATCTCATCGATGCAGGAGTTACCAAGTGGCGCATCTTCACCATCTTCCCGCAAGGCAGAGCAAAACTCAACAATGAGCTGTATCTGAATCCAGAGCAGTATGTTGCGCTCATGGATTTCATCGCCTCGACTCGCAAAGAGGGTAATATAAACATTTCCTATAGCTGCGAGGGGTTCCTGGGCGACTACGAGGGCGAGGTGCGGGGGCACATCTTCCGCTGCGACGCAGGCACAATGACGGCATCGATACTTGCCAACGGCGACATAAGCGGCTGCCTGAGCATTCGTTCGCATTACAATCAGGGAAATATCTACCGCGACCGCTTCAGTGACGTGTGGAACAACCGCTTTAAGCAGATGCGCGATCGTCGATGGATGAAGCGCGACGAGTGCGCCAAGTGCAAGGCGTGGGACTGGTGCGCCGGCGGGCCGTTCCACCTGCGTGACGACGAGGGCAAGATGATGCACTGCAACTACCTGACCATTAGCAAAGTGAAGAAATAAGAACGGAGAACGGGGATCGGACTCCCATTCACCGTCTTTGTATTTATTCATCGTTCGCTTTATGCTTTATTAAATGCGAGTGCTGCGCCTAGGGCGGTGCAGTATTCGGCGTGGGTGGGGATGTGGAATTTCACGCCATAGATTTCCTCGATGCGTGGGAATACCACTGCGCATTGCGGCAGGCGCGTGAGGTTGCCAATCAGCACAAAGTCCTTCACGCCAGTATTGAGCTTTGACAGCACTGCCGCCGAACCAATCGACTCCAGCACCATACAAATGATGCCTAGCGCCACATCGTTGTCGCTGGGGGTGTTTTGACGCACTTTGCCAAAGAGCGACGCTGTGGCGTGAAGAGGCAGACCCTCGAGGTCGGTCTTGCAGATGTCCTTTATTTGCAGGTTTATGTGTGTAATGTCGCCGTTTTTTGCCATCTCAATGACATCGCTGATGTGGTCGGTCTTGAGCAGCAGGTGTGCCAGACCCATCAGTGTGCCGCCACCAATGCCTATACCGCCCAAGTGCTTGATCTCGTCGCCATCGACGCTCACCAGCGTGGTGCCAGTGCCCATCGACACCACGGTCAATTTGTCGAGACCGCTGTCGAAGCGAGCACCCAGACCGTCGGCTTGAAACTCGTCGGCCTTGCTCGTGGGCAGACCATAGATGGGTGTTGTCACTCCCGAACTTCCCACTCCCGTGAGCATCACATGCTCGATGTCGGCGAGGGTTATGTCGTTGTCGTAGATATACTTGCCAAACGCTCCGAAGAGCGACGTGATAGGGTCGGCAGCTGTGATAAACATGGGCGAAAGAATCTGCTCGTCATTCAATCCCACAATCTTGGTGGTGCTTCCGCCCACATCAATTCCTATTACTAGTCCCATAAGTATTGTTTTTTGAAATCGGGTCCAAAATTAGTGCAAGCCGAATGAAAAACCAAATTTATTTGGATTTTTCTGAGGCGCAGCCTAATTTATTCAAATTTAGTGCAAAAAATGTAATGTAACAAAAATAATATCACTAAATTTGCACTCATCAAACGAAATCGAGCTATGAAAAAGATAATTTCTAACGACATCGTGACGTTGCGGTCGCTTGAGGCCACCGACCTTGATGTGCTATACCGCTGGGAGAATGACTCTTGGTTGTGGACGGTGAGCAACATAATGACTCCGTCGCCCAAGAGCTACCTGTGGCAGTATCTTCAGAACTACGACAGCGACATCTTCAACACCCGCCAGTTGCGGTTGATGATAACGCTCACCGAGAGTGGGGAGCCGGTGGGCACCGTTGACCTCACCAACTTCGACCCGTTCAACAACCGCGCCGAGTTTGGCATCATGATTGATAAGGCTCACGAGGGCAAAGGCATAGGCGATGCGGCGTTGAAGCTCACCGTTGGCTACGTGCGCGACTACTTGGGGTTGTTTCAGATTTATGCCTTAGTGCCTACGAGCAACACCATTTGCATAGGTCTGCTCAAGAAGCATGGCTTTGCCAGTGCCGGCATTTTGAAAAAATGGATAAACCACGGCACCGAAATCCACGACGTGGAGATGATGCAGCTGGTGTTTTAGGGTTATCAGTAATTAGTTCGGTTTGCCGTCTATTAGTTCAGGCTCACATCGTCGGGCCAGTTTTTCCATAGCTGATATTGTTCACCGAAGCGGGCTACGGCATTTTGCCACATAGCGTCGTTGTCGGTGCTCATTACTAGAGGTGCGACATCGCCTTTGAGCACCGCCCAGTCATGGCGCTTCACCTCGTTGTCGAGTTGGCCAACAGTCCATCCGCTGTATCCCACCATAAATTTCACTTTCTCATTCACGTTCTCGCCATCGGCAAGAAACATCTTCATGACATCGAAATCTCCGCCAAAGAACACTCCTGGCGCCAGCTGTTCGCTGCCAGGAATAGCGTCTTTGCCCAAGGAGTGCAGGAAAAACATCATGTTAGTGCCCACTGGACCACCAAGATAGAGTGGCACCTGCTCGTTGCACACCACGTCGGGGACCAGCTCGTTAAGGGTAAAACGCGTGGGTTTGTTCACTATCACGCCCATAGAGCCGTCCACGTTGTCGTGATCGACGAGAATGGTGATGCTGCGCTTGAAGCAAAAGTCCTCCACCGTGGGTTTAGCCACTAGCAATGAACCACGAGCCGGCTCGGGCTGGCTGTCGAGCAAATTGAATATGTCGAGGTTTAAATCTTCCATTTCGAGGGCAAAAATAGTCAATTATTACAATTTTTACAAGATTTTTGGGCGCATATCAAGAAAAAACACTAACTTTACACCCAATTTAGATAAACACTCATGAAAGTACTGAAATTTGGAGGAACATCGGTAGGGACAGTTGAGGCTCTGCGCAATGTGAAATACATTGTTGAGAACCAGGAAGAGCCAGTGATTGTTGTGGTTTCGGCGCTTGGAGGACTCACCGACACGCTGATTCAGGCTGCAAATCTGGCTGCCAAGAACGATATCGGTGCCTACCGCATAGTTCAGGACATCACCGCTCGTCACAACGAGATTATGAACAAACTCATCACCGGCGAGCAGATTGACGATGCCCTCAACCGCGTGCGCGCCCTCTTCTATGAGCTGAGCAATGCCTATACCGACATCTCACGCAACGAGGAGCTTACCGAGGCCGACCTTGAGGAGGTGGTGAGCTACGGCGAGCGCCTGTCGTCGCTTATCATCAGTCTGATTATCGATGATGCCACCTATTTCAATTCCCTCGAGATAATGCGCAGCTCCAACCATGAGTGTGACCTGGAAGCTACCAATGCCAATATTGCCAACACGTTAGGAAAATTCAAAGGCAAAGTGGCAGTGATGGGTGGCTTCATCTCCCGCGACAGCAAGAGCCGTCGCATCTCTAATCTAGGTCGTGGCGGCAGCGACTACACCGCAGCCATTGTCGCCAGCGCTCTCAATGCCGACAGCCTGGAGATTTGGACCGACGTTGACGGCTTTATGACCGCCGACCCGAAGGTTGACCCTAATGCCACCGTCATCCGCCAGATGACCTACGACCAGGCTCAAGAGATGTGCGACCAGGGTGCGAAGGTGATTTATGCCCCCACCATCAAGCCCGTTGCCGAGAAGCATATCCCCATCTGGGTGAAGAACACCTTCAACCGCGGCGCGTTAGGCACCTTGATTAGCGATTGAGGATGATTGAGCGTCCTGTATGTTGCGATGCCATCGCAACAAACGGAACTAAAAAGCGAAAACCTGTGTCTTATCCAAAATTTATAATAACTGGCGATGGCCATCTCAGGCTTGGGATGGTGACGTTGCATCGTCATCTCATGGTGCAGGGCGACGTGTGCCTTGGGGGAGGGTATTGGCGCATCAACCATGCGGCGCGGCAGGTGGAACTTAGCGGGGCGTCGAGCGACTACGGCAAGCCCCAGTGGCACCACATCGACAAAGTGATGCTCCCGCGCGACTACGAAGGCTACACTTTCACTTGGCTCATAAACGGCAAGCAGCATCCCTTAACCGAGATGCTGCCTGTAGAGTATGTGTGATTTATTACGTTGGTAATATCATTTCACCAAAATCTTGCGGCCTTTCACTACATAGATGCCTGGGGCGAGGTTGTTCACGTCGCCGGCTTTGATGTTGTGTGCCATGCGCATGCCGAGCACGTTGTAAACATCAACGATGTCGCTGGCGGCAGCGATTTCATTGATGCTGGTAACTTCGCCAGCTCCCAAGTGGTTAGGGGTGAGTGTGAATTCCTGCTCTCCAGGAATGCTGATGTAGCAGCGGGTAGCATAGAAGAACGCTTTGTCATTGTCAATCGAGGTGAAGTTGGCGTCGCTGTTGTTGATAACGAGGATACCATAGAGTCCCTTGCCGTCGGTCTTCATTGCTGCACCGTGCATTGTCACTGCCACGCCGCAGTCGGTGGTCAGAGTCACTTTCGACTCATTTTTTGCCACTGTGGCATTGACATGGAGTTTCTTTGTGCCTGTCTCGCCAGGATAGTAGAGAATATAGGGCTTGTTAGCTTCGATGCCCTCCTTCTTGCAGTCTTGGAAGTTAAGCACGATTTCGGTGCCTTGCTGTGTCACGCCCACCAGTTTCTCCAGCTTCACGCCCGAGCCCAGAGCGTCGTCAATCTCCTGTTCGGTCATGGCAAAAGGCAGAGAGATGGTGTTCCAGCCAGTGTAGAGATAGCGGTTTGCCGTCACGTCGCACTGCACGCCGTCGTAGCGGTCAACCGAAGTGCCATTGTAGGTGCTGAGGTTCAGCGGTTTTTGTGACCAGGCGGTGAGTGCAAAAGCCGTCATCGCAATAATGCAGAATAATTTTTTCATAATAGTGTGTTTTATATTAGTTAAACATGTTTTCTTTAAAACTTGTCGCAAAAATAATCAAAATATTCTGAAACTATCGAGCTTTCCTGCTAAAAATATTTAATCAATAGTCTCTTTGAATTTCTTGCGTCGGAAGACGAAGTTGCGGCCCAGGTATTTCTCGCGCACCACAGGATTGACGGCGAGTTCTTCGCTGGTGCCCTGGAAGAGGATTTTTCCCTCGAAGAGCAGATAGGCTCGGTCGGTGATACTTAGAGTCTCTGGAGCATTGTGGTCGGTGATGAGGATGCCAATGTTCTTGTGCTTGAGGCTATAGACGATGCTTTGAATGTCCTCCACAGCGATGGGATCGACACCGGCAAACGGCTCGTCGAGCATGATGAATCGCGGGTTGATGGCGAGACAGCGTGCTATCTCGGTGCGGCGGCGCTCACCGCCACTGAGGCGGTCGCCTAAGTTCTTGCGCACCTTCTCGAGGTGGAATTCCGAAATCAGCTCCTCAAGTTTGTTGCGCTGATATTCGGGAGTGGTATCGGTCATCTCAAGCACAGTGCGGATGTTGTTCTCAACGGTGAGTTTGCGGAACACCGACGCCTCTTGCGGCAGGTAGCCGATGCCCAGCTGCGCGCGGCGATACACCGGCAGCTTGGTAATCTCCACATTATTTATATACACACGACCTTCGTTGGGGGTGACGAGTCCCGTTGTCATGTAGAAAGTGGTAGTCTTGCCGGCTCCGTTAGGTCCCAGCAGTCCCACAATCTCGCCCTGCCGCACGTTGATCGACACATGGTTGGCGACGGTGCGCTGGCGGTACTTCTTCACCAGATTGTCGGTTTGAAGCACCAGATTGCCCTCCTCACCGCATTGCTTTAGCATGGCGGTCACTTTGTCGTTGACCTCGGTGATTTTCTCTGAGTTGGAGAAGTCATCGCCAATCGCCAGCGGCACTTGCGGAGTGTCGTCTTTCTTCTTGTCGCGGTTGTTGAAAAGTTTCATAAGAGTTTAAAGTGGAGAAGTAAGAAGGATGAAGTAAGAAGGATGAAGTAAGAAGGATGAAGTAAGAAGGATGAAGTAAGAAGTAAGAAGTAAGAAGTTCAGAGTGGAGTGCTCCGATCCTCAATCTTCGATCCTCGATAAATTAAAAGTGTTGTCACTTCTTCAAGTAGAGGCGTGACTTGATATAGTCGGTGAGCAGGTTGATGGCTACCTCGTTGTGGCCTCCCTCGGGCACGATGATATCCACAAAACGCTTGCAAGGCTCGATGTGCATCAGGTGCATGGGTTTGAGTACACGCTGGTAGCGGTCAATCACCTCTTGTGCCGTGCGACCGCGCTCTATGCAGTCGCGGGAGATGACGCGGATGAGGCGGTCATCGCCGTCGGCATCGACAAACACCTTGATGTCCATCATCTTGCGCAAGCGTGGGTCGCTCATCACCAAGATGCCCTCGATGAGCACCACGTCGTGTGGGTCCATGTGTACTGTCTCTTCTTGGCGGGTGCAGGTGAGGTAGCTGTAGGTGGGCATTTCTATCGACTCGCCCTTCTTGAGCATCTTCAGGTGCTCGAGCAGCAAGTTCCAGTCAAAAGCCGCCGGCTCGTCGAAGTTGATCTTCTGACGTTCCTCAACGGGGATGTGACTAGAGTCCTTGTAATAGGAATCTTGAGAGATTATGCCAACTTCACCTTTAGGAAGGCGCTCCATGATTTTGCGTACTACAGTGGTCTTTCCCGACCCTGTTCCGCCTGCGATACCAATGATAAACATAGTTTTTAAGTATTTAGTTTAGTGATAATCAGCATTATTTCTGATTTCCGGCCAATCGCCGCAAGAAAAGCCACGGCTGTCACTCCCCTTGCACCAATGTCTAAAATCTTACAAAGGTACACCATTTTGCCAAAAAATTCAACACTTGAGAGAAAAATATTTCAATTTCCACACAGTTTTTAGTTTGAAGACAATTAAAGACAAAGATTTGTGCAATAGATTCTCTTCATTAATGACAATTTCTCTTTTCCTAGTTTGGGTGCTAGCATTGAACGCCGGCGACGCGGCGCAATGCATAAACAACGCCAACGATGGTTAAGGGTCGAGGGGGTCGCTTGGGTTACTTGGGTTATTTGGGTTATTTGGGTATTTTGGGACAGTTGGGACACTTTTGTGATTGCCTGATTTTGGTTGACATTTCATTTGGTGAAGAATTTTGTTGGTCTTGATCTTTTTGCGCCTCTTGTTCCTCTTGACAATTATCAACACCCTGCATGCATTCTTTATAAGTGGGCGGGTAGAAGATGTGTTTGTCTTCATCATCATCGTAGAGCAGAGCGTCTTCTTCATCGAGGTAGTTATAATAACTGATGGGATAAGGGTTTAGCGACTCGTCGGAGGTCGGAGGCAATGGTTTGAGCTCATCTTGGTGCGTGGGCTTGTGTGGAGTGTAGTTCTTGGCTAGCAGTCGTTGCACTTGCGACTTTGAGATTCCCACCATTTCGGCGATTTCCCTTATTGAGTAGAATTTCTCTTTGTAGTCGATGACGGCGTTGAGAATTTCTTCTTGAGTGTAGAAACCGTAGTCACGTACTAGCTGGCGCTCGTTGGCGCCTTCGGCCAGGTCGCACATGGTAAAAGCCTGCAGCTCATCGTCGAATCTCATATTTAGTGCTATGGTGTTTCGGTCATCGTACTTAATAGCTCCCATGCGTGTCTTGTGCTGCTTGATGTAATGTGAGATGCCACGCGTGCGCCTGTTGAAGTCATTAGCCCTGTTGAGCGAGAAAATGGAGTCGAAAGAATAGGCGCACTCGAATGAGCCTGCCAGTTGCTCAATGGTGGCAATCTGGTTCATTCTTTTCTTTACCGAGTGAGCGAGCACTAGAATAGACATCCTTAAGTGTTTAGTCCACGAACGCAGAGTGTTGAGAACGTGTCTCACGTCGGCGGGATTTCCAATGCCAAAGAGATGCGTTATGTCATCAATAATTATAATGTGGGCCTCGCGGAGCAAAGCGGCCCTCTTGATGTAGTTGAGCAAGCTGTGGTTATCGTTTTTTAAATAGTGGTTTTTGTAGTTGAAAGTGAGGATGTCGATAAAGGGTATTTCTTTTCCTTGATATCTTGGGATGAGTTGGTGCTCCGCATTCTCGAAATCAAAATACAGAACACTCTCGCCTCTTCGGACTATATCGGCCGCAATTTTCATTGCCAGAATCGTCTTGCCCACGTTAGGCTCACCGAAAAGGCAAGCCATTTCACCTTGATGCCACAGGCCATGCCAGAGGTCAATAGTTGGCTGAGTCTCGTTAACCATAGTATGCAGGCACTTAGAGTTGAAGATGTTGCCTCCCTCGTTTTTCCTGTAGAGAGCAGGATTCTCATTTTCCTCTTCCAGGGAACGGTAGCGAAAAACATTAGAGATTGTGTTTTTTTGTTTACTTGTTGCCATGATGGAATTAGTTTAATGGTTGTTTTTAGGGGCGAAAATAATGGGTTGAGAGGGCGAGGGGCAAGGTTAAAAAAACAGAGATACTGGTCTTAGTTGCGTTGACAACGCAACAGACTGAACACTTTTTATGCGCCGACGGTGCGGCGCAATACACAAACAACGCCAACGGCGTAAGTGGTTCAGCACCAAGTATTACTCCTCAGTTATGCGAACCAAAGAATTTATGGAGGAAAACTTAGGGTGGCAGTTCTGTGGACTGATTAGTTCGGCTTTATCAAAAGATTTTAGGCAAAATCATTAGTGATAATGAAATTTATAGTAATTTTGTCGCATAATTAAAGCCGTATAGATTATGAGACTAAACATTC
Source organism: uncultured Prevotellaceae bacterium (assembly GCA_937916085.1). GTDB lineage: Bacteria > Bacteroidota > Bacteroidia > Bacteroidales > Muribaculaceae > Sodaliphilus. Next base: position 1,053 of record CALGGO010000111.1, on the reverse strand, counting down.
ATCTTTTTATTTTCTTTGTTTTAATTATTTTATCATCTTGTGGTGACGATAAAAAAGATGAGCCAAACAATCCAGTTGAACCTGTTACTCGCACATGGATAAATATTGAACGCGAAACTCCATTTCGTGAAACACCTCTTATGGCTCCTTATGAGAGATCATTTGGTCGCAAAATGTGGACAACACGAGTAGTTGAAGATAGTGGTTTGAAAGGCAAAGGTGGAGATTATTATTATTGGGAACAACACAAAGCTGAGGCTGGTACAATGGAAGAATTATTGGCACTTTGTGATGTGCCTGAAGATAAGCTGTATGCTATGTCAACACGCAATCTAGCTCTCACATGTTTTATGCATCCCTATAATGGTGTTTATGATTTCTATAATGTACTATATGAAAGTGTCTTTACAATGACGCTTGCCAACTGTTATCAAGAGCTGATGCAACGACTCACAGGTGCAACAGAATTACTCAACCTTTATTGTGAACTTGATTACCCAAAATCAAAACCTGTAAATACTACTGCTGGTTTAAGTTATGAAGATTATAATAAAAACACATTTGAAAATATTTTGCATTTAAATGGTCTTACACTTTTCCTGATGACTGCAGTGGATTTTAATGCACTCAACAAAGAACAACTTTCAGTTCTTTCAAGTGAGATTTTCAAAAAGATAGATAATATCGCTACTGCAGACGAAGGAGTTTATGATTATTATACAATGCGTTTTCCATATCTCTTGGGAGCTTTTATCGCATATCATTATGACGAACAGCTCAATGACGAAGAAGCAACATTATTATATAATTACACAGGCTTTTCGGGACTTCCTGGTGTTGCTGGAGGACAATCATTTACTTCTGAAGATGTTTCTCGCTCAACATTAATTATTATACAAAGCCTTGAACGCATGAAGTGAATTATGTAATATATACATTGATACCAAAACTCACCTTCTCGGTGAGTTTTTCTTGTCTTTTGTCGTACCATGCAATCATAATAACGCGAGTTCGGGATAAGATTATCATAAAATGGCAATGCCATGCTCTCGA
>CALGGO010000110.1 GCA_937916085.1 uncultured Prevotellaceae bacterium | reverse complement strand
ATAGACAATTACAAATTAACACTTTTCTTTCTTGAAAAAAGTGACGAAGTCAGGAGCCCCACCACGCCGATGGTCAGCGACATGGGAAGGCGTAGGTAATCGCCCCCTAAGGAGACCCGGGAATCTGTTCCTGGGTCTCTTTTTTTTATGCGCAATCGCGAAGCATAATGCGCAAAGCACAAAGCATAATCATCACCTCGAACGCCGTGCTTACGGCGCACTACACCAACAACGCCCAGGACTCTTTTTTTCACTTCCCTCCTTTCTTCTCTTTCCTTTCATCTCCTTTCCTTTCATCTCCTTTCCTTTCCTCTCCCTTTCTTTCTTTTCCATTCTTTGATTCCTTTCCCTCTTTTAGAGCGGTATCACTCAAATTTTACCACTCATTTTGACTAATAGATTTCTTTTTAATAAAATAAATGGCTTGAAACCTTTGTGGGATTCAAGCCATTCCTGAAATATAGCGTTTTTGTTTTATTATAAACAAAATAGCGTGTGCGGTCTTTATTTTTTAAGATATTCGTCAACCTTGTCGTTGGGCACCATTCTTTCTTCAAAAACGTAGGCACCGGTTTTTGGGGAGCGAACCATCTTAATCACTTTGCTGAAATTACGTCCTTCACCAGTTTGAAGGGTTGCAACGGTCTTTTTTGCCATGATTAAAAAGTATTATTTGATTTCTTTGTGAATAGTGTACCTCTTGAGGTATGGGTTGTATTTCTTCAACTCCAGACGCTCAGTAGTGTTCTTGCGGTTCTTTGTAGTGATGTAGCGTGACATTCCGGGAACGCCGCTTTCCTTCTGCTCGGTGCATTGAAGGATGACCTGAATGCGATCGCCTTTAGTTTTCTTTGCCATAACTTCTCGATTTAATAGATTGCTTTAATTTCTTTTAAATTTCCTTCTTGAGCGGCTTTTTTCAAAGCGGCGTCAAGGCCGATACGGTTAATAAGACGCAGTCCGCTGGCGCTCACTGTCAGGCGGATCCACTGATCCTGCTCTACCCAATAGAACTTGCGGTTGAAGATGTTCACATTGAACTTGCGTTTAGTTCTTCTTTTAGAGTGCGACACGTTGTTACCAGTAATCGCCTTCTTGCCTGTGATTTGACAAACTTTTGACATAGTGTTTTACTTCAATAAGTTATAAAATACTTTTGTTTCTCTCGTTGATTTCAAGCCGCTACTTTAATATGTCCACGTAGCACAATATTCTACCACGACACCCTTGTTCACTGGCGATAGCTTGAAGTGAGAAGCCCTCAATGCTACCCACCAGCAGTTGTTTTTGCGTTAAATATCGTCCTACGCTTTATGGCCACATTTTAAGCATCATGTAGCAGCCATCGAAGTTTCAACGATCATGTCACAGAACAGGCCTAACGGGACTAAACCCAAGTACCCTGACTCGAAATCGGTTGCAAAGGTATGAACTATTTTTCAAATGACCAAATTTTTTTTCATTTTCGCTCAAAATCAGGCAGAAAAATGTATAAACCGCGACATCAGTAAGTAAAATCAAGACGTTCTTTCAAAAAACTTGCTTCATCTTTTGCGTGAGTTAGATATTTGTCTTACTTTTGCAGAGAAAAAGAAGAATTACTAAAAACAAAACTTGTATATGAGTAAAATAACATGTCCCAATTGTGGAAATTCTGTGCCCGAAGGCTCTGCATTTTGCAACCGCTGCGGCAGTAGGATAGAACACGAAGACTTCGGCAACAACAGCCGTAACTACCGCGATGACGACTGGAACAATGCTCCCGCAGGCAAACTTGAGCAACGCCAAAACAACAATAAGGGCAGTGGTATGACCAAATATATTATCATTGGTCTTGCCGTTATCGCCTTTGGTGCTTTGTTCTTTGCCACCCGCTGCAACAAGAATGACCGCGAAGCTCATCCTGTGAGCACTGTTGACGAGAGTGCTGCCGCTTGTGCCGACACGCTGCAACGCGCGCTCAACGACTATAACTATGTGGGTGATGGCGCCCGCATCGTCTATGCCTCGCGTGTCACAGGCTCGCAGCCTGGTACTAACGACGTGATTGTGGGTATCACCCAGAAGACAGGCGAGTTCTATAAAATCTACAAGCTCACCAAGAAGGACGGCAAGTGGATCATCGACCCCGAGAACATCAAGCAGATTTCTACTGCGGGTTACGATGTTACCTTCGACCAGGACAAGATGATGGCTGGTCGCGACATCATTCCTCAGGTGGTAGATATTGGTGGCAAGAAGCATTTCTTCTACGCCTTTATGCAGACCCCCTCTGGCGACCCCAGCAGGGCGCAGGTGGTGCTTAATATGTATGACGTGGAGACACGCGCCATTACCACCGCCACCTACGAGGGTGAATTCCAGAACATCAACAGCGAGAGGGTGATAGTGTGCAACCCGGCAACTGGCTCCAGCGAGGTGGTGAAGTGGATGAACGAGACAGCCCGCAACTTCATTCGCATCGTCCGCTTCAAGGGCGAGGAGCAACAAGCCGAAGAGGAGCAGAAACAAGAGGAAGAACAGCCTGTTGTAGAAGAGCCTAAACAAGAAGAAGTAAAGCCTGAGCAGCCCGAGAACTCGGCGGTCACCGAGGTGAAGGACAAGGACGACGCGATGTTCAACATTGATGATGTCGCCAAGACTGTGCAGGCTGGCAACTTCAAGGTGTTCATGCTTAAGAACGGTAGCGTGATTAGCTTTAACAAAGCCACAGGTCAGAACTCCAAGATTCACAGCGGTGGCGCTAAGGACATAGGCTTCTATGACACCGCAAATGGCATCATCAGCATCCGCAACACTGACGACACCCGCAAGCGAGTGAACCTCAACACTGGGCAAATCGTCAATACCGAGGCAGCTCCTCAACCCGAGAAGAAAGAGGAAGCCAAGAAGGACGAGCCTAAGAAAGAGGAATCCAAAGCCCCCTAACGTTTAGGCATCGCTTTCAAAGCATGGAACACATAGCTTTAAGCACTATATTGGCACGCGGCGAGAAAAGCATCTCTCCGCGTGCTTTATATCGGCTGCAGCAACCGCTGGTCGAGGCACTAATCGAGTGGAGAGATAGCGGACGCACAGGGCAGCAACTCACAGATCAGTCGATAGCGCTGAGCCAAGATTTCAAGAACGTAAAGATTCTTGACGCCAGCAGCGAAGAGGCCGAGAACATTGTGAATTATGGTCATATACTGCTCGCCGCCATCGACCACAGCACCCTTCGCGACAAACGCCTGCGGCGCATCGCCGCTCAGTGTGCCAATGGCGAGGTCGCCAATCTCGAGACCCTTCACCTCATGCTCGAGCGCATGGTGAGCAGCACCATCTATAAACTCATCCTTGCGATCCTCCTCACAGGAATCGCAATCCTCGCAATCTATCAAATTATGAGATGAAACGGGTATTTTAGGCTTTTTTAATTGATTGCCGCACCGCCAATAACTGATTTATAGCTAATTTTGCATTTCATTTTGAAATCCTACATGTCATGAAAAAAACATCAACTTTAAATAGGCTATTACTATTTTTGATAGTGCTGGCAATCAGCACCACTCAGGCTCATGCTGTCTTTAAGGAGCGCGACTTCGGTAAGACTATTGATGTGCTGTGCGCCGAGCTGGAGATGAAATACAAGAAGCAGCAGCAAACCATTAAAAGCATGGAACAGCGTGCACTGAAGCAACATGAACAACTTGTCGCGACAATGCAGCAGATAGACCAGATATCGCTGATCCTCTACTCACAAAGCAGCGAATTCACGTTTGCTATGGCCTACGCTTGCCAGCAGGCTACCGACCTGTATCACAACTCCAGGATAGCCCATGTCCCCTTCGATAAGATAATGACCCGCCTCGATGCCGAGGTTGAGAGATATGACAGCTTGATTACCGTGCTAAAACGCATATCCCCGGCTATTGAGAACGTGGAGAATAACGCTATCACCGAGGTCGCCGACAGCATCATGCAGTCGCAGCAAGCCGAAGTGAATGGCCTGCCTCACAATCCCCAAGCCGTTAACGACCCCCGTCTTGGGGAAGAGAATGTGGCTCTGTATGTGCTTAACGACAAGGAGATTGAGATAAGAGAGAAATGTATCTTCTATGCCGAGGCGTTGCGCGACAACACCATCAAGATAAAGGAAAAGATGAGTGCCGACAAGCGTTATTACGATGAGGTGTCGGAAAAGCTTGATGCCCTCAACAGCTATGCCTTAAAGAAATATGAGGAGCTGCAAAACAACATCTTCAGGAACGGCGGGAACAACTATTTCAAGGTGCTTGCGTCGCTGGGCAAGGACTACAATAAAATAAGTAGCGAACTAAAAGAAGAATACAAGGAACTGAATCGCGATGGGGCAAAAACCAACATCAAGAGCCAGTGGCGCGGACCGGTGATTTTCATGACATCGGTGTTCATCTTGTTCTACATCTTCATCGCTACTATGTTGAGTGTCATTATTCTGCGCTGGTGCCTGCCCAAGAGGGTCAGGAATAAGCCCTCCTACAAGCGTCGCCGTGCCATTATCGGTCTCACCTGTGGCGTGTTCCTCTTCTCGGTGTTCATCACTATTGCCAATTCACTCATGCACCACAACTTCATTGTAATGGCGATAGGCATCACTATCGATTACTCCTGGCTGCTGTTTGTGATTCTGCTTTCCCTTCTCATCAGGCTCAACGGCAAGCAGATCAATGCTGGTGTGATGGTCTATACTCCGTTCATGCTCATGGCATTTGTGGTGATAGTGTTCCGCATCATTCTAGTCCCCAACAATGTTGTCAATCTCCTGTTCCCACCACTGATGCTGGTGTTCACGATATGGCAATTTGTTGTCGTTAAGAAGCGCTACGCGTTGATTCCCACCATCGATGTCGTCTTCTCCACAATCTCGCTTATTACTATGATTGCGTCGTGTGTCCTTGCTTGGGTGGGCTACACGCTGCTTGCCGTGCAAATCATGGTGTGGTGGTCGTTCCAGCTCGCTTGCATCCAGACGATTGTGTGCCTCTACGACCTCGCCAAGATGTTTAACGAGAAATACATCGTCAACCGCATCAAGAAAGGAGAGGCTACGAAGCTTAAAGGTAAAAACAAGAAGACTAACGAGACAAAACTCTTCAACAAGATTCTCGCTCTTGAGAAAAAAGGAGATTACATCAACTACACTTGGGTTTACGATTTCTTCAATAAGGTGGTACTGCCTGTCTTGGCGGTTCTCTCGGTACTCATAAGCATTGTGTTTGCTGTCAATATGTTTGACATGAAGCAGCTGCTTGTGAAAATCTTCTTCCACAACTTCATCGACCAAGAAGGTTTAATCCAAATTTCGCTCTACAAGATTGTGCTGGTGGGTGCGCTGTTCTTTGTGTTCTATTATATCAACTATCTGGCGCACTCCCTCTACCGCCGCTACAAGCTCAAGCAGTTTGCAAAGACCGATACCGCTCGCCGTCCCAATATCACCCTTGGCAATAACATCATCACCATTGTGGTGTGGGGCAGTTTCTTCATCTTTGCGCTCGTGCTCTTTAAGGTTCCCAAGAGTGGTATCTCGCTCATCTCGGCAGGCTTGGCGACAGGTCTCGGATTTGCCATGAAGGACATTCTCGAGAATTTCATCTATGGACTCTCTCTCATGTCGGGACGCTTGCGAGTGGGCGACTACATCGAGTGCGACGGCATCCTGGGCAAGGTGGAGAGCATAGGCTATCAGAGTACGCAGATTGTCACCCTCGATGGCAGTATCATCGCTTTCCTTAACACTTCGCTTTTCAACAAGAATTTCAAGAACTTCACCAAGAACCACAGCTACGAGTATGTGAAACTGCCCGTTGGCGTGGCCTACGGAGTGAAAGTCAACGAGGTGAGAGACCTTCTAGAGTCAGAACTCAACCGTCTCAACGACACCACTAATGCCACTGGCCGCCCTGTAGTACAGAAGAAACAAGGCTTTAAGGTGTTCTTCGGTGACTTTGGTGATAGCTCAGTGGATCTCATCGTGGCATTCTGGGTTCTCGTCGAAGAGAAGATAAACTTCGTTTGTAAAGTGAAAGAGATAATTTATAACGCGCTACAAAACAATAATATAGAGATTCCGTTCCCACAACGCGATGTCTATATTAGGCAAGTGGAAACACCAACAACAGGTAATCCCAAAGAGTAACACTCTAAATAGCAAACTGCGTCCACTACCATTTTTTATAAAAAATTAATTAAATTAATGTCTATAATATAAGATATTATCTTTAACTTTGTGAGCTTTTTCCACTTTGATGTTATATTACAATTTCATTAACAATACACCTTATAAATAATGACTGTAGGATTTGATGGAATAAGAACGGTTGACAGCGAGTCTGAACTGTGTTATTACGACCGTCTTTTAATCTCGTCGATAGGAATGGAATATCCTCGTGATTCTTTCATGGTATATGCCCCTGAGAATTCTAGCGACCGCGGCTTGTCGTGGCTGCTTTCGATATCTAGTGTTCACCTGAAGACTCCCTATAAAGCATTCAGCAAATGGATGTGGCGCAACTATAACGGCATTTTTACCGACTTCCACCGTCATGGAGTGAAGGTGTTTCACGGTCTCGACGCGGTGTTGCCCTTGGGCCGTGGCAAGGAGAAGGTGAGAATGGTGACCACCGTTCGTGACCTCACCTTCAAGCGCTTCATGAACGACTACACCTGGCTAGAGAAGCTCCGTCGCGGCTCACGTATAGGTCGCGCCTGCAAGCGCGCCGACCGTGTCATTGCCACCAGCGAATATGTTAAGAACGCTATCATCAAGAAATATGGCACCAGTGCCGACAAAATCGATGTCATCTATTCGGCCTACCGTGATGAGTATATCGAGAACCTAAAAGACGCTGTGTTTGTCCAGAACACAAAGGGAAAATACAACCTCCCCACCAATTTCATTCTCGCTATCACCGACTTTGGCAACCTGAGCAACATGGAGACGCTATATAAGGCTTTTGCCAATATTGAGGACAAGAAAATCGACCTTGTCATCATCGGCAAGAAGAATGATTACTACCGCCAGCTCAAGCGCCTCGCCGAGAAGCTCAACATCAATGAGCGCATAGTGAGGGTGTCGAGCGTCAACAAGCATAACTTTATGTGTCTCTATGCCCTTGCTAAGGCTGTGGTCGATCCATCACTTGCCGATGGCATGGGGCAGTGCGCCATCGAGGCTATGATTAGCGGCACTCCCCTTATCGCCAGCGACGACGGTTGTCACCGCGAGATTGCCAAAGATGCGGCACTCTACTTTGAGCCAAAGGACGTGGAGCAGCTCACCAAGCACTTAAACACCGTGCTCAACGATTCAGAGAAATGCAAGGCGATGACCGAGAAGGGCAAACAACTCGCCGAGCCGTTCACCCAGCAGAACCTAGCACAAAACACCATGCTCACCTACAACAAGGCGAGAGGAAAAGCGTGATATAAGTAATAAGTCGTAAGTGTAAAGTGTCAAAGGGGGCTCATTCAGTCTGCTCCGCCGTTGTTGGCGAGTTGGCGCAGCTGGATGTTGTTGAATTCTATGTCGATGGTCCTGCCAGTTTTGCTGCCTTGGTATCGGTAGCACAGTCCACGTCCCGAGAGGCACAATTTTTTAAATAGCTCACCAGCCGAGTTGTTATTGGTGAATTGCTGTGTTATGCCGCTGGCGATGTTTTCTCGGAATGTGGGTTCATTCTCAAGCAAAGAGAAGTCAAAATTCTCTTCGTTGATTTTATAGATATAAATTAGGCTCTCCTTTTCGAGAGTGACATCAACCATATCGGTCACTGAGTCTAAAGGTATTGGCAGCACGGCTCGGGTTATCTCTACTGTGGTTTTTATGTTTTCCTCTTGTGATAACGGCTTAATGCTTTTAAGCTGCTGGTTGCTCACGTCGATAGTGTCTTTGTGGCTTGTCCTTGACCCGGTAAAGAAGCATTGGAGGTCATACCCCGACAGTGCTAACGATTTCATGAAGGCCTTGTCGTTGCTGGAGCAGCAATCTAAATACAACAGTCTCCAAGCATCGAAAATGACCTTCTTGTCTAACTTCTCAAACGATAGTATGTCCTCGTCGATAGTGTAGTCTATCACCACTTTCTTGCCTTCACACTTGAAACTGGTGGCAGTGCCTATCTCATAGCTCACAGGGCATTGCTCATTGAGAGTCTCTACCAATTGGCTCATCTCACTGTCGCTTAACTTCTGACCAAGCTTCGCTAAAGGGTTATTCTTGCAGGAGCTCATCAAGAAAATCAAGGAGCAAACTATAACAAGGAAAAGTATCGATTTGGAGTTTCTCATAATGTAATGTTTTGTTTTTAGCTGACGAGCTGACAAGCTGACGAGCAGACGAGACAAGTGTAAAGCTGCGACAACTACCATTGCTTTGTCAGCTTGTTCCTTGTTAGCTTGTTAGCTCATATCTTTATTTGAGTTTAAACGTCACTGCCTTGAAGCACATGTCGTTGTACCACACCTCATATCGGTAGGTGCCAGGCAAGAAATGCCCACGGTCGGAGCCTCCCCAGCCTTTTAATGACACCACGTTGTCGGTGGGATAAACAGAGTTGATAGTGTAAGTATAGGAATAAGCGTTATCTTTTGGCGACTCGTTGCCGGTGATAACCTTTCCGTCGGGGCCATAGAGCTTGACCTGCAGTTCCAATTTCTCGCCAGGTCTAAAGCCATAGTAGGAGATGCGTGGTAATAGGTACATCGAGTTGGCAGCCACGATGTCGTTGCCGTAGGTGCTTATTGGCCTGCCGTTGCCGTCGGCGTTGGCGACCTCGAGTTTCTTGATGTAAATAGGGAACAGGTTGCGCAGACTGTCGCTCTCTTTCATTAGCGCCTCTCTTGCGGTGCGTTCTTTTTTCAGGGCTATTGATGTGGTGTCGAGCTGTATGTTCAGGTCGGTTATCTTGCTCTGCAATTCCGCCACTTGTCCGTTGGCGTTCTTCAGACCCATGGTGGCAGCGTCCTTATTGTTGCTGATGTGATGAATCCACACCCAGCTGCCAGCCAGCGCCAGTGCCAGCAGTGCCACCAACGCCCATAGAAATTTTGTTGACTTGCTGCGTTTCTTTTTCTCGGGCATTTCGTTGGTCTCTATGATTTTAGTGTCGTTGTCCATTTTCATTACGTTTTTAGCTGACGAGCTGACGAGCGAACGAGACAAGTGTAAAGCTGTAACAACTACCATTGCCTTGTAAGCTTGTTCCTTGTAAGCTTGTTAGCTCATATCTTTAAGACGTTTCCCGCCAATGTACGATGCAAATTTAGATAAAAATCGGGTTTTATAAGCCAGTCGAGATAAAAAAGTTGAG
>CALGGO010000109.1 GCA_937916085.1 uncultured Prevotellaceae bacterium | reverse complement strand
TGATGAAATCGGCGAAGCGCAGGCACCACGGACACCAGTTGCCTCCCACCTGGCAAATCACAAACTTGCCCTGCTCAGCAGCTTGAGCAATAGCCTTGTCAATCTGCTCCATAGGGTTGATAGTCTCGTCATAGACTTTCTTGAGCTGAGCGTTAGCACCCAGTGCCAAGACAGCTAAAATCACTAATGTTAAGATTTTCTTCATTGCTATTATGTTTTGAGTTAATTCTTTGGATTTATGAGATTTGTCACGACCTTAACCATTACGTCTTTTTCCTCGGTACGGCTTTCGGCAATCATCAGTGTCAAGGCAACCAATGTATTGTCGGCTATACGCTTGCTTCCATCCTCACGATATAGTATGCCATTATTATTGAGAAACCACAGAAAAAGCGTGGCGGCAATGCGCTTGTTGCCGTCGCTGAATGAATGGTTTTTTGTTACCAAATATAGCAACATAGCAGCTTTTTCCTCTACACTAGGATAAAGTTCCTCGCCACCAAAGGTTTGATATATTTGTCCTATACTGCTCTTGAACGACTCATCTTTCTCGTTTCCAAAGAGAGAGCTATTACCAAACTTGTTGCGTAAGGTCTCGATGACACTCATCGCGTTATCGTAGGTCGCACGGAACTTTTCCTCTTGAGTGGTCTCACCCACCTTAATGCGCTGATAGTCATAATCGTCAAGAGTGTCAAGTGCATAGGTATAATCAACAACAATGTCAAGCAAAGCCTTGTTTTCTTCGTTTGAAATCAATTCCTGATGCTCAAGCGTGCGCCCCACCATTTGTACTAACTGACGCAACTCGCCAATCTGCTCACGACGGATTTGATCATTTATGGCGTAGCCCTTGATGAGATAGTCTTTAAGGACTTTGCTTGCCCAAATACGGAAAGCTGTACCACGCCTGCTCTTAACACGGTAACCAACTGATATGATGACATCGAGGCTATAGAATGGAACTGGTTTCTTCACACCATTAACGTGCAAAAAATGCACGTTATTCTCTCGTTTAAGCTCTCCCTCTTTAAAAACATTAAGAATATGCCTTCTGATGTTTGATTCCTCTCTGTCAAACAACATTGACATCTGACCTGCGGAGAGCCAAACGGTGTCGTTCTCCATACGGACATCAACTTGAGTCTGCCCGTCTTCAGTTTGATAGATAATGATATTGCTATCGTTCATAATCACATTGAAGAGATTAGTACTTATTGAAATTATACTTCTCTCTTAGCTCGGCCTTCTTTTCCTCTCCTTGGCTGGTGAAGAACGCTTTCCAACCGGGGCAGAAGTTGATGTGCCAGCGCCAGAAGCGGCCAAGCAGCGACTTGGGATTCTTGTCGTAACGAGCTCGGAATTTGCAATTCTCACAGGTGTGTGCCATAATATTATCGTTTTAAAAGAACGTGTAAAATTACAGCCTTTTTTTGAAATCGCCAAAATGATGCCCGCTTTTTTGCCGTTAAGCGATGATTTTGTAATTTTGTGGCTAAAAATCATAAATAATGGCAATAATTGAGATCACATCGCTTGAGCATGAGGGGGTGCAGGTGTTTGGCACTCTCACCGAGGCGCAGCTGCGCAACCGTCTGGAACCCGAGAAAGGCATCTTCATCGCCGAGAGTCCCAAAGTGATTGACGTGGCGCTCAACGAAGGTTACGAGCCACTGTCACTGCTGTGCGAGCGCAAGCACATCGAGGGCGATGCCGCAGCTATAATCGCTCGGTGCGGAGATGTGCCAGTCTATACCGGCGAGCGCGAACTGCTTGCTCAGCTCACAGGATACACTCTCACCCGAGGCGTGTTGTGCGCCATGCGGCGACCCATGCTGCCTAGCGTGGAGCAAGTGTGCCGTAATGCTAGCCGCGTTGTGGTAATTGATGGCGTAACCGACACCACCAACATCGGCGCCATCTTCCGTTCGGCTGCGGCGCTTGGCATTGACGCGGTGCTGCTCACACCCACCAGTTGCGACCCGCTGAACCGCCGTGCCGTAAGGGTGTCGATGGGTTCGGTGTTCCTAGTGCCCTGGACTTGGATTGAAGAGCCTATCCAAAGTCTCAATACTCTCGGTTTCAAGACTGTGGCGATGGCACTGACCGACAAATCAATCTCTCTCGACGACCCCGCCCTCGCCGCCGAGCCTCATCTGGCGATAGTGATGGGCACCGAAGGCGACGGTCTGCCCCAGGACACCATAGAGCAGACCGACTATGTGGTGCGCATCCCCATGAGCCACAACGTTGATTCCCTCAACGTCGCCGCAGCCTCGGCAGTAGCATTCTGGGAGCTGCGAGTAAAAGAAGTGAGGAATTAAAAAAATTTGTGACTGCTGCTAGTTAGTTTATTGCGCCGCACACGCGGCGTTCGAGAAACCTCTCCCCTAATTCCCCACTACGGTGACAGTGCTGCTTGATGAGTTGCCTTCTTGGTTGACCTGAATCTGCACTGGAATCTTCTCTTTCAGTTCCTCGATATGGCTGATTATTCCCACTTGACGGCCAGTAGCGTTATGAAGCGTACGCAGGGTATTGATGGCGTTTTGCAGCGGTTCGCCGCTTAGCGTGCCAAATCCCTCGTCGATAAAGAGCATATCGACTTGTAGCCGCTTTGCAATATCGCTCAAGGCGAGTGCTAAAGCCAGCGACACAAGGAAGCTCTCGCCACCCGAAATGGTGCTTGCGGCCCGCGACGCATATCCCTGATAAGCATCCTCAACACTTATCACAAAGGTGCCTGGCTCCACCTTTAGGCGGTAGCGGTCAGTGAGCGTGCGCATATAACCGTTAGCCGAGTAAATCAAATTCTCAAGTATATAACTCAGAGCTATAGTGCGGAACTTCTTACCTGTCTCGTCACCAATGAGTTTGTTGAGCTTATCCCATTGCTCAAACACCATTTTCTGGCTGTCTCTCTCAGCAATGAGTTCGCCTAGCCGTTTCTTGTTATTCTCATCGGTCTCTATTTGCTGCTTTATTGCGCCAATCTTTTGACCAATCTCCGACAGTTCGCAGTTGATACTATCGATTTTAATGGCAAGTGACGGCACTGTGTCATTCTCATCGAGTGTCGGTTTGCTGGCGCGATGGGCATCAAGCTCTTTGTTTTTTAATTTAACGGCAGTTTCACAAGCTATTACCCTGTTTTTCACGTCTTGAAGGTCTCTTTGCATAGCTGATATGCTCTGCTGTTCGTGGACAGAGAGTGACACAAGGCGTTCAACAGTGAAAGCAGCATTTTTCTCAATAAAATTCTCAATATTTGCCGTCAGCTCCTTCTCACGGTTAGTTTCGCTACCAATCTGCTGTTGATTGGCAGCCACTTGCGAGCGCAGATTATTGGCACTTGTGAGCAAGTTATTGACTTCAATGGCAACCGTAGGCACCACATCCTTCCATTGCGGCACTATCGCCACGATGGCTTCGAGAGCCTCTTGCACGTTGGCACATTCTTTCCTGCTTTGTTCCAGCTCAACTTGAAGCTTTTGACTGTTTTCTACTAGAGAGTTATAAGCCAACGCCGACTGTTTGAGTTCGTCAGCAAACGCCATAGTCTCTATTTTCCAGTTATGCTCCCACTTAGTGGTTGATAGCAAAACCGAAATCTTATTGCTCAATTCGGCAATCTGATCCTTGTTGTCATTGATAACTCGGTCACTCGTATCAATGTCGCTCTTGCATTTTGTGATTGCGGCATCGGCCTTGTCGAGATTTTGCTTTGCAATGTCGAGCAGGTTGCGAGCATCTGCGCTCGCTTTGCGTGCCGCTTTCTCGGCTTGCTCAATTTTCTCGGCTTGCACGAGTCTTTCTTTCACCCCATCAATCTCTCGCACGAGTCGTTTATCCTTCTCATCGAGACTCTGAGGAGTAGTAGCGTCAATAACATCTACTCCACAGTTGCGGCAAGCATCAAGAGCCTTCTTCTCCTGAGCTGCACCATACTCTTGTGCTGTACTGATTTCCCGCACTACACGCTTCATCATTTCTTCTTGTGCTTTGATGTCGGCTTCACACTTGTTGCGGTTGCCGACAGCTATCTCCAACGCATTTTCAGCATCTTTCAGTTCACTCTCGACTTGTACAAAAATGCTGTCAATCTCTGCCTCATGAGGCATAGCGCTTTTTATTTCTTGCTGGCACACAGGGCATTTATCCCCAACCACTAATTTAGAACGAATATTCTTTGCCCATTCCTCCACCCCTTCACGCAACTTGTCATGCATTAAGCGTTTTGCGTCACGCGCAATTGTAGCTTCCTTCTCAACTTGCGCAAGACCGCTGAGATTGTTTTTCAGTTCCTCAACAGCCTTCTCAATAGCCTTTTTAGCTTCAGTTTTTTGGCTCACTTGTTGCTTGGCTTCTTTACAATTCTCAAGCATGAGTTTGGCTGTGCCAATGTCGTGCCGAGCAGTGGTCAACTCAGTCTGTTTCTTGCGCAGCTCGGCGATGTGGCATGCCTCAAGCTCTTTTTCCAACGTGGCGTGAGCGTCTTGCTTAGCTTTTAAGTCATCGTTCTTGTCTTTATACTCCTTTTCGGCTTTTTCCTTGACTGTTTTCAGGTCACCATTTAGCAGTACTGTAGATTTATCAAGAGTTTTCTGCTCTTTTTCTATTCTTTCTTTGCACTCGTGCAGGTTGTTTAGCTTCTCGTTAATCGCCAAATAGCCAGCATATACCTCTTTCCTATCGCTCTGCTCGGCAATCTTGTTGCGATTCTCGTTGAGGATAGTATTTTGTGTATTGATGCCATTCTCTAGTGCCAACAGCCCTTCTTTGAGCGACATGAAAGTGGCTTGGTGGTGCGCCATCTCTTGCTTCAAGCCCTCTTGAGCCATTGCGGCGGCATTTTTCTCTCTCAGCCAGGTTCTCGCCTCGGCGGTTGCGTTCCAGTCGTTGACCAAAGCATCTCGCTGCTTGAAGTCGTCACTCTCCACCTGCTGCCTTACCTCTTTAAGTTCTTCGTTGGATTTTGCGGCTTCTCTGGTTTTTGTAACCATGTCCTCGAGCCATTTTTTCTTACCGTCAACCGTTTCGCGCTGCTTAACAAGATTGGCGTTTTCGGCATTTAACTGGTCAAGTTGCTCGTTTATATCATTCAGTTGCTCGTCGCTCAAGATTTCCACTTGGCTGACTCTATCATTGGCTTGGCGATAAGCGTCTTTTTTGATGTTTGTCATTTCAAACACCTTCGCGCCAATCTTTGAATACACATTCACTCCAGTAATCTTCTCAAGGATGGCACTCTTCTCATCATCCTTACTGTTGAGGAACTTGGTGAACTCGCCCTGTGCCAGCATGGTTGTGCGGCAAAACTGATTGAAATCTAAACCAATGGCACTATTAATCTCGCTGATGATATCATTATCTTTAATGAGGTCGCGAGATTGCTCCACTATGTGTAATGACCATTTCTTGGACTGAATCTTTCCTGTCTCTTTCTTGCGGGCTCTCGCAACGCTCCACTCGGCTTCGTAGTGGAGGCCGTTATTACCCAAGAAAGCCAGCTTCACCCACGCTTCGCCAGTGCCACGACGCATCAGCTGCAAGGGACTGTTGATTTTTATCTTCTCGTCTTCGGGGCTACTGCCCTGCATCTGTGTGTTCTTCAGGCGTGGAGTGGTGGCGAAAAGTGCTAACGAGATGGCATCGAGGATAGTAGATTTTCCTGACCCTGTCTTGCCAGTGATAAGAAACACCTCGCTCGATGCCAATGGTTGCGCTTCGAAGTTGATTTCAGCATCGGTGATTGATGCAATGTTGTGAATAATGAGTTTTAGCAGTTTCATTGTTAATTCCTTTCTTCTAGTTGTAGTGCTGTGATAACTTCGTTAAACATGTCTTCCATCGTGCTGTCAAACGCGACATTCTTGTCGTTAGCGTAACGTTTTACAAGGTCAAGAGGTGACATCTCCTGCAACTCCTGCACGGTGAGTGCCTCACCTTTAGCGCGTTCTTGCTCAGGACGCTTGGCGTTGATAAAGCACACTCGGCACTGCTTGCCGCTGGCAATAGCATCAGCCTCTTCGTTGGCGCCAGCAGGCAGGAAATCCTCCACCTCAACATTAAGTCGCAACCGTGCCTGGATGTCACTCGGATAGCTCTTAAGCAGCTCTTTAGCCTCTTCCCAGGTTGCCAACCCCTCGATGGGGAGTGTGACGAGTGGACGGGGATTGTCGATGGTTATGGTCTTAACAAGTGGCTCATCGCCACGACTGGGGATCTCAACTATCGAGACGCTGTGATCGTAAGTCTCGTCAAAGCTCACTGCCAGCGGTGAGCCGCTGTAGCGCATGCGATGCCCTGTGTCGTGGATAAACTGCGCATGGTGGATGTGTCCTAAGGCAAGATAGTCATATCCATTGCCAAGTGCCTCATGTGGCACGGCATCGACACCTCCCACCGTGCGTTCACCAATCTGGTCATGGCCAGTGAAATTGCAGCCCTCGACGGTGGTGTGAGCCATCATCACCACTGGCAGGTTTTCGGTGTTTTTTTCACTCACCATGTCGAGCAGTTGCTGGAAAAATCCGTCGGGGATAGTGCGCTCATAGGCGTAGGGCACTGCCACCACCCATCCCTTGCCAGGCACCTCAATGATGTGGTTGTCAAGATTCTCTTTGTCGATGTTTCCAATAGCAAACACTTTGAGTTCTCGCCACGGAGTCTGGAAAATCTCATGTCTGCTGCCGCTGTCGTGGTTGCCGGCGGTGATGATAATGGTCATCGTGGGGCATGCATTGTGCATCGCCATAATGGCATCGTTAAACATTGTCTGCACCGCCGAGCTGGGCTGCGAGGTGTGGTAAACGTCACCGCTGAGCACCATCGCGTCGGGGGTCTCGCTCTTAATAATTTCCTTAATCTGATTGAGCATCGCAATTTGCTCCTCGGTGCGGTCATAGCCATAGAGCACATGGCCAAGATGCCAATCGCTAGTGTGTAAAATCTTCATTAATTATTAATTTTTAGTCTTTTTCTTTTTCCTAGATTATCTAGATAGTCCAGAATTTCTAGAAAATCTAGATCACTTATCACTTAACACTTAGCACTTAACACTTAGCACTTAACACTTATCACTTAACACTTAGCACTTAACACTTATCACTTAACACTTAACACTTAACACTTAACACTTATCACTTAGCTCTAAACGCATCCATTATCACCGTTGGGCGGTGGTTTTGGAAGGCTCCTAATGGGTAGTGCCCTTCGGCTTCGGGAGCCCAGTAGAACACTCCTGGGCAGTTGCCACCAGTGCGGTTGTGGGCAGCGTCAATGAGTCTGGTCATGAATGCCTTGCCTTCCTCTGGTCGGCTCGCCTCGTAGCCAGTCTCCACTATCATCACTGGGCAGCTGTACTCCTTGCTCAAGGTGTTGATGTTCTCAATCACGCGCTCCAGAGTCTCGTCCTCGCTCTTGGTGAGCCCGGCGTCCATGTCCCAATAGGGATAAACGCTCACGCCTATCATGTCGAAATGCGCCTTGTATTTCTTCAGTCCGTTGAAGATGGTGTGGTAACGGTCGATGTCGCAAGCGGCGTCAAGGTGAACGATGCAGGTGGCTTTAGGGAACACCTTTTTAGCTGCTTTATAGCCAGCCTCAGTGAGACCCGCATACTGCTTCATGTTCTCGGGGGTGTGAGCCATAGGCCACAGGAAGCCGTAAGTGGTCTCGTTGCCTATCTGTATCCACTTTACATCTATGCCATTGTCTTTTAACAGTCGCAGCGTCTCGGTGGTGTGCTTGGCGAGGGCACTTTTCATCTGCTTGTAGTTATAATTCTTCCACTTGGCGGGAATATTCTGCTTGCCGGGGTCAGCCCACCAGTCGCTGTAGTGGAAGTCAATCATTATCGCCATGCCCTGCGCCTGTGCTCGCTTAGCCATCGCCAGCACGTCGTGCATGTCGCACTCGCCGCCACGAGGATTCACCCACACCCTGAACCGCGCCGCGTTAAGCCCCAACTCTCGCATCAGCGTGATATTGTCGCGCTCCTCACCAGCGTTGTTATAGAGTTTCACTCCAAAACGCTCCAGCGCACTTGTGCCGCTGATGTCGGCACCCAACCAAAACTCCTGCGCCATCATGCTGAATGCCGCGACGCAAACAAGAAGAAATAATGTAACTTTTTTCATGATATAATCTTTTTCTACAAAGATAACACATTTTTCGTTCATTTCATAGCAAAAGATGTAAAAAAAGACAAAAAACTCATCATTTTTTGCCATCACAAGAAAAATGATTATTTTTGCAGTAACTAACAAAAAACGCATTACGATGAAACAAATATTATTTTTTTTCCTACTCGCTATGAACGCGAGTTCGGGATAAGATTATCATAAAATGGCAATGCCATGCTCTCGATTAA
>CALGGO010000108.1 GCA_937916085.1 uncultured Prevotellaceae bacterium | reverse complement strand
CTCAACAGGTTGAGGAGCTCCCATTGAAGCGCATTAACTGAATATCCCTAATTTAGTTGATGAAGGTATTTCCATTTTTGGATACGAAGGCAATGCAGATGCAATTAGCAATTGGTATGACAGTTGCTACTCTTTATTAAATGATGTGAAGTCATGGGAGAATTTCAAATTATGCATGGCAGAGCGATACGAGAAAGCTAAATACATCCTCTATCTTGCAGCAGATAAAACCATGACGGAATTACAATTGAATTATAGAATTGATGAAGTTAAAACCTCAATAGAAGAATCTATCAAAAAAGAGCCGGAGTTCCTAGAGCAGTACGATGATCCTTCTCTAATCCATGAAATAGCCTCTACGTATCTTCTTTATTATGATTATCAGCACACAAATATCAATAAACTCATAGAAGAACAAGAAGATAGAGCACAGTTGTTGTCATTGAAATTGTATTTATGTGACAATAAGAATGGATTAAAAAAGGTTACGATTGAGGCTGACAATAACGAAAAACAGAGATTTACGATTCACAGCAATACTGCTATGAGATTGTTTGGGGAATTATTTCCTCCATATTTCATTGATCGTTTTGATGCTGATTGTCAAATAAGCATAGACCAATGTATCCAACAATCATCAAACAATTATGGACATGAAGAAACTGCCCTAAAGCAGTCTCATGAAGATAAAGCAAATAAGACCGAAGAACAATTAAATGTTATTGAACAGCTATTAAGCACATTAAGAATAGCCAAGAAGAAGATAGTTCACCGGACAATATATGAAATGTATAAAGTATTTATCAAGAAGGGTTATGTTCCATATGATAATGATGTTGACAAGTATGGTTTTAATCTGTCTTCTGATGGCAAGTTTCCTGTAACAAAGAATGCCGTGTCAATGTGGATTTATATCGTACTCATGAGGATGATCACCGATGACGAGGAAAAAATTTATAAGACAAGAGACGATATGCAGTGTTACATCAGGGATGCCTTAATTTCATATAAACAAGATAAGTATTATCACAAAGATGATCATCCCTTCCCTTACAATATAGAGAAGTTATTATAGAGACCGAAAGTAGATTCCCCTTAAACCCTAATATATAGACAATTAACGACCTATGGACTGCTGGCATTATAATCCAGCGGAGGGTCGGTAACAACAATATATATAACAACATATTTATTTTGATGGCAGGACTTAGCGGCGAAGAGTAGTTGAGCACCGCCATCACACGAGCGCTTGTATCCTCGTTGGGATAGCTAGCCTTAAGACGCTGGCACTTGACTTGGAGAGCTCGGAGATTAGCGGACATTATGCTGAAGAAGTATAGTGCCCGCTCTTCTTTTTTTATTCCTTAAGCTTGCCATACAGTTCCTCGGTGAACCGCTCAAGCTTCAATGGTTCGCGATTCTCCACCTGCCTGGTGTGAACATGATATTCAAACTTCGTTGTTTGGAACTAGAGCAGCTGTGGATTGATGACTCATGCTATCATGCCGCATCTTGTTGCGGTACTGGGCTGGTGAGCAACCCATGTACTTCTTGAAGAATTTCCCGAAATATGATTCGTTAGAGAAATCCATCTCAACGCTGATCTCCTTTATTGTCTTGTGGGTGGTGCGCAGTCGTTGGGCTATCATGTTGACAGTGTAGCGCTGAATCATTTCACGTGGAGTATTGCCACACGAGTCGCGCACTACGCTAGCAAGATACTTTGACGTGATGCACAACTGCTGGGCAAAATACTCAACCTTGCGCTGACGGCCACGAGCCTTCCACTCGCCATGCCTCTCAGACGCTAAAATATGGCAACAATTACAATCTATACACAGTTGCTGCGCGGAAAAGTGGTCCATGAAAGTTTAAAAAACATTCATAATCATTGAATCTGAACATTTCTTCCGTTTTAAAGGCAACGTATTAATAAGTTTATCGTGATACCTTTGCAACAGAATAATTAAAAACAAAAAAATAAAGGCAATGAAAAAGACTCTGAATTGGCTCTATGAGCACTGGATGAAGGCGACACCTTTTCTCGCCATCTACACTTTTATTCTGATTTGGCTTTATGTCAAAGATGTGGACTTTGGCCTGTTCCTTATCTGGCTGCAATGTCCGTTTTACTGGGCACACGAGTTTGAGGAGTATGTTGCCCCAGGAGGTTTCCTGAAGTTCTTCAACCTTGGTCCTTTAGGTTCAACACGGCCCGATAAACCTCTCACAAAGGCTGGCTCGTTCTGGATTAACATCCCGCTCATGTATGTACTGCTGCCGCTATCGGGCGTGCTGTCACACTACTTCGGCAACGAGTGGGGACTATGGACAGCTTATTACTCCACCCTCAATGCTTCGGCTCATGTGGTAATGTTCTTTATCTTTGGTCGTAAGTATAATCCTGGCTTGGTGTGCAGCATCCTGCTCAACATTCCACTGGGAGTTTTCACCATCTGGTATTTCCTTGCTAACAACCTTGTTTCTACTGGTGCTAACATTGTGAGCATTATCGTCGGCATTATCGCCCAAGCCTCTATGATGGTCTATGGTTTTGCCTATCTCGTGCCACAGTCGAAGAAAGAAGGATATCATAAATCAACACACAATTAAAACGAATAACAACAATGAGCAAAATTACAGAACTGATGATTCGCAAGCCGTCGCTGAAGTACCGCGACGTGCGGGAGTATGAAGGAAAGTTCTACGACTGGAAGGCTGGTGAGCACCTGTTGCAGAAGGGTATGGTAGTTGATGAGATTTTCCATCCGCTGGAGCATGACATCCGTTTCATCAAGGATGAACAAGTGCCCTTGCGTGACGGAGTGAAAATTCTGACAGATGTATATCTGCCAGCAAACACCGATGAGGCGCTGCCTGCCATCATAGCCTGGAGCCCTTATGGCAAGAACTCGGGCAATGCCGAGCGTTTCAAAAACCTGTTTAACCTGCTGGGTCTCGACCAAAAGCGCATGAGCGGTTTGCAAAAGTTCGAAGGCCCCGATCCCGACTTTTGGTGCGACAAAGGTTATGCCATCGTTCATCCCGACCCACGTGGCATCGGTCGCTCTCAGGGTGACAGCACCATGCTCGGCACACAGGAGGGACAAGACGGCTACGACCTAGTGGAATGGGTGGCGCAGCAGCCATGGTGCAACGGCAAGGTGGCCCTGAGCGGCACCAGCTACCTCTCATTCTCGCAGTGGTTCATCGCCGCCGAGCGTCCGCCACACCTTGTTTGTACACAGGTAACAGAGGCGCTGACCGACGGCTATCGTGACATGTGCCTCGTTGGCGGAATGCCCGATTATGTGTTCACTGAGGGTATTCAGAACAATCACGAGGGTTTTAGTCAACGTGAAGATGTGGCTGAAGAGAGCCGTCAATACCCCTTTGCCAACCACCCGCTATGGCAAGACAAGATTGCCCGTGTGTGGGACATTGAGATTCCCATCCTAGTGGTGGCCAGCTATTCAAACGTGCTGCACACCGATGGCACCTTCCGTGCATGGCGACAGTTGGGCTCGAAAGAGAAATGGCTGCGCATCCACGACAACCTGGAGTGGCAGGACTACTATGAGCCCAAGTATGTGGAGGAACGCCTGCGCTTCTTCGACTATTATATGAAAGGTATTGAGAATGGCTGGAAGGACACTCCGACAGTGCGCTACTGCCTGCACGACATGAAGGGCGGCAACAAGATTGATGAGCCTGCCACTGCATTCCCGCCAACCAATACAGAATATAAGAAATTCTATCTGAACGGCTTGACTCGTCAGCTCCAAACGCAAGCTCCAGCGGCTGATGTACCTGCTTTCTATTTCTGCGAGAGTGATGCACCCAAGGCTTCGTTCTATCTGCCGGTCACGGAAGAAACGAGTTTTATCGGATATCCCAAGGCTCATCTCTATGTTGAGGCTGATGGCAGCGATGAAATGGACCTGTTCCTCATTGTGCAAAAACTCGACGAGAACTACAATGTGCTGCGGCAGTTCACCATCCCCTCAACCTCGCCTCGCACCCACGATATGCTTGAGAACCACGGAGGCGTGGCAAAGTACAGTGGTGCTTACGGACGCTTGCGAGTGAGCCGCCGTCACCTCGACAAGGAACTCTCCACCGACATCATCCCCGTTCAAAGTTTCGACCGTGACGAGAAACTCTCAAAAGGCGAAATAGTGGAAATCGAAGTATCACTGGCACCCATGGGAATGCTCTTCCATCCAGGCGAGACCTTGCGGTTCATGGTAACCTCACTCAACATCACAGGCAACGTCCATCCAGGCGTACCCGCCTATGTGTCAAAGGACAATCGCGGTCGCCACATAATCCACTGCGGTGGCGAGTACCAGAGCTACTTGCAGTTAGGAGTGCTGAAATAGGAAAGCTGTCACAAGGGTATCTGAGGGTGTGTCAAAATTCTGGTTTAGTGCGTTTCGCGCAGAAATCTAACAAATCATCTCAAATCAAACAAAAGTTATTTTATTGATTTTAAGTGAATTAATTATTTGTAAGATTTGGAACGATTTGAATGATTTCTCACGCACAGCGTGACTCCTTTATTTTGGCACACCTCCTCTACATTAATAAAGTGTCTTTGGTGGAATCATAAATTGCAAAAAGTTATGTTCTTGTTTCGGCCGTCTTGCCATCTCAATCAGACTCAAGCAATTTATAGACCCCCCTTAATATGTGCCTATTTGTTATTCACTCAAGTTTCTAAAGTTCTAAAACTTTATAAATTTGAATTATTCATATCATAATTGATAGTGGTTTTAAAAATCATCTCTGAATAATCGTTGAAATAGAACATTATTTTTATAAAATAGGGCATTGTTTTCTTGGCAGTAGGCTATAATTTTGCAGTCCTGTTCTATCGTTTTTGCCTTGATTTTTACTGGATTTACTGAATAAGAAGGTGGAATTCGAGATTTAACAGATACGTGCCGATTCATTGCATGTATCGTTAAAATAGGAAATTTCATTTATATTATATTTATAAGTTGTAATTATTGTCCAATAACAGAAAAACATTCAATTTATCATTTATTTTGTTAATCAAATGTAATATTCGATGAATCTATTATTTTTAACAACAAAGCAGCTTGCGCGAGTGAGTACGCAATGTTCGAAGTGGCACCTAGTGCCATTGTGGATGCTGCTTGCAGTGGCTGTCGCTATGCCAGCCCAAGCGCAGCTACTCAGAGAGGAAAAGGCCGATGTTTCTGGTCTTGATGTCACAAAGCTGATGTTAAACAACGATCAGGGTAATTGGTTTCAACTCTATGACCAATTCAATGCTCCGCAGCCGCCACGTCTGCTGCCGGGCGATGGTTCACAAGGCCTCTTCTATGATGAGGATAACGCCACCATCCAAAGCATTATCTGCACTCAGGACATGCGTTATTACCTGTTAGGCAATTCCAACCGTCAATCGGCCGACGTCCCGTTCAGCACCGCTCATTTCGGCACCGTGGGCACCGAGGCCCAGTTCATCTATCCTATGGTGAATCTGTATGGCCTGGAAGTGGGTGACCTCATTCAATCCATCACATTCTATGTGAGTCCCACCTATGGCAGCTCACTTGCCGACGATGTGGCGAACAATCTGCCCGACGAGGCCGGTGGCGCCACCATTTCGGTCAGCATTAGCGAATTAAACTCTGGATCGCCTACCGTAACCATTGCCGATGCCACCGAGATGGCAGCCAACCGCGCTAACCTCACCGAGGTTTATAACGGCAATCTGCCCACCGGCTCTGACAAGGTCACTATCACGTTCAACCAGCCGTACCAATACCGCGGCGGACGCATCATCATCGACACCTACGTGACCAGTGCGGCAACGATGGTGAACGACTGCAACTGGATGGGCATCCTCACCCGTCAAGGGGCCAGCTTCTACTCCTATCAGGCCACGACCGTCCCCGAGGAAGGTGGCGACCCGGTTACCGAGACCGTAAGCGCGCAGTCAAACTTCCTGCCTACGATGACCATTGAGCACACCCGTCCGGTGAAGTATCATGGCTTCACCACCAAGGAGTTCTTTGACAACAAGACTTATGAATGGACCGACATTGACGGCAACACCCACACAAGCAAGATGAGCGAAGTGGCCACCGACCCCGACCAAATTGTGGCGCTGCTCACCAATGTGTATAACGACACCGAAATTCCCGGCAACCTGCGCCGCGGCTTCGACCGAGACGGCAATTTTACTGAGCCTTATAAGGAAGTGTCTTATCCCGGAATATTCGAATTGTATCACCGCACGGGTGATCAATATGCCTTTAATGGCGACGCCGCCAATTTCACGAGCAACAGATTTGGTGGCCGCCGATTGGGGTGGGGAACTCCCGCTCTGAGCGCTTATTTCGATGGCTATGACGGCATCCAGAACGCCTGTTACGCCATGCGCAACCCCCACACCTTAAGGCCCGACGTGGATGGCATCACCCTGGTGCTCATTGAAATGCCCGATGACTTTGATGATTATAGATACGTCTTAACCTCAACAGCCATGGATGAATACCTGGCAAAATATTATCCAGAAACTATGTTATTCCCAAACTATCAGGCTTACAATCGGTATTATACGTCAAAAATAGTCAAGTCGGCGCGCATTCTCACCGAGGCAAAACGTACCGGTGAGGGGCTGGATGCCGGCACGTTGTTCAAGATTGACTGTGACAAGATGAACAAGTTCTATATCCTGGGCAAGGGTGGGCTGCGCATCCCGTTTGAGTCAACAAGAGCCTATGCGTCAGACCCCGACCAGAGCGGAACAACACGCGACACTTACCTCTACACTGCGTTCCCCCATTTCTACTATAATCCCTCCAATGGCAGGGAGCATTGGGTAGAACATGATGCCGACTATATTATTCACCACATGTTTGAGCAGTTCAGTGCCTATGATATGAGTACAGCCACAGGCAACTATGACTTGTATCAAAAACTGATTAACATGCAGTCATTAGACATTGAGCATGACTGCACGTCGATACCTACCACTTATCGTCGCGATGGAACAGGAGTGGGACACCAATTCATGATGTTTGACCCGAAGGAAGATGGCTCCAACTGCCAGGATGTGCGCGACATGATGTTCTTCGTGCCCGACTACCGCATGATGAATGACGGCAACCGTGACCAGGCTCGAGTGGACTATTTCGTCTATAACCTTGAGCACCGGCCAACGTTGGCACTCTATGTCATCCACCAGGAGCCGGTCACTGCCACCCCCGACAAGACCGAGGACGACCACATGATGCTCACGCTCACCTGGAACAGCAACCTCGACTTGTTCATGCCAGGCAACGAGCAGGCCTATGACCTGTGGCAGGTGATCATCGACGAGTTTGGCGTGGAGCACATCGTGCCCGTTTATTACATGAACGAACAGGGCCAGTACACCGATGCGCAGGGCAACGTGCTGGACGACCAGAACGACGAGAGCCAGCGCGTGCAGGTCACTCTGAGCAACATGCCCACCGGCGACAAGACCTATGTCAACGTCTATCAGCCCCGCTACGGCCACAGCTACACCGTGACCTTTGCCGTCTCCGGCACCGATATCGACCGCTTCCTGCACACGCAGATGTCGAACTACCAGAGTTTTGTCATTCCCGGCACCGACCCCACCGAGATGCTCACCCTTCAAGACCTGTCACACTACAGCCGCTTTGAGCCGCAAGAACTGCGCAACTGCTACTCTAACAAAATCATGCTCAGCAACAGCCTCAACGGCATCAAGACCGAGAAGATCGACGCCGGCACACAACTCACCATCACCCGCCAACCCCTGGGAGGCGAGCAAGGTACCGACGCTGTGACTGTGGCAACCATCACATTTGACCCGTCACAGAACACGCTCACGGTGCAAATGGCCAATCAAGCCGATAAGGCGCTGTTCCCCCATGCCATGGGCGAGGAGAGCGGCGACATTGCCGGCTACCATGCCAACGGCGACAACGTGGAGGGCAACAGCGCCTGGACACACACCTATAGCGTTGATGAGAATGGCTATATCGACCTTGAGAGACTGGTTATTTTCGACAATTTCGTCGCCGCTGTGGGCGAGAACACGCACCCCAATGCCTACCGCTACAGCGTGACCAGCAACTACACCGACACCTCAGTGGGCGAGAACGCGGCTCACAGCAATTACGTGGTCGTGCCCATACATAAGACTGAAACGCAGATTGGCGGCTACGACCAGGTTGCCGTGGATGCCGACACCGACCACGCCCTGACATCCTCGGTGGCTTTCAAGACCAGCGTGCAATTCAGCAGCAAGAGCGACATCCTGCGCTATGAGGCCTACCGCTGGACTGAAAGCGACAGCCGCTACATCCTCAAGACGGCTGCCACCGACGAGACCGAGCAGGAGTTGCCGCCTACAGGCATGGCGGGCAACCAAGGCAACTTCTACACCGTGAGCATGAACGACATGGGCTCAAGCTACTATGCCACGTCGCCCGATGTGCCCGTGTCGCCCGACATGGAGCAGACGGCTTGGGCAAGCTTCGTCGATAACTACGTTGCCGATGATGAGCAA
This sequence comes from uncultured Prevotellaceae bacterium, assembly GCA_937916085.1. Classification (GTDB taxonomy): domain Bacteria; phylum Bacteroidota; class Bacteroidia; order Bacteroidales; family Muribaculaceae; genus Sodaliphilus. Next base: position 9,805 of record CALGGO010000108.1, on the reverse strand, counting down.
AACGGCATCTTCGTTTATACCCCGGTTGTGAAGGCTTTCTCTAAGGGCCTTAACCTCAGCGGCCAGCAGCGCACCGACTACAACACCTACGGCGGACCGGCGCAGCTTGCACCATCGGGCACTATGACGGTGAAAGCTGAAAACGCTGAGATGAGCAAGTACAGTTGGGAGGAGAATGGAAAGACCTATTGCTACTACAACATACCACTCAATGTTGACAACCTTAATATCCCTAACGGTTACGAGCTCTACAAGGCCCGCGTATGGCGCAAGGTCGATCCTTCGTTGCTCAATGAGTCAAACCCCAATTTGACCGAGGCTGAGCGTGAGGCTCACATGATTCGCTTGGGCACCAATGGCGAATATATGTATGATGACATCAACAATGCCGACAATGAGAACATCAGCGTTGATGGTATCAACGAATATGTCTTCGGTGATAAGGAATTTGATGCCACCTATGAAGGCGACCTCAAGATGACCTTTGGAGCGCAGAAGGTGCGCGAAAATGACACTGAGACGGGTGTGATTGATGAATTGCCAGTTCAGTTCACAGTGCGCCTCTATTACAAAAAAGATGCTAATATGAAAAATGCCAGTCAAGACGGAAAAGATTTGACAGCCAGCCATGCTGTTCTCCGTGGCGATAACGACGATGAGAGTATCTATTACATCTTAGAGGCTATTTATGAAACCACAATAAAGGAAGAGGATGTCATCACCGCCATTAATGGTGTTTCGGTTGATCCTTCACGACAAGTGGAGCAGGTTACCTACTACAATGCCATGGGGCAGTCGAGCAGCAAGCCTTTCAACGGTGTGAATATCGTTGTGAAGGAGTACAGCAACGGCTCTAAATCTTCTTCTAAGATTATAAAATAAAGATTAGTAATTTTTCAGAATACGTGTATTGTTGGTTGCCGGTTGTGAAAACTGGCAACCAACTTTTTATTGATTTTTAAAGTGGACTCAGTAAAGGTTACAGCTGTCGGTATTCGTTGGGTGTCATGCCCGTCAGGCGCTTGAAGAATCTGGAGAAGAAGGAAGGGTTGGGGAAGTTGAGCTGCTCTGAGATTTCAAGGATGGAGCTATCGCTGTATTTGAGTTGCACTTTTGCCTCCTGAATGATGAAACGGTTGATCCATTGCATGGCAGTGAGTCCGCTGGCTTGCTTGATGATTGTCCCTAGATGATTGGGGGTGAGGCACAGTTTGCTGGCGTAAAAAGGAATGTTGCGATGCATCGTGCTGTGCTCTATTACGAGCCTTATGAACCGATGCAGGGTGACATATTCTCTTGTTTCGGTTACATCACGCATCTCATGCTGCATCTCGTTCATTTTATACATCTTCATGAGCATCGCCAGCTGCAAGTGTTCAATGACAGCAGACATCACTTCGGGCTGATGAACCTCGCTCCACATAAGGTTGAAATACTCTCTTATGAGCGAGCTTTGGCCGTCGTTGAGGTCAAACACCAACTCGCTGTCAATTTTGACCACTATGGGCAGGTCGGTGGGAAAAGAGAATGCCATGAAGTCAAAATCATCGCTCCTTTCCAATATCTCAATAATCGTATTGGGCAAGCTCACTAAGCCCATATTTTTTTTCAACGTATAATTCTTAAGGTTGATATTAATTAGCGCCTCACCACCTGTGATTAATAATACTCGGCCATCGTCAAGACGGTAGGGCTGTCTTACCTTGATGTTCTCTGACGTAAAACCATTTGTACTAATGCTGATGTAGAAGCGCTCGTCAAGGTAGAAGTTAATCTGATTATCACAGCGATCATTAATATACTGCAGATTCAACTGGTTAATGTTTTTGGCCATAAATGGTAGGGGTTTTGTCGTGTTTTAATGCAAAAATCGTTTAAAAAGAACATTTGTACCTTTAAATAGATAACGACCAATGCATAAATCTATTATATTTTTGCGAAAAATTTCATAATTAATTATTTAACTTAAAAACTGTAAGATGAAAGGATTAACAAAAATCATTCGCTTAGCTATGATTTGTTGCCTGATGCTAATGGGTACGGTAAGTGCTATGGCACAATCGGCAACAAAGATTAGAGGAAGCGTCATCGACACGTCGGGCGAAGGCCTGCCAGGCGCCAGCGTCAGGGTAAAAGGCGGCACCGAAGGAACTGCGACCGATTTCGATGGCAAATTTGAGTTGCAATGTGCTCCTGGTACATTGCTCGAAGTGACTTACATTGGCTATGTGGCTCAAGAGGTGCCTGCCGCCGATGGCATGGTAATCACCTTAGTGGAAGACAGCGAGATGCTGAATGAGGTCGTTGTGATTGGTTACGGTACGGTAAAGAAAAGTGACGCTACCGGTTCGCTAGCCACGCTTGAAGCTGATCCCAAGCTTAAGGGTGTGGCATCTACGGCCGACGACATGCTCGTTGGTAAGATTGCAGGTGTGACAGTGACTAGTGGTGGTGGTAGCGCTACCGGTGGCTCGAGCATCCGCATCCGTGGCGGCTCGTCACTCTCGGCAAGTAATGACCCATTGATTATTCTCGATGGTGTTTATCTCGACAACTCTGGAATAGGTGGCGTGGGCAATATGCTCAGCACTATCGACCCTAACGACATTGAGAGTTTCACCGTGTTGAAGGATGCAAGTGCCACCGCAATCTATGGTAGCCGCGCTTCAAACGGTGTGATCCTCATCACCACCAAGAAAGGAAAATCGGGCAGAGTAAAGATTACCTACGACGGCACAGTCTCGATTAGTCACATCAAGAAAAAGATCAATGTGCTCGACGGCAATGAGTTCCAAGACTTGATTAAGAACACTTTTGCAGGTGCCAGCAACCAGAACGAGGTTTACACCAAACTCGGTCTTGCCATGAATCCCGAGACTGGTGAGTGGGAAAGTGTGAGCAACGCCAATACCGACTGGCAAAAGGAGATTTTCCGCACAGCGATAAGCACCGAGCACAATATCAGTGCCCTGGGCTCGATAGGCGAGTTCATGCCTTATCGCATTTCGCTGGGCTATACCAACAATAATGGTATCCTTAAAACCGACCACATGCGCCGCTACACTGGTAGCATTGCCCTCACACCATCGTTCTTCAATGGCCATCTCAAGGCAAGCCTCTTTGGTAAGGCTATGCACATCAAGAGCAACTTTGCCAACGGAGGTGCTGTGGGAGCCGCCATCTTTATGGATCCCACCAAGCCTGTTTATGACGACAATAGCCCCTATCACGGCTACTGGTCATGGGTGGGTGACGATGGCAACCTCATCAGTGTTGCCACTAAGAACCCTGTTTCGATTCTTGAATGCTGGGACGACCAAGCCAAGGTGTGGAACTTTATTGGAAGTGCCCAACTAGAATATAATGCGTTTTTTGTTCCTGGCTTGAAAGCCAACTTAAACCTCTCGATAGATGCGTCGAGCAGCAAGGGCTATAGCGAAGCGCCATTTGATGCTCCATCATTTGCTAACTCACTTGGTTTCCGCAACGACTGGACTAACCACCGCACCAACAAGCAACTTGATTTCTATGCCACCTACGCACGTGATTTAGAAAGCATAAAAAGTCATTTTGATATTATGGCTGGTTACTCATGGCAGCACTACTTTGTGCGCAATGACTGGTACACCGTAGGTCAACATGAGCGTGATGTTGATGGAAATTTGGTACCCAAGGAAACTTCTATAAGCCAAGGCGAAAGCAAGACCGAGCACTATATCTTGTCGTTCTTCGGTCGTGTAAACTACAGCTACGACAATCGTTATCTTGCCACATTCACTTTGCGTGACGACGGCTCATCTCGCTTTGCCAAGAAAAACCGCTGGGGTCTGTTCCCATCGCTTGCACTTGCTTGGCGCATCAGCGAGGAGGCCTTCATGAAAGAGCAAAACACCTTGAGCAACTTGAAGCTGCGCTTAGGCTGGGGTAAGACTGGTCAGCAAGACATTAATCAAGGTGACTATCCTTACTTGGGTTCTTACTCTTACAGCATCAACAATGCGGCAAGTTACTATCGCGATGGCGAGTGGAGCCGTCTGCTCAAGCCCAATGCCTATAATGAGGACTTGAAGTGGGAGACCACCACCACTTGGAATGCAGGTATTGACTTCGGCTTCCTTGATAACCGCATTAATGGTTCGCTCGACTTCTATCACCGCAAGACCACCGACTTGATCAACGCCGAGGCCAAAGTGCCAGCAGGTGTGAACTTTGCAGAGTATGTGGTTGCCAACATTGGCTCATTGACCAACACTGGTCTTGAGTTGACCATGAATTTTGTTCCCATTCGCACCAACGACGTCACTTGGGAGATTAACACCAATGTTGCATGGAACAAGAATAAGATCATAGAGCTAACCAATGGTGACAACAGTGCCGAGATTCGCCGATTTGGCCGCACTAGCAGTGGCGACGGCTCGTTCCAGCTCAAAGCCCACGCCGTTGACCAACCTGCAGGAATGTTCTATGTGTATGAGCAAGTGTATGACTCCGATGGACATCCTCTTGAAGGAGTGTTTGTTGACCGCAACGATGATGGCATTGTCGATGAGAATGACTTGTATTTCTATCACAATGCCGACCCAAGCGTGACCTATGGTTTCAGCACCAAGTTGCAGTATAAGAACTGGGACTTCTCGGTTGCTGGTCACGGTCAAGGCGGTAACTGGATTTACAACTCGGTGGCAAGCAATAGTGCCGAGCTTTCGCGTGCTCGCCTATTTGCCAACGCGTTCTTGAGCAACCGTACCGACTATGCCTTCGACACTAACTGGCAAACCTCCAAGGTGCTCAGTGACTACTATGTTCAGAATGGAGCATTCTTCCGCATCGACAACATCACACTGGGATACTCTTTTGAGAATCTCTTTGCGTCACGATTGGGAGGTCGCGTTTATGCCACAGTTCAAAACCCATTTGTTTTCACCAAGTACAAGGGTCTTGATCCAGAGATTAGCGGAGGATTTGACGACAACTTCTATCCACGCCCTGTCACCTACATGTTAGGTCTTTCACTAAATTTCTAACTAACAAGTTTCACCTTATATTAAAAAATAAAGAACATGAAGATATTAAATAAATTCATGATTGGTGCTGGGATGTGCTTGATGGTCTTGTCGTCGTGTGTCGATGACTTGAATACCGAGCCATTGACTCCAACCACCATCTTGCCCGAGGTAGCATGGGATGACCCCAATGCCTATGAACTTTACACGGCAAAGATTTACTCTGCGTTTGCTATTCCTGGCAGCGATGGCCCCTCGTCGGGCGACATCGTGGGTGCCGACCAGGGAGAGGCAACTTTCACGCGCACCTTGTGGAACCTTGAGGAGCTTCCCACCGACGAAGCACTGGTGGCATGGAGCGACGAGGGTCTCAACGGCTTGAACTTTGTTCAATGGACTCCCACCAATCGCTTTATCATGCTCAACTACGATCGTCTTGAGCTCATCAATGCGTTCTGCAACGAATTCCTTATTCAAACCACACCCGACAAGTTGGCATCTCGCAACTTGACAGACGCTCAGATTGCAGCAGCCAATGTTAACCGCGCCGAAGTGCGTGCCTTGCGCGCCTATTCCTACTATGTGCTGATGAACTTCTATGGCAATGTGCCTTTCACCGACGAGTCAACAGGAATTGGTGCCTACATGCCAGAGCAGCGAGGCCGCGACTTCTTGTTCCCATGGATTGAAAGCGAGCTGAAAGCTGTGATTAACGACCTACCCGCCAAGAGTGTTGCGGGATATGGCAAAGTGAATCGCTATGTCGCCGACATGATGCTTGCTAATCTTTACATCAATGCCGAGGTTTATGGACAAGGCAGTCACTACAACGATGCCGCTGCTTGTCTGGCCGACATCATCGACAATGGCGGTTACGCACTTGAACCCACTTATAAGTACAATTTCCAGGCCGATAATGACCTGTCGCCTGAGATGATTTTCCCCATCATCTATGATGGAGTGTACGCTCAAAGCTATGGTGGCACAACCTATCTGTGTGCCGGAGCTTATGGCGACGACATGGCTCCAGGCGACAACTATGGCTTGCCACAGTACTGGAGTGGAATTCGTTCTCCACACGACTTGAGCCAACTCTTTGAGGAGGGTGACAGTCGCGCTCTGTTCTTCACCGAAAACCGCACGCAGGAAATTCACGAGTGGAACGACTTCAAGCAGGGCTTCTCGGTAGTGAAATATACCAACTTGACCCGCGATGGAGGCAAGGGTAAAGACAATACCTTCCCCGACACCGATTTCCCATTGTATCGACTTGCCGATGCCTATCTGCTCTATGTGGAGTGCGCAATGCGTGGTGCAAGCAATGCTACTGCCACCAATGCTATCAACTATTACAACCGCATTCAAGAGCGTGCCTATGGCAACACAAGCCACAACATAAACTCCTTGAGCGAGTTGACACTCGACAAGCTGCTTGACGAGCGTGCGCGCGAGCTCTATTGGGAGGCTCATCGCCGCACCGACATGATTCGATTCAACCGATTCGTTGATGGTAAAGTGTGGTCGTGGAAGAATGGAGCCTTTGCTGGTTCTCAACGCATAGATGACAAATATTTGCTCTATCCGTTGCCTTCAACCGACCTCTCAGCCAACAGTAATTTAGTGCAAAATCCTGGATATTGATTAACCTCCTAAATAACTGAAGAAAAATGAAAAAATATTATAATTTAATGTTAATGGCACTGCTCGTGTCGGTTGGATTATCTTCTTGCTCGCCCGACGACATGCCTCAGCTCACTCGCTTGGTGGAGCCAGAGCTTAACAAACTGCCTAACGACATTGACGGTACCTCTACCGTATATACTTTCACATGGGAAGCAGCCAAGTTCTATATGGACGACGATATGCAGTCGACAAGCATTGGTTCCTACGAATATCAGGGCATTCAGTATGTGCTTCAAGGTGACCTCATGGGTAACGATTTTGCCAATCCTGTTGCCTTTGGCACAGCAATTAGCGAGAACTATCTCTCCCTCGCTTACGAAGACATAGCAAAGGTGATGATGCAGAACTTTGGCATGGTTCGCAGTGTGGATGAGACCTCTACTGCCGACTTGGAATTCCGCTTAGTAGCTACCTACGGCAGCAACGAGTCAACGAGCGTGACATCCAACGTGATTCAAGTGCCGTTTACTCTCACCACCATACCTCCTGTTACAGGTCCTAAGGGCAAAATCTTCATCTGCGACATGGCAGGTTGGGGCGCAATGGCACTTTACGCTTGGCCCGAGGCTGGCTCAATGCCAGGATGGCCAGGATTGCAATCAACTGGTACTGCCAGCAAGAATGGCAAGACCTACTATGAATTCACCCCAAGTGATGAATATTATGGTGCAGCTCTTAACTATATCGCCAACAATAATAATGGTGGTCAGCAAATCGACCTCATGCAAGACTTCACCCTTGGTGAGGAAGATGTCTATCTCACAGTATTTATCGATGAGCTTGGCAACCTGAATTACCAGATTGACGAGGACCCAGCTCCCAAGATGTATGTGCTGAGCAACCTTGGATGGAGCGACTACAGCATGTATGTGTGGGCTGGTGGTGCCGACGTTGAGGCTGGCTGGCCTGGTGTTCACTACTCATCTGTCGTGAATATCAACGGCGAGCAGTGGATGGTATTTGAGATGTCGCGTGCCTACAGCAAGACTGCATCCACCAACTGGATCATCAACAACAATAACAATGGCTCGCAGGTCGACATTATGCAAGGTTACACGTTCGACCACGACACCTTCGTGCGCATTGCCGCCGATGGTTCTTACACCGTGAGCAACGGCCCCATTCTCAATGATGAAAACCAGTTTACTGTGTACGCCAATATCGATGAGAGTGGCTGGAGCAGCATCTCATTCTATGTGTGGGGTGACTTGGGCGAGTTATGCGGCGGATGGCCAGGTGCGGCAGCCAGTGGGCCCTTCACCATCAATGGCGTGAACTACTACTATCACACCTTCACAGCTAATGTCCCTGTCAATGTTATTCCTAATAACAGTGGCGCCGGCAATCAGAGTCCCGATATCTCGGGTAACACCGATGTGATCATCAAGATTGCTTCCGACAATAGCTACGAGATAGTGAAAACATTCTAAATCTTTATAATACAGTAACAATTCTGCTTCATCGTGCCGGGGATTCAATACCCATGTGCAGAGAACCTCGGCACATTTTTAAAAACTGAAAGAAATGACAAAGAATATTAGATTATACTTACTTGCCTTTGTAGCCTGTTTCACTATGAGCGCATGTGGCGGTGACGAGCCTTCTCCCAATGGTGGAAACAATAATGGAAACGGCGGTGGTGGAACAACCCCCACTACTGGCGTTAACATTACTATCGACAACACCGATCCAGTAAGTCTTAAGAATCGCGTCATCTATGAGATGAATGTTGGCTCTTTCACTAGTGCTGGAACATTCAAGGCTGCGCAAGAAAAACTCAGCGAGCTGAAGACTCTGGGTGTTGATATAGTGTGGCTCATGCCCATTTATCCTCGTGGTGGTGGCATCAATAGCCCATATGCGGCAACCGATTTTCAGGCCACTAACCCCAGTTACGGTACTATAGCCGACTTGAAGAACCTCGTTGCTCGTGCTCATCAGCTCAACATGCAAGTGTGGCTCGACTGGGTTCCTAATCACACAGCCACCAATGCCCGCTGGGTGACCGAGCATCCTGAGTACTACAAGAGGCAAGGCGGTTCAATGGTAAATCCCATGGGCTGGAACGACGTGTATCAGCTCGATTATTCCAATGCCAGTTTGCAGGCAGCAATGACAAGTGCTCTCAAGTTCTGGCTTGATAATGCCGATGTCGACGGTTTCCGTTGCGACTTTGCCTCAAGCCCCGAGATTCCAACCCAGTACTGGCAAGATGCCATCCCCGAGGTGAGGAGTCACAAGAGTGGTAAGACCATTTATTTCCTTGCCGAGGCCGATATCGTGCAAGATGCCAAGCGCTTGCTCGCTGTGGGCTTCGACTATGACTACGCATGGAATTTCCAAGAGTCACAACTTGCTGGCTTCGGCCCTAACGGAACCAGTGGCGAGAATTTGAGGTCGCGTTGCGAGAACTTTGTGGCTGCCAGCAAGAACGCTAGAGTGGCTCGCATGGTATATCTCACTAACCATGACGTGGCCTACAACGATGGTGGCAAGACGCTCATCTCATTGTATGGAGCCAATCGTCATGCCCTCACAGTGCTTGAATTCACACTCTACGGAATGCCATTGCTCTACAATGGTCAAGAAATAGGTTGTGCACAGACTCTCAACTACTTCACCGATGAGAAGATTAACTGGAACAGCATAGATGCTAAGATGAAGAACACTGTGCGCACCCTCGTTGCTCTGCGTCACACTCAAGCTGCTCTTGCCGACAATGTGGAGCCTTATTTCCACACCACCGATAATGCTGGAGTGCTTGCCTACACCAAGACCAGTGGCACATCACGCGTGCTTGTGGTCATGAACTTGAGTGCTCAGGCAGTGAACGTGAAACTTAACGGAGTCTCGGCTGGTAATTATGTGAAGTGGCTTGATAGCCAGTCAATCTCTACCAATGTGGCTACCAAGGTGCAAAGTGAGGCCTTCTCCTCAACTCCATCTATCGCTCTCGAAGCCAAGGGCTATGCAGTTTATGTTAAACAATAATCAATAAATTATTCAGTTATAAATATCTTTATTTACCTGTTGGTTGAATTAATTTTATATATTTTTATAATGAAAAAGTTGCACATATCGCTGATATTTAGTAATTTAGAGGTGAAAACAAAAACTTT
>CALGGO010000107.1 GCA_937916085.1 uncultured Prevotellaceae bacterium | reverse complement strand
AAAAACAAGAAAAAGTCCTTATGTTTGCTTTTGAGTTTGCAAACATAGGGACTGTCTAAATATTGCGGCGTTGTTTCTTGTCTAAATGTTGCGACGTTGTCGCCGAGATCTCTCACTTTTCTAAAAAAACCTAAAATAATTTTGCCAATTCAAAAATAAGCCTTACCTTAGCAAATGAAATAAAAACACACCGAAAAACATCTTTTTATTCTATAAACCAATCAATAAATTAACCATTTAACACAAAAAAGCCAATGAAAAGAAAACTAATCATTGCGGCAGCAGCATTGCTGTCATGCGGCAGCCTCGTGGCACAGCCCACCTCCTGGAGCGAGCCACAACTGCTCATCAAGGCGGAACAGGGACTCATGGCTCCCACATGGTCTCCCGACGGCTCGCAAATCGCAGTCACCGGCGACAACTTCGTTGGAATCTGGGTGGCGCAAGCCAACGGCGCCGACCTGCGCCAAATCTCGCAAGCTCCTGGTGCCGGCTACCAGATGCGCTGGGGGAGCAATCAGGAAATCCTGAGCACCCCCTACTCTATCGAGAACCAAAAGCGCATGACACGCATCGAGCGTGTGAACGCCGCCACAGGAAAAATTCAAGAAGTGGCACCTGCAAGCCGCAACCTCAAACGCTCAACGGTGCTTGGAGCGACCAATGCGCTCCAAATCATGCTCGACGAGCCACAGAATGCCACAACCAAGATTGACGGCCTCAGCGACTATGCCGGCAACTGGGTAATCAACCCCGCCCTCTCGCCCGACGGCACCAAAATCGCGTTCCAAATCGTGACCAAAGGCCTCTTTGTGTGCAATGCCGACGGCACAGGACTCGTGAGCCTTGGTAAGGGTTCTCACGCCTCTTGGCTGCCCGACAGCCATAACCTGATGATGACGCTCATCGCCGACGACGGCCACCGTTTCATAGGCAGCGACATCTACTGCGTGAACATTGACAACGGCAACACATTCAACATCACCCCTAACAGCGATGTTATTCCCGTGACTATCGCCGTGTCGCCCGACGGCACCAAACTTGCCTTCGACAACGACACCGATGGTGCAATCTACATTATTAACCTCAATTATTGATAGCAGCTATGAAAAACTTTATGAAACTAGCGATAGTAGCTGCTATTGGCTGCTTCGCGACAACACCAGTTGTTAACGCACAAGACCAAGAGAAAGCCGACTGGGGCGACTTTAAGCTATGGATAGACCCAGGTCACAGCAAGACCGAGAATATGGGTATGTATGGCTACACCGAGGCACAGAAGGTGCTGCGCGTGGGACTCGCCACCCGTGAATACCTCATGGAATACACCACTGCCACAACCAGCAACATTCAAATGACCCGTGAGGACGACAATACCGAGGTGAGCCTCGAGGAACGCTCTGACATGGCAAACGCCTGGGGAGCCGACTTCTTCTACTCCATCCACAGCGATGCCGGTGCCAACACCAATAGCACGCTGATGCTCTTTGGCGGATGGCGCAAAAACGGCGTGGAGATTGAGAAGACACCTCACGGCGGCAAGGCCTATGGCGAAATCCTCACTCCCAACCTCACCAGTGTGATGTATGAGACCACTACTCGTGGCAATTGGTACGACCGCTGCTGGTATGACCCCACTCCCACCACCCACACCAACCAGTACCCATACCTCTCGGTGAACCGCCGCACCAACATGGCGTCGCTGCTCAGCGAAGGTGGTTTCCACACCCTGCCCATGCAGCAGGCCCTCAATATCAACGAGAGCTACAAGCGCCTAGAGGCGTTCGGCACCTTCCGCTCTATCATGGAGTATCGCGACCTCGACCGTCCCGAGAAGGTGATGCTCGCCGGCGTTGTGAAAAACAGCGAGAACGGTCAGCCCATCGACAACGTGAGCGTGACCTGCAACGGACAGACTATCGTCACCGACAGCTACGAGTCGCTGTTCCACAACTATGTAAACAGTAAGGATCTTGTTCACAATGGTTTCTTCCTCTTTGAGGGGCTGACACCTGGCGAGACCTACGAAATCACCTACACCTGCCCTGGCTACACCAGCGCCACCCGCACCGTGACACTGAACTACGACACTCAAGGTCTCGCTGGCGACAACGTGACATGGGCAAACGTTGAGCTTACATCAAATGCTCCTGCCGTAGTGTCGTCTAACAACATCAGCAACCCCGATGCCGTGAAGATTCTCAACGACATGGTGCTCACATTCTCACGCAAGATGAACCAAGAAAGTGTTGAACAAGCGTTCTCAATCAACCACAATGGCAATGTAACACTCTCGTGGGACAATGACTACACCCTGCGCATCGTCCTCAACCAGCTGCTCGACGACATGAGCTACACTATCACCATCGATGGTAGCATAGCACGAAACGCGCAGACCAACCAGCTGCTTGACGGTGACGGCGACGGCGAGGAAGGCGGCAACTACGTGTTCAACTTCATGACAGTGCCTGCCGACGTTGAGGCTCCTTACATCGCCAATAGCACTCCTGTTGAGGGCGAGACAATGCTCTACACCCTTCGCCCTGCCATCCGCGTGGAATTCAACGAGGAACTCGCATGGAACGACGATGACGCCACCGAGGTGATTACTCTCGAGTGCGCCGACGGTGAGATGGTGGAAGGCGTAATCACACACATGGTAGTGCGCGACGCTTCGGTAATCCATTTCTATCCCAACGCCGACCTCAAGCTCGACAAGACCTACCGAGTGAAGATTAACGGCACCTTCACCGACCTCTCGGGCAACACCAGCAACATCACACAGTATATCCGCTTCATGACAGAGTACCGTCCAGTGCTCGACTACACTATGATTGAGGACGGCTCGGTATTGAACCACTGGTGGAGTCCTGATGGCTCGGGTTCTACAACCCACACCACCTCGAAGGATGGTGTGGCTGAAGAAAACTCTAATTATATCACCCTCACCAACACCGTGCCACGCACCGACCTCACCAAGTCCTACCTGCTCCACTACGAGTTCAACCAGGACTGCGACGGTCCCTGGCAGATACGCGAGTACCGCAGCTACAGCCAGAACAACTACCTCACCGACAGCTACGACGCTGTGCTGCAATGTGAGTTCTTTGCCGATGGCTCAAACAACCAGGTTTGCCACATGGTGCGCCTCAAAGGCACAGGTGCATCAGGACTCATCCAGAACGAGCATGTAGTAATGGACTACCGCGGATGGAAGACGATGGCGTTCGACATCTATAATGAACCATTCGTGCACTTCACCGGTGATGGCGACGAGGTTGGCGCAAGCCAGCAGTGGTGCTACGACTCGTTCTACCTGCGTCACTACAATACCGACGAGGAGTATGACGAGAACGACGAGCTGCTGCCAGTTCAAGCTTGGGACGGCGACATCTTGTTTGGCAACATCAAGTATGTACACTACGACCGCACCGCCGTGCAGACCGCCTCGGTTGACGACATGCCAAATTCTACAGCGATTCCAGGCGATGTCAACGGCGACGGCAATGTTACCGCCACCGATGTTACATTGCTCTACAACATTATGCTCAACAATGATTACACTGGCGTAGTGAACGCCGACCAGAATGGTGACGGCAATATCACCAGCGCAGATGTCACTTCGGTTTACAACATCCTGCTTGGAAACCAATAAACTCCACGACTCTCTCCCCTCTCCACTACTCTCTCCCCTACTACCAGCCTTGCAGTCTCACACCGCAAGGCTGGTTTTTTCCAACATTCATTAGGCTATGACAAATACTCGACTGATCGATTGCTCGACTTATCGATTGCTCGATTACTCCTTTAAAATATAAAAAACAAAATTGTTAATAATTTCATCGCGCAATATTTTCATTAAACAAAATGATTGACTAACTTTGCACAACTTTTCAAAAACGCATAAACAATAACATCATAAAACACAAGTAAAATGGAAGTAAAAGGTAAGATTATACAGAAGTTTGACCTGCAGAGCGGCACTTCTAAGGCTGGCAACCCCTGGAAAAAGCAGAACTATCTGCTCGAGACTCTCGACAGTTTTCCACGCAAAATTTATTTTGACTTCTTTGGTGACCGCGCCGACCAGTTCCCCCTCAACGTGGGCGACATGATTACACTCAGTTTCGACATCGACTGCCGTGAGTATCAAGGACGTTACTACACCGACATTCGTGGATGGAAGGCCGAAAAGATTGACGAGAATGCAACTGCTCCCACCGCACCAGCACTAGTAAACGATGCTCCACCAGCAGCAGAAGCTCCTGCTCCACCAGCCCCCGACATGAATTTTGAACAATCTCAAGAAGACGACCTGCCTTTCTAAAGGTCTATCAACATATAAAGAATCGCCAGCAACACATCTGCCGCTGGCGATTTTTATTATCCAATGCTTGATAGATACCAGTGATATAGTGCTGGCACGCCGTTTTCTATCTCCATCGTGTGATGCCAACCGAGGGAGTGGAGTTTTGAGACATCAGTGAGTTTGCGCAGGGTGCCGTCGGGTTTTGTGCTGTCCCACTCTATGATTCCCTTATAGTCCACAGTTTCCTGAACAAGTTCAGCTAGCCGCTTGATTGTTATCTCTTTGCCGCTGCCTATGTTGATGTGGCAGTTGCGCACTTCGGGGTCGGTGCCGCGCACGTCGTCGAAGTCGATATGCTCAAGGCAATAGACACTGGCATCTGCCATATCCTCGCTCCATAAGAATTCGCGGATGGGAGCGCCCGTGCCCCACAGATTGAGCCGCTCGCGGTTGATGCCATAGCGGCCGAGCAACGTCTCAATCTCCTCTTGCGGAGCCTTGCCGTCGATGCCTTCCACCGGGCGGCTGTCAAGGTCGGCACGCAGTGCGTCCCAGTTGCCCTCGTTAAGCATCTTGGCGAGGTGCATCTTGCGTATCATCGCCGGCATCACATGGCTGGTCTCAAGGTTGAAGTTGTCGTTGGGACCATAGAGGTTAGTGGGCATCACAGCGATATAGTTGGTGCCATATTGCAAATTGAAACTCTCGCACATCTTCAAGCCAGCAATTTTGGCTATTGCGTAAGGCTCGTTGGTATATTCCAAAGGCGCAGTGAGCAATGCTGTCTCGGGAATGGGCTGCGGTGCCTCACGGGGATAGATGCAGGTACTACCCAGGAAGAGCAATTTCTTCACGCCATGCCGCCAGCTCTCCCCTATCACATTCTGCTGAATCTGCAGGTTTTGGTAGATAAAGTCGGCACGATACTTGAGGTTTGCCATGATACCACCCACATGAGCGGCGGCAAGTACCACATACTCAGGCTGCTCTTCATCAAAAAACCGACGCACCGCCACAGCATCCATCAGGTCAAGTTCGCTGTGAGTGCGCCCAATTAGATTAGTATAACCCTTTTTCTCAAGGCTTTTCCAAATCGCCGAGCCTACCAATCCCCGATGCCCAGCAACGTAAATTTTAGAATTTTTATCCATCTTTTTTATAGATAACAAGAAGACAAGAAAACAAGAAGACAAGAAGACAAGAAGACAAGAAGACAAGAAAACAAGAAGGCAAGAAGACAAGAAAACAAGAAGACAAGAAAACAAGAAAACAAGAAGACAAGAAAACAAGAAAACAAGAAGACAAGAAGACAAGAAAACAAGAAGGCAAGAAAAACAAGAGGAAAAGAAACACAGCCGCACAAGCGGCTTCACTTAACACTTTACACTTACAACTTAACACTTACAAATGATAGACCTTGCGGATGTGCTGCAAGTCGTGCTCCACCATTAACTTTACAAGTTCGTCGAAAGATGTTTTGCGGGGATTCCAGCCTAGCTGGGTCTTCGCCTTAGTGGGGTCGCCAAGCAATTGGTCAACCTCAGCGGGACGGAAGTATTTCTTATCCACCTCCACAATCACCTTTCCGGTGGCTTTATCGATACCTTTCTCGTCGAGTCCCTCACCTTGCCATTCAAGCTCAACGCCTGCATAGTGGAATGCCAGCGTGCAGAACTCGCGCACCGAGTGGTACTCGCCAGTGGCAATCACAAAGTCATCGGGCTCAGGCTGTTGCAGGATGAGCCACATGCACTCCACATAGTCGCGGGCATAGCCCCAGTCGCGCTTGGCATTGAGGTTGCCCAAGTAGAGCTTGTCTTGCAGACCATTGACGATGCGCGCTGCGGCGAATGTTATCTTACGAGTCACGAAATTCTCGCCTCGACGCTCGCTCTCGTGGTTGAAGAGGATGCCGTTGGCGGTGTACATGCCGTAACTCTCACGGTAGTTCTTCATAATCCAATAGCTATAAAGCTTGGCTACGGCGTATGGGCTGCGGGGGTAAAATGGCGTGGTCTCGCTCTGAGGCACCTCCTGAACCTTGCCATAGAGTTCGCTCGTGCTAGCATGGTAAATCTTTGTCACCTTTTCGCGATGGGTGATGCGCACCGCCTCAAGCAGCCGCAGAGTGCCCACGGCATCGGCCTCAGCAGTGTATTCCGGCACGTCAAACGATACCTTCACATGGCTCTGGGCGGCAAGGTTGTAAATCTCGTCGGGCTTGATGGTCTCGATAAGGCGGATGAGCGAACTCGAGTCGGTCATATCGCCGTAATGCAGGTTTATGAGTCGCTGTTGACGCATATCACGCACCCACTCATCGAGATACAAATGCTCGATGCGGCCGGTGTTAAACGAACTGCTACGACGAATGATACCATGCACCTCATAGCCCTTCTCAAGCAGCAATTCAGCCAGATAACTACCATCCTGACCAGTAATGCCAGTTATTAACGCTACCTTTTGATTATTCTCGTTCATTTTACCCTTGTTTTTGTTTTAACTTACAAAGATACACACATTTTTTGGAAACTCAACAACTATTGTCATTTTTCCTTAGGCAGTTTCTCAAGCAATGACGGATGAATTGAGGTGGTAGCAACCGCTACGAGACCTTTAATACTCACAACCACGCGGCTGTCGCCTTTCACGCGCTGCAGCACACCCTCGGCGCCCTCGAAGGGACCACCCATGATGCGCACCCTGTCGCCACGAGTGAATTGCCCGGGCTTAGGGGAGATATACACCAGTTGCTCCTCGTAGGTACCTGCCACAGCGATAAAATTGCTCATCTCCTGCTCAGGCACCACCACAGGCTTCTTGGTGGCAGGGTTCATGATGTAGCGGATAGGGAGCTTGGTAGTCGCCTTATATTCCTTCATCAGCGACGGCTCGATGTGGAAAAAAATCAGGTTATGGATTGATGGCACCAATTTCTTCACTCGTCGCCCGCGACGTGTGCCCATCACATACTTCATAGGGACAAAACTCTCAATGCCCCGCAAGTCGAGGTCGTCTTTCACCTTCATCTCACGGTTAAACGTCACGCGGATAGCATACCACACCTTAGCTTCAGGCTCTTGCTCGGCACTTGTTTTGGGGTTGATTTTTGTATCTCGCTGCTCCATGATAATTGTATTTTCTGCAAAAATATAATGAGATTTTCGATTTGCAAAATTTTCTTGCAAAAATAACTTGCAAACCTAAAGTATTTTGACGAAATTTGCAAAAACAAAACTCTAATTGAAGGCTATGAATTACAAGAAAGCATTTGACACAATGGTCAGCGAAACCGCCAAGTATCTAAGTGATAACGGGTTAAAAACTATGATATTAGGACTCTCGGGCGGACTTGACTCCACCGTGACAGCAGCCATCTGCCACGAGGTGGTGAACCAGCATCCTGAGCGGCAGTTCAAGTTTATAGGCGTGAGCCTGCCTTGCACGTCCAACTCCGTAGAAGAGAACGACTCGGCAAGCTTGGCGATGAGGGCGTTCTGCAATGAATGCTGGGTCGAGAACCTGCAAGCCCAATATCTGCTGGTGAAAGCCACTTGCGAGCAGCGCTATCCATCAACGCCCATCTCACAAGGCAACATCAAAGCGCGCCTGCGCATGATCTACCTTTATAACCTCGCCTCGGTGACGGGAGGACTGGTGATGGACACCGACAACCTCACAGAGCATAACCTGGGATTCTGGACCATTCACGGCGACGTTGCCGACTACAACCCCATTGGCGGCCTTTGGAAGCATGAGGTTTATGAGCTGTGCAAATACCTTCTCACCGAGCGTTTCACCGATGAGAACGACCCGCGCCATCAATCCCTGCGTGCCGCCTACGACATCATGCCCACCGACGGCAACGGCGTGGCGGCTGGTGGCGACATGGCACAGATAGCTCCAGGACACACCTACGAAGACGTGGATGACATCTTAGACACTTACTTGAAGCATGGCGACGATGAGCAGCAGATGAAGCGACTTGTCGATACCTACAGTGCTGAAACGGTAGAGCGCGTGCTCACCCGCCATCGCCGCTCAGAATTTAAACGCAAACGCATGCCGCTGGTCATTGAAAGATCACTCTACGATTCTTGAGCTAACAAGGAACAATCTTCACAGATTTTACTCGTCATAGACATAGTCCAGGAAATCGTGTATGGGTTTTAGCACTTTGAAGTCGTCGTTGACGCGCTGCACCCAGTCTTCACAGTCGAAATAGTCCTCATCAACGTGCTTGACGAGGAGATATTCTTTGCGCTTGAGATATTCGCCCAGGGGGTGGTCTTTAGGATAGTCTTTTGGCACATTCTTGAGCGTCTCGCCCTCAAAGCCAAACCCCGATGCCGCCAAACGCTTGTCGGTGATAAGTTTCGCGAACTCCTCGGGCTCGGCGTCGATAAGGCGTCGCAGAGCATCGAGTTTGTCCTTTGCAGGCCACCACACCCCGCCGCACAGCATCAGGTGGTCGGGCTCAAAATGGATGTAATAACCACTTGACACACAGTGGCGACCGCCACGACCTATCACAGCACTGAAATACTGCTTATAGGGCCGCTTGTCGTGCGAGAAGCGTATGTCACGATAGATGCGATACACCGCCTGCTTCACGTCAAGACCACGAGCCTTCTCGTCCCATTCTGCCATGAGCCTTATCAGTCGCTCCACATCATTCTCCCAAGCACTGCGCAATGGGTCAAAGGTGTGTTCCTTGTGCGCTTTGAACCACACACGGTCGTTATTCGCCCCCAGTAACCGCAGGAACGCAAGCACTTCTTTTATATTTGATTGCGATTTCATGTCTAATATCATTTATTGAATTACAAAATTACAATTAAAATTCCTTATTGCCAAATCACATCTTTTCATTTTTTAAACCAAAATCGGTCATTAGGTGACAAAGGGATGTTTTTTGATTTGTGAGTTTATAAAAAATGTACTATTTTTGCATGAAATATTCTGGACTATGGCACAACATAATTTACTTGGCAAGGCTGGTGAGCAAGAGGCAGTCGATTTTCTTGTGAGGCAGGGTTTTACTATCCGTGAGACTAACTGGCGGATGAATAAGCTTGAGATAGACATAGTAGCGCAGGAGGGCATGTTGCTGCATTTCGTAGAAGTGAAGACTCGTAGCAGCGATGAGCACTTCGACCCCCTGCGGGCTATCAACGACGCAAAGAAACGCCACATGGTAGCGGCGGCTAGTGCCTATCTCAACTATTACCAACTGCAATGCGAGGTGCAATACGACGTGATTATCCTCGTTGGCGAGCCAGGCTTTTTCAATATAGAATATTATCCCGACTTTTTTATGCCAAAGCTTAAAACGTATAGGTAAGTTATAAGTGTTAAGTGTTAAGTGTTAAGTTGCAGAATGCTCAATCTATAATGCAGAATGCTGAATGCAGAATGCTGAATGCGGAATGCAGAATCAATAATGCAGAATGCTGAATGCGGAATGCAGAGATTAATCCCCGAAAAACGATAAACGAAAAACGAAAAACGAAAAACGAAAAACGCAGATGAATACACGGTTGTTTTTTAAGTCTATTTTGATACTCGCATTTTTGCTGGTGTCGTCTGCCAGTTTTGCGCAGAAGTTTGCAATCCTTAGCGACATTCATGTCTCTCCTGGCAATGCCAACGAAGGCAAGCTCAAAGAGGCTGTGCAGGAAATAAATGCCAGCGATGTCGATGCCGTGCTCATGACTGGCGACCTCACCAACGAGGGCAGCGACGTGCAGCTGCTCAACGTGAAAGGAATCCTCGACGGCATCACCAAGCCGCTCTATGTCATACCTGGCAACCACGAGAACAATTGGAGCCAAAGCGCATGCAAAACGTTCAACGACCTGTGGGGCAATGACCGTTTTGTGTTCACCATTGGCAAACTTGTGGTAATCGGCATGAACTGCGGTCCCTTCATGAAGATGGGCGACGGACACATCAAGCAGGAAGACCTCATCTGGCTCGACAAGACGCTGAGCGAGATGGTGAAACCAGGCATGAAGGTGCTGAGCATCAACCATTACCCGCTGCTCGATGACCTCGACAACTGTCGTGACTATGTGGCGGTGCTCAAGAAATATCCTGTCATCACTCACCAGAACGGTCACTGGCACCGTTGGCGGCAGTACGAGACCGACGGTATCATAGGCTTGATGGTGCGCTGCCTTGATATGGGCAATAGCGACTATGGCTACACCATTATGGATATAAACCTCGACAACGAGTGGATTCACATCTATAACAAGACCATAGGCAGCGAGCCCGATATCCGCTATGCTTACAAGATAAACACCGACTATTACGACACACCACAACCTGAGCGGGATTTTAGCGTAGCGCAGGGCTTCAAGGTTGAGAAAATCTATGCCGACAATGCGTCAATTTTCACACGTTTGGGTATCGACAAGGATAACATCTACTTTGGCAACTCATTAGGTTATTTGCGAGTGATTGACAAAAAGACCGCTGCGCTCAAGTGGGAATACAAGACCACAAGTATGCTATTCTCACGCCCAGCAGTTGCCGACAAGGTGGTGATACTTCCCACTGGCGACAAACGACTGATTTGGCTCGACAAGAAGAGCGGAAGAGTGGTGAATGAAGTTGCCACTAGCGGACCATATGTCGCCGATGGGGTGATTGCCGACGGCATCCTCTATCAAGGTGGTTTCAAGAGCTTCCAGGCGTGGGACGTGAAGAGAAAGAAACTGCTGTGGCAATACGACAGCATCAACAATTACTGCCAGGCCGAGCCATTTGTGGGCAAGGACGACGTGATATTTGGCGCTTGGGACACCAATCTGCGCTCGCTCAACCGCAAGACTGGCACGCTCAACTGGACGTGGAACAACGGCAAGGCAAACAACCTCTTCAGTCCTGGCAATGTGGTGCCAGCGGTGATAGAAGACAGAGTGATTATTGTCGCTCCCGACCGCAATTCCACGGCGATTGACCGCACCACTGGCAAGCCGTTGTGGCGCCATCACGACCCTGCTGTGAAGGTGCGTGAGAGCCTGGGGTTGAGCGAGGACGGCAAGCGTGCCTACGCCAAGACGATGGACGGCACCGTAGTGGCAATGGACACCCAGAGCGACGACTACCGCGAGTTGTGGAACACCGATTGCAACTATGGCTACGAGCACGCCCCATGCATTGTGCTAGAGAAAGACGGATACATCTATGCTGGTTCACGTCGTGGAATGCTTGCCGTGCTAGATGCGGCAACGGGCAAGCTGCTGTTCAACTACAGCATGGGCAGCAGCGAGGTAAACGGCTTTGAGGTTGACCCCACCACCGACGACATCTACTGCTCGCTAATTGAGGGCACCATCTGGCGAATAAGTAAAAATAACTAATACAACATGAACAACAATCATGAAACCAGGATTCAATAAAATCATACTAATATTACTGGCGGTTCTGTTCTTTTCGTGTTCTCTGAATAGCAAAAGCCGTGAGAATAACGAATCAAATAAGATTGTTAACAATGATGGTTTTCAATCGCAAGTAGCGAATGACAACAAACCACTGACTCTTAATGACGAGTATAGAAATTGCATTGACAAGTCAAATGAGCTGGCTTTTACTCTTATGCAAAAGCAGTCGCAAAATGAACCTTTTAAAAGTTTCACATTCTCACCATTAAGCGTGAGTTATGCACTTGCAATGACTGGCAATGGCGCAAGCGGTGCAACGCTAAAAGAAATTGAAGCATTGACGGGGCCGTCAACAACATCCAACTCATTCTATAGCAAATATGTCGCTCATTTCTCTCCTTCGGTCATTATGAGCAATTACATGGCGATAAACAAGAATTTCCCTGTCAATCAGGATTTCATAAAATCGATCAAAGGCTTATATAATGCTCAAGTGAGCAACCTCGACTTTAGCACAGATGAAGCGACACGGCGAATAAACGACTGGATTAAACAGCAGTCGAATGGCGAATTTAGCAACATTGTTAAGCAGACTAACGCCAATGAACTCGTATATCTCATCAATTACTTGAGATTTAAGGCATTGTGGGTGAGCCCTTTTGACAAGAACAACACTTATGACAAAGCTTTCACCAACGACAACGGCACTACTACACAAGTGCCAACGATGTTCCAGTATTTTCGGGAACTATATTATGAGGACAACAGCTGTCAGGCCATTTCGATGAAATATGACAATAGCGAGTTCCGTATGCTCATTGTTTTGCCTAAAGACTCGAAAATCAACGATTTCGTGACAAAGATGAATGCAGGAGAATTCAATCACATAGTTTCAAATCTTAAAGTCACATCGGCAGATATTGACCTGAATTTGCCACGTTTTTCAACAAACTGCAATCTCGACTTGAGAGAGATGCTAATGGCAATGATGCCCACGGCATTTAATGAAAAAGCGAACTTCGGCAGACTCAGCAAGGCGAGATCATACATCAACCGATTCACGCAAGACACAAAAATAACCGTCAACGAGTATGGCACCGAAGCCAGTGGCGTGACAGTCCAGAGTTTCATTGTCAAAGCGATGCATCCACAATTCAATGCCAACCACCCCTTCCTCTATTTCATCTATGACGAGGCGACACACGCCATTCTGCTTGCAGGACAGTTTTGCGGAGACGGCTTCGAAGTTGTCAACACTGATGGACAGAGAAATGTAGATTACAGTAATGCAAGAGATGAAGATATCGATGATGGGAACAAAATATTTCGTTCATGTTCCCACATGCCTCATTTCCCAGGCGGCGACCAAGCACTGATGAGTTTCATTAAAAACAATATGATCTATCCGCAAGAGGCACTAAAAAACAAAATCGAAGGCAGAGTCATTATGCAATTCGTTGTGACCAGGACTGGCAGGGTAGATCAAGTCAAAGTGGCACTTGCGGTAAACAAAGACCTCGACAAGGAAGCCGTGCGCCTATGCAAGTTGTTGCCAAATTTTTCCCCAGGGCGCAACGCAATGGGCGAAACAGTGGATGTGTGGTACACACTACCAATAACATTTAAGTTGCCTGCAAATAATTAGAGACACTGTCTTCTATCGAATCTCAAAGCAACCGCATCGTTCCACAACTTAAAGAAGAAAAAATGAAAAAGATAGTTCCAATATTATGTTTTATCTATTTTGTTTGCCTGATTATGTTGGTTTCATGTTCTGGTGAGCAGAAAGGCTTTAGGGAAACCTCGAATGAAAAGAAATCAGTCATTGATAAATATAGAGCTTTTTATGTGAACACATATATTGATACTATTACGAATTCAGATTCATCAGAAGTAAGAATTTCTTTTGAATGGGACAACATAGATGTTCCATGCCCAGTTGGACATATAGCAATAGAAGACAACTTTTCTCAACGACCCATTCAAATGTCACTATATATTTTCGAACAGAGAAACGATTCATTAATTCTACATAATGAATGGGAAGACAACGTTGACACATGCCATATCAGAAATATTTCCAATGATTCCATTATTATAGCGCACAAGAATAAGGATTTGTTTTTTACAAATCGAAACACTACTGTATTATATAGAAAGTTATCCGAATAATTAACCCCAAATCGGTAAATAGACCTTCAAAATGCACTAATTGTCGTCTAATGACCGATTTGGGTTAAGTTGATGAATCCACAAAATTTGCGCTGCTATTTTTCTTAATTACAAACGGTTCTTTGCTTTGCTTGGTTATTCTGTCAACGAGGTTTTTGATTCCCTTGTAGTCACGTTTGTTGAAGACCAGTCGGTTAATGGAGAGTTTGGTTGAGACATTCACGGTATTCCCCTTTATGCTTGGTGTGATTGCCATGACGATAGTGTTGTCGCTGGTGTTGAGTGAGATGGGGGCAGGAATGTCGGCGACCTCCCAGTCATCGGGAATTGATAACGAAATCTCGATTGTCTCATCAACTTTATTAAGGAACTCGATGGGACTGTAGCGCTTGTCGCTTTTAAACCACTCTTGGTCGATTAAGGGCATGATGAGTTGCGGCAAGTTGATAATGCCATCTTTGCAATAAAGTTGGCTACTAAGATTTATAATCTCGGTAACCGGTTTTTCAATGTCTTCTATACCTTGCACCTTATAGTCAACAATTTGCGAGGGTTGAAATTTCTTGTTGTGCGCCACATTATCGTAACCTATTTTGGTCGCCATTCTAATCCACTCGGCAGCTTTGTCATAATGGGTGCTGACGCAAGTGGCTGTCAACTTGCCGCTTGAATCAATTTCTCCAGTTATCTTGTGGCTTATCCGCTCTATAGCCTTGTCCTCAAGGTTAATCCAGGGGGTATTATTATCTTTCTTGATGACTCTAGCTTGGCTGACGAGAAAATTGGTGGGAAGGATGTCGATAGTGGCATTCTCCATCGAACCGTCAAACACTTGGAATTTGTCACCTCTGTCAATCACGGCGATAGTGGAAGACAAGTTCTTCATGGTGGGATGATTTTCATCGATGATGTCGCAGCCGCGAGCACATAGCACAGCAGGATAGGCATTAATGCCAGCATCGTTGAGCATGGCGATGAGCATGAAGTTGATGTCGGCATTGCTGCCGGTGCCATTCTTGAGAACTTGTGATGCTGGGGTGCCATAGAGCTCGTACTTGCCATTCCACTCCACATGCTGCCGCAGCAGCTTCACCGTTGCCAAAATTTTTTCATCTTCGTCTTTCATTTGAGAGATTCCTGCCTTTTTCATCTCCTTCTTCAGCGGGTTGCCATTTAACAGTTTCCCAAAGTTGCTGTGCTTGAGGAGATACTGGTCAATCTCGTCCCATGTCATCGAGTATTTATGCTTGGTGTGTCGAGGCAACAACTCGGTGTCAATATCTATTATTACACGTTGGGCATAGACTTGTGGCGAGAATACCAATGGCTCTTTTTTGAGAGCAGTCAAGTTTCGTCCCTCAAATTCAAAGTTCACTCCCAGGCATTCATACTCTGCCCCCGAAGTCTCTATAATGTAAGTTGGGCGTTTGTTGGTCCGCTGTTGTGTGATTTTGCTTCTGTTGTATTCATTTCCAATAGTTTGAACATAAAAACCAAACCATTCAGGTATCGACACCTCATATCTGGTGTAAGCCACCGGCATCTCGCATTGCGCATCCCAGTCCTTGATTTCACGATACAGGTCGCTAGTGATAGTGTATTCATATTCTATTACTGAGCCCGCCTTAACATCAGGAAAAAGAAGGGTCATTACCCGTTGTTTGGGGTCTATAGCCCTATGGGTATTAATCATTTCACTTGTCAACTCACTCCTCTCGACTTGGCCGTTCACGACGTTAAAAGTGGTGCCTTTAACATGGCTCACCACATCTCTGTTTCCCTCCGCACCATCATTGACGGTAAAACGGATGTCAACGTTGCCGTGTTTGATGCCTTCAGGCTTTAGGATTTTAATACGTCCCTTTACATCATAAACCACTTGAAGGACATCTTTAGTGATAATGTACTGCACGTCGGTGGTCTTGCATAGCACCACAGCATCGGCATCGGGGTCGGGTGTATAGCTGGTCATCTCTAGCTCCTGCTGTGAGGGATGCCCCCATTTGATATTGGATCCAGCAAGAGATTGTGCCAAGATATTGCTTGACGCAAAGAGAGAGATGGCAAGTAAGAGTGTAAATGATATTGAGTGTCTCATATTAATAAATTTATGTGATTGGAGATGTTGCAAAGATAAACAATAATCTCCAATATGCAGTAATTATTCCCACATAAGATTTCTGATGATATTGTCGCTGAGCATCACGCCACTGGGAGTCAGGATGATAGTGTCGCCACTGGCGCGCAACAGGCCTTGTTCAATAAATTGTTGAGATTGCTTAATTAGATGATCATAAACCTTGTAGCCATAGCGCTGTGCGATTAAGCGGCTGTCAAGACCGTCGCTGGTGCGCAGGCGCACCATCACTTCCTCATCGTAGCGTTCCCACCACGCGAGATGCTCCTCAATGAAGGCCGTGGTGCCATTGCTGAGTTTCTCGATATACTGCTTTATGTTTGATGGATTATAGCGGCGCACGCTGCCGTCAAAGCTGTGGGCGGCAGCGCCAAGCCCAAGATAGGGAGTAAAGTTCCAGTAACTGGAATTGTGGTGCGAGCGGTAACCAGGGCGAGCGAAATTTGAAATCTCATAGTGCTCATAGCCCGCCTCTTTGAGCATTTTCACGAGCAAGTCATGCATGGCGATGCAATCGTCGTCGCTCACTTCCTGCACCTTGCCTTGCTCGCGCATCACCCAGAGGCGCGTCCCCTTCTCGTAGCTGAGGTTATAGGCCGAAATGTGTTGCACATCAAGGGCAATGGCCTGCTCCACATTATGTTGCCATGTGTCAATTGTCTGACCAGGAAGGCCATAAATCAGGTCGATGCTTATGTTGCTGATGCCAGCTTCTTTGATGGCACGGGCGGCATCAATGGCTTGCTGTGCCGAGTGGCGACGGTTGATGGCTCGTAATTCTCCATCGTTGAAGCTCTGCACTCCCATGCTCACGCGGTTCACGCCGAGTTGCCGCAGCTGCTCAACATATTCACGTGTCACATCATCAGGATTGACCTCGATAGTAAACTCCCCTACTCGGCTTAGGTCGAATATGTCGCTTAGTCCATTGATGAGAGCACTTAATAGCTCTACAGGCATCACCGATGGCGTGCCGCCACCTAGGTAGAGGGTTGAGAATTGTGGAATTATAAGGTCATCTCGCTGGGTTATCATACTCCCCCCCGCCCCCTCTATCTTAGAGGGGGAGCTGGTTTCCTCTTGTCGCTGGGTTATCATACTCCCCCCCGCCCCCTCTATCTTAGAGGGGGAGCTTTCGCCACACTCATTTTTACGTAGTCTTGCCTCACAAAGCATCGAGCGCACATACTGCTCCATTGTCTCAACCACGGGGGTTGAGTAAAAGTCGCAATAGATGCACTTGCTCTTGCAATAGGGGATGTGGATGTAGAGACCCAAATAAGTGTTAAGTTTTAAGTGTCAAGTGTTAAGTAGGAACGAAGCCTGCATCGTCCGATAGGTTTTAAGTGTCAAGTGTTAAGTAGCATAGATGTCGTTTAGCTACTTAACACTTAAAACTTTACACTTAACACTTAAGCGTTGATACTGTCGATTGCGGCTTTGATGTCCTCAAATATGCCGTCGATGGTGCCTATGCCTTTGATAGCACGGTACAGACCTTTCTCCTTGTAGAACTCTTGCAGCGGTGAGGTTTGGTTGTGATACACGTCGAGGCGTTTCTTGATGGTCTCCTCGTTGTCGTCGCTACGTCCGCTCATCTGTCCGCGCTTCACGAGGCGGTCAATAAGTTCTTGTTCAGGCACTTCAAGCCCAACAACAGCGCTCACGCAGGTGCCACGCTCGTTGAGCAGAGTCTCCAATGCCTCAGCTTGTGGAATAGTGCGAGGAAAGCCGTCGAAGATTACGCCATTCTGCGCCAGTTCCTTGTTGTCATCAATCACTTGGGCAAGAATGCCTATCATCAGTTCGTCGGGGATAAGTTGCCCCTGATCGATGAACTCCTTGGCGGTCTTTCCAAGTTCTGTGCCTCGCTTGATGTGGTCGCGCAGCACGTCGCCAGTGGAGATGTGAAACAGTTTATAATGAGCGATGAGATTTTCGCTCTGTGTTCCTTTTCCGGAGCCTGGAGCTCCAAAGATTACAATGTTCAGCATGTTATTATGAAGTTGATTATTGTTTTCTTTTAATACGTAAATGTCGCTCAGTCCTCTTGCCTGCTCATCGAGGTCGAGACCGTAGCCAATGATGAATTTTGGAGGAATCTCAAAGCCCACATATTCAGGCTCCTTTCCCACTTTCAACGAAGCCGGCTTGTAGAGCAGCGTAACCATCTTCACGCTCATGGGGCTCATCGCCTCGATGTCTTGACGCAGGGCATGCGCTGTGAGTCCAGTGTCAACAATGTCCTCAATGATAATAACTTCACGACCTGTTATGTCGTCGTTCAGCCCCAAGATTTTATTCATCTCGCCGGTCGTCTCGGTACCCGAATAGGACTTGTAACGGATGAAAGCAATCTCGCTCTTGGGCATGTTGATGGCACGGTACAGGTGGGCGGCAAACATAAATGCGCCTTTTAAGACGCACACAAAAACTGGGGAGTCGGTCACGCAGTCGCGCTTCACTTCGGCTGCCACACGCTCAACTTGCTTGGCAATCTCCTCTTGAGAGATATAAGGCTCAAAAGTGAGACCTTTTATAGTAATATCAGCCATGAGTAGAGTTTTTTAAAAAAAGTTGGCGCAAAGGTAGTCATTTTTTTGCTTCTTATCAAAAGTTTGAACAAAAAAGATGCACCCCTTTTTTGGGGGTGCACCTTTTAGAGTTGTATAGTTAATGCGTATTATTTGATAACAACCTTGCGACCGTTGTGGATGTAGATACCAGCAGCGGTTGGCACACCGTTGAACTTAACGCCCATGAGGTTGTAATAAGCGTTGTCGGCCTTAACGTCGGTGCCAATGGTGCTGATAGCGGTTGGAGTCTTGGTGATAATCATTACAAGAGGCTCTTGCAGGCCCTTGGCGGGAGTAGCGGTCTTAACCTTGATGTCGTAGCTGCCACCTTCCACAACCTGGAAGTTGTTGCCGTTGACGAGGTCGATGTTGCCACCCAGGAGGTCAGCAGTGATGAGGAAGTTGTCGCCGTTGGTGCTGCCACCAAACCATGTCCAGTTGCCCGAGAGGTCGTGGCTGATAACCTTGAACTCGGCATTGGCCTCGAGCTCAGCGGTGCAAGTAAACTCGGTGCCGTCCTCGTTGGGTGTGAACTCAATGAGGGTGTCGTCGGTGTACCAGCCGTTGAATGTGCCGCACAGGAAGAAGTCGTTGTATTCCACAACCTGTGGCTCGGGGAAGCCAGTTACGGTGAGCACGCCGTCCTCGATGGTGAGGGTGTACTCGGCAGGCTGTGCCAAGTTGAGGTTGCTGCCGTCAATCAGGGTCATGCTTGGGTTCTCCTCGGTGAGGTTCACGCCATTGCCGCCCCACCAGTTGCCTTGCTCGTCCTTAATCTTGAACTCGCCGCCAAAGGTGTAGGTCAGAGTGAAGACGCCATCATTCTCCTCAAATGGGATCATAGCCTCTTGGTTCCACTCGTTGAAGGCACCAATCAGGTAATAGGCCTTCTCGGGAGTGGGCTCGGTAGTTGGATAAACAAACTCCTCGTCGCTGATGAGGGTGATAGTAGCGGCACCACGCTGACCCAGCCAGTAGTTGGTGGAGGCATCATAGCCAGTCCAGTCTTTATCGAAGGTGAGCACCTTCTCGGTGCCTGTGCCCGTCTCCTGAACGAGGTCCTCGCCATCAATGGCATAGAAGGCGAAGTTGTTGTCGCCCGAGGTGTAGAACACTACGGGATCGGCAACCCAGGTCTTGTCTTCGGCGAGGGTGAAGGTCACAGGAGTGGTGCCCATGCCTGCGAAGTTGTCGGCCGAAACTACATAGTTCTCGGTGTCCTCGGTGACTTGCAGCACACTTGTGAATGAGAAGTCGTTGTAGGTGTAGTCCATCACGGCATTGCTGGCGTCGTTTACATCCATGATGCTGCCGGGCTTCCAGTAAGGAGTGAGCGAGTAGTTAGCATACTGGCCCTCCTTGATAACGCGCACAATCCACACGTTGGAGGCTTCAATAATCTGATTATCAATGACGAAGAATGTGGGCGTGGTGAAGTACCAGCCAGCAGCGTTGTTGGCATCGCCCTCATAGTAGAAGACACCGCGCACGTCGCATACACCATAGCTGCTGTAGGCCGCGGTTTGGCTTGCAACGTCAAGGACTGGCACTGAGTAAGACGTGAGATCGAGTGTTGCTTCGACAGCTCCGTCGAAGAGTCCGGCCATCTTTACGGTGCCGGCCTCGTCGTCGGCATCATAGATGGCGGCAGGCACGGTACCCGTTGCAGTGGTCGCAACGGAGTCAGGATCCTGGTGACGAGTTGACGCCTGCTCATAGGTCCAAGTGTATCCACCCACGAGGTCGCTGGCCTTGGTGACAGGAGTCACCAGCTTAGTGCTGGCTTTGAGCTTGCTGATTGACTGATTGATGAGCATGGCTTTGAGCTCGGCTGGAGCTTCTTTTACCTGACTCATATCAACAGGAAAGAGATTGGAGGCTGTGAGCGATAGTGCCGCCACTGCCATTACTAGAAGCGATAATGTTTTCTTCATAATTTTTGTTTTTTAAGTTAATAACGCGAGTTCGGGATAAGATTATCATAAAATGGCAATGCCATGCTCTCG
>CALGGO010000106.1 GCA_937916085.1 uncultured Prevotellaceae bacterium | reverse complement strand
AATTTCACATTTATTAACCGTCAAATGCTTGTGCATTTCCTATAATACGGAAAAATCAAAATAAATTTTGTTTTTCTCTCGGCTTGCACTAATTTTGTAGGGATTTTTTAGCATTTTCACTCTTCTAGAGGTCGTGTAAGCTCATTAAAACATTTCAAACATTATGATTAACAGAGTTTTAATAAGGATAAAAGTCGTTCA
Organism: uncultured Prevotellaceae bacterium; assembly: GCA_937916085.1. GTDB lineage: Bacteria > Bacteroidota > Bacteroidia > Bacteroidales > Muribaculaceae > Sodaliphilus. The sequence goes on along the minus strand of CALGGO010000106.1, from coordinate 10,637 downwards.
GATGGTCTATAACTTTATGCTAACTCGCAGCATTAAGTCACCCGAGATGGCAAAAAACGAGTTGCAGCAGAGTTTTGACAAGTCCTACGAACTGTATAACTACTTGCTCAAGCTGATTATTGACCTGACTGATTTAGAGGACAGGTATCTCGACGAAGCAAGGCACAAGTTCCTGCCCACACAAGAAGACCTAAACCCTAACACGAAGTTTGTAAAAAACAAACTTGTTACGCTATTGCGTGAAAATGAGCAACTGCAACATTTCATCAGGGAGCACAAACTCTCGTGGCGCGACAACGAGATTTTCCTGAAACTGACACTCAACAAAATACAGAATAGCGACACCTACCACGAGTATATGGAAAACGGCAGCAACGACCTTGACGGCGACTGCTACTTCTGGATACAAATCTTCAAACGCATGCTTATCGACGATGACGACTTGCTCGAAGAGCTTGAGAACCAGTCGGTGTATTGGAGCAGCGACGACCTCGACTTTATGGGCCAGTTTGTCATCAAGACCATAAAGCGCCTCAATGACGGCAGCGACCAGCCCATTATGCCACAGTTCAAGGACCAGGAGGATGCCGATTATGGCCCCGAGCTCTTCACGGCGACATTAGATCAAGAAGAACTCAACACAGCCACTATCGAGAAGTTTATCGACTCGCGCCATTGGGACAGCGACCGCATCGCTCTCATCGACCGTGTGATTCTGCTGGTCGCCCTTGCCGAAGTAAGGACCTTTGAAAAGATTCCCACCACAGTAACTCTCAACGAATACATTGAGATAGCAAAATCCTTTAGTTCGCCTAACAGCTCGGCGTTTATCAACGGTGTGCTCAATGCCGCCTTTCGTGAGCTTAAGTACTCAGGAGTTATAAGAAAACCCTGATTGACATAAGATTATTCATTTATTTATTAATCAAATACAAACTACTATGTTGAATTACATTTTATTAGCTGCAGCACCACAAGAAGGTGGCGATGCAGGTGGCAGCGGAATGATGAGCATCATTATGATTGTTGCTCTTATCGCTATTTTCTATTTCTTCATGATTCGCCCACAAAGCAAGAAGCAGAAAGAAATCAAGAAGTTCCGCGATGCTATGCAAAAAGGCGACAAGGTGATTACCGCTGGCGGCATTCACGGCAAGATTAAAGAAATCAAAGAGAACGTGATCGTGCTGCAAGTTGACGACAACGTGAAAATCACCATCGACAAGGCTATGGTTTACCCATCGGCTAGTGATGCTATCGAATCGGGCGCCGACATCAAGAACGCCAACTAATCGACACAATAGAGAATTCTTATGAAGGTGTGTCAAAAAATATGGAATCTAATGTAAACTTAAAGGGAAAACTGCAATAAATATCTATTTTTGACACACCCTCATTATTGCGATTACTTCTTTTAGTATGAGTTGGTTTAAGCAGCATTTCCATTGGCTATCAACGTTTTGCAAAAAACTGTCGAGCAAGAACACATTCTTGTTCCTCATTTTTGTGGCGATAGCCTCGCTGTTTTGGGTGCTGCTCTCGTTCAACAACAATATGACTCATGACCTCACCATCAATGTGGTGGTGAAGAAACCCAAGAATGTAACACTTATCACTGATGTGCCATCGTCGATTACCGTCACAGTAAAAGACCGAGGACTCTCGTTCCTGAAATCGTTCTTCAAATCGACACCAACCATAGAACTCGACTTCAATAAATACAACAACGAGAAGACCAGCGCTATGGAATTAAATCCCAATCAGCTGGTTAATGAAGTCAGGAGGGCTTTAAACAGCAGCGCGACGGTCATCAAAGTAATGCCCGAAAGCATAACATCCAAATACACCACACTGCCAGGGAAAAAGGTGCCTGTGAATTGGGAAGACAACATCGAGAACATTATCCCCGACAAGCAGTTTGTCATCAACCCCGACCTGATAAAAACCGCCCCCGACTCGGTGGTCATCTATGCCCTCGACCAAGCTACCTTATTTAAAGTCAATGAGGTGGAGATATCGACGGTTGAAGTGGCAAATCTCACCACTACTTTCACTAAAGAAGTGAACCTTAAAAGCATCAACAATGTAAGAATTATCCCCGACAAAGTGAAACTCACCGTTCCCGTTGAGCCACTTATCAAGAAAGACTATAAAGCCTCCATCTCTTTGAGAAACCAGCCATCAGGCTTGAGGGTTCTCCTTTTCCCGCCCTCGGTCAATGTCACTTTCCTCGTGCCTCAGAGCCACTATCGCGACCCGGTGAATCTCACCGTCATCGTCGATTATAACGACATCGACCCAAACAATAGTAATAATGTGAAAATAAAACTGGGTGAAGTGTCGGGTAACTATACCAATGTGATATTACCAATCGATAGCGTGGGCTACCTGATTGAAAAAGAGTAAAACAACACAACCATGCCCACAAGAAGACTTATAGCGATAACTGGAGGCATAGGCTCTGGCAAGAGCGTGGTTTCCAGAGTGCTGCGCACTATGGGCTATGAGGTGTATGACTGCGACCTTCACGCCAAGCGGCTCATGCTCTCTTCACCTATCATCAGGCAGAAACTCACGGCACAATTTGGAGAGGACATCTATACTGCCAAAGGCACCATCAACAAGCCGCTGCTAAGCACCATTATTTTCAACGACACTAAAGCTCTAGCCATTGTCAATAGCATAGTTCATCCTGTTGTGAAAGATGATATAATCAGTTGGCACAATTCCCGCCAAGGGGCGCACAACTTTGTCGAGACCGCTATATTGGTCGAAGCTGGGATGCAGACCATGATCGATGAGGTGTGGAACGTCACTGCACCAGTTGAGACACGCATCGCTAGAGTCATGAGCCGCAATGCCACTACCCGCGACAAAGTGATGGAACGCATCAACTCCCAATCCACATCAATGAGCAAGGTCCATGTTCCCGTCAAGAACATCGTCAACGACGGCGACACTGCCATCCTCCCACAGATTATCACCTTGCTCGGCAGACTTTAATATCCTCATTACACCAATAGCAAAATTTAGAGGAGCACCATCAAAACTGGCGCTCCTCTAAAAAATTATAATCTTAACCACTAGAATTAGTCGGCATTAAGATTTACACGTTTCAGGTCGGTAGCAACGAGACCCTTCTGTGCCTTGTCGAGGAACATGGCGATTGTCATGCCCTTCTCCTCGCTGGCCTCATACTCCTGCTCCATAAGGATGTTCTCCTTATAGAACTTCTCCATGCGACCCTTTACGATGTTCTGGATCATCTGCTCGGGCATGCTCTTGAGCTTAGCGTCGGCAGTGTCGGCCATAAGCTTCTTAGCCTCCTCTACCTGCTCGGGAGTCATATAACCCTTGCGAACAGCCTCGTCCTGATGCTCCTCGGTAGCGCAGTAATAAGGGTTGAAACCTGCCTTCTTCAAAGCGTTCTCAACAGCCTTCTGCACCTGCTCGCTCTTGGTCTTCTCGATGGCGATGCCAGTCTCCTCGTCGATAACGCTCTGAGGAATCTGCTCACGGCTAGCGGCAACAGGGCGCATAGCAGCAACCTGCATAGCTACAGCCTTACCAGTCTCCTCGCTTACCTCAGCGTTGAAAGCAACGAGAGTAGCGAGTTTCTTGTTGAAATGGTTGTAACCAGCGATACCGGCAGCCTCTAGGCACTCATAAGCACCAAGCTCCATCTTCTCACCGGTGATACCGCTCAGAGCAGTGATGTGCTCAGCAACGGTAGCGCCATCGAAGGTGTAGTTCTTGAGGTCGTCAAGATTCTGAACCTTAGCGGCAACAGCCTCGTCAAGGATACGGTTAGCAAGGGTGACAAACTTCTCAGTTCCTGCCACGGGCTCGGTCTCGCACTTGAGTGCAACGATAGCACCAAAGTTGCCTACAACCTTGCACTTGGCGATACCCTCGGCGGCAGTGCGGTCGCCACGCTTAGCGGCGATAGCCTGACCACGCTTGCGGATAATCTCCACAGCCTTGTCCATATCGTTTTCGGCCTCGATGAGAGCCTTCTTGCAATCAACCATACCAGCATTGGTAATCTCGCGTAACTTCTTTATGTCGTTAATTGAAACAGCCATAATAGTGTTTTAAAATTATAAATTATTACCTAAATTAGTGAACTCTAGAGAATTACTCAGCCTTAGCATCTTCGGCATCAGCTTTAGGTGCTTCAACCTCGGCAGCAGGCTCCTCAACAGCGGGAGCTTCGGCGGGTTCCTCAGCAGGAGCTTCGGCAACGGGCTCTTCCTTTACCTCAGCCTTAGGAGCGGCTTTGCGACGTACTCTCTCGCGACGGGGCTTAGCCTCGGCAGCACCCTCGTTCTCTTCCTCGCTAGCCTCGTCCTTGTTGTCGATCTTCTCGATCTTGCGCTCCTCAATACCCTCGGTGATAGCCTCACACACGGTGTTAAGGATGATGTCGATCGACTTAGAAGCGTCGTCATTGGCGGGGATTACGAAGTCAACGTTTTCGGGATTGCTGTTGGTGTCAACGATACCAAATACGGGAATACCCAGACGGTTAGCCTCGGCAACGGCAATGTGCTCTTTCAGCACGTCAACAACAAAGAGTGCCGAAGGCAGAGCCTTCATCTCGGCGATAGAACCAAGGTTCTTCTCGAGCTTTGCACGCTGACGGGTAATCTGAAGGCGCTCACGCTTCGACATGTTGTCGAAAGTGCCATCGTTAGCCATCTTGTCGATAGAAGCCATCTTCTTCACTGCCTTGCGGATAGTGGGGAAGTTGGTAAGCATACCGCCTGGCCAGCGCTCAACAACGTAAGGCATTCCAACCGAAGTAGCGCGGTCGGCAACGACTTGCTTAGCTTGCTTTTTGGTGGCAACGAATAAAACCTTGCGGCCACTCTTAGCAATGTTCTTGAGGGCAACGGCAGCTTCTTCAAGCTTAGCCTGAGTCTTGTAGAGGTCAATAATGTGGATACCATTACGCTCCATGAAGATATAGGGAGCCATGGCGGGGTTCCATTTACGTTTCAGGTGACCAAAGTGACAGGTAGCGTCGAGCAATTGGTCAAAATTTGGTGTTTGCATTGTTTAAAAAATTGTTTTGTTTACGTTCAACTTAATCAATCGCATAGTAGCCAGCATGGTTGTAAGTGTTAAGTTCTAAGTGTTAAGTTCTTAGCCGAATCTTTCACGTCAAGAAACCTTTGAACTCTAAACTGTTAACTATGAACTAATGACACATGCAGAGTCTATGCAATTTGGATACTAAACTCTGTTTCGTTCCAGAGCAAGGCGTTGAAATAAATGGGTTAAGGGTTTTCGGCTATAGTTGAAAATCTGACAACCGATAACTGACAACCGATAACTATAAATATTAACGCTTGCTGAACTGGAAACGCTTGCGGGCCTTGGGCTGACCGGGTTTCTTGCGCTCTACGGCACGTGGGTCGCGAGTCATGAAACCTTCCTTGCGAAGCGCGCTCTTGTCCTCGGCGTTGATCTTCACCAGAGCACGAGCGATAGCTAGACGCAGAGCCTCGGCCTGTCCCTTGTAACCACCACCAATGAGGTTAACCTTGATGTTATACTTCTCAGTTGCCTCGAGGGTGTTCAATGGCTGCTTAACGATAAATTGAAGAATTGGAGATGGGAAGTATTCTTCAAGTGTACGCTTGTTGATTATGATCTCGCCATTACCTTCGCTAACATACACGCGTGCGATAGCTGCTTTACGACGACCTACTGCATTAATCTGTTCCATTCTTCCAATTATTTAAGTTTGTTGATATCAATTACTTTGGGTTGCTGAGCCTCGTGGGGGTGTTCTGGACCATTGTAGATATACACATTGTTCAGAATCTTTGCGCCAAGCTTGTTCTTGGGGAGCATACCCTTAATCACATGGAGGAACAAGGGGTGCTTGCCCTGCTGCTTGCCACGAGCCTTTGCTTGTTGAATCTCCGACTTCTTTTGGAGGATGGCAGGTGTCGCATAACGCTGACCACCAGGATAGCCTGTGTAGCTAACGTAGGTGCGGTCGTCCCACTTTTTGCCAGTGAGCTTAACCTTATCGGCGTTGATGATAATAACATTGTCACCACAGTCAACATGTGGTGTGAAACTGGCTTTGTACTTGCCACGCAAGATTTTCGCTACTTTTGCGCACAAGCGACCCAGTACCTGATCGGTAGCATCTACTACTACCCATTCTTTCTGTACGTCTTCCTTACGGATAGACACGGTCTTGTAACTTAAAGTGTTCACTTTTTAAAATCCTGATTAAAAATTAATTAAATCTTCAACAGAGCGCACAATGACACGGCCAAATGTCACTCTCTGGCACGCTGCTGAAATTATCTTGGATATAATCGGCGTGCAAAGGTACAACATTATTTATAAACAGCGTCGTCTTACCATGCCAAAACCGCCCAAGAAACTCCAAAATTAAAAAACATTAACAATCTTAACAAATATTAGTTGCACTTTTTTCTTCTAAAACTCCTTTTGACAAAACCAGCAAACTAGCGAAGCGGCAAACTAGCGAAGCGGCAAACTAGCGAGCGCAGCGAGCGTCAAATCTGGCACTCCTTTTGCATATACAATAATTTTGAGTAATTTTGCAACCCGAAACACACAATATATAATGATAGATTTCAATAAAGACTTAGATTACGAAATGAACGATGGTGGCACGCATGCCATTCCCATCTTTGCCGAGATACATGCCAATAGTGATGACAAGTTGCTGAAAGAAAAAGAGTTGAAGGATGTCCCCATTCTTGCCCTGCGCAATATGGTGCTCTTCCCTGGCATGACAATGCCTGTAATGGTGGGACGCGCCAAATCGCTCAACGCCATCAAAGACTCACAGCGCACAGGTGAACCTTTGGCAGTAGTTTGCCAAATTGACAGCGAAGTAGATGACCCTGACAAAAACGACCTCTACCCCGTTGGTACTGTTGCCGAAGTCATCAAAGTGCTAAAGCTGCCCGATGACTCCACTAATGTCATCCTGCACGGACGTTCGAGCTTCGTACTTGATAATATTACAGTCCGCGAGCCATATTTGCGCGGCGACATTTCACTCTACGATGAGAAATACCCCAAAAAGAACGATGGGGAGTTTGAGGCTATCATCAGCTCTATCAAGGAGCTGACCTACGACATGCTCAACAAGATGGGCGACTCGGGCAGGGAGATGAAATTTGCCCTTACCAACATCGACGACCCAGTGTATCTCATGCACTTCTTGGCGACGAACATCCCCTTCGAGGCTCGCGACAAGCAGATGCTGCTTCAGGAAAGCGACATCAAGAAGCGCGCCTACCACCTCTTTGGCATCTTGAGCAAAGAGGCGCAGCTCATCGACCTGAAGGCTAGCATACAGCTGCGCACCCGCGAAGACCTGTCGCAGCAGCAGCGCGAGCACTTTCTGCAACAGCAAATACGCACTATTCAGGAGGAGCTTGGCACTAACGATGACGACATCCCCGAACTTGAGAAGCGCGCAAAGGAGAAGAAATGGGACGAAAACACACAGAAGCATTTTGAGAAGGAACTCAAGAAACTCGAACGACTCAACCAGCAGTCGCCCGACTACTCCACGCAATATGCCTATCTCGACACTATGCTCAACCTGCCATGGAACGAATATACCAACGACAATTTCAACCTCAAGAAGGTGGAGGCGAAGCTGAATAAGGACCACTACGGTCTGGAGAATGTGAAAGACCGCATCCTAGAGCATCTGTCGGTACTGAAACTCCGTGGCGACCTCAAGGCTCCTATCATTTGCCTCTATGGTCCTCCGGGAGTGGGTAAGACATCGTTGGGTCGCTCCATCGCCGAGGCGCTGCACCGCAAATATGAGCGCATCTCGCTGGGTGGTCTGCACGACGAGGCGGAGATTCGCGGTCACCGTCGCACCTACATCGGTGCTATGCCCGGCCGCATCGTCGAGGCTATGATGAAATGCAACAGCTGCAACCCCGTGATTGTGCTTGATGAGATAGACAAGGTGGGTCAGGATTTCAAGGGCGACCCGGCTTCGGCGTTGCTCGAGGTGCTCGACCCAGAGCAGAACGGTCATTTCCACGACAACTACCTCGACGTGGACTACGACCTCTCGAAGGTGCTGTTTATTGCCACTGCCAACAACCTCGGCACCATCTCCAAGCCCTTGCTCGACCGCATGGAGGTGATTGAGATCAACAGCTACATCCCCGAGGAGAAAATCGAGATTGCCCGCAAGCACCTTGTGCCTAAGCAGCTGCAAGAGAATGGCTTTGAGAAACGTGAAATCACCTTCCCCAAAGCTACTATCACCGATATAATCCACGGATATACCCGCGAGAGCGGTGTGCGCGAGCTGGAGAAGAAAATCGCCAAAGTGCTGCGCAAAGTGGCGCGCAAGAAGGCGAGCGGTGACGAATACCCCAAGAGCATCGAAGTGGAGAGCCTGAAGGATTTCCTCGGTGCGCGCGACTTCAACAGCGACCGCTACGAGGGCAACGAGTTTGCCGGCGTGGTGACGGGTCTGGCATGGACTGCCGTGGGTGGCGAGATTCTCTTCATCGAGAGCGCATTGTCGCGTGGCAAGGGCGAGAAGCTCACCCTCACAGGCAACCTCGGCGATGTGATGAAGGAGAGTGCCATGATTGCGTTGCAGTACCTCAAGAGCCACAGCCAGTTGTTCAACATCGACTACGAACTCTTTGACAAATACAACGTCCATGTCCATGTTCCTGAGGGTGCGATACCCAAAGACGGACCCTCGGCGGGTGTCACTATGGTGACATCGCTCGTGTCGTCGTTCACCCAGCGCAAAGTGCGCGACCATGTGGCGATGACTGGCGAGATCACCCTGCGTGGCAAGGTGCTGCCAGTGGGAGGCATCAAGGAGAAAATCCTCGCTGCCAAGCGCGCCGGTATCACCGACATCATCCTGTGCCGCGACAACAAGAAAGACATTGACGAAATCAACGACATCTACCTAAAAGGCCTCACCTTCCACTTCGTCAACACCATCAAGGAGGTCATCGACTTCGCCCTCCTCCCCGACAAGGTGAAAGACGCAATCGAGCTGTAAGCGATAAGTGAAGCCACTAACGTGGCTTTTAGGACAATTTGAATAAACCACAAATTAACACGAATTGTAACTAAAGCCTCAACAGCTACTCGGTCTCGTTTTATTGGACATAAGAACATAATTGGCTTAATATCCTCATCTTGAGATCTGGGCGTTGCTGGAGTATTGTGCCGTAAGCACGGCGTTCGAATTCTCTCGAAAAGCAGCACCTCTCGATGTCACAAAGCCTCATGGTTAATATTTCCTAGTTCTCAAACGCATTCTCGGCAGTCTCGCCCTCTCCGAGATCACTGAACACATCAGCAGCAAGCTTGAACATTATGTGCTTATCGCCCACCTCATGACGCTCAAGCCCCTCGTCAAGCCATTTGCTCAAACTCCAAAATTTCTTTAATTGCTGCCATACTTCACCATACTTTACTGTCATTATATTTGCGAAGCTGTCAAAGCACGTACTTGTTCGACTTGGGGGGCGGCGGCCACTAGCCGCCTGTTCTTGCCCCCAAGCCTCACGGCGCGCGTGCTTCGACAGCTTAAGGTTTCATGTTTTTGGGGAGAGGAAGGGTGCTAATTCTGAGATACACGCACCGCACGCACGCTTTGACCGTAGTAGCGGTCGACGTTGCTCGCGCCCACATTGCCCGAATAGAAGTTCAGGTAGCAAGCGTGGCTCGGGCTGCCGGAGTAGAGAGTGCGCGACCAGTAGTTGCCGTGGGAGCCGGCGAGGTTGAGCTCGCTATCCCAACGGACGCCGGCGGCGGGCAAGAACACCGACGCGCTGTTGATGTTGCTCGTGAACAAGCGACCGTTCACGCCGTTCCTCGTTGTCCACTCGGTTGTGCAGTTGTCTATCAATTCCTGAATCTGTTCCAATGACGGCATTCGCCACTCCGCGCCCCAGGCGGCGGTGGCGGCATCGTCCTCCGGGTCAAGCTCGGTCTTGTTATCCACAAAGCCGTTGTAGCCGTAGTTGCTGATGGTGCAGTACTTGGTCAGCGTGGAGTCGCTGCCCTCGCACCACTTGTAGGTACTCCAGTCATAGACATCCTTGGGCGTGGTCTCGCCCCAGGCGAAGTAGTCGCCATAGTCCTCGGGGCTGCTAGCCCCGATGTTCATCGTCGACCACAGCGTGCCACTGGGCAAGCCGAGGTCAACGCACTCATGCCCGTCATCATGGCTCATATACAGCAGGACGTTATAGACCCATGTCACATCACCCACCGTGATAAAGCCGTCGCCGTCCTGGTCACCATTCACCAAGGCACTACTGTCGTCAAAAAGAAGATAGTTGTAGAGCGCGGCAACGTCATCTACAGTACACACACCGTCGCCATTAACATCGCCACTCACCGCTGGAGCCTGAGCCACTGCCACGCCACAGAGGGCGAGCATAGCCATTAAAGATAGAAATTTCTTCATGTTTAAACTTTTTTTGCCTCTTTAGTCTCCCGAATTGAGGTCAATTCGTTAATGGTTAGTATAAAAAGATAGCGTGGAGACTTGTCCGGTTTATCTTATAGGAGGCATCGCCAAACGCCCACGCAGAAATAAACAGTCATCCCCCACGCGATGCCAT
>CALGGO010000105.1 GCA_937916085.1 uncultured Prevotellaceae bacterium | reverse complement strand
AAACCGTAACAATCAACGACTCCCTCTTCAAACTCTGGATAAACCGCCAGCAGTTCTTTGACTAGAGATAAAAATGATACAGGGGAGATAACCAGACGCTATTGTTGAGTCCACTTTAAAAAATAAAAGCACACGAATTAAACGAATTATAACGAATCCTATTTTATTCAGTTAATTGGTTTTGTCTTCTTTTGCCGTGTTGCTTGATTTTTTAAAAAAATAGTGACTTATTAAAGATTCAAAACATGGTAACATCTATCGGAATCGAATTTGGAAATTAAGGGTTATGAAAAACTCTTTGTCTTTCTCAAAAGCATATCCAAAATCACCTTTTTTGCTGTTTTTCTTGCCACTAATTCCATTTGCAAAGATTACTGCATTTTCTTCAGCTTTGGTTAAATTGCGGTTTTCAGAGAGATACATTTTGGCTCGTTCCAATGCGAGAGCCTTACAAACGCCTCTGTCAGGCATATCTATTTTGGTGTTTTGGAAAAGATAATTTGCGAAAATGTCATCAGAGATAGCACGATAATATAGTAATTCTCCAGATTGACCTACATCTATGTAGCCTCCTGTTAGTTTCTTTCGCCCACTCCATGGAGTAGAAGCGGTAAGTCCAGCGAATGAAGCGAATAGGAAGTCTTTGATTTTTGCCGAATAGAATTCGTTAGGATTAGCTCTCTTTATTGGATTCAAGGTTGTTAATGTATCACAAACTGTTGGCAAATCCGTTGAAATATCATGGTTGTAGTAGCCATTAACCGCAAGAATGGCAACATTCAAAATCTCATCCATTCTGGAATCCACGATACCAATGTTTTGTTCAAACACCGCATTCCGGCAACCTACATATTCAAGTGAATAATCTTTTTTTATAGCTGCAATCATCGCTTTTAAAGAATTTAGCGCATTTATTCTATGCATTCCTTCAAGATTGCAGCCGATTATACGATAAACAAAACCTGAAGTTTGTGAGCAATTAAACAGCGTAGGATTACTGCCTAAATGTGATTTTACTGAGAATCCTTCAGTCGAAGTGGAATTGTCAAGCGAATTTTGGGCGGTTATTATTATATCAGCTTTCGCGCCATAGGCTTGTTTAGCCTCGTCTGAAAGATTAGCTTTCGGGTTACTAAATCTAAGTTCCTCCAAGTATTCTTGAATAGCAGGAACTTTCAGTTTTCGCTTGCCACCTGAAGAAGCCATTATCTGATTATAGAGAAATGATGCTTTTTCATTAAGTTCTGGAGCAGTAATAACTTTGAAAATGACATCATCTTTATCGAATGCTTTAACCTTGGCGATTTCATTATCAATGAAACGCTCAAATCGTGCATAAGCATTGGGTTCTGCTCGTATAACGTTTACGATGTCGATGTACGTCTTTTCATCTCTAACCAATTCTGCTGAAGCTCCGTAGATACGCCCTTCACCGAGTAGGCGAAGAAAAACATATGCTTCAGTCCATTCTCCTCTATTAAATTCCCAAACAGCCATAATTATCTTCTCTTTCTTAATGTTTTCAGTATTTGTTCAGCTGTTGCTTGAATAGCAGGGACAGCAACTGAGTTCCCGAATTGTTTGTATGCTGAAGCATCGGCAACAGGTATAACAAAAATAGGGTCACCATTGCCTGTGTCATAGACGGGATAACCTTGCAATGCTCCCCATTCTCTTGGTGTCATCCTGCGCCAGCCGTCGCGGTTATACTCGCCCTTTATTCTTGTTGTTGGTGTCAAGTCGGATTGTCGAGTGTCAATAATTATATTTCTTTCTCGACCCATGCCACCAACAACAATAGCATTTGCCACACCATCATCGGGTATGATTGCATAGCCAAAGCCGTTGCCTTTAGCCTCGTGACGTTTCTTGTGATTAATCAATGTGTTAACGTAAGTAGTGGAAAGGTAATACTTTGAAGCAACTGGCTTGGCTTCCCTTACGTCAATCCAATGCTTTGTCACTTCTTTTTGTTCAGGGTAAGTGAAATCATCGGCAGTTATTCCTAAGTCTTTCCTAAATCCCACAATGTAAATTCTTTCACGGTGTTGTGGTACACCGAAATACATTGCATTTATTATTTGTGGTGTGGGAACAACATAACCGACCTCATCAAGCGTATTGAGGATAGTTTTTAGCGTTTTCCCTTTATCATGAATAGCAAGACCTTTCACGTTTTCGAGAAAAAGGGCTTTCGGTTGTTTTCTTCTCAATATTTCGGCCACATCAAAGAATAATGTTCCGCGAGTTTCAGCAAAACCTAAACGCTTACCCGCGAGTGAAAACGCTTGGCAAGGAAAACCAGCACACAAAATATCAAATCCATCTGGTATATATTTTTTTGTGCTTTCTTTGGTAATGTCGCCAAAGGGAACTTCGCCATAATTAGCAAAATAGGTTTTTTGCGCTTGAGCGTCCCATTCTGAAGAAAAAACACACTGCCCACCGAGGTTTTGTAATGCCATTCTAAAGCCGCCAATTCCCGCAAACAAGTCAATAAACGTAAATTTTGGTTTTTCGGGTCCTGGGAAAGGTGCTTTGAAAAGTTCGGCAAAAAGATAAGTTTGAAAACCTTGGGGTTCTTCCACAATATTGCCGTGTTCACCCAGTTGCTTAGCCGTTATGTTTTGAGTCCAAGATTCAACAAAGTCCCGTGCTTTTTTCTCAAAGACTTTACCGAACTTGCGATTTTGAAGCATCGCATAATGAGTTACGATGGCTAACTGGTCGGTAAAAGGAATTATCGCCCCATCATCATCAAGAGAATTTTGATCATAAATCCTTACTGCCCCAGCTTTTCTATAGCCAAGGTCTAAAAGGGTTAAAGGCAATGTGGAATTAACTTGCGCCATTATTCTTTATGTCATTAATTAGTGATAATATCGTTTCTTCAATAGATCTCTTTAATTGACACTGTCATAAAACTATAACTCGCCAGCCTTGATATTCTAAATCGGAATTCACTCTTTTATCACGTTTTTTTATTGCTTAATTTTTTGTTCCCAAAGATATCTATTAGTGGACGTCAATTTATCATACTTATATTTATGACCATGCCAAAAGCAGAGGTGACGTTGCTCTTTGGTCTGTCGCTGTGCCATATTTAGTCAATCAAAAGTGGTACTAAATGCAAAGGTAAGCAAAAATCCTCAACTGAAGCACATTCAAGCGGTGTTTTTTCGCAGGTTGTGGAAAAGTTTTGTGCCGACCGTTGCATTCACGCTGCAAAGTTAGTGCCAGTGTGTGCTAAAATTAGGCACATTTATATTGAAAATTGTTAACGCACATATAAAAAAGACCCTGTAAATGCAGAGGTAGTAACCAATCCTATCAGCTAAAAAAAGCCATCGAGGTAAGGTAAGCTCGATGGCATTTTCAATATAGAACGGTTAAACAGTTTTTTATGCTTTGTTGAACTTTTCTTTGGGTTGCTTGCAGCGTGGGCAGCGCCAGTCGTCGGGGAGGTCTTCGAATGGCACGCCGTCGTGCTCGGCGGGGTCATAGACATAGCCACACACTGAGCACACATACTTGCCCGAGGCTTCTTTCTTGGTAAAGTCAATCTCGTCGAAGATGGTCTCTACAGGGTTGTCGAGATCCATAACACGCTTTGCCTCAAGGTTTTCATAGCCTTGTGGGGTGTGGGTTGAGACATAGACTGTGGGGTGATTGCGAACGAACTCTCGCACTCGGTCGAGGGTCACGCGAGCCGCTTCACGGTCGTCAAATACTACCGAGAGCTTGTTCTCATAGAGAGCCTCGTCAACGTAGGTGATATCGCCGTGAATCATGTAGAAAAGACCGTCCATTTCAACGATAACAATACTGTTGCCGCGGGTATGACCCTTGGCCTTGATGAAGTAGACGCCTTCTTGAATTTTCTGGCACTCAGGGAAGTTGTAGTAGGCCCCATCGGTGAAGCTCACAGACACGATGTTGTCGAGACCTTGCAGTTCCTCGGCACCAAGTTCTTCCTCATTAACATAGATTTTAGCGTTTGGGAAGGAGCGCAACTCGCCCGAGTGGTCGCTGTGGCGATGAGTGAGCAAGATTTTAGTCACCTGCTCGGGCTTGTATCCTAGAGCCTCGAAGGCCTCCATATAGGTGCAGATGTCCTCACCGGTGTAGGCTGCCGACGTCTCATCGGGCACCTCCTCGGGAGTGCCGGCCGGGATGCCGGTATCTACGAGTATCACTTCGCTGCCAGTGTCGATGAGGTAGTTCTGCAAGCTGCCACGATAGCGAATGTTTTTATCGAATTTATCCAGCCCTTCCTCGCCACCAAAGGCAAATGGCTGTCCATAGAATCCGTTTTTGCGGAATTTTACTGCTTTTATTTCCATAGTTTTATTTTTTTTTAAGCTGACAGGCTAAC
>CALGGO010000104.1 GCA_937916085.1 uncultured Prevotellaceae bacterium | reverse complement strand
CCTTGAATCAATCCCTCTTATTTCTTTTTTACAAAAATTATTTAGGACAATATTGCATTTAGACACAGGGAAACCTGGGCGGCTCGCTTCGCTCGCAGATCTTTATAATGCCATATAGAAACTCACGGAAAATTAGTGCAAGCCGAGGAAGCACCAAGCTCGCTTGAGCATTGTTTCGGAGCAGCCTATTTTATCAAAACCTGAATGGGATCCGTGAGTTCATATAATTTGTGCCTTTTTTTATGATTTTTTGAGGGAAATCCACCAACAAGTGACTAGCACGGCAATGATGTAAGCCTCTATGGTCTGATTTGCTCAGCCTTGAGTAAATAGAATTTCAATTGAAATCTCTGATAATCAGAGTCTTGCTTAAATATGACTATTGTTATTGCTGAAGAAAATGTTCTGAAACTTACGGAAATCTCTTAATATTTGATAGATTTCCGTAAGTTTCAGGTATTTTTTGCATAAAAAACTTGCTGAATTCGAGAGCAAAACTTTGAAGAGATTGCTATTTTTTAGTGTTTTGCATCAGGAACAAACCGCCGCCAATGATGTTAATTTATATATGGAATAGCATGCTCTATGCCGCCGCTTGACTGACAGAATCGCCGTGATGAAGAAAATCAGTGCAAACCGTGGAAGCGCCAAGCTCGCTTGGACATTTCCTCGGTGCAGCCTGATTTATGAAATTTCTGAAACATATTTTTACTTTGCAAAGTTAGCACATCGACCACTGCGCAAGGACAAGCCCTGCGGGTTTTGCTGAGAAATACATAAAATGCTCACGCTCGGAAGGCTTTGAGCAAGCTCAAGCTTTCTCTCGCTTACTCGCATTTCTCTCCAGCCCTGCGGGTAGTATTTCTCGGCAAAATTCTTGCGCCTGTCGTGGGCTTGCATGTGCACCTGATTGCACGTAAAAATCATGTTTCACTTTAAAAATTCATCATCATGACACAGCAATTCTTCAACATCAGTCAAGCTCCAAGCAATGGGGCACAAGAGAACATCGACATCAACATCAATGGCGGCTCGGCTAACGTGTGGCTCGGTAATACGCCTATCTGCACTACCAACTGCAAGGAAGCGCTGGAGCTTATAGTGAAGACTCTGGCTGACAAGTTCGACGCTAAGCTGCCTGCCAGGTCCGAGATGATCTACGACACAGTGATGGGCTGGTGATTTCTCATCAATCCTCCTGCTCGGAGGATTGATTGGAACCGCAAGTGATGGATTATGGCGCAAGTGAACCGAAAAATGAGCAAATATTTGGTTTTTAATGAAAAAAGCAATTACTTTGCGAAGTTGAACTCCACAAAACAATTTATTATGAAAATCAAGCTTTATATTATTATAATTTTGATATTTGGAATGTGTGGATTGACATGCCATGCTCAATCTGCAAATGATAGTAAGCAAATTGTTACTTCTGAAGATTTTACTGTAAACGGTGTAACGTTTAAGATGATTTATGTTGAAGGAGGAACCTACACAATGGGTTCAAATGAAGAGATATTTGTGGTTTTACCAGAACCCATCTGTGTGGCTGATCCAAATGATTTTGAATTGGAAAATCCAGCACATGAGGTTACTATTTCACCTTTTTATATTGGTCAGACAGAGGTTACTCAAGAACTGTGGATTGCTGTTATGGGATTCAATCCGAGCTACTTTAACAGCACAGGTAATCCAGATTATGAATCAAGCCATGAATTCGATTATGGCACAAATCTACAACGACCAGTTGAGCACGTCTCTTGGGACGATTGTCAGGTTTTTATTAATAAACTCAATCAGCTGACAGGAAAAAACTTTCGTTTACCAACTGAGGCAGAATGGGAATATGCAGCACGTGGTGGTAACAAGAGTCAAGGATATGAATACTCTGGCAGCAAAGATTTCTATGGCGTGGCATGGTGTATAGATAACATTCCAACTTCAAGAAAAAATTCCATAAAATATGGAACACAACCAGTTGCTACTAAAAAATCAAATGAGTTGGGTATCTATGATATGAGTGGCAATGTTATTGAATGGTGCAATGATTATTGGGATGATAGTTATTATAAATCTTCACCAAAAAAAGATCCAAAAGGTCCTAAAAAAGGGAAATATCGCACAAGACGTGGAGGTGGATGGGGAAGTCCTGGTCCATTAAGTAAAGTTAATGACCGAGCTTATTTTGAACCTACAGAACGTGGACGTGCTCTTGGGTTTCGTTTAGCTTTGTAATAACTTAGAATTTTTCAAAAAGTATTAGTAGTCCGTATAGCTCAATGATCAAGTGTGGCCTTTTTTCATTTATAAAAGCCTCTCGCTACAACGAAACTGGTGGGTGCGCATCGGGAACGGAAAAGGTACATAAAGGCACGGCTCTGGCACCGCACAATCGGACGTAATCAGCAGATGAATCTGCATCAACTCTTAAACTCATAGACCCCCTGCGCGTCGGCACACACGGACGGTGACAAAACAGGCTTCGCCGTCAGGCTCAGCGCTCTCGACGGTTGCGGATGAAAGTGCCAGGTCACACCGCAACCCTCCACTCCGCTGCGGGTTGCGCCATGACCTTCGGACAGCTTGTTCCCCTCAAGGCGAACGCTCCAGACTCGACAGCTCGACCTCGTACGGCACTGCGCTGCGTGCGCAAGGCTCCCATGTCGCGGCGACACCCGAGACTACTGCGTAGCCGTCGGGTGCCACCGCTGGTCGCTTCACGCACTACGCTACGTCGCCTCCCTCTGCCTTCGTCTGTCTTACGTCTCAAGCTTGGCTGGCGCCATCGGCATGAGGGGGCAGTCCTTACGGCACACTCATCCTTCGGCTGTCTCGGGCGCACGTTTCACTCTCGCTTGGCAGGCAGCGCCCACGCCACCGCTCACTATTGCGCCAGTGCCCAGGGGAGAGAGGTGTTCGGCAAGCCTCACGAGGTCTTTAACGGTGACGAGTCACCGGCAGATCCAGCTCGCGACCGCAAGCGGCACGAGCCGGAAAGCCCCACGTGCACAAAGAAAGTCAATAAAAATTCCAAAATCTCAATTTTTTCTAGCAAAAATTCCAAAATCCCAAATTTTATTTCCCGCAAATGTTCCGATAACCTAAATTTTGTAAGTGAAACTATGGGGAATAATGACTTATATTATGAGAAATGTGGTCAAAAATCTTTTTTTTCTAACGATTAGCACAAAATAAAGAAAAAAATAGAAATAAGCGTGAGATTTTCACGCCAAATTAAATTTTTTATATATATTTGCAAAAATATAAGATTATGATACTACGTTTTTCCATTCAGAATTTCCTTTCATTCAATGAGAGAGTTGAATTTGATATGTTTCCTAACCCAAAGAGGGAGAGGTTTTTAGGGCATATTAATACTACTCAAATAGTACCTATTCTAAAACAAGCTGCTATTTATGGCGCAAACGGTTCTGGAAAGTCCAATTTTATCAAAGCCGTGAGTTTCTTGCGCGACTTTATTGTTACTCCAAATCATCTGTTGAATGTGGATTTGGACGAATATAGATTCATGTTAACAAATGAGGTTAAAACCGATATTTCGTTTGAGATAGAGTTTAATATTTTTAATAAATATTATGTGTACCGTACGACAATTGGTGAAACCATTTTTGAAGGTCTATATAAATCGGGACTTGGAGAGAAGGGGGACGAACCAATCTTTGAGCGTAATGGTAATGAGATAAAATCTACATATCTCCAAAATGCAGAGCCTACTAAACAACTGCTTCACAAAAATCCTAAATCATCATTGTTACCATTGAATAATCAATTCCCGATTATTAACAACTCCGATGTCCAAGATGTGTATAATTGGTTTCTGAAAATGATGTATGTAGTAACCATTGACTCAAATGCTGTTAATTTGATTAAATTGATGGTGAACAACCCTGATTTGTTGGAGTTTGCCAATGAAGTTTTTAGAAAAATAGGCTTAGGAATCAATCGGCTAGATGTTGAGAAGACTCCTTTGGATGAATGGGTGATTAAGCATAAACAGATTGCTAACACAATTGATCAGAAACTGAATATGAAGCAAATAGACACAAAGACTGGTCTTATAGGCTCACGCAATAATCGAGATGAGTTTATTGTTGAACAAGTTGAGGGTAAGGATGTTGTCATGGAATTTATCTTTGAGCAACTAGGGAAAAATGGTATTAAAAAGAATATGCAAATAACTTCGCAGTCAGATGGAACTTTTAGAGTGCTTACTCTGCTTCCTTGTATCTATGATGCCATGAAGCTCGGGAAAGTCATTTTTATTGATGAAATAGAGAATAGCATTCATCCAAACTTGGTTTATGCTCTTATTAAGTTGTTCTCAGAATCATATTCTAATGGTCAACTAATATACACTACTCATCTTACAAAATTGCTTAATCAACAGGAGTTGATTAGAACTGACGAAGTGTGGTTGACAGAGAAGATAGACGGTGAAACAAAAATGCGCTCCATGAACGATTTTAAGATTCACAATACAATCAATATAGAGAATGGCTATCTTGAAGGTCGTTATGGCGCAGTACCATTAATCGCTGCACTTTCATAAAATGGCGGAGCGTTTGTACATAAAAAGAAGCGCATCAATTGAGCCGCTGAAAGTTGAACTGGGTCGGACTGATTCTGAACAACAAATCGTGGGTCAGATATCTTCACCTGCTGGGTATAAAAAGAAACCATCTTTTGATACCCCAAATTCGTTGTTTATTATAATTTCAGGTGGAGAACGTCGTGAACGAGACTATTTTAAAGTGATTCAAAATCACGGCAATCTATTTCCTCTAATCAAAATTGTGTTTATTGCTGACCCTAGTAAGCTTGACCCAAAAGGTTTATTGGAAATTGCAAAAGAACGTCAAGAGTATTATTCTACCTCAGAAAGTGAAGAGAATCCAGACGCATATTACCTTGTGTCGGATGTTGACCACTTTTATAATGACTTGATTAGGATAAAAAAAGAGTCTGCAAATAAAGGTTTCAATCTCATCATTAGTAATCCCTGTTTTGAGGTCTGGCTTTACTATTCGAAACGTGATGACTTGTTTGAAGGATTCATTGTTCCTGATGACTTCTTGAAAATCAGCAGACGTATTAAACAGTGGTTGAATACGGCAATTCCTGGTGGTGTAAATCCCACCAAAGCAATATTTGATATTGAGTCAAATATAACTAATGCAAAGAAGTATTATGGCATTGATGAAAATGGAATACCATTGCTATTTGCTACAAATATGATTGAATTGGCGGAAGCGATTTTACCTTTTGTCAAAAATGGATTAGCTCAATTACAACAATGAAATAGACAATAAAACTCTCAGACATTTATTCTGCAGATTTATTTATCCGTTCGCGAGCTTCTGAGTTGCGCATCTCAATAAACATAGCATCTAATGAGGTTGAGCTTGATTTTAATAACATTAGTTTCATGTCTCGTTCTTTTGCTGATGAACTATGTAACATTATGGATGATATGAATCAGGTTAATTTTCATTAGTGTCCGATAAAAAATTTTGAGCGGCAAAAAAATAGGGCTGAACCAGATTTTGTGGTTTCAGCCCTTTTGATTTACTTTGTTGCGACCAAACAAACATTTCAATCAATGGGCTCCTGACTTCGTCACTTTTTTCAAGAAAGAAAAGTGTTAATTTGTAATTGT
>CALGGO010000103.1 GCA_937916085.1 uncultured Prevotellaceae bacterium | reverse complement strand
AATCGAGAGCATGGCATTGCCATTTTATGATAATCTTATCCCGAACTCGCGTTATTAATTAAATTTTTAAATGATTATGAAGAAAATTGCTATCGCATTTGTATGCATGATTATGACTGTTGGAACTGCTATGGCTCAGCCAGAGAAATCTTTCACTTTTGGTCCCAAGATTGGTGTTGACTACACTCACTACTGGGGCAAGGACTGTGACCATGGCGGCAGGTTAAACTATCAGGCAGGTGTGTTCTTTGAGTATGTTGTAGCCGATAAGTTTGCTGTCGCTCCCGAAATCGTGTTTGCCGCCCAGGGTGGCAAGTATAAGTGGAGTGAAATTATTGAAGGTGTTGGTGTTGAATATGATGCTACCGATTATGTTAACTACATCAACGTCCCCGTAATGCTCAAGTATTATGTCGCTCCATCGTTGAGCATCGACTTTGGTCCTCAACTGGGCATTAATGTTTACAGTAAAAGAACCGACAAATGGGATGATGCAGGAGTGGAAATGAAGGAGACTTACGATATGAAGGATGGAACAAAGACTATCGACTTCGGTATTGGTCTCGGTTTGACTTACAACCTTGCCAAGGACGTGTTTGTCCAGGGCCGTTACACAATGGGTATGACCAATATCTCAAAATTTGGTAGTGTGAAGAATGGCAACGCACAAATCGCTATCGGCTACCGCTTCTAATCAAGAATTGTAGAAGTTAAAAGAACGCAATAAAAGCGCCCGGGCAATTGCTGCTCGGGCGCTTTTCTGTTGATTTTGAACTAAAAGAGAACCATCCCCAATGAGTTCGTATTATAAGAAAAACAGCCCGCTACTAGCGTAGTGAGCTGCTTTGTTGGTAGTGGTACGGGGAGTCGAACCCCGGTTTCCGGCGTGAGAGGCCAGCGTCCTGGGCCACTAGACGATACCACCATTCACGTCGTGGGTGCTGACGGATTCGAACCGCCGACCCTCTGCTTGTAAGGCAGATGCTCTGAACCAGCTGAGCTAAGCACCCATGCTTTTATCGGAAAAGCGATGCAAAGGTACGGCGACTTTTTGAACTGTGCAAATAATTTGCGACTTTTTTTCAAAAAAACTTCACTTTTTCTCGAAAACGCCTTAATTCTTGCGATTAGCCTCAATTTTTTTGATGGTTTTGAGCAGTTGCTCGCCAAGATGTATGTTATAACCTTCCTTGATGAAATAGACATTTCCGTCCTTGTCGCAGAGGAGGAAGATTGGGTCTGCTAAGCTATCAATGCCCACTTTATCTGCAATTTTCCAGATGAAATCTAGGTTTTTATTGATGGTGCCCCATCTTGTGGTTGCCGGGAGGTTGTTGAACTCAGTGCTGTTGAATGGTTGTTTCCAGTGGTTGATTAGCACGATAGAGCAGTTTATGTCCTCAAAATCTTTGGCATAGGTGGCAATGTCCCGCAGGGCATGGTTGGTGGGTTCATGGTTGGGTCGTATTATGCCCACAATAGTGTAGCCATTTTTGTTGAAAACATCTTTTATTGTGTTGTCATTGGTGTCGCGGTATTTGCCTTTAGTGTCGATTTTTCCTAAAATCTCTACTTTTACGTCATTTCCTCTCAGTGCCAAGTCAACGGTGCATACTTTGTCGCTTTCGATTTCAAAAGTCGTGATGCTTGTCAGCACGCTGCCGTCGCTTTGACGATTGCCGGTGGTGAGCATGTAGGTGCCAGGTTCGAGTTCTACGCCGTCTTTGAACGTCTTGCTCCAAGTGGCGTCTTCGGGGTAAGTGAGCAGTTGTGGACTGTTTTTTACTAATTTGCTGAGGGTGAAATGGGTGTAGTAAGCTAGGTCATTGTGTGTGTCGCTGGGCACGAAATTCAGCTTCAATGTGCCTGAAGGCTCAGTTTTCAGCGTGACACTTTCCTCAAATTTCACCTCGTGCCAGGAATAGTTCAAGTAGTATTCTAGTTTGCCGTTCACCTCATTGATGCGTGCTGGCCAGCCCATGCTGCGAGCCGCACTCACGAAGAAGATTGCTCGTCCCAGTTCGTCGGTCTGTTGTGCGCGGTAAACGCTCATGGGTTGCTGGCGCAGGCGTTGTGGATTTCGCCAGTCTATAATACCGATGTTCTCTTTAGTCCAATCTATGAGCTGGATGATGTTCTTGATTTTGCCCTCAAATTCTTGATGTAAGAATGCTTTGTAGGGCGTGAGCCATTCGTTCTCCACACGAGGACAAAGCACATAGCGGCAGTAGATTTCGCTAGTGTCGATGAGGGCCACTTCGTTGTCACGGAGCACATCGAGGTTGATGTCGCGCAGGTCTTTCTCGCTGATGACTTCAAGGAGTTTCTGTGCCATCACTTTGTTTTGTGCTTGGTCGAGGAACTGCTGTATGGTGCGGTGGTTGCCACGCCACGCCTCCACTGGCATTGTGGCTTCGTAGGCTCGACGTATTGAGTCTTCCTGCGCCTTGCGGCGCTCGTTGAGGGCGCGCTGCTCAGCAGTGACTGTGGGCAGCACAGAACTTGCTGGTGGTGGCATGATATCAAATTCAAGATACTTTGGTAACGACTTTTCTTGTAAATGGATGGATACATTATCAACACTGTCACCAGCCCACGACACTTTCTTGACAGCGACCTTGTCATCTTTGGTCACCCACACGAGCATATCCCCTTTGCCGGCACTAAGATACAGTGGAGGTGGGTCGCTGGTGTTTTTCTTGACGACGGTGTAGAACTCGGCGTAGTTATAGAGCTTAAACTCCACTGTTGCATCTTCTAAAAGATTTCCTCGTTTGTCTGAGACTAAAATAAACCTTTTCGAAATGGGGGTATAGTTTTCAGTGACGTTAATTTCGGTATAATAAGAGTTTCTGTCAATTACCTCCTCGGGACCATGGTACGAGCCCGCCACTTTGGTGTGCATGAGCATTCCGCGCGACGCGCTCTCGTTGAACCACCCCAGGTTGAGCATTGGCTCAGGCTCGCAGGCTCCGAGGAAGTACCACTTGCCGTTAGCCCATGCCTCGACCCAGGCGTGGTTGTCGTCGGTATGTGCCCAGCGAGGGGTATAGACCTGGCGGGCGGGGATGCACACCGAGCGCAGGGCGGCGACAAGGAACGTAGATTCCTCACCGCAGCGGCCGTAGGCGGTGCGCATAGTGGCAAGTGGACTGCTGGTGCGTGCGTCGCTGGGACGGTAGCTCACCTTCTCATGGCACCAGTGGTTCACCTCGAGGATGGCATCCTCCATCGATAGATTGCTCACACGGTCCCGCAGCTCGTTGTAGAACACCATCCTCGCCGTGTCGAGGTTCTCGTTGTTAATTCTCACAGGCAGCACAAAGTGCTCAAATTCCTTTTCTGGCACAATCTTGCCCCATGGCATCTCGTCGCGGGCTTTGAGAGAGGTAAGGTAATTCCGATAGTAGAAATCTTCGCTGTAGTCGGTACGGTCGGGAGTGGCTAAGCGCGTGCTGAGTTTGTTTACATATCCCCATGCGATGTCGCTGTTGTCGGTTGCCGTAACACCGCCACCGCACATCATCGCCATTGACAAAGCTATTATTGTTTTTGTTAAGAGTTTCATATTAATGGGTTTATATTTGTTGCAAAAGTAACAAAATCCAGACAAAAAACCATAAAAACTAATGCATTATTTTGCGTTTTCATGATAAATGACTAATTTAGCAACCTGAAAGAACTAATTACTAAAACTTAATACTAAGAATTACAATGAGACCAAGTTATGTTTTCTTTGCCGACGGTTTTGAGGAGATAGAGGCCCTTACCGTTGTTGATGTGTTGAGGCGTGCTGGAATGCCAGTGGTTACTATGTCGATTTATGACGCTCCTGAGGCAATAGGCGCTCACGGTGTGACTGTGGTTGCCGACGAACCTTTCGACCCCGACATGATTGAGGATGCCGAGTGGCTGATTTGTCCAGGCGGAATGCCTGGAGCATCCAACCTTGCCGAGTGCGAGGCATTGTGCGAGATTTTGCAAGAGCAGAACGAGAAAGGCGAGAAGATTGCCGCCATTTGCGCGTCACCATCAGTGATTCTGGGACCCCTTGGCCTGCTTGATGGACGTGACGCCGTGTGCTATCCTGGCATGGAAGACGGCATGACAGGCGCCAATGTGCTCGACCGTCCAGTGGTTGTAGATGGTAATATCGTTACTGGAATGGGTCCGGCAATGGCAACTAAGTTTGCCCTCACCATCGCCGCTATCAGCATGGGCGAAGATGTCGCTAACGATGTCGCCGCAGGAATGCTGCTGTGATAGAGAATCGAGGATCGTAGATCGAGAATCGAGGAAAGAAAAATCGTGGAAGCCTTTGTGCCTCCACGATTGTTTTGTCTTTTAACTCTCCACTCTTAACTCTCCACTCTCCACTATTTAAAGAAGTATGTTGCTTGTAAGAACCATGTGCGGTGCTTTGCAACATGCTGGTCGAGAATCTTGGTGCCGAGGTTCTGACCCACGCTGAAGCTGTATCCACCGCTAATCTGAACCTTGTTAAACAATTCCACACCTATGCCGGCATGTAGAAGCACATTGACAGTGGTGTATTTCAATGCGTCATCAACCTTGTTGTGACCAGCCAGGAACGAGAAGGTGGGACCAGCATACACAAATGGCATGATGGTGCTCTCAATGCCACCTAAGCGGCTGTAACGGAACTTGAGGTTCAGAGGAACATCGATGTAGTGCAGTCGCACGGCTTGAGTCTCAATACCTTGTGACTCCCAAGCGTGTTTGTCGCCAAAGTGTACCTTTCCCTGACGCAAAGTGTAGAGTATAGAGCCGTCAATACCGAAGCCCACTCCAGGTATCATCAGGTCGCCAGTAATACCCACCGAGCCGCCAAACATGCGGTCGCTGTCAAATATGTCGGTCTGCTTGAAGTGAATCTCATTATAGTTGCCGCCAACGGTGACACCCCATCGGCGCTCGGGCTGTGCAAAAGCAGACACCGCACAAAGCAGTGCAACAGCCAGCATTATCAGTCTTGTTGATTTTTTCATTTCTTATGCTTTCTTTTTTCAGAGTGCAAAAGTAACTCAATTTATCGTCACCACCAAAGATTTCAATTTTTATAACATATTTCTTTGTTGCGATTGCCGCATTTCATGCGTTTTTTGAGGTTTTTGTCTTTATCGCCTTTGTTTCGTTTGTTGCGTTGTCAACGCAACATGCAGGGCAATGAGGTTTAGAACATATAGGCTGCGGTGATTGTCCATAGCTTGTCTTTTCCCTTGATGGGCGTGGAATCTATTTCCTGGCCTATGTACTCAAAGGCCTTGGTGAGACCTATGCCATAGTTGGCGTGAATTTGTATTTTTCTGAAAAGTTCTGCTCCAAATCCCACGTTCCACGAGGTGTTCCATTTGCGTGTCTTGAAATCGCCCTTGTCGGTGTCGCCTAGCACCAAGGCGAAGTCGGGACCTGTGGTGACGAAGGGTGAGATTATCTTGCTCAGCATCGGAATTTGTATCTTGTACTTTACGTTGAGCGGAATGTCGAGATAGTCGCGTTTGAGCTTGATATCCTGCAAATTATCTTCAAGATACATGTCGTCCTGACGGTGTGCGTAGAGCACCGACGCGTCTATGCCAAGCCCCACTATGGGCATGCCTATCTCCATCATAAGACCTACCGTAAATCCCGCCCTGTTGTCTTTATTTATAATCTCTTTGTCCCACTTTAATTCATTGAGAGTGATACCACCTTTAACGCCAAAACGCACTTGTGCCTGGCTGACTGATGTGGCAGCTATAATGATTGCCATAACGATGGCTATTTGTGTTATTCTTCTCATAATTCTCTTGTTGTTTTTCATGTGGCAAAGTAATACAAAAAAAACGAAAAATGCAATTTTTTGATTGTTTTGTGTGTCTTATTTGTGTTATTTAGGCTACCTTTGTGATATTTTTACAGAAAAATCTTAAAATAATGTTTTTGAAATTAGTGAAATATCTTGCGGTGTTGCTGGCGGTAGTGGCTGCGCTGGCTGCGGTGTCGTGCAAGCCCATGAAAAAGCAGTTTATCCTCAATGAGGGAGTGGTGTGGACTACGGAATATCACATTAAGTATGAGGCGACTGCCAACCTTAATGACTCGATACAGCAAATCTTCAAGTTCATCGACGAGAGTTCCTCGGCTTTTAACAAGCAGTCGCGCATTAGTGCTATCAACGACAACAAGAGCGACGAAGCCGATGCCTTCATCGTGAAACTTTACAACAAGGCCCTTGAGGTGAATGGTGCCAGTGGCGGACTTTATGACCCCACGGTGATGCCCTTGGTAAATGCTTGGGGATTTGGCTATAAAAGTGGCGAGATGCCCACCCGGGCGCAGCTCGACAGCATCTTGCAGTTTGTGGGAATGAAGCATACTGCGTTACAAGGCAACAAAATAGTGAAAGATGACCCGCGGGTGCAGTTCGACTTCAGCTCCATCGCCAAGGGCATGGCGTGTGACGAGGTGGCGGCTATGCTCGAGCGCAACGGCGTGGAGAACTACATGGTGGAGATTGGCGGCGAAGTGGCGGTGCGAGGCGTTAACCCTTCAGGGCAGCCTTGGCATGTGTCGATAGATATGCCAGAACCCGAAGGGGGCGATGGCGCACAACACACCAGCGCTCTGGTGATAACGCTCGACGGTAAGGCTGTGGCGACAAGCGGCAACTACCGCAAGTATAAGGAGAGTGGCGGCAAGAAACTGAGTCACATCGTCAATCCCAAGACTGGCGGCAGTGAGACATCAAACCTGCTGAGCGTGACCATTGTGGCTCCCGACTGCATGACTGCCGACGCCTGGGCTACTGCCTGCATGGCAATGGGCGAGGAGAAGACTAAGGAGATGATGGAAAACAACAGCAAACTGGGAGTGATGACAATTAGCGTCAATGAAGACGGTGACTTTGTGATTTGGTCTAATAAAAGCTTTGCCAGTCTAGTGGTTGATTAATCACAATTCATAATGCTTAATGCATAATAAAAAAGCACCTTTTGGTGCTTTTGTTTTTATCAGTCATGTATTATGCTTTGATTGAGTTCTTGCCACAACGTGTCATTGGGGAGTGGGGCAGTAATGTCGATTTCCTGCTTCGAAACAGGGTGGATGAAGTGGATGCGGTGAGACTGTAACGAGATGCCGCCATCGGGGTTGCTGCGTGGGGCTCCATACTTGAGGTCACCCTTGATGGGGCATCCCAGATGTGCCAGTTGGGCGCGGATTTGGTGCTTGCGTCCTGTGAGCAGATCAATCTCTAGCAGGTGGTAGTTTTTGCTCTGGGCGATGACCTTATATTTCATCACAGCTTTCTGTGCGCCTTTAGTGTCGGGATTGGTGATGTAGGTCTTGTTGTTCTTCTCGACCGCGATGAGGTAGTTGGTAAGTGTGTCCTCATCTTTTGGCGGTCGGTTCTTGACGATAGCCCAATAGGTCTTATGGACCTCGCCCTTACGAAATAGGTCGTTCATGCGTGATAGCCCTTTACTGGTTCGGGCAAACACTACGAGCCCACATGTGGGGCGGTCGATGCGGTGTGTGACGCCACAAAACACATTGCCAGGTTTGTTGTATTTCTCTTTTATCCACTGTTTTAGCGACTCCACAAGAGGCACGTCGCCAGTGCGGTCGCCTTGCACTATTTCTCCGCACGCCTTATTGACGATGATAATGTGGTTGTCTTCGTAGATTACTTCCATGCTATGAATTATGTGTCGTTGTGTAAAAAAACAGCGCAGCGTTGTGTAGTTGCTGCGCTGTGAAGCGTTGTGTAGTAGCTTGGGTTAACGGCGACGGCGACTTGCGGTCTTGTTGTTGCTGTTGCCGTTCTCGCTCTTGTTGAACGTGAAGGTGTCACGCATGATATTGCCGTTAATGAAGTCAAAAATCTTCTCGGGGTTGATGTCTATGCCCATGAATCGTGTCTCGAAGTGAAGGTGTGGACCTGTGCTGCGGCCGGTGTTGCCACTGAGGGCGATAGGAGTGCCGGCTTTCACAACCTGGTTGGGCTTCACTAAGAATTTTGAAAGATGGCCATATACTGTCTCAAGACCATTGTCATGGCGTACTACCACGAAGAATCCGTATCCGTTACGCTCAAACTTGGTGAGTCTCACTTTGCCGGAGAAAGCTGCATAGACGGTGTCGCCCACCGAAGCTTTGAGATCTACGCCGCGATGCATGCGTCCAAACTGCTTGCGGTAGCCATAGTGCGAATTAATTACTTTGTGCTTTACGGGCATTGCATATTTCGATACGTCAATGACCTTAGTTGATGGGATGTTTGCGTTCTGGTAAGGATTTACGCGGTCGCTGTTCCAAGCTTCGCTATAAATGTCGGCGTTGTCGGCTTCTTTATCGCCATAGAGGTCTTGGGCATATTTATGAGCCTCTTCAACCTTGATTTTGTCTTTTATTTTCTCCTGCTTGGCAAGGAGGTCACGGTGTGCTTTACGATAGTCGCTAATTGATTGTGCGCTAGCTGCGATACTAACCGATATAAGTGCTATACCAATGAAACCTAATCGCAGACTAATAGTTGATAACTTCATATTACGTTGTTTAAAAGTTTCAAGAAGCCAAAAAAATAATCGAATATAAGATGAGAGAGGTGAGGCAGAGCTCCAGTTTTAAGCCTGCTCTCGGGCTTCTTGTTGACCTCAATAGTGGGTCACTACATGAATAAGAACGTGCAAAATTAGGCATTTATTTCCAAATAAGAGCAATTTTTTGCATTAAATAGTGTAAAAATGTGTCTATAAATCAAAATTTTTACTCGCAACAGGCTGTGTATTAGTGGTTTGTCAAAATCGTCAAAAAATCGCCATTTTGCCCTTTGGTTTTGTGTTGATTGGTAAGGTAGATGGTGCATAAAAATCTACTGCAAAAGTAGTAAAAAATTATTTTATGGACAAGAAAACGGCATATTTTTGTAGATGCGAGTTCTCGCTTTCAGGGTCAAAAATAATACGTTTTTTGGTCACTTGTTAATAATTTAATATAATATATTTTTCTAAAAAGAGAAAAAATACTATATTTGCACCGCAAAACAAGCGTGTGGCTGCTGCCATCTTGTTTAGAGATTGATTGCAATTAATGAGAGCATATACATATAAGAAGCATAACGTTTTGTGCATCAATGCGCAGGACTTGCTGTTGTGTGCTCACTCGCACTTACACAATTATCTTATAAAACGAAATGAGCCATAGCTTGTGCAATCTACACTATGATGTGCTTGGCAATGGCTCATTTTTATTTTAGGAAACAATTTTAAAAACACAATAAATATATTTTTATGGTTTTACTCGGTATTCAAAGTACTACATTAGCTGTCACCGCGGTGCTCACAGGCGTAGTCCTGGTGTTTGCCGCACTGCTGATAGCAAGGCTCATTGGCCCTCGCAGCTTCACACAGAAGAAAGGCGAGACCTATGAATGTGGTATTCCAACACGTGGCGACAGCATGGCGCAGTTCCATGTAGGGTATTATTTGTTTGCTATCCTATTCCTCATGTTTGACGTGGAGACGGTGTTCTTGTTCCCGTGGGCAGCAATCTCTAAGAGCCTGGGCACAACGACGCTGCTGGCTGTTGGCACATTTTTATTCATCTTAGTTCTGGGCCTTGCCTACGCCTGGAAGAAAGGAGCGTTGAGATGGAAGTAAAAATCAAAAGCATGAAGCATGAGGACTTCAAGGACAATGAGTATATCGACAAGCTTGTTGAGGAATTGAATGCCAGCGGCATTAATGTTGTCGTGGGCAAGCTCGACCAGTTGATTAACTGGGGCATCAGCAACTCGTTGTGGCCCTTCTGCTTTGGCACCAGCTGTTGTGCTATCGAGTTCATGTGCTTAGGCGCCGCCCGCTACGACATGGCACGTTTCGGCTTTGAGGTGGCAAGAAACTCACCCCGCCAGGCCGACTATATCATGTGCCAGGGCACTATCACCTACCGCATGGCTCCAGCCTTGAAGCGCCTCTATGAGCAGATGGCAGAACCCAAATATGTGATTGCCTGTGGCGCATGCACCGTGAGTGGCGGTCCCTTCAAGAACAGTTACTGTGTGGTGAAGGGCATTGACGAGATTATCCCGGTGGATGTGTATCTGCCTGGCTGTCCTCCACGCCCCGAGGCAATGTTCTATGCCCTGATGCAGCTTCAGCGCAAGATTAAGGTGCAGAAGTTCTTTGGCGGCGTGAACCGCAAAGAGAAGCGTAAAGAGTTCTTCGACGCTAAGAATGCTCAACAAGTGGCAGCACCTGTTGAGGAGGCACAAGAACCGGCAATCGAGAATTTGAATAATCAAGAATAAGAAATACACATTTATATATATGGCAGATTTCCAAGAAAAAATCGGCAACTTGTGTCCCGAGGCTCAGTGTGACGACAGCGGCGAGTTCCTGCTGGTTACTGTCCCCGACGAGAAATGGCATGACCTGGCCACTGCTCTCAAGAATGAGATGCACTTCGACTATCTCACCGCCCTCGTGGGTGTGGACTGGAACGAGGAGCTTGGCGTGATGTATTACTTGACCAATACCGACACACAAGAGATGATTCACGTGAAGGTGGCTACCACCAACCGCGAGCAGCCACGCCTGCATAGCGTGAGC
This sequence comes from uncultured Prevotellaceae bacterium, assembly GCA_937916085.1. Lineage (GTDB taxonomy): Bacteria > Bacteroidota > Bacteroidia > Bacteroidales > Muribaculaceae > Sodaliphilus. Next base: position 16,217 of record CALGGO010000103.1, on the reverse strand, counting down.
GACCTGTGGGCGGTAGCCAACTACCAGGAGCGTGAGGTCTTTGACTTCTATGGCATAGAGTTTATCAATCATCCCGATATGCGTCGCTTCTTCCTGCGCAACGACTGGGTGGGTTACCCCTTGCGCAAAGACTATGACGACAGTCCCGAGAAGAACCCCGTACCACTCGACGATGAGCAGAACGAAGACAATACCTATCGCCTCGTGGAAGACGAGGACGGCAATGTGACCCGCATCGACGGCAAGGTGTTTGACGACGACGAGTATGTCATCAACGTCGGGCCGCAGCATCCTTCCACTCACGGCGTGATGCGCTACCGCACCTCTATCGAGGGCGAGCTGGTGAAGAAGGTTGATGTGGTGAGCGGCTACATCCATCGTGGCATCGAGAAGATGTGCGAGAGCCTCACTTATCCGCAGACCCTGCTCTACACCGAGCGTCTAGACTATATGTCGGCTCACATCAACCGCCACTGCCTGTGCCTGTGCATCGAGAAGGCGATGGGACTTGAGGTGCCTCGCCGCGCCGAACTCATACGCATGATGATGGATGAGCTTATGCGTCTCTCGAGCCACCTGTTGAGCTACGGCTGTTTGACAATGGACCAGGGTGCCACCACAGCGTTCTTCTATGGCTTCAGGGAACGCGAACTTATCTATGACATCTTCGACAAGACCTGCGGAGCCCGCATGTCGATGAGCTATATGACCATTGGCGGCGTGGTCGCCGATGTGCATCCCGAGTTTATCAACGACGTGCGTCACTGCTGTGATGTGGTGACCGAGAAGTTGAAAGAGTACCACAAGCTCTTCAGCGGCAACGTGATTGCTGTGAACCGCATGAAGGGTGTGGGAATTTTGAGCAAGGAAGATGCCATCAACTATGCCGTTACCGGTCCTTCGGGACGTGCCAGCGGCTGCCATTGCGATGTGCGCAAGTGTCATCCCTATTCGCTCTACAACGAGGTGGAGTTTGACGAGGTGATCCTTGAGAATGGCGACTCCATGGACCGCTACATGGTGCGTATGAAGGAGATGGAAGAATGCATCAAGATTTTGCGCCAGTGCTGCGATATGCTTGAGAAAGAAGGCATTGAGGGAGAATACATCGCCAAGGTGCCCAAACTCATAAAGCTGCCTGCCGGTCACTGGTATCAGCAGGTAGAGGGCAGCCGCGGCGCTTTTGGAGTATATCTCGAGAGCGATGGCGACCCCAAGCCGTTCCAGAAACCTTATCGCCTCCACTTCCAGAGTCCATGCTTCAACCTGGTGGGTGTCGTTGACCTCACCTGCAAGGACAACCTGATTGCCGACCTTATCACTATCACGGCATCAATCGACTATGTGATTCCTGATATTGACCGATAAAGCGTGAGCAACAAGAGAGATTAAAACAGATTATCAATACACATTATTATAATAGTTATGTTTGACTTTAGTGTAGTCACAACTTGGTTTAATGACCTATTGACAGGAGTAATGCCGCAATGGCTGGCAACCACCATTGAATGTGTGATAATAGCAGCGTTGCTATTGCTGGCTTACACCGTGTTGGCAATGTTCTACATTATGTATGAGCGTTGGGTATGTGCCTGGTTCCAGTGCCGTCGCGGTCCGCTGCGTGTGGGACCGTGGGGCTCGCTGCAGATTTTTGCCGACGTGATAAAGATGCTAATCAAGGAGGTGGTGGACTTATGGAAGACCGATAATTTCCTTCACAAGCTGGCACCTTACTTCGTGCTGGTGGCATCGGTGGTGGTATTTGCCTGTCTGCCCTGGGGCAAGGGGATGCAAATTATTGATTTCAACGTGGGCATCTTTTTCATGACAGCGGTGTCGTCGCTGGGAGTTATTGGCATCTTGATCGCCGGATGGTCGAGTAACAGCAAATATACCCTTATCGGTGCTATGCGAAGTGGCGCGCAGATGATTAGCTACGAGCTCTCGATAGGCATCGCCATGCTCACCATTGTGTGCCTGTCGGGCACCATGAGCGTGACAGGGCTTGTTGAGGCACAGCAGAACGGCTGGTTCATCTTCACAGGTCACATCCCTGCCATCATCGCGTTTATCATCTATGTGATTGCCGCCACCGCCGAGACCAACCGTGGTCCTTTCGACCTTCCCGAGGCTGAGCATGAGCTCACTGCCGGTTATCACACCGAGTATTCAGGTATTCACTTCGGCTTCTTCTACCTTGCCGAGTACTTGAACCTCTTCATTGTGTCGGGAATCGCGTCGCTGCTCTTCTTGGGCGGCTGGATGCCACTTCACATACCTGGATGGGAAGGCTTCAACACCGTGATGGATTATATCCCGTCAATCATCTGGTTCCTGGGCAAAGCGATATTCGTGTCGTTCATTATCATCTGGTTCAAGTGGTCGTTCCCCCGTGTGCGCATCGACCAGATGCTGGCACTCGAGTGGCGCTACCTCATGCCCATTGGACTGGTGAACCTGGTGGTGATGGCGGTTCTTGTAAGCTTAGGCTGGCATTTCGCAGGATAATTATTTTAGTTTAGAGTTTAGTGTTTTGAGATTAGAGATTCCTTGAGATTTTAAGCATTAATCTTTGAATTAAATACTTTATATACTTGTGATTTGATTTTTTAAAAACAGAACAAAATAAATTCTCGTGGTTATGAACGAAAATTTTGGAAAAATAACACAGGTGATTGGTCCTGTTGTCGATGTGACCTTTGAGGGCGAGGGAAACCATGTGCCCGAAATATATACCGCTCTGTCGGTTGCCCGTCACGATGGCACAGAGCTGATGCTTGAGGTGGAGCAGCACATTGGCGAGAACACCGTGCGCTGCGTGGCAATGGACAGCACCGACGGCTTGCAGCGCGGCACAAAGGTTAATAATTTGGGACAGCCCATCTCAGTGCCCACCGGCGAGCAGGTGAAAGGCCGTCTTCTCAACGTGATAGGTGAGCCTATCGACCACCTCGCCGACCTTAAAGGCGGAGACCGTCGTCCCATCCACCAACCCACGCCCGACTTCAGCGAACTGTCAATCTCTCAAGAGATTCTATATACTGGTATCAAGGTAATTGACCTCATCGAGCCATTCTCTAAGGGTGGAAAGATTGGTCTCTTTGGTGGTGCCGGTGTAGGCAAGACGGTGCTCATCATGGAGCTTATCCACAACATCGCTCACGGTCACAGTGGCTTCTCGGTGTTTACCGGAGTGGGTGAGCGCACCCGCGAGGGTAACGACCTGCTGCGCGAGATGATCGAGAGTGGCGTTATCAAATATGGCGACAAGTTTAAGGAGGAGATGGCAAATGGCGAGTGGAACCTCGACAGCGTGGATATGGACGCTGTGGCACAGAGTCAGGCGACACTGGTGTTCGGTCAGATGAACGAGCCTCCTGGCGCGCGTATGCGCGTGGCACTCTCGGGACTTACCGTTGCCGAGCAGTTCCGTGACCAGGACGGCGGTGGCCGCGACATCCTGCTGTTTATGGATAACATCTTCCGTTTCACTCAGGCGGGTAGTGAGGTGTCGGCACTTTTGGGCCGTATGCCAAGCGCCGTAGGTTATCAGCCTACACTTGCCAGTGAGATGGGTAAACTGCAGGAGCGCATCACCTCTACCAAGAGCGGCAGTATCACCTCGGTACAGGCTGTGTATGTGCCTGCCGACGACTTGACCGACCCTGCTCCCGCCACTACTTTCAACTTCCTTGACGCTACCACCGTGTTGAGCCGCAAGATTACTGAGCTGGGTATCTATCCCGCCGTTGACCCGTTGGCATCGACCTCACGCATCATGGATCCTAACATCATAGGCGAGGAACACTACAACGTGGCTCAGCGTGTTATCCACTTGTTGCAGAAGTATAATGAGCTTCAGGACATCATTGCCATCCTCGGTGTTGATGAGCTAAGCGACGAAGACAAGCTCGTGGTATCGCGCGCGCGTCGCGCCCAGCGCTTCCTCTCGCAGCCATTCTTCGTTGCCGAGCAGTTCACTGGCGTTCCGGGCGTGATGGTTCCGTTGAACGAGACCATCCGTGGCTTCAAGATGATTCTCGACGGCGAGGTTGACGACCTGCCCGAGCAGGCGTTCCTCAACGTGGGCACCATCGACGACGCCATCGCCAAGGGCAAGAAGCTGCTTGCTCAAGTGGGATAAAAAAATAAAAAGTTCCGTATGTTGCGATGCCATCGCAACATACTAAACAAGAAAACTATGACACTGAAAATCATATCGGCTGAAAAGATTGAATTTGAGGGCGAGATAGACCAAATCACCTTGCCTGGCGCTTTGGGCTCGTTCCAGATTCTTAACAACCATGCGGCTCTTATTTCGTCGCTTATTCCAGGCACAATGAGTTATGTGGCTGGTGAGACAACTACTAATCAAGAGATAAAGGGTGGCATTGTCGATGTGAAGGACAATGTGGTGAGTGTTTGTCTTTATTAAAACATAGATTATTGTAATTCTCTTTTATGAAGAAAGCAATAACAATAATAGTAACGCTGGTGATACTCGCGCTCATGGCGTGGGGGTATGCCCAGTCGGCAAGCCACAAAGGGCATGGCGACGGCAAGGTGAACCCCAAGGAGACCATCTTTGAGCACTTGGGCGATGCCTATGGCTGGGAAGTGCCGTTCTCGCACAGCAAGAGAATTCCGCTGCCCATCATTGTCTTTGACAAGGGAGGCTCTCCTCACTGCTTCATGTCGAGCCGCGTTACAGGTGGCGAGACCTACCAGGACGGCGATGCTGTATTCAAAATATCGACCGATGCCGAGGGTGGCTACAAGGGCAAACTCGTGCAGGTGGTTGATGGTGGCGAATACCGCCCGTGGGACTTCTCCATCACCAAGAACGTGCTTGGCATCCTCATTGCCGCGGCTCTGGTGATAATGATGGCTATGAGCCTGCGCAACTGGTATAAGAAGCAGGGCATGAAAGGTCCTAGAGGCATCAAGGGAATGCTTGAGCTGGTAATCGACTTTGTATATACCGACACCATCAAGCCCATCATGGGCAAGGAAGCGCCCAAGTATGGCCCCTACCTGCTCACAGCGTTCTTTTTCATCCTCACGATGAACCTGCTGGGATTGATAGTGATATTCCCTGGTGGCGCCAACCTCACCGGCAACCTTGCCGTGACAATGGTTCTGGCACTTGCCACATTCTTCATCACCAACATTACAGGCACCAAGCACTACTGGAAAGATATCTTCTGGCCCGATGTGCCTATAGCCCTCAAGTGTCCCGTGCCTATGATGCCCCTGATTGAGTTTCTCGGCATTTTGACAAAGCCCTTGGCACTGATGGTCCGTCTGTTTGCCAATATGCTTGGCGGTCACATGGTGGTGCTCGTGTTGATATTGCTCATCATGATATTTACCGAGATGTTTGGAGCCGCAGTAGGGGCAGGAACCGCCGTGATATCGGTGCTGCTGTCACTGTTCATGCTCCTTCTCGACACATTAATCAGCTTCATTCAGGCATTTGTGTTCACTCTGTTGTCAACCATCTTCATTTCGATGGCTCACATTCATGGCGAGCACGAACCCGCAACCGAATAATAAAAACAAATCAAATAATAACAACTTAAAATTTAAAGACTATGTTAGGATTAATTTTAGCTGAAGCAACAGCCCTGGGAACTCTGGGCGCTTGCATTGGTGCAGGTATCGCAGCTATCGCTGCTGGTATTGGTATTGGCCGCATCGGTGGGTCGGCAATGGAGTCGATTGCCCGTCAGCCAGAGTCAACTGGTGACATCCGTACCAACATGATTGTGATTGCCGCTCTTATCGAAGGTGTCGCTCTCATCGCTCTTATCGTTTGCATTCTCGCTCTCTTCGTTTAATAATCATTTAAAACAAGGTTTTTAGATGGAACTGTTTAAGCCTGAATTTGGCCTGGTATTCTGGATGTTTCTGGCATTTGCCTGCCTCTACTTCATCCTGGCGAGATGGGCGTGGCCTTTCATCATCAAGAGCATGGACGAACGTGCCTCCTTGATAGATAAGGGTGTGGCCTATGCGCAGGAGGCAAAGTCGCAACTCGACAATGCCAAAGCCGAGGCCGACGCACTCGTTGCCGACGCCCGCAAGCAACAGGCCGACATTTTGCGCGACGCAGCCAAGATGAAAACCGAAATCATCGAGCAGGCTAAGGCCGAGGCTGCTGTCGAGGCGAAGAAGGTGACCGATGCCGCTCAAGTGTCGATAGAACAGTCACGCAAAGAGAGTGAGCATCAGTTGCGCCAGGATGTGGGAGAATATGCCCTGCAGATTGCCGAGCAGGTGATACGCCGCAACATGAGCGACGACAAGGCTCAGCAAGACCTGGTGAAGAAACTATTGAACGAGGTTGAATCTCAAAACTAACCAAAACAATGAACGACGGACTTATCCCTAACCGATATGCCAAGGCGCTTTACAAGCTCTCGAAGGAGCGTGGCGACACTGCCCACATCTACAAAGAGATGAAGCAGCTCGATGCCGCCTATACTGTCGAGACAGGTTTGAAGAAGGCCGTGAACAACCCCTTCTTGCCTGTTGCCGACAAGCTCAAGCTGCTGTGCGCGGCATCGGGCGCTAAGCAGGATGGCACATCGGCAAAGTTCATGGAGTTGGTTATCAAGAACAACCGTATCGACTTTATGCGTGCCATCGCTCTCGCTTTCATGAAGCAATACCGCGAGCAGAATGGTATCGCAAAGGTTGAAATAGTCACCGCCATACCGCTTGGCGATGACGAGATTAATGGCATCATCGATGTGGTGAAAGAGCAGCTCGGCGACAAGACCATAGAGCTTACTAAGAAGGTCAATCCCGACCTCATAGGCGGCTTTACGGTTGATGTCGATTCGCGCGTGCTTGACGCATCGGTGAGAAATCAATTAGAAAAATTGCGTTTAAAACTCCTAAGTTAATAAGAGTGAGATGATAAACCCAAGTGAAATATCCGACATACTGAAACAGCAACTCAGCGACATCGAGAGCAAGGTGTCGTTTGAGGAAGTAGGTACAGTGCTTGAGGTGGGCGACGGCGTGGCTCATGTCTATGGACTCGAGAACGTTGAGGCCAACGAGCTCGTAGAGTTTGATAATGGCGTCACAGGCGTTGCCATGAACCTTGAGGAGAGCAACGTGGGTGTGATCCTCATGGACAAGGTCGATAGCGTCGCCGAGGGCATGAAAGTGCGCCGTACAGGCGAGATTGCTTCCATTCCCGTAGGCGAGGGGCTGCTAGGACGTGTAATCAACGTTTTGGGCGAGCCTATCGACGGCAAGGGACCCATTGAGGGCGAACTCGTGCGTCTGCCACTGGAGCGCAAGGCTCCTGGTGTTATCTTCCGTCAGCCTGTGAACCAACCTCTTCAAACCGGTCTAAAGGCCATCGACTCGATGATTCCCATTGGCCGTGGTCAGCGTGAGCTTATCATTGGCGACCGCCAGATTGGCAAGACTGCCATTGCTGTGGATACTATAATCAATCAAAAGTCGGGCTACGAGGCAGGCAAACCTGTGTATTGCATCTATGTGGCTATCGGTCAGAAGGCTTCGACTGTCGCTGCACTGGTCAACCAGCTCAATCAACACGGCGCCATGCCCTATAGCGTGGTGATTGCCGCCACTGCTGCCGACTCGGCATCGATGCGCTACTATGCGCCGTTTGCCGGTGCCGCCATTGGCGAGTACTTCCGTGATACCGGCCGCGACGCCCTCGTGGTCTATGACGACCTGTCGAAGCAGGCTGTCGCTTACCGTGAGATTTCGCTTATCCTCAAGCGACCCTCAGGTCGTGAGGCTTATCCAGGCGACATCTTCTACCTCCATAGCCGTTTGCTCGAGCGTGCCGCTAAAATCAACGAGAACCAGCGTGTCGCCGAGGCGATGAACGACCTCCCCGAGGCTCTGAAAGGCAAGGTAAAGGGTGGTGGCTCATTGACGGCGCTTCCCATTATCGAGACCCAGGCTGGCGACGTGAGTGCTTATATTCCCACTAACGTGATTTCGATTACCGACGGACAGATTTACCTCGAGACGGCGTTGTTCAACAACGGTATCCGTCCGGCTGTGAATGTGGGTATCTCGGTGTCGCGTGTGGGTGGTAACGCCCAAATCAAGGCAATGAAGAAAGTGGCTGGCACACTTAAGATCGCCCAAGCCCAGTTCCGTGAACTGGAGTCGTTCACCAAGTTTGGTGGTGACATCGACCCGGTTACCGCACGCACCATCGACACCGGCCGCAAGAACGAGCGTTTGCTTGTTCAACCACAATATCTGCCTGTTCCCGTTGAAGAGCAGATTGCAGTGATATATTGTGGCGTTAACGGCTTACTTGAGAACGTGCCTATGGACAAGGTGGCAGAGTTTGAGCAGCTGCTCATCCAGTATCTTCACGCCAAGCATCAGGCCGATGTGCTCGATGTGCTCAAGAGCGGCAAAATCGATGACGACGTGATGGCGAAGCTCAAGGATGCCGCCTCCGAGATTTCGGGAAAGTATCAGGCTTGAAATATTGTTGATTTTTAAGGTTTAAAACTAGTTAATGGCAACACTTCGAGAACTTAAAGGACGCATTGGCTCGGTAGCCTCTACCGAGAAGACCACAAGCGCGATGAAGATGATTTCGTCGGCCAAGATGCACAAGTTCACGGGCATGGTACACCGCCTCAAGCCCTATCGTGGCATGGTGCGCGACGTGCTGAAACACTTGCTTGTCACCGACCAGGAATTTTCCTCGCCATTGATTGAGTCGCGCGAGGTGAGCAATGTGGCAATTGTTGTCTTCGGCAGTGATGACGGACTCTGTGGAGCTTACAATATCAACATCTTCAAGCAACTGCTCACGGCAATTGACGAGTTGCGCAAGCAATATGGCAAGAACGTGAAAATCACCGTTATTCCCATTGGCAAGAAGATGGTGAAGGCAGTAAGTAAGATTGAGACCGCAAGTATCAAAGTGGAGAGAGTGGAATATATGAGCACCCGCAGCACCTTGGAGCAGCTCTCCGACTTTACCGAACTGCTGAGAAGTCGCTTCGTTGACCATGTGTATGACCGTGTGGATATTGCTTACATGAGATTTGAGACCACAAGCCGTCAAGTTATGCATCACGAGCAGTTGTTGCCGTTGAGTGCCGAAGCGCTTGCTAAGGACATTGACCCCAAAGAGGCGTGCAGCCCATGCATCTTTGAACCCGATGCTAACAGCATCTTCAACAGCGTGCTGCCACTTCACCTGCGTGCCACCATGCAGGAGGTGTTTGTCTCCAGCTCAGCATCGGAGCAGGCGTCACGCGTGATGGCTATGCAGATTGCCAGCGACAATGCTGCCGAACTGCTCGAGGAGTTGAACCTGGAATACAACAAATTGCGTCAGCAAAGCATCACCACCGAGTTGCTTGATATACTTGGTGGACAAGTTGAGAGATAGTATTTAAGAAATAAAAAGTGCCAATGAGCAAATCTTTTTATGCCTGTTTGCTTGTGGCGCGCAAGATAAATAAATCAAAGGCATAAGTTATCGGTGTGCCGCACAATCAAGCACACCACCGACAAAACATAATTATGAACATCAAGGAGTATTTCTCTTCAATATTTACGGGTGCCCATAGCCTCATCAAGGGTATGGAGGTGACTGGTAAAGAACTCTTTACCAAGAAGGTCACCGAGCAATATCCCGAGAATAGGGCAGAGCTTGAAATTCCCGAGAGATTTAGAGCCACGTTGCAGTTCATCTATGACGAGGAGGGTTATCACAAGTGCATCGCCTGCAAGACGTGCGAGCGCAATTGCCCCAATGGCACGATACAAATCATCACTCGCATGGTTGACCTGCCCAACGGCAAGAAGAAGATGAAGCTCGACAAGTATATGTACGACTTGGGAAGCTGCACCTTCTGCGGGCTGTGTGTCACCAGCTGTCCCACCGATGCCATCAAGTTCTCTAACGACTTTGAGCAGGCGGTGTTCCGCCGTGAGGCACTTCTCAAGCAGCTCAATTACCTGCCCGAGAAAGAGAAACCCGCTCCTGAGCCCGCCGCCAAGCCTGCTGCCGCTCCTAAGCCTGAGGCAAAGCCCGCCGAGAAGGAGGAGGCAAAGCCTGAGGTCAAGCCCGTCGAGAAGGCTGAGGCTGCCGAGTTGGCACAGACCGATGTTCAGTCACCTAACGACAATAAAAAAGAATAATAATATGGAAATTGGAAATGTAATCATGTATTTCGTGTTCGCGCTGGCGATCATCGTCTTCTCGGTGCTCACAGTGACGACGAAGAAGATTTTGCGCTCAGCAACCTATCTGTTGTTTGTGCTACTGGCGACTGCCGGCATTTACTTCCAGATGGATTATGAGTTCTTGGGTGCTACACAAATTGCCGTTTATGCCGGTGGTATAGTCGTCTTGTTTGTGTTTGCTATCATGCTCACCCACAAGCCTGGCGAGGACTCCGACGCTCTCACGTCACATCGTAGGGCGATGGGGCTCACGGCATGTGGACTGGGAGTGCTGGTGTGTGGCGCCGCACTTTTCAGCTTTGTGAAGATTAAAGAAGCTGTGGAGTTGGCGGCTGCCGACAATTACACTATCGACAAGTTAGGCTCCGACTTGCTCAGTAACAAAGGCTACCTGTTGCCCTTTGAGGCGCTGAGCGTGTTGCTGCTGGCTTGTATCATTGGTGCTATAGTTATTGCCCGTAAACGTTAAAAAAGAAAGGAGAGAAGAAAATGAAACTATCATTATTAATGTATCTCATTCCGAGCCTCATCATGTTTGGATGTGGTGTTTACGGGTTCATCACCCGCAAGAATATGATTGCGATGTTGATATCGCTGGAGTTGATGCTCAATGCCGTTGACATCAATTTTGCGGTATTCAACCGTTACTTGTTCCCCGCAGGCCACGAAGGCATGTTCTTCAGCTTGTTTGCCATAGCGATTGCCGCTGCCGAGACTGCCGTGGCGATAGCTATCATCATCAACGTGTATAGGGTGGCTAAGAAAGTTGATATTAATCAAATTACTAAAATGAAATTCTAAACAGTTATGCAAATACTAGATAGTACAATATACGTTCTTGCCATACCACTGTTCATGTTCCTGTTCCTGGGGCTTGTGGGCACTAAGATGCCTCGCAAGATTACCGGTGTGCTGGGAGTGCTGGGAATGGCTGTGACTACAGTGCTGGCTTATACCATAGCGTTTGTTTATTTCTTTGGTGAAGGACCTCAGAAGGTCGATGGTATATATCAACAGTTGGTTCCTACCGATTGGACTTGGCTCTCGTTCTATGCCGACAAGCTAGTGGTGAGGCTAGGTGTGCTTCTCGACCCAATCTCGGCAATGATGCTGGTGGTTATCAGCACGGTGTCGTTTATGGTTCACCTCTATAGCTTGGGCTATATGAGCGACCACGACGGCAACCCCGAGAAAGGTTTCCAACGTTACTATGCCGACTTGGCGTTGTTCACCTTCTCGATGCTCGGACTCGTTGTCTCGACCAACATCTTCCAGATGTTCATCTTCTTTGAGATGGTGGGTGTATCATCCTATCTGCTCATTGGTTTCTACTATGGTCTGCAACCTGCCAACCACGCGTCGAAGAAGGCGTTTATCGTCACTCGTCTTGCCGACTTGTTCTTCCTTATCGGTATCTTGATTCTTTCTTATTACACCAAGACATTCGACTTCATCAATATTATGGGCAAGAATGGCGGAGAGGTGTGCAACGCGTTCACCAGTGCTCAAGGACTCACATTCATGGGTTGCTCGGTAACTGGCTGGGCGTTGACCTTCATCTTCATTGGCGGCGCAGGTAAGAGTGCGATGTATCCGTTGCACATCTGGCTGCCCGACGCGATGGAGGGTCCCACTCCCGTCTCGGCGCTTATCCATGCCGCCACAATGGTTGTGGCTGGTGTGTTCCTGGTAGCCCGCCTGTTCCCGCTCTATGTGCTGGAGCAGGGCGCGATGGACATCATCTGCGTAGTGGGAGCGTTCACCGCCTTCTATGCTGCGGCAATAGCCTGCACCCAGAGCGACATCAAGCGCGCGCTGGCGTTCTCTACCATCTCCCAGATTGCCTTCATGATGACCTCGCTTGCTGTGAGCTCGGCTCAGGGTCAGCTAATAGGCGGTCATGAGGCAGGACTCGGCTACATGGCGTCGATGTTCCACCTGTTCACTCACGCTATGTTCAAGGCGTTGCTCTTCCTGTGCGCCGGTGCCATCATCCATGCCGTTCACAGCAACGAGAACAGCAAGATGCACGGTCTGCACAAATACATGCCCATCACAAGCATCGCCTTCCTTATCGGCTGCTTGGCGATTGCAGGTATTCCTCCCTTTGCTGGCTTCTTCAGTAAGGACGAGATTCTCGTGGCTTGCTATGAGAAGGGCTTAGGCTGGGGCTTGTGGATGAGCATGGTTGCCGGTATGACAGCGTTCTACATGTTCCGCATCTACTACCTCATCTTCTTCTGGAAGAAACATGAGGTTCATGGCGAGCACGCTCCAAAAGACCAACCCTGGACCATGACAGTGCCGTTGATTGTGCTGGCGCTCATCTCATGTGTGGCAGGATTTGTGCCCTTCGGCGACCTCGTCACCTGGAACGGTCATGCACTTGAGACTCACATGAACTGGCAGATTGCCGGCGTGAGCGTGGGTATTGCTATGGTAGGCATTGGACTTGCGACAGTGATGTACTGGAAAGAGAATCCGCTTCCCGACAAGATGGCGTCGATGTTCAAGGGTTTGTGGACAGCAAGCTACAAGCGCTTCTATATGGACGAGCTTTACCAGTTCATTACCCACAAGGTTATCTTCCAGGGTATCAGCAAGCCCATTGCTTGGTTTGACCGCACTATTATCGACGGTTTCTTCAATCTCATGGGCAATGTCACCAACAGTGCCTCCTACGGCATCCGCAAGATGCAGTCGGGCAGTGTGCAGGGTTATGTGTCCTATTATATCATTGGTGCTATGCTGCTGGCAGCCATCACCGGTGTAGTGATTCTTTGCATTTAATCAACGGTTCTAAATAACAGTAAAGATTATGGAAATATTTTCTAATATACTTATTTATTTCGTGATAATCCCCGTGCTTACTCTTACCGGCCTGGCGCTGACCAAGAACAAGGGCATTGATGCGATTAGGGCCGTTTCCGTGACAGGCGCCACAGCATTGGTGGCTATGGCTATATATCTTGTGTATATCTTCCTCAAGGCACGTTCATTGGGCAATACCGATGACATGATATTGCAGACAAGTGTAACTTGGTATGAACCTCTAAATATCAAACTCGCGTTAGGCGTGGATGGCGTCTCGGTGGTGATGATACTGCTCTCGGCGTTTATCGTCTTTGCCGGTGTCTTCGCGTCGTGGAAGATGGACCCGCTGCCCAAGCAGTTCTTCCTGTGGTTCTTCTTGCTCTCGACGGGTGTGTTTGGCTTCTTCATCAGCGTGGACCTCTTCACCATGTTCATGTTCTATGAGGTGGCACTGATCCCGATGTACCTGCTCATTGGCGTGTGGGGTAGTGGTAACAAGACCTATAGCGCCATGAAGCTCACCCTCATGCTGATGGGTGGCTCGGCGTTCCTGATGCTGGGTATCATTGGCATCTACTTCCATTCCTCTCCCGAGGGTCAGCCTCTCACAATGAACCTGCTTGAGATAGCGAAGAACGACGCCATTCCTCACGATTGGCAGTATTACCTATTCCCGCTCACCTTCGTGGGATTTGGTGTGCTGGGAGCGATGTTCCCGTTCCACACTTGGTCGCCCGACGGTCATGCCAGCGCGCCCACTGCGGTGTCGATGCTCCATGCTGGCGTGCTGATGAAGCTGGGAGGTTATGGCTGCTTCCGCATCGCCATCTACCTCATGCCTTTCGCTGCCCAGCAGATGGGATGGATATTCTTGACCTTGACAGGCATCAGCATCGTGTATGGCGCCTTCAGCGCGTGTGTTCAGACCGACCTCAAGTACATCAACGCTTACTCGTCGGTTAGCCACTGCGGTATGGTGCTCTTCGCAATCTTGATGTTCAACAGCACTGCTATGACTGGTGCTGTGCTCCAGATGCTCTCACACGGACTGATGACAGCCTTGTTCTTCGCCCTCATCGGTATGATTTACGGCCGCACCCACACCCGCGACATCCGCGAGATGGGCGGCTTGATGCACATCATGCCTTACTTGGGCGTGGGATATGTGATTGCCGGTTTCGCCTCGTTAGGTTTGCCAGGTTTGAGCGGCTTCGTTGCCGAGATGACGATATTTGTAGGCTCGTTTGAGCACACCGATATGTTCCACCGCGTGCTCACCATCGCCGCTACTACATCGATTGTCATCACAGCGGTCTATATCCTGCGCGTTGTGGGCAAGCTGCTCTATGGCGCTGTGCAGAACGAGCATCACCGCACTCTCACCGATGCCGAGCCCACCGAGCGTATTTCCACAGCTACTCTCATTATTGCAGTGGCAATCATCGGCTGTTTCCCCAATTTCTTCATCAACATCATCCGCGACAGCTTCGATCCTGTGGTGAAGGCTTTGACAAGTGTTATGTAATAATAGTGTAGAATTAAAAAAGATAAGATATAATTATGAATATAGATTATTCTCAGTTTTTAATGATGCCTCAAGAGTTAGGACTGCTTGCAGTGTTCTTGCTCGTATTCTTATATGACACTTTCATGCCTAAATCGACGCAGAAGGGGTTGCCATTGTTTGCGACCATCGCGTTTGGCATCTATATGATATTAGGATTCTTGCCAGTCAAGGAAGGTTTGATATTTGGCGATATGTTCCAGGCCGACAAAGCCACCTGGGCTATCAAGAACATCCTCAACATTGGCACTTTCATCGTGCTGCTGCAGGCGGTGAAGTGGGCTAATAGCGACTTCGTGGCGATTCGTCGTGGCGAGTTCTATGAGCTTATCCTGCTCACCCTCTTTGGCATGTACCTGATGATTTCGGCACGCCACTTCCTGCTGTTTGTCATCGGTCTAGAGACTGCCTCGCTGCCATTGGCAACTCTTGTGGCTTTCGAGAAGAAGCACTACGAGAGCCATGAGGCAGCCGCAAAATATGTGTTCACGGCGGTGTTCTCGTCGGCAATCATGCTGATGGGACTCTCGTTTGTGTATGCCCTCTCGGGTGGAAACCTCTATTTCAACCAGTTGGCGACCTATCTGGTGGGTGAGCCCTCATTGTTGCTCATCCTTGCTCTGGCATTCTTCATTGCCGGTGTGGGATTTAAACTCTCGCTCGTGCCGTTCCACCTGTGGACTGCCGACGTTTATCAGGGCGCGCCAACTATGGTTACCAGCTATCTGTCGGTAATCAGCAAGGGATCGGCGGCTTTCGCCTTCTTCATCATCTTGGTGCAGGTGTTTGGCTCTGCCTATGCCGACGTGTGGCAGTGGATGCTCTATGCAGTGATTATCATCACCATCACCGTGGGTAACCTCTTCGCCATCCGCCAGCGCAATCTCAAGCGCTTCTTGGCGTTCTCGTCAATCTCGCAGGCTGGTTACATCATGCTCGGCGTGATAGCCGCCAATGCCGTGGGAATGGCGTCGATGATGTATTACATTCTGGTTTACATCTTCAGCAACCTCGCCGCCTTCGGCGTGATTGCCGTGATAGAGCGCTATACCGGCAAGGTGACAACTGATGACTATAACGGCTTGTTCAAGACCAATCCGTGGCTAGCCTTCGTGATGATGCTCGCTATGTTCTCGTTGGGTGGTATTCCTCCATTCGCAGGATTCTTCAGCAAGTTCTTCATCTTTGTGGGCGCGGCTCAGACGGGCAGTGTGGCAATCTACGTTCTCGTCTTGATTGCGTTGATTAACACTATCATCTCGCTCTACTACTACCTGCTGGTGGTGAAGGCGATGTTTATCCGCCAGGACGAGTGCGCGATACCAACTCTCAAGTCGCACTGGACCGAGAAAGCAGGGTTAATAATCTGCACCCTCGGTATCATCCTAATTGGTCTCATCAGCAGCATCTACACTGGCTTGAGCGGCATCACAGCATCGGTCAGTGATGTGTTCGCAATGATATAAGAACCTTCTAATAATGAAAATCTAGGGCAAAGGAGTGACTTTCACGTCACTCCTTTGCCGTTTTTAGGGAAGTGTTTTTTAGGCGACGGTGTTGCCTACTAACGCGAGTTCGGGATAAGATTATCATAAAATGGCAATGCCATGCTCTCGAT
>CALGGO010000102.1 GCA_937916085.1 uncultured Prevotellaceae bacterium | reverse complement strand
GTTGTTGCCCGGCGGCTTCGATGTTGCGCCGTGCCTGCCCAAGAGCATGGTTGTTTTGCCTTGCCGATGCCTTGAGCTGTTCGAGTGAGTAGACGCTTTGGGCGGTGCAGTTCAATGCAGCCCATCCCAAAATGGTAATTGTGATTATTCTTTTAAATATCATCGTTTTCTTGAATTTCGTTGTAAGATTCGGTGTTTTCTTTTTCCCTTCTCACCATGCTATAACCGATAGGCAACACAGTGAGGATAAAAAGCATGGTGATGAGCGTGCCATAGAAGATGACGTTGCCCATAGGAGCCCAAAGGGTAGAGCCGCTTAAAATCATGGGAATGACTCCCATTGAAGCGGCGGCCGAGGTGAGGAAGATGGGGCGCATGCGTCGCTTCGCACTCAAGTAGATGGCTTCGCGAGGCGTTAAATGCTCAGTCTTTATCAATTCCTCGGCATAGTCATACATGATGATGGCGTTACGCACTAAGATGCCCATGAGCGAGATAAATCCCAGAAAGCAGGTGAATGTCACCTCGCCATGGAACATAATGCCCACTGCCGTTCCGAAGAAACAGAGCGTCAAGCTGAACAGCAACAATGTGGCAGTGGAGATGCGCTTGAAGTGATAAACGAGCAGGAAGAAAATAATTACCACTGCGATGACCAGTGCAGCAAGCAGTGTAGGCAGATTACTGTCATTCTCGGCTATCTCGCCGCCCCACGACAATGTGATGCCCTCGGGCAACTTCACTTCAGCCAGTTCCTTCTGCAACTCCATCGTTACTGATGTTACATTCAGCCCTTCGCGCACCTCACTCATAATGGTGGTTGTGCGCAACCCGTTGCGGTGGGCAATCTGTCCGTCCTGCCATTGTGGCGTGATGGTGGCAACCTGCCTGAGGGGCACTTGTCGCAGCCCTCCTTCGGCGGCAATCAGTTCATCGCCCAACTTCTGCCTTGTGCTCATCCGGGCAAGCGAACCTTTCAGGCAAACATTAACCGGGTAATCTCCCTGCCAGATAGTACCTATCGGCAGTCCATCAGAGTTATATCGCATGAGCATTGATATTTCGGCTTCGGCATTCGAGATGCCCATAAGACCTGATTTAATCGGGTCGAGTTTTATCTCCGTTGCAAGCAATGGCTCCAAAACATCGTTGCGCACCAGTTTCAACTTCGAGTGGTTGCGCAACTTGAGCGTGAGCGAGTCGGTGGCCGCTTTCAACATAGCCCAATCCTCGCCTGTCAAACGCACTTCGATAGGGCTGGATTCTGCGCCGTAGTCAAGTTGCTTGAAGCGGATGTAGGCTTCGGGAAATGCCTCCTCATATTTTGGCTTATATTCGGCGAGGATTTCTTCGGTTGCATCGGGCGACAAGGTGTTGACGATAAACTGTGCGTAGTTAGAGCCTCCGAACTGGGGTGCATACACAGTGTGGAAACGTGGCGAGGCTGTTCCCTTGAATGAGGCGATAGAGACAATGCGCTTATCCTTGCGCAGGATGTTTTCCAATGTATCGGCTAGCGCGGCGGTCTTGTCAAGGGACGTTCCGGTGGGCATGTATATTTCTACTGCAAACTGGTTGCGCTCGGCGCGTGGCATGAGCCGCTGTGGCAAGTTGACAAGTATAATCGCCGACAGGATAATAGATACAATAGCCAAGGTACACACAATGATTTTATGGCCGAAGCACAGGTCGATAATCCGATCGTAAGTGCGCTGCATTATGTCGAGGAAATCAAACTTCTTTACAGTCGATGTACCCATTGACTTTTTGATGAACCAAAATTGCAAGAACGGAATTACCAATTCTGCCACTGCAAGTGAGACGAGCAGTATAATCAGGATCGCCCACGGGAAGTAGTGAACCGTGTCGTTCATCGACCCTTTGGTGGTCAGCAAGAAGGGGAAGAAGGTGATGGATATGGCCATCGTTGCCGTGAAGATGCTCTTGAAGAAGTGGGTTGCACTCTCAATCGAAGCCTTCCATCTGTCTTTGCCTTCGCCCAGTTTTTCCATGTAGGAGTCGATGATGACGATGGAATTATCCACCACCATTCCAAGCGACACAATGAGGGCGGCAAGGGTAACGGTGTTCAACTCAATGTCAAACGAGAAGAAGAGTCCTAAAGAAATAAAGATAGTGATGGGAATGGTGGATGCGGCGACCAGCGCCACCTTCATGGGCATCAGCAACAGCACCACAACGATGACGGCAATCACGGCAATGAGCAGTTCCTTGAGGAAATCCTTCACCGAGTCGCCGACCACTTTAGGCTGGTCGGTGATGCGGAACAATTTCACACTTGGGGGCAAAGTGGGCTCAAACCGGTCGAGCACTTGATACACCTCGGCTCCCATGTCGGTAATGCTTCTTCCAGACTTCATCTCAATGCTGAGCACGAGGCATTTCACACCATTATTGGTGACGAATGATGACGGCGAGGGGTACTCACGTTTCACCGTCGCCACGTCCTTGAGTCGCACCACTGTTCCGCGAGGGTCGCTATAGACTACGGTCTGCTCCACATCGCTCACCACATTCAGCGGATGCCCCACATATATGGGCGAATTGTAGTCTCCATTCTTCAGCGTGCCTGCCATCGTGAAGAAGTCTTTTGATTTCAGCGTGAGGGCGATAGTCTTATCGGATATGCCATATTGCGACAACCTGTCATGGTCAAGGTAAACGGCTATCTGTTCGTGCTGCTGACCGACGACGGTGATGCGCCCCACACTTTCCACGGTGCGAAGACGGTCTTTCAACATGTCCATGTAGGTGTTGAGCTCACGATAGGTCTTGTCTTCCGACTCCATCGTGATGAGCATCGCCGATGAGTCACCGAAGTCGTCGTTGACCTGCACGGCCAGCACACCTTGTGGCAGCGAACCCTTGAACGATTCCATGCCATGCTTGAATTTTGCCCAAAATCCTTCTTTATCTTGTATGTCATCATTGAGCTCAATCTGAATGATGGCCACTGAGTTACGGCTATAAGATTTGGTTTTCACCTTATTTACGTCCTTGTAGGTGAAGATGTACTCCTCAAGTGGTTTCGTTACTTGCTGCTCCACTTCGAGTGCCGAAGCACCGGGATAAACGGCAACGACAACACCCTGGCGGATGGTGATGTCGGGGAACTCATTTTTCCTTATTCCATACAGACCATAGATGCCGAATGCTATCAGCACACAGGTTATCATGATGACTATCTTGCGATAGCGCATGGCCCACTCCACGAGGTTTATTTTACGTTTCTCTTCCATGGCTTTCACTCCGTGACTTTCATGTCGGTTGACACTTTTTGCTGACCTTCACAAATAACCCTGTCTCCCATCTGTAGTCCACTGGTGATTTGCACTTCGTCGCCAATGTTTTGTCCTAATTCGATATAGGTCTTCTCTGCCCGTCCGTCGACTACTGTCCAGACAAACGGTTTGTTGTCGGCATCAATCTGTATAATCGTTGCAGGCAGGGTCGCAGCACCGATATTTTCGCTGCTACTGCTCGAAGCCATTGCCACCTCTGCAATCATGCCCGGCAACAACTCGTGATTGGGGTTTTCGATTAGCGCTTTCACCATATAGGTTCGCGACAACGGGTCGGCGACAACCCCTTTCTCGATGACCTTCGCGGTGAAGTGCTTGTGCCCCAAGGCGGCAACAGAAACAGCTATTGTTTGGCCGTTATGAATATGTGAGATTTCATTCTCGGGAATACTCACGCTCACCTTCACTCGGTTAATCTGCACGAGTTTGACTACCGGGGCACCAGGCATGACATTCTGTCCCACATCACACATTTTGGTCGAAATATACCCCGACGTTGGTGCATAAAGGCGCGTGTCGGCAACGCTTTTTCGTGCTATATTCTCGGTTGAGCGTGCGGCACTTGCATTGCTCTTTGCCTGACTGACCATGAGTTTTGCCTGTTGCAATTTGGTTTCCACTTCAATCCATTTGATTTCGGGTAGACTGCCGTTGTCGTGAAGTATTTTCATCCTGTTGTAGGCATCTTGCGCTTGGTTGAGTGCCGCCTGGGCTTGCTGCACCATGTCGTCGGCCTGCTCGGTGGCGGCATGGGAGGCATTGGCTCCGCTTGCCGTGTTGCGGGAGTCAACAGTGGCGATGAGTTGCCCGCGTCCCACGCTTTGTCCCTCGTTTACATAGATGTGCGTAATCGTGCCACCGGCGGCGAAACTTAATGTTGTACCATCCCATTCTTCGATAACGCCACTGTAGGTTTGTGTGCCCGAATTAGAAGAGACTCCCACAACCATAGTTTTCACTTTAACAATCGTTTCATTCTCGCTTTTGCTGTTCGATGTGCATCCACACATGACGGTAGTTATGAAGAGCGATAACGCCATTAATACTGCTGATATCTGTTTCATCTGTTAAAAACGTTTATTAATGGCGCAAATTTCCTCATTATAGTTAAGTCAGGAACATAACAAATGGCTCTTTTGCTGTTCCATATTCAACTTTGGCGAAATACGGAATATAAAAAGAGCTAAAGATATACTACTTTCGCGAAATTATAGCGAACTTTGTACTCTCAAATAATCGAAATTGGCACATTAATGATGAAACATGTAGATGTCATGGGCAACCGAAATGGGCGTATTGTCAATGTCAGCTTGACTGATGTTGATAATTCAAGGTCGAATGTCGACTATCAAGACGACGAACTGGTATTGATTGACAATTTGTGTGATATTCCCGATTTCGCAGCATGTAAGATTGCATTTAACGTGGGGCTGGTTTGTTTGAAGGGGAAATTGCAGTTTGAAATCGGTGAGAATTCGGTGACGATAAATTCAGGGCAAGCGCTATTCTCTCATAGCCATGTTTTGCTCACAAATATCATGGCAAGTCCCGATATTCAATGCCGACTGGTTGCGTTGAGTGACAGAGTCTTGAAAAACATCCTTCAATCCCAATTCACTATTTGGAACAAAGCCATGTACCCCAACCACTTTTATGTCTTAAATCTAAGCGATGAGCATCTTTCTCTCTTTGACACATTGCTCCCCACTTTCAGCAGAGCCGATACAATACTAAAGCACGAAATATTGGTCAGCCTGTTACGCGCCGGTTTCCTGCTTGTTTGTGATTTGTTTTCTTCCACCGAGCCGCATAATACACACTTTGAAGGAGGGTCGAGAATGCACACACTATTTCACCGCTTTCTCAACAATCTATCACAACGGCAACAGAAGAAAGCCCCGGTGTCGGAATATGCCGAAGAACTGTGCATCACGCCTAAATACTTGACGACCATTTGCCGCAAGATGAGTGGCAAGTCGGCAATGGCGTGGATATCGGAATATGTTACCGAAGACATTGTCTACTATCTTAGAAACACCGACTTGTCGGCTAAAGAGATAGCACATCATCTCGGCTTTGAGAATGTCTCATTTTTCGGGAAATTTGCAAAAAAACATTTAGGCACTTCTCCGCAAGAATATCGACATTCCATTTCGCAAAAAATCATGGACTGAAATCTGTCAGTGTGTGGCTCTTGGGCTTGTCATTACTTCAAACTGACCGCCGGCAATCCGCAGCGCAGCGTAGGTTGCCAGCGGTGAAGCGGCGAAGATGTAGCGGAGAGGACACCGCGAGCGCAGGGAGTGGTGTCCTTGCAGCCACATCGTCAGCCACGTGTTCGCAGCCTTGCGCCCTACAAGCGAATGCAGTTCGCAGTGTTAAGGTCAAGAGGAAAACGGGACACAGCGAGGTGGTCTCAGCGCGAGCCGAGACCGCCGAGCGACAAGTACCCTAAAAAGTGACACTTAGGCTGAAGGCACTCGGTGT
>CALGGO010000101.1 GCA_937916085.1 uncultured Prevotellaceae bacterium | reverse complement strand
CACTCTCAACAGGTTGAGGAGCTCCCATTGAAGCGCATTAACTGAATATCCCTAAGTATTGCGAAACAGTAAGTGCGCTCACCTTACTGATTATTCTTGTGAAGAATCCGATGTAGTCTTTGGCGTAGTTGCGCATGATGTTGAACTGGTCATCAAACTGAGAGAAGACCGTCTCTATTCTTTTTCTTGCCTTGGCAAAAGGCTTGTGAAAGGGCTTCCAGTTCTTTTGGTTGCTGCGGTAAGGAACTTCAAGGTTGATGTGGGCTGTCTCGAACAGGTTCAGTTGTATCTCGGCAGATATATAACCCATGTCGCCAATCAAGGTGCAATTGAACAAGATTTGGCCAGCATCATTGAGATAGTTTATGTCGTGAATGCTTGCCTGCATCAAGTCATAAGAATGTATAACTCCCGATATTCCACAAATGGCATTGAGCTTATAACCATAGTAGTACATCGCTTGCGCTGCACAATATCCGAAGTTGGGTGCCTTCTCCGGACAAGTTTGTCCCATCTTGTTGCGGTTGCCCCTTGCCAGCTGGCACACTTTAACAGGTTTCGTGTCGATGATGAAGTAATCCTCTCCCCCGTCAATGGCCTCAACAATGCGCTTGCGAATCTTCTCACAAAGCTGTGCAGTCAGCTTGCGGCGATCATTATACTGTCGACGAGATATAAGGTTAGGCATCTGTTTGCGATACTCATCAAGCTTGCCGAACAGATAACATTCGCTGTCAATGCCCATGGTCTCGGCTGTCAGACTGAGTGCTATGACTTCAAGGTCACTGAACTTAGGCACGACTCCTGGGCGTGTGATATTTCCTTTTTTGTTCACTAAATCTTGAGCGAAATGCTTGCATACCTCAAGAATTTTGACGAAATTTGCATATAAGTTGTGCATAGCGGTGATTTTGGTTGTTTTTATTTTCACTGCTAAATTACTGAAAATCAACGATATGTGCAACTTTTTCAGCATTAATTTATTAACAAATTAATTCCGCCAACGGGTTAAGAAATTCTTTTTTATTCATCTTTGTTTTCTTTTTTCTCTTTATTAAATTCTTCAAGTAAGTAACTATTAGGTTTTTAACATCGCCTCTTTGAACTCATCAATTAACGCCACGCTAATGTAGGGTTTCCCCTCTCGCCCCTCAAAGATATACTTCTCAAGGTTCTCGTCAAGCCACTCGCAAGCCTTATCAATCATAGATTTATCTGCACACTTAAAACCTGCTATAAAGCAATCTCTTGGGCGATTGTTTTTATCTGTCCTTTTATAATACCAATCATAAAAGGCTATATCGATTTCATCTTCTTTTGTCATATTAATCTTCAATCTCCCCTGTTTACACCATTCTCCAAAGTCTTTAGCTATTTGTTCTAACTCTTCGATACTTCTTTCAGGAAAAGACCAAGGTTTACAAAGTAGTTGATTTAATACTAATCTATCACCATATTTATCTCTTGTTTCATCTATTACTTTATAATAGTAATAAAACAAACCACTATAATTAGGTTTATACAAGTCTTTCATTTTAAAGTTTCTTCTATAACCTCTTTTATAAAGCTTTTTACAAAATTTTAAGAATTTTTGTTTAGTCATTCTTCGCCTCCTTTCTCTCTATTGTTTCTAATTTCGTTTATCTTATTTATCGTAGCCTCCTTGTATTTCTCTTCTACAGGGGCTTCGTTTTTAATTATATCAATCATTCTGTCGATTTCCTCGTCAGACTTGGATTGTATATAATATATGATTGCCTCTTCGTTATTATATCCAAAGAGCCAAGAGAGGATAACCCCTCCAAAAATATTTATTTCTTTACTCATTATTTGCTTATTTCGTCTCTATAAAATACACAAAACCCACCGTTAGGCACAAAAGTAATACTTATCACTTTAACGTTTTTGTTCTTGCACCACAAACATACCATCCGTGGGTCATGGAAAAATTTATGTTTCATTTGCACGGCTTGAAAGCCAAACTTGTTAATTGTGACGGCATATTTACCTTCATCGGGCAGCTCATCCGCAACCGAAATCCAATGAGGATGAGCATCTGCCCACTCTGCACCTGCTTCAAAGTCTGGATTTCTATTAAGAATGTCTGCTGAATCTTTAAAATTATCTCCAGCAATACACTTAGGCTTATTAGCGATAGTGTATTCAATACCCGCTTTTGTTATTTCTTCTTTTCTTGTCATAATCACAATAAATATCATTCTGTATCGTTATTATCCAATTTGTCTTGCTTTTCAAGCCAAGCAAGCCAAGAGTTATATTCTTTATCACAAAGGCTATCCTTATACAGAGTTATATACTCTATAATCTCCCTTCTTATCCTCTCATCCTCACTCTCTTTGAGTTCAGGAAAATAGTGCTCAGCATCTTCTTTTGTTGCTCCATGCAAGCCAC
>CALGGO010000100.1 GCA_937916085.1 uncultured Prevotellaceae bacterium | reverse complement strand
GTAGAACCGCGCCAACTCATCGACATCGATATACCTCTCCCAGCCATTGTTGGTTTTGTCGGTTACATAGATGGCGGCATTGGTGGTGTTGATGAACCCGGTGAGGTAGGTGCGCTGCTCGTCGCTGAGATGCTCGGGCGACTTGTAGGTTGCCCAGATGTTCTTGCCGTTGCCTTCCACGGTGCGTATCTGTTCTTCATCCTCATAGTTGTCGATTTCCACGAGCCATCCGCCGGTGATGCCGAAACGATCGGTCTCGTAGTCGGCCTGCTCGATGATGTTCACACGGTCGGTGGCGACGCGAATTGTCTCGGTGAGCATGTAAAGTCCTATGTAGTCGCCATTTAGCACTACCTCGATGGGCTGTTGCGACGGAGTCCACTCCAGCCTAAGCCGTCGGCTCACCTCATAGCCCACGGTGTTGCGCAGGCCTGCCAGGTTGTCGTCGGCGTTGGCCATCAGTGCCCAGTGCTTGCTGCGCTTCATGCCCAAGAGAGGCATTTTGTTGTCGAGTTTCAGGCGATAGGGTTTCTTGTCAAATGCCGTCCAGGTGTAGTTGCCGCGACCTCTTATCTGCATCAGCTCGGGGTTTTCTTTTGACCCCACATTGGCAATGCCCTCGATGCCCATATTGTCAATATAGAACTCGGCATAAATATACTCCTCCTTAGAGGTGATGGGTGCGTCGCCGTCGGTGTTGATGAACATCACCGGCAGGGTGCCTGAGTAGGAATTCGCTCCGTTAGGATTTGTCCACGACCCCGACGCCCAGTTGTTGCCGCTGTTGGGGGTGAACACCCATCCCACGGGGATGGCGAGTTCGCAAGTGGCAGTGCGTTTCTCTCCCAGGGTGTGGCTGATGCGGTCCTTGAGGTTTGGGAAGGTCTCGTTGTAGAGACCATCGGCGAGCGATGTCTCGGCAAAACAGTAGCGGTACATTCCCGTCACTGTCTCGGGGATGGTGATGCTCCAGATGTTGTCGCCCTCGTTGGTCATCGTCATCACATAACTCTCGGGATTGGAATAACTGCCGAAGACGAATTTCACTATAGAATATTTCGTGAGCGAGTTGTTGAAATAGAACGTGCCTTTGGGAATATTGAGTGCCTGGGCGGTGGTGAATGCGCTCAGTGTCAGCAGTAAAAAGGCTATTAGTGTGTTTCTCATGATTTTAAGCTAACAAGCTGATGAGGCAGGGGTGTTATTATAGTTTTAGTTTAAAGAGCGATATGGCGTTGCGCGTGGTGGCGGCTTCTATTTTTTCGTCATTAATTCCGAGGTGCTGGGCGATGAAGTGGCACACATGAGGAACAAAGGCGCTCTCGTTGCGCTTGCCGCGGTGCGGCACTGGAGCGAGGTAAGGCGAGTCGGTCTCGAGCAGCAGTCGGTCAAGTCCCACCACCGGCAGAATGTCCTTGACATCGCTCTTCTTGAAAGTGACGATGCCGTTCACGCCAAAGTAGAAGTCGCCACGCTTTCTCACTTCCTCCACCTCCTGCGGTGTGCCGGTGAAGCTGTGGAACACGCCCTGCGGCAACGGTTCGCCAAAGTTGTCCATCACGCTCAAAATCTCGTCGAGGGCGTCGCGGCAGTGCATGATGAATGGCAGTCCCAGCTCCTTGCACCAGTGCAGCTGCGTGTCGAGCGCCGCCATCTGCTGTTCCCGCCAAGTCTTGTCCCAGTAGAGGTCGATGCCTATCTCCCCCACAGCCACTGGGTTATGCTCATCAAGCAGGGGTCGCATGGCGGCAAGTTGCTGCTCATAGCCCTCTTCCACATCCTCGGGGTGAAGCCCTAAGGCGATAGAGATGTAGCCGGGATAGGCATCGCGCGTTGCCACCACATATTGCACGCTTTCCAAGTTCTCGTTGGGCAGGATAATGTGCTGCACGCCAGCAGCCTTAGCGCGAGCTATCGCTAGGTCGCGGTCCTCGTTAAACTCACGGCAATATATGTGACTGTGGGAGTCAATCATCTTTAAGTGTAAAGCGTTAAGTTTTAAGTGTTAAGTTAGGACGAGGCGTGCCTCGTCCAGTAGAATATCTAGACATTCTAGAAAGTCTAGAAAAAACTGTGAACTATGAACTGTAAACTATGAACTTATCGGTCTCGGTTTACTAGGCTTTCGATAACTGCCTCAAATTGCTTGTAGGCGTCATATTTCATCTTGGTCTCGTGGAGCAGGTCGAGGGCTTGGTGAGAATATTTGATGATGGCGTTGCGTGCCAGGTCTTTGAGTCCCAGACTCTCGTAGAGTGCGGTCACCGCCTCGATTTTATCCTGCTTGGGAGCGTATTTGTCGGTGAGCCAGTGGTGAAGTTCCTTGGCTTCGTTGCCGGCAGCGTGGTCGATGGCGTTGATGAGCAGGAAAGTCTTCTTGTTGTTCACGATGTCGCCGCCAATCTCCTTGCCGAAGGTGGCGGGGTCGCCCCACACGTCGAGGTAGTCGTCTTGCAGCTGGAAGGCGAGGCCGAGGTTCACCGCCATGTTGTAGATTGACTCGGCATCCTCTTCATCGGCGCGCGCCACGATAGCTCCAGCCTTGCAGGAGCAGCCGGTGAGCACCGAGGTCTTAAGGCGAATCATCTTCATATATTCCTCAACGGTCACGTCGTTGCGAGTTTCATAGTCCATGTCATACTGCTGGCCCTCATACACTTTGATGGCGGTGTCGTTGAAGAGTTCCATCAAGGGCTGCACGATGTCGGCATCGACGCGCGTCATCGCTTGCGCCGCCATTTGCAGCATGGTGTCGCCGCTAAGGATCGCCACGTTCTGGTCCCAGCGCTTGTGTACGGTGGGCTTGCCGCGACGCACGTCGGCATTGTCCATCACGTCGTCGTGGATAAGGGTGAAGTTGTGGAACAGCTCAATGCCGAGGGCGGCGTTGATGGCTTTGTTGAGGTCACCGCCCATCGCCTCGCAGGTCATCAGGGTGAGGACGGGTCTCACTCGCTTGCCGCCCAACCCCATAGTGTAAGCTATTGGCTCATAGAGATGTGCCGGCTGCTTAGGATAGTTTATGTTATTGATAGCCTTGTTTACAAGGTCGAGGTAAAAATTGTAGTTATGCATAGCTATTTAATTATCTGGTTATCAATCTTCTACTAATTCTTCAAACTCATCCCATTTTGCGCCCTCGGGAAGGTCTTTTGGGCGTTGGATAAAGATTTCCTTGGCAAGCTCGGGGTCGTTCTTTTCGAGGTATTGCTTGTAGGCCTTGTTGAAGCTCACGATGGCGATGGAGTCGTCGGCAAGTTGGAATTCCGCCTCCAGCGCTTTGGCCTCGAGGATGCAGTTCTGCATCGCCAGGGTGTCGGTGTGGTCGGTCTCTACCAGTCGTTTTGCCGCCTCGGTCGCCACTTTTATGGCCTTGCCTTTAAGTTTCGACACTTTGGGCTTGGGAGCAGGTTTCTGTTCATTGTTGCAGCCCCATAACATCAAGGCGGCAATAATAAGAGTTATTGTTATTAAGATTTTTACTTTCATGTTGCAAAATTAGTGCAAGTTGAGTGAAATGCCAAATTTATTTGAGCATTTAAATAAAATGCTCACGCTCGCAAAGTATAGAGCAAGCTCAAGCTTTGACTCGCTTAATCGCATTTTTCCGAAACGCCGCCTGATTTATCAAAAAAATCCCCCGCATGTTGCTGCGAGGGATTTTTTAGGGGAATTAATGATTAGTCCTCTTTCTCCTCTTTCTCTTTCTTGCACTTGCAGCAGCAGATGGGGTCGATCACCATCCAGATGACAGCTGCCAGAGCGGCACCAACGAATGGACCAACGATGAATATCCAGAGCTGGTTCAGAGCGTCACCGCCCTCAAAGATAGCGGGAGCGATAGAGCGGGCTGGGTTCACCGAGGTGCCAGTGTAGCGGATGCACACCAGGTGCACGAGCACGAGCGACAGACCGATGGCGAGGCCGGCGAAGTTGTTGGTGGCGCCATTAGTCTTGGCAGTGGCACCAAGCACTACGAGAACAAATACGCAAGTGAACACAATCTCGGCGATGAGGCCACCAGTTACCTCCACACCTTGTTGCAGAGCGTTGGCACCAGTGCCTTCAAGACCGCTGTTGGTGGTGAGCAAGTACAGGATTGCTGAGCCAATGAAGGCGCCAATCACTTGGAAAATAATGTACATGCAAGCGTCTTTTGCGCTGATGCGCTTTGCGATGAGGCATCCCAGGGTGATGGCAGGATTGATGTGGCAACCGCTGATGCCACCAATGGTATAGGCCATAGCAACTACCGCCAGACCAAAGGCGCAGGCTGTGCCAACCACGGCGGGGATATTGCTAACTGGGTCACAACCAAGGCTCACGGCAACGCCGCAGCCCATTAACACGAGCACCATAGTGCCCACCATTTCGGCTAAATACTTTTTCATGTAAAAAATGATTTTAAAAGTTAGTAATATGGTTGAATTGTTCAAGTCTTGTAAAATTCTCTCTAAACACTAAACTCTAACCTCTAAACTTCAAGTTTATAACGAGTTATAAACTTGAATTAAATGATTATTGTCGGGTAGTGATGTGATAGCAGGGCTGTCCCCGCTCAAATTTCACATAGCAGCGGCCCTCGTCGCGCAGCTCTTTGAGAGTCTCGCCCAGAGTGTTGATGAGCACTTTGTGGCTGGCATCGTTGCCAGTGAAGTCGGGCATACTGTCAATCTTCTCGAAGCAGTTGTAGGCGATGTCGAACGTGGTGCCATACATGTGGCAGCTGTTCTTGACAGCGTTGCGGTTCACGCGGCGCAGCCGTCGCACGTCGTCGCTGGTGCGCAGCAGCGAGGTGACGATAAACTGGTATTGCGCAAAGCCATGCTCTTGCAGCTTCGTCTGGAAATTGGCAGCGATGATGTCGAGCAGTTCGCTGGCGCTAGGCGTGAGATAGGGCACCGAGTGGGTGAGGCTATCGACCCTGAAGGCGTGCGACGACTCAATCTTTATCAACTGTGAGGCGATGCTGTCAACGCCGTCGCGGGAGCACAGCGGCACGATGCCAAACTGCTGTGCGGCAACAAGCTGGGTATCGTTCACGTCTTTGAAGCGATACAACGTGTTTAGCCCCGCACTGCTACCTCTCACCTTTACACGTTGTGGCGTGCCAGTTTTGCGCGAGTCGTCTTGCCCAAGGGGTATGGCATAGCATAGAACCACGAGTAGCGCCACCACCATTACTGATAAAATGGCTAATATTCGTGTGCGTGTTCTATGGGCTTTTTCTTTGTTCATCACTGCAAAATTACAAAAAATGGATAAAAACACATAATTTGTGACGAATTATTTTATGTGTTGGGGTTATTTTTATATTTTTGTGCAAAATTTCATAACGTAGATTATAATGGACAGTTTAGATTTGACACTGGCAAAGAAATTGCTGAAGATAAACGCTATCATGCTCCAGCCCGACCAACCCTTTGTGTGGGGCAACGGCTGGAACGCGCCAATCTATAACGACAACAAAATAGTGCTGTCTTACCCCGATATGCGACGGTTGGTAAAGGTGGAGCTTTCAAGGCTCATACTTGAACATTTCCCCGAAGCCGAGGTGGTGGCGAGTGTGGCGATGGGCTCTATAGCGATGGGTGCTCTGGTTGCCGACACGCTGGGACTGCCGTTCGTCTATGTGCGCGACGTGCCTAAGGATCATGGTCTGGAGAACCTCATCGAGGGCAATTTCGAGCCGGGGCAGAAGGTGGTGCTTATCGAAGACCTCGTCTCTACTGGCTCTAATGCCATCAAGGCGCTCCACGAGATGCAGCTTGCCGGCGGCGACGTGATGGGGATGGTGGCGATGTTCACCTACGATTTCGAGCAGGCGATTGCCACCTTTAAGGAAGAGGGCCTGAAGCTCATCGCCCTCACCAACTATCACGCCATGATAGAGGCGGCACTGGCTACGCAGTACATCAAAGACGAGGATGTCGATACCCTAGAGCTGTGGCACGATGACCCCGAAAGCTGGACTCCTGAGCGCTACGAGACGATTGGGGATTAAAAAAATATAATACAATCACTATTCACAACAAAAAATGGAAACCTACAAAAGCGACAAAGTAGTTATTGACCATAACATTGAATTAATTTACAGCAAGTTGAGCAACCCTTCCATGTTTAAGGAGCAGATGGAGAAAAACATGGACCGCATTTCCGACGAGGCGCGACAGCATCTTGATAATTTGAAATTTGAGGAGGACGGCATCAGCATCAACTCGCCCATGGGAGCTGTGAAACTCAGCGTGAGCGAGAGTGTAGCACCTAATTTGGTGAAATATGTGGCACAGTCATCGCCGGTACCCTTCGGACTGACGGTGAACCTCGAATCCATCGATGAAGAGCACACAGCAGCCATAGCCGAGATAAACATCGAACTCCCCCTGATGCTACGGGCGATGGTAGGCGGCAAACTCACCGAAGGCGCGCAAAAAATGGGCGAAGTTATCGCCAAACTCCCCTACGGAGAGATGTAAATCACTGACTCTATTTGAAAAAGTGAAATCACACGAATTAAAACGAATTACATTTTGTTGATCTTCAATTAAATAAAATTCGTTGAAATTAGTTTAATTCGTGTGCTTTTATTTTTTAAAGTGGACTCACTATAGGAGTTTTTCTTAGTTTAACCCGAATCGGTCATCAGGATTTATATTCGTTTAATTCGTGTGCTTAAACCTACCTGATTTGGCGGTTGATTGTCACGAAAATAGTCGGAATGTCGATTTTTTTTCGACATTCCGACTAAATTGAATTATTTTTGCTTTTCTTACGTCAAAGGAAAAGCTATTTTACATCAAAAAAGCCGTCCTTTTGATGTTTTCTTTGATGTTCCTTGATGTGCTTTGATGTACTTTGAACTGCAATGCCATCTACCGCGATAGTGAGTATTTAATCCAAAAAGTTGTGGTTGTTGTGTTTATGTTGTTATGGTTGTTTTAATAATAGCTGTGTTGAATGTGGCTAAATATGCATTGAGGAAAGTTATTCCAGCTGGGCGGCGGCGAGGGTGAAGAGGGAGCGTTCCCGCTTGAGGCGGGCGATGATGGCGTCGGCATCGCCGGGCGACGCCCCCCCAGTCATGCAGCTTGCGCCGCAAGTCTCCCCCCAACCTACTCGATTTTACTTGCGTAGTACTTTTGTGGATTTCAGGTTGCCTTTAACATCACGAGTCTGCATGATAAGTATTCCCTTCTGGCTCTTGTCGGCAACACGGCCCTGAAGGTCAAAATAGGTTGCTGACTTGTCGTTGGAAACCTCAATGTCACTAATGCCTGTGTTCAGGCCAAATTCTGCAAGATACTCTTGGATGTTGAACCAGCCTATATTAGAGCGACGCTCCTCACCCATGCCGCGGTAGATGCTTTGCACTCCTATCTTCTTCCAAGACATAATCTCATCAGAACCCTGATTCAGATAAACACTTAAACCACAAGCTAGGATATCCCACTTGTCGGTGAAATTATAGGGGATCTCGGTAATATCCTCTGTCAGGTTAGTATAAAGGTCGGTGGTAAGTGTCAACTCATGCTGCTGACCTTCGGCATCTTCGATATAAATGACATAGCTCAGTTTGGATTGTGACAGAGGGTTGCCATCTACATCTTCTACTGGAATCGAAAAACTCACATAAGGATAGGTTGCATACACAGGTGTGCCATCTTCTTCCACATAGGCAATGAACACGAAGTCGGCTACCGATGGGTCGGCAGGTGTAGCTGCCACTTCTGTAATCTTTGTCAACACTAAGTTTGATAGCATATCCCATGGATATTCATCTTGGTCAACGGTACTGAACTCTTCGGCGGTGTACTTTTCGGCATCAGGGTCATAGACGAATGTAGTGGGTTGACAACTTATTTCGATGTCGTAAAAACTCTCCATAATGCCCAGCAATGTAGCGGGAACCGTAACTACGTTGTTGGCATCGATAGTACCTTTCACCCATGCCTGAGGCATGAATTCGCTCAACCCCTGAATATATACCTCATTCTCGCCATAGCGCCCCACTTGTACCTCTCGAGGTGAAATATACTCCTCAAAGTAGTTGTCGTAGGCTGTAAGGTTATATGTCTCACTCACAAGGTCGGCGGGTGCATTGATTGCTTGCTCCGAAACAATGCGGTCAACAACTCGCACTTTTAAACCAGTTTGATGTTTTCCAAAATGAATGTCATTTCTCAAAACCTGCTTGGAATTTTGTCCAAAGGCCAATACACACAGTAGTGACGCGATTGTAAATAAGGTGATTTTTTTCATTGGTATTTTATTTAGGGGTCTTCTATAAATTAAACATTTGGCAGTCAGGAAAATAATTCGTAAATTTGCAGCAAATTGAAGCCAATGAGCAAGAAACCGAAAAAATACCGCCAGAACAAGGTGTCTCCAGTTCTATTTGAGCGCGAGATGACACTTGAATCGCTTGAGAAGATGGGCAATCCTCTTGAGATTTTGAAGGAGCTGCTGGACTTCGAGCAGTTCCGTGCGATACTTGAGCCCGTGTTCGAGAACGTGAACCGAAAGAGCAACGCCGGCCGCAAGCCGATAGACCCGGTGCTGATGTTCAAGGTGATGTTCCTGCAGCGCCTATACGGCTTGGGCGACCACCAGATAGAGTATCAGATAAAGGACCGCACGAGCTTCCGCGAATTTCTCGGCATCGTCACGGTGGACGATGTTCCCGATGAGAAGACGGTGTGGAAGTACAAGGAGATGTTGTCGCAGGACGGGACGTTCGACCGGCTGTTCAAGCAGTTCAACGCCTATCTTGACGCGAAAGGCCTGATAGTGAACGAGGGCAAGATAATCGACGCGAGCTTCGTAGTCGCCCCGCGTCAGCGCAACAGCCGTTCCGAGAACGCGGCCATCAAGCGCGGCGATGGCGGCAGCTTATGGCAGGAAGAGCCTGGCGACACCGAGCGCGAGAAGAAGCGCAAGGCAAACAAGCGCCGCCACAAGGACACCGACGCACGCTGGACCAAGAAGCGCGGCGAAAGCTACTACGGCTACAAGAACCACGCCAAGGTGTGCCGCAAGACCAAGCTCATACACGGTTACGACACCACTGCGGCCAATGTCCACGACTCGCAGCGTTGCGCCTCGCTCATCGACGGGAGCGACAGGCACGAGGACGTGTGGCTCGACTCGGGCTATGCCGGGCAGGAGCAGGAGCTGAGGGAAAAGCAGGTCAACCCGGTCGTGTGCGAGCGGCCCTACAGGGAACGTCCCCTCACCGAGGAGCAGCGTCAGGGCAACCGCGCCAAGTCAAAGGTGCGTTGCCGCATCGAGCACGTGTTCGGCTTCATGGAGCAGACCATGGGCGGGCTGGTGTTCAGGGGCATCGGCCTTGTCAGGGCGGCGGCCAACGTGGCACTGACCAACCTTGTTTACAACATGTGCCGCTTCACCCAGATTGTGCGCTATCACGTCGAGTGGATCAAGCCCAAAAATGCCGCAGTCGTGGGATAACTGCGCCCATTCAGGTTAATGAGTGTTAAAAATAGGGGGGGTAATTGTGAATTGAAATAAAAACCGTAAATTTGCAACATATATCATGGGCCTCATCAGAGGGTCAAAACAGGGTTCTGCCCTCAATGCGGCTCAAAAAACGTATTTATAGAACCCACCTTTAAAAACAATAATTAATTTTATCGGTCGAAAATCGTTATTTCACATTCACATTACAAAATTACAATTATAAAATTAAACCACAAAATAAAATTCCAGAAAAAAGGAATTTCTATAACCTTTTATAACCTTTATTCAACAGTTGCAGATTTGTCCGCAGGTTGCGTTAAAAGACCAAAGAAAGCCCACCGGCTTTGTGGTGCCGGTGGGTCAATCAAGATAGACCAATGGCGCAAACCGAATGCAGAATGTCAAGTTTACTTGACTTATGCTGTGCAGCCCATTGACGCTGAAAGAGCAGGTGCCCAATGGACGGAGAAGCATGACAGCCACTAAAGGGATGGCAATAAACCTATTCTGAATATGTTGCGATTATCATACTCCCACTTACTCCCTCCATCTTAGAGGGGATACTTTAGCAGAATTCAGCATCTTCGATGCTCGTTAGCTATCAACATTAGACACAGTGTTTTGCAAATCGACTAAAAAAATCAGAATCAATTTTGCCCTAACCAAAAAAACGTAATTTTGTAGCCAAATAATCATGAGTGCACTTTAAAAAGTGGCATTTTGTGCTGATTCAAATATTCAAACGATTAAAGACGATTAAAAACTAATTGAATATCAATTAAATAAAATTCGTTGAAATTAGTTTAATTCGTGTGCTTAAACCTACCTGATTTGGTGGTTGATTGTCACGAAAATAGTCGGAATGTCGATTTTTTTTTCGACATTCCGACTAAATTGAAATGTTCTTGCGTTTCTTGCGTCAAAGAAAACGCTATTTTACATCAAAAGAACCGTCGCTTTGATGTGTTACTTTTTTGTGTAGGTGGTGGCAGAGTCGCCACCATCTTCCAAGTTGTAGAGTGTCAATTTCTTCCCGTCACCACTTATTATAAACATTTGCGTGATTATTTCATCATCAAAGACAATAGTGATTTCATTACCGCTAATTTAGTAGGTAAAATCAAATTGCTTTTCTTCTTGACCAAGCTCATCAGATGAGACTACAAGTCTCTCATACCCGGTGCCATTACTCTTGAAACATAATATATGATCATATTCTATATATGTAGCTTCTTCATGATGAACCCAAGTTCCTACTATTGGATCATCATCGCCGCAGGCGGTGAGCGTGACGCTAATTACCGCTATCATCAGGATGGCGAGAAGCAATTGAGATTTCTTCATGTTGTTGCGTTTTTTTAATTGAGATTTCTTCATGTTGTTGCGTTTTTTAATGAGTTGATAATGTGTTGAATGTGATGAGTCTCTAGAGAGTAAATATTGTGATCACAAGAGTTAATGTCGCTGATAAGGCTAAAGTAACAATGAGGTTTGTTCTCATCGTCAAGTGGGTGTGTCAATATGTTTCACATTTTGCTTCTTGACACACCCACTGTAGCAAATGTTATCGGTCTATTGTGAGTGTCACAGAAGCTTGCGGTCGGTCAACGTTAAAGTTATGCCACGACTTTCGTCCTTTATAACGAGTTTCTGGCCATTGCACGAGACGATAGTGTAGGTCACTGTCTTTTGCTTTTTGTCGGTGAAGCCAACAACGGTGCCAGAGTTCCCGTACTTATCGTAAACGCTCACGCTAGTGTAACTAGCGGTGATTTTGTTGCCGTCAATGCTGTAATTGCCTTCGGCAATGACCCCCCATATATTATCTACCGTGTACATGTAGGTCACCTTGCCACTAGAAGCGAAATTAATCTCCTCGACTATCCACGGTTCATCTTCGTCATCAGTGAATAGTTCAGCATTAGTCCACCAGACACCCTTAACTAGTGAAGAGTAATCTGTATCAGGCTCATCGTTTTTGTCGTCGCCACAGGCGGTGAGAGAAACACTGATTACTGCCATCAACAGGATGGCAAGCAAAGTCTTTAAATCTGTTTTCTTCATGTTGTAAATGTTTTTGAAAATTAACCCGTTGGCGGAATTAAGCTAGCGCATACTTGATCTTACCAATGGGTCTGTTGTAAATTAAGTTTAAATATTGTGATACAGTAAATGCGCTCACTTTACTGATGATTCTTGTGAAGAATCCTACGTGCTGCTTTGCGTAGTTTCGCATGATGTTGAACTGGTCGGTGAACTGCGAGAAATCGGATTCAACTCTTTTTCTGACCTTAGCAAAAGGTTTGTAGAATGGTTCCCAGTTTTTCTGATTGAGGCGGTATGGCACCTCGACTTCGATGTGTGCACTCTCAAACAGATTAGTCAGCACTTCGGTGCGTAGCATTACTATTGAGAGTGTTTAAGAAGGATTGAGTTTTTATCTGCTTGGCGGTCATGCTTATCTATTATAGTATCCTATGACATAACTTTTTCGCTTGTCCATCCATATTTCAAGAGAAAGGTCATAATTGGCAAGCACCTCATCTTCATATCTTTTTAAATAATTTTTCAATTTTGTGACTCGCTGGCGTTCTTCGGTGGTCCAGTTGCTCTCACCTTTTTCATAAATAAAATGGAGTTCTTTATTATATGCGGCACATAAGGAAAAACTTTCCATGTCTTGAGGGTCCTTTCCAAACATGAAATAAAACTCAATGGGGCATTTCAGCTCGGCATGAAAAACATTATTAGAATCATAGTATTCACTATAATTTGAGTATTGGTTACGATTGCCATTTAGTTGATAACCCGATGAAACTGTGGTTGTGCCATTTATGTCGCCGTGTCCAATACCAAACTCAAGGCTTCTATTGGGGAAGTCTTTGTGAAGCGTAGATTCCACCTTAAAAATCCAGTAGTAATTTAAATATGTCGCATTAACCTTGACATGCTTCGCAATGAGTTTTGCCATCTCGTTTTGAGATGGTAGTTCACTGGTCGCATTATTGCCGGGTTCGTCAATTATCGTGTTGTTATCGTCGCCGCAGGAGGTGAGTGAAACGCTGATTACTGCCATCATCAGGATGGTGAAAAGCAAGTGAAATTTAGTTTTCTTCATGTTGTTGCAATTTTTTGTTGAGTTGATA
The DNA here is from genome assembly GCA_937916085.1 of uncultured Prevotellaceae bacterium. GTDB lineage: Bacteria > Bacteroidota > Bacteroidia > Bacteroidales > Muribaculaceae > Sodaliphilus. Next base: position 25,086 of record CALGGO010000100.1, on the reverse strand, counting down.
ATAAGTTGACTTTCTAATGAGTCAATATCGTGATCACATGAGTTAATGCCACTGATAAGATTAAAGTAACCATGACGGTGCAAAAAAGCTTGTTATTTCACTGATATCTACCGCATTCTCACAGCCCGGACGCTTTGGCCAATTTCGCGGTACGAACCAAGACCCGTTGATATCTCGTTTGAATCTATATACATGTCATCAGCACAGCTATTGTTTACAGAGAGTGTTCGCGACCAATAAGAAGCTGAAGTTCCAGCTTCATAAGTCTTCCAATATTGGCGATATCCCGCTGCAGGAAAAAACAATGACACTCCATTGTACTTACTGATAAACAATCTACCATTGACTCCATTAACTGTTGTCCAACTAGATGTGCACCCATTTATCAATTCTTTAATCTGATCAATTGACGGCATACGCCATTTTTCTCCCCAATTGACAGTGGCAGCATCATCTTCAGGTTCAAGTTCTAATCTGTTGTCAATAGTTCCGTAAAAACTTGAGGTGCAATATTTTGTGATGCCGTATAAACTTTGAGTTTCAGTATCCCATCCACTGCACCATTTGTAATCATCAGCAGAAAAGTAATTTCTTGGTATTACCTCTCCCCAAGCAAAAAAGTCGCCATATTCTTCTGGACTGCTGGCCCCTACATTCATAGTCGCCCATAGTGTACCGCTGGGCAAACCGAGGTCAACATAGGCGTATTCATCACCGTCATCAAACGTTGGCACTTGCCAATTGTCGTTCCTGTAATACAGCCAGTGCCAATCACCGAACTTAAGATAGCCATCAGCCTCAAAGTCATTTAATTTTTTTGTAATTGGGCTATTAATAGTATTTTTAATAGTTGTAATGCTATTAGTTGAGGCATCAACAGAATATGTAAATGTTGAAGATGTGATATTATTCTTATCATACTCCACCTCATAATAAATTCCAGTGTTATCTTCTTTGAAAATATACACTGATTGGAAATTTAACTTCCCGTCTTTGTTATAAGTATAAACCCATGTGCCGATGAGTTTTTGTTTGAAGGCCTCGTTTGCTGAGTCATCGATTGGTGGCTCCCAACCATTAACTTTCACATAGTTCCAATCATTGGTATCGACCAGTGTTGTGTTGGTTAGCTGTTTTACATTAATGGTGATGGTAGAGCTCTTCACCAGATTGATACTTATTTTCATCTTTGAGGTGTCAAAAGTGTAGTTCATGGAGCAACTTTCTGACACATTGTTGTTCTTAATGTCATAGACTTCGCCAGTGCCATCAGCTCTGAAAACATAGGCTTCATAATTGCCGTCACTGTTATTAAGTAGCCAGGTGCCTATGAGCATCTGTTTCAACTCGGCAGGAGTTGGGTCAGTATTAGTATATGGGTCTGGTTCGTCAATTATCGTGTTGTTATCGTCGCCGCAGGAGGTGAGTGAAACGCTGATTACTGCCATCATCAGGATGGTGAAAAGCAAGTGAAATTTAGTTTTCTTCATGTTGTTGCAATTTTTTGTTGAGTTGATAATAAGTTGACTTTCTAATGAGTCAATATCGTGATCACAAGAGTTAATGTCGCTGATAAGGCAGAAGTAACCATGTCGGCTCAAAAAAGCACGGCTACAACATCATGCACATTAGAGCGACCGTATAAAGCTTGAGATATTATTAGGGCTATTTCTTGTTGATGTCGATATAAGTTGTCTTCTTCTCAGGCGAAAAAGTCACTAAATAGACATATTATAGTCCAAAAGCAAGACCTATCATCCAGTATTTTCCTTCTCTAATTATTGAATAAAGGAATTCACCAAATAACCTAAAGTTTCCAATTCCAATTGTGAGAAGCACATTAGCTTGAACATCGAAAACATCAATATTTTTCTTCATTTCGCTCCATTTTATCTTTTCTCCCATATATTCTCCGCTTCCGGTTATTGCATAGCTAAAAATTGGACCAGCATGAATGCCAATTTGAAAATTATCTGCTAGAGGCTCATATCCAACCCTTAAAGGGAGTTGTATGTCATATTGCTCTGCTTCTATTCCCTGTCCATACCCACCAATGCTACTTGCAAAAAAACCAAGTCCTGCGCTGATGGGTAAATTCTTTATTGCATAGTATTTCGCACCGATTTGCATACTCATAAGCCATGATTCCTTGAAGAACTTGCCTGCACCTTTTCCAGCATAATTTCCGACGCCTATTTTAACCCATGTTCCCCATGTCTTTTCAGCATGAGCTTCTTCTTGTTCTTCTTCTGTTATTTTTTGAATTTGCGACAGGTCTTTATATGGCACAGAGCTGTAATTCTCGCTCATTGTCATAATTCTCAGTTGTGTTCCTGGGCGGAGTGTGTCGTCATTCAGGTTGTTCCACAAGATGAGGTCTTTAACTGTCACACCATAGGTCTGAGCTATTGATGCAAGGGTCTCGCCTCTTGCCACAGTGTGGGTGAAAGTGCTGTTGTCGTTATTTATATAGTTATCTTGAAACTCATAATCGTAGTTGTTGCTTTGCTGTGGCTCTGCGTCCATAGTCTTGATCCATAGCTTGTCGCCAATTCTTATGTTGTTGTCAGCCAAATTGTTCCACACGATAATGTCTTTAAGCGACACTCCGTAGAGGTTGGCTATGGACTGCATTGTCTCACCTTGAGCTACAACATGATAGTATTTCCCGTCGTTATAGGTCGAAGTGCTTGATGCGATATTGCGACTTGTCTCATTTGACGATTGTGAGTTGTAGGACGGAGCGACACTTTTATATGTCGAGCTTTGAGGATTGTTGGAAGGGGTGCTATAGTAAGAGTTGTTAGTGCTGGTAGTGAATTTGCTTTTAGTAGTGGTCTTGACCTTTGTGGTTTTTGCCTTTCTCTTATTTACCTTTTGAGCGCCATTGGCAGTGATATTAGAAGAAAATGCCACTATACATAAAGCAATTGTGGAAAATACTATTGTGCGTTTCATACAGGGTTTGTTTTTTGGTTGTTAATCATTTTAAACTAAAAAAGGCAGAGCGTGAGTCAAAAGGGCTGCTATAAGAGGCTGTGGTATTATTGTGCCTAGCTTGCATTACTGCGCATTTTGACACACGCTCAGGTAAGGGTTATTTTACATATACCTTTATATTCTGCCCGGGAGTGAGGGTGTTGCTGTTGAGCTGGTTCCATGTGATGATATCGCGCACCGTCACATTGTAGCTCTGAGCAATGCTTTGGATTGTCTCGCCCTGCTTCACAGTGTGATAGAATAGCACGGCACCATTGTCATTTTGCTGCTGGTTGTTCTGGTTGTTCTGGTAGTTCTGTTGATTGTTGTAATTTTGGTTGTAATTTTGGTTATAGTTTTGGTTGTTATTGTTTTGTTGATAACCATTCTGTTGGTTAAACAAGCGAGTGGGGACGTAAATTGTAGTTGTTGAGGGAGTGTAGATGTTGGCAGTTATGCTACCCAGCAAGCCGTCAATGAATGAGATTTTATGGTTAACCTTGTAGCCCGAATAGTTCCCAACGATATCATTGGCTTCTAATTCAGTGTTAATGTTGGCAAGTCCACCAATGAGATGTGTGTTACGTTTTTTGTAAATCTGCGTCATTGGTTCATCTTTTCTTGCATCCCCCACGAGCACCGATGACGAATAGCAGGACGAAAGGGAAAAAGTGACAAAAGTCACAAAAACGATTCTTAAAAACAATTTGTTCATAATAAAAACAATTCATTGCCTTTTTAGATTCCTCGGATTTTAGGCGGTTTATATAAATAAAAAGACGTGGGAATCTGTACTTTAGCTTACCCCGTCCTCTGGCTCTCGCATTGCCTCACTCCAGGATAAGCAACGCAGTTAGCCCACGTCAGTATTGAATATATATGCTACATCACATCGCCTCAACGGTGACGTGAGGGCATAAAATTCACCCAACGTGGACGCCTACCTTGTTGCCGTATCTTCTGGAGTTTTATGAATTTGCGAGATTCAGAGAACGGAAGATAACGCCGTTAGTAAACGTCCTTTACCAAAATGTTGACGGGATGTTCTCTAAATTCCTTATTATGAGTTTTTTTGTTTTGGTCATATTATTTTTCTTTTTGGCATATTTTGCCTCAAATCCTTAACCTGTAGCCCGCTACTATGTCGCACATTTGAGACAAAATCTACTCAAAAATCTAAAATAATATGCCTCAAGCAATTTATAGAACATCCCTTGACCCGCCGCCCTCTTTGGGCTAACTTGTCGGGTGCAAAGATAATGTGATTATTTGAATTTCGCAAGTTTTTGTTGTGCTTTTTTGCGGAAAAATAAATTTAGGTTGCAACTGTAAAATTTCGGCAGATTTTACATTTCAAACTATAAAAATATCAAAAATATTTGCATTTAAAAATATAAAACACTACCTTTGTGCAGTTTTAACCCGAATCGGTCATTAGGTTTTAAAATACTCAAGTTTCTAAAGTTCTAAAACTTTATAAACTTGAAGTTTAGAGTTTAGTGTTTAGAGAAGAAATTTTTTTCAAAATTTTCAATTTTTCACACTGATTATCCTCTAAACTCTAACCACTAAACATTAAACTTTGAGCAAGTTAACAACTTGCGAAACTTGAGTTAATATAGAATAAAATGGAACAAATAGAGTTACAACCCTTATTGGAAAATTATCATCGCAAAGTGTCGAAAGTTGATTTGCGATTCAAGCGTTATCTATATAATCAGATAAATTGGGATGCCCGCATGATAGGTATCAAGGGTGCGCGTGGTGTGGGAAAGACAACGATGCTACTGCAGCATATTGTTGAGAACTATGAAAATATTGATAAAACACTCTATGCCTCTTTAGATGACCTGTGGTTTGTGTCACACACGTTGATGGACTTGATAGATTGGGCCTATCAACACGGCATCTTGCGAGTCTATCTTGATGAGGTCCACCGCTACGATCAATGGTCGGTCTGCTTAAAAAACATATATGACAATTATCCTGATATGAGCATAGTATATACAAGCAGTTCTCTGCTCATTATGGATAATGCAAAAGTAGATTTATCTCGTCGCCAGACTATTTACACACTCTATGGAATGTCGTTTCGTGAATATCTTGATTTTGAGGGGATTGTTAAATGTGCTCCTATCCCTCTTGAAGACTTGTTATGCAATCATGTTAATCTTGCCATTCAAATAATTAGAGGCATTAAAATAATTCCTTTATTTGAATCATACCTCAGTCATGGTTATTATCCATTTTATCAGGAAGCAGGTGAAGATTTCATGATTAGGTTGCGTGAGACAGTCTCAGTAGTGATAGATGCTGATTTGCCATCAGTTGAGAGAATCTCTTTTGAGACTTTACAAAAGGTGCGTAAACTGCTGATGATTATCAGTGAGCATGTTCCTTTTGAACCTAACATGTCGCAGTTGTGGAAGGAACTCTCAACGAACAACGAGTTGGGACTCCGTATGTTGTATGCTCTTGAAAAAGCGATGATACTTGGGTTGTTGACCTCAAAGATTAAGAATTACAAATACCTGCATAAACCTGACAAGATTTTCTTGGGCAACTCAAACTTGATGCATGTCTTGTGTACCAGAACCAATAAGGGCAATGAACGAGAGACTTTCTTTTTCTCCCAGCTGAATGTTGAACATGAACTGAAATTACCCAAGCAAGGTGACTTTCTCGTAGATAACAAATATTTGTTTGAAGTTGGGGGGCATCGTAAAACGTTTGACCAAATTGCTGATATCCCTGACAGTTACCTTGCAATTGATGACACTGAGATAGGCCATGGCAGCCGCATACCACTGTGGATGTTTGGTTTCTTATACTGAACTGAAGTTTCTGAAGAAAAAATGAAATGCCTCAACTTTACATGGTTCTCTCACAAAGCTGCACCTCTCGGTGCCACAAAGCCTGCTTGCGCAGGAATTATTAACCAAGGCTCAACGATTGTGCATTATGCATTGTGAATTGTGCATAGATATAGCTATTCCAGTTGTGCTGCGGCGAGGGTGAAGAGGGAGAGTTTTGCGGTGGGGATGGCGGCCTTTAGGGCTGTGGCGCAGGCTAGCAGGGTGGAGCCTGTGGTTACCACGTCATCGACGATGAGCAGGTGCTTGCCGTCGAGGCCGCGGCAGTGGCGACGGCTGGCGGCATACATGCCCTGGGTGTTGAGCATGCGCTCGGCGGCGTCTTTATGGGTCTGGGTGGAGTGCTCTTGTGTCGCTTTCAAGGCTTTTATCACTGGTATGCCAATGGCTCGTGATATTCCCTCGGCAAGATATTGGCTCTGGTTGTAACCACGGCTGGCGAGCTTGGTGTAATGCAGCGGCACGGGGACGATAGCGTCGATGCCGTCGAAGAAGTGGCTGGACAGCATCTCGCGTGTGGCGCGCTCGGCGAGCCATCGTCCCAGGGTGGGCATATTGCGGTATTTCGTGTCGTGGAGGATAGAGGCATAGGGGTCGCTCTTGTGGTAGAAGAAGTAGCTGGCGCAACGCTCCACAGGCACTTTGCCCGCCATGAGCTGGTCGAAGGCGTTGAATGGTATCTCCTCATAATGCGTGCGCGGCATGTTCATCAGGCAATGGCGGCACAGGAACTTCTCGTCGAGGTCGAGCGGCTTGCCGCACACCGAGCAGTTGCGTGGCATGAACACACCGGCGGCACTGGTTATGAGGTCTTTAATCTTCATGACTCAGGGATAATTCTTGTGTTTTTATACTCCCCCAGCGAGGGAGCTAAGGCGTTCTATGGCAGCAAAGATGATGCTTGGCTCGAAGCCTCGGGAGGAGGCGAAGCGCAGCAGCGAGGCGCGAAACTGCTCGGGCGATTTATCGTTCAGCGTCTTGGCTTTGGCTGCGAGGGCATCGTCGAGGATGGCGGCATATTGCTCCTCGTCGATCTCGGAGAATGCATTGTCAATAAACTCTTGCTCAATGCCTTTGCCACGGAGCATGAAGGCTATCTTGATGCGTCCCCAGCCGTTGAACCGCAGTTTGTCACGGCAGTAGGCGCGGGCATATCGCTCGTTGTCGAGGTAACGCTCCTGCTTGAGCCGCGCTATGACGCTATCGGCATCACTTGGCGACAGTCCCCAGCTGTGCAGCTTCTTGCGCAAGTCGCCCTCGGCCTGCTCACCACGCGCGCACAGCGCGGCAAGCCTCAAGTAAGCATTATCGGGAGTTATGGGTTTGCGTGGCATAGGAAACGTTAAAGGTGGGTTCTATAAATTAAGAAAAAAGTAAATAATGTTTTGGTTGTATTTTGTTTTCTGTCGGCATCTTTTTATTTAAAGTCTTGAAATGTAGCCCGCTACTATTCTTCAACTTTGAATAAAAACCTGCTCGACATAAATTCAAAATCCATCTCAATTAATTTATAGAACCCACCTAAATCAAAAATTCATAAAAGTTGTCACGGTTGATTACATGGAACTCCACATTTTGATAAGCATTTTTGAATGATAGAGGCAATTTTGCCTTGCGATTAGGGTTCCATTTTATTTCGAAGGCTTTAATCGTGCCATCTTTCTCCTCGATGTAGTCAATCTCTTGTTGGGTGGTTGTGCGCCAAAAACGACTGATGGAGTAATCTCCAGTGTAATGTTTGCGCTTTATTCGTTCCGAGATGATATAATTCTCAAATAATGCACCTACGTCGCCTCTTACTTCGGCAGGTGCGAAATCGCGAATTGCCGCGTTTCTGATGCCATTGTCGTAGAAGTAAATTTTGCGACTGTTTTTTAGCTCGTTACGCAAATTGCGGCTGAAAGACCTAAGTCTAAATATGATATAAGCTTGCTCGAGTATAGTGAGGTATTTATCCACAGTTTTCACATCTATACCTGTGAGTTGCGAGAGTTCGGTATAAGACACTTCGCTGCCTATCTGATAGGCAATTGCTTGTAAAAGGTTTACTAATTTGTCGGGCTTATGAATATTGTCAAATTCCAGAATGTCCTTGTAGAGGTAGCTGTCAGTCAAGTCTATGAGAGTTCTCTGTTCGTCATTGACATTGTTTATGACTTCGGGGAAACTGCCGTAAACGAGACGCTGGGGTAATGACAGCATCTCTTCCATGACATTTGTGGATTTAGCCAATTCGTTGAAACTCAAGGGGAACAAATTATATTCCCATTTGCGTCCTGTGAGAGGCTCATTGATTTTGTTGGCAAGATCAAACGATGAGCTGCCAGTGGCGATGACTTGCAATTCGGGCATTCCATCAATTATGATTTTTAGTTTTATGCCAATGTCTTTAATTCTTTGCGCTTCGTCGATAATGAGTATTTTAGAGTTTCCAATAATAGGTTTGATTCTAGTCAATGATATGTTCTCGAAAAGAGCTCTAGTGGAACTTTGGTCTCCGTTAAGCCACATAATATCGTTGCCTGTGGAAAAAAGTTTTTTGAGCAACGTGGTTTTACCCACTTGCCTAGCACCCATTACCACAATGGCTTTGCCCTTAAAGAGGCGTTTTTCAATGTCTTTTTCTATGCTTCGGTCAATCATGTGACAGTTAATGTTTTTGTTGGCAAAGATAGAATATTTTTTGGCAAACTCCAAAAAAATATTGATTTTTGTGGAATTGAATCCATGAAAATCATGTTTTTTTTGGATTTTATGCTGTTGTCATGATGCTTTTCTGTCGTTATTGCAATAGTTTAGGCAATGCCTTAAAGGCGGACAAAGGGAAGCCGATAAGCCCATTGTTGTTGCGTGGATGTGACAGGCTTGCCCTAAATGCCTTTAGTGGATTGTGTCTCTTGATATATGAGGCTAAACTCTTGGCATGAGTATCTATAAAGCAAAAATCACATAATTCGGTCGAAAAATGTGATTTATTATCACGTTTTTCGCCTCAAAAATGTGGTTTTTAATCACATTTTTTGCCAAATAGCGTTTTTATGCACTCGATGGGACTGCACCAGGTGATGTCGGGGTCGCGCTTGTACCAGGTGAGTTGCTTCTTGGCATAGACGCGGGTGTTTTTCTTGATGCGCTCGATGGCGGTGTGGCGGTCCATAGTGCCGTCGAAATAGGCAAACATCTCCTTGTAACCCACGGTGTTGAGCGAGTTGAGGTGTCGCAGGTGATAGACGCTGCGCGCCTCGGCTTCTAGCCCTTGCTCTATCATGGCATCGACACGGAGGTTGATGCGGTCAAAAAGCCTTTCGCGCTCGATGTTTAGACCAATTTTGATGATGTTGAAGGGTCGCTCTTTGGCTTGCCCTGTGCGCAGCGAGGAGTAGGGGACACCCGCCTGACGGCACACCTCGACGGCGTGAACCACCCGTTTGGGGTTGAGCTTATCGACTTGCTCATAATAGACGGGGTCGAGGCGTCGCAATTCCTCGAGCAGCGGTTCGAGGCCTTGCTCTTGCCACTCCCGTTTGACGGCTTGTCGCACCGCGTCACTGATGTCGGGGATAGGGTCGATGCCACGGCACACGGCATCGACATACATCATCGAGCCACCGCACATCACCACGTAGTCGCCTTTCTCGAAGAGCGAAGGCAGCAGCGCCATCACGTCGGCCTCAAACTGCGAGGCGCTGTAGTACTCGTCAAGAGCCTTGAACTGCACAAAATGGTGCCGCACAAGAGCCTGCTCCTCGGGTGTGGGCGCAGCGGTGCCGATGGGAATGCCACGGAACACCTGCCTTGAGTCGGCGTTGATGATGTCGCAGCCCAAGTGCCGCGCCACCTCGATGGCTGCCGCCGTCTTTCCCACTCCTGTGGGGCCTGTTATGACGATTAAAGTGGGCATGGGCTTGTTCTTTGTCTTGTGTGTTGCGATGGCATCGCAACATACGGAACCGTTATTCTATAAACTTGGTTACAAAGTTTTTCACTCGCTGGGTGTATTCCTCGGGGTGGTCGGTGTAGGCACGGGCATGCTCGGTGCCGTGGGCGATGTATTTCTCTTTATAGCCCGTGGTCTTGGCATTATAGAGCTGGTCGAGCATGGAGTAAGGCACAAAGGTGTCCTCGTCGCCGTGGATGAATAGCATGGGCAAGGTGGATTTTTTGAGTTGCTCCACAGCCGATGCTTCGCCAAACGCCCAACCGTAACGCATCTTGCACAGGGCGCTGGTGAGGTGCATGAGCGGGAACGACGGCAGCCCAAACTGGTTTCTAAGTTCGCCGCCGAACTCGTCCCACACGCTGGTGTAGCCGCAGTCCTCGACGAAGCACTTGACATAGGCAGGGCACTGCTCACCGCTGATGCACATTGTGGTGAAGCCTCCCATCGAGATGCCGTGAACCACCATCTGCGATGTGGCGGTTGAGTCTTTGAACATGTCATTGGCGACCTGCATCCACCGCAGCATGTCGAGACGGTCGCGCCACCCCATGTCGATGTGGTCGCCTTCGCTGTCGCCGTGACCGTAGAAATGCGGCAGCAGCACGTTGAGACCCATCTCGTGGTTGTAGATATAGGCGATGTGCAGCATCGACTCGGCGCGGTCGTTGTAGCCATGAAGCAGCACCGCCACACGGTTGGTGGCACTGTCGGCATTGATATAAAGGGCAGAGAGCTTGCCACGGTCATCAATGGTGATGCTCGTGTCGCGCAGGGCTTGGCATCGCTCTAATGAATCGACCCACACCTTGAGGCTCGCCGGCTCGCGCTGGTAGAACCGCTCCATCGCCGCCTGATGACTGCGCCGCAGAGGCTCAAGGGCGAAGTTGAGCATATAGAAACTCGACACCACAATAGCCCCTATCGCCAACACTGCCGTGACGACAAGGCTCCAAATCAGTAATTTCTTGATGTGTTTTCTTCTCATGGAATGCAAAGTTACATCATTTTTTGAAAAAAATGACGGGCAATGTCATTCATTTACCCGTCATCTTCTTGTTGGTGTCACTCAAGAGTCATTTCTTCTTAGAGCTTTTCAGGGATGATGACTTCTTGGTAGTAAGAGTTGTTATTTCTTGATGTAAGAGCCATACTCTTGCTTAACCTTTGGCAGTTTGCTTTGCAAGTTGGCGATGCGGGTGGCGTCGCTGGGGTGAGTGCTCATGAACTCGGCTTTGGTGTTGCTGCTGCTTGCGCTCATCTTCTGCCAGAAGGTGAGAGCACAGTCGGGGTTGTAGCCTGCCATAGTCATCAACACCAGACCGATATCGTCGGCCTCAATCTCATGCTTGCGAGAGAAGGGGAGCATAACGCCATAGTTTGCACCCAGTCCAAACACTTGATTTGCAATGTTTTTGGTGTCTTGGCTGGCATTTTGTGTGATAGCGCCAAGGATAGCGCCACCATATTCCAGAGCCTTCTGCTGGCTCAATCGCTCATTGCTGTGCTTTGCTACAGCGTGAGCCACCTCGTGTCCAAGCACTACGGCGAGTTCGTCATCGCTAGCAATGATGTTCATAATGCCTTCATAGACCACGATTTTGCCGCCAGGCATACAGAATGCGTTGAGCTGGCTGTCTTTAACGAGGTTGAACTCCCAGGCGAAGTTTTTCACTTGGTCGCTCATGCCGTGCGAGTTGAGGTAGGACTCGGTAGCTGCGGCAATCTTCCGACCCACGCGAGTTACTTGGTCGCACTTCACCGTCTGAGTGGATTTAGGAGCTTTGCTGATGTACTCTTTGTAGGAGGCAAGGCTTGACTGTAGCACTTCGCTATCGGACACCAGATTCAACTGATTGCGCCCTGAGATGGGCACTTTGTTGCAGCCGCTTAGGAGCACTGCAACCATTGCTGTGAGTAAAAAAATCTTTTTCATAGATGTGAGAGTTATTAGTTGTTAAGTAATAATTTTATAGTTTTTTGTTGCGTTGACAACGCAACATACTGGACTGGGATTCTCTTGCTCTCTTGTTTTCTTGTTCTCTTGTTTTCTTGTTCTCTTGTTTTCTTGTTCTCTTGTTCTCTTGTTCTCTTGTTAATGCGTTATCACTCGCTTGGTGGGGGGCAGGGTGGCGTTGCGGTGGTCAACTGCTTCGCCCACGGCGGTGGCGAGTTTCATGAACGACGCTCCCGAAACGGAGTTCTCGAGAATTACCGGCACTCCGTCGTCGCCGCCCTTGCAGATGGTTGCCACAAGAGGAATTTGTCCAAGAAGCTTCACGTTTAGCTTCTCGGCGAGGTTCTTGCCTCCGTCGCGCCCGAAGATGTAGTATTTCTCATCGGGATGCGCGGCAGGCGTGAACCACGACATATTCTCTACGATGCCAAGCACGGGAACGTTCACGTGTTCGCCCAGGAACATCGACACTCCTTTTCGGGCGTCGGCGAGTGCCACCTCTTGCGGTGTGGTGACAACTATCGCTCCAGTAATGGCAAGAGTCTGAACCAGAGTCAGGTGAATGTCGCTGGTGCCTGGAGGCATATCGATGATGAAATAGTCGAGGTCGCCCCAGTTGGCCTCGGTGATGAGCTGCTTGAGCGCGTTGCTTGCCATCGCTCCGCGCCACAGCACTGCCTGGTCTTTACTGATGACAAAACCAATGGACAGCACCTTCACGCCATATTTCTCGGCAGGCACAATAAGTTTCTTTCCGTCAATCTCCTCCATGTAGAGTTGTTCGTCCTCGATACCCAGCATTTTTGGAATTGAGGGGCCGAAGATGTCGGCGTCGAGCAATCCCACACGGTAGCCCTGCTGCGCAAGCGCCACTGCGAGGTTACACGCCACTGTTGATTTTCCCACGCCCCCTTTGCCACTCGACACGCCAATGATGTTTTTAACTCCAGGCAGCGGCTCATCAGCTTTAGGTTTTGCCTCGGGGTCGGGGGTCTTGACAGCGATGTTGCCCTTAATCTCCACTTCGGGGCTGATATAGGTGTTGATAGCCGCCTCACAGGCTTTCACTATCGATTTAATGAACGGGTCGGTCTTTTTTGGGAATATTAGCGAGAACGAGACGCTGTTTCCATTGATGCGTATGTCGTCCTCCACCATGCCCATGGTCACGATGTCCTTGCCGGTGCCGGGATAACGCACCGTGCGCAGAGTATCAAGAATCAGTGATGGATAAAGGTCAGTCATGTATTATGTTTTATTATTCTTGTTTATTGTCAAATATCTGTGGCATTTGAATCTCGCCGCGGCCGTAACTGCGGTAGGTGTCGTGCTCAATTTCTATGTCAGGCTCTTGCAGGTTGCCATCTTGTGTCAGGTGGAAACTGATGTACTTGATGGTAAGTCCACGCTGCAGCCATTGCTGCTCGTAGTGAGTCTTGATTTCGAGGATGTCGTCGGCAAGTCCGCTGGCATAGAGGTCGGGAGTGTCAACCTCGGTGACAAAATTGTTGAGCTTAGTGAGCTCGTGGGTGTAGGTGTAGAGGAATGGGCTGTCGGTCTTGAGGTGGATGAGTCCATCAGGCACCAAAATCTTGCGGTAGTTGTTGAGGAAGCGTGTGCCGGTGAGGCGCTTGTTGGCGTTCTTCATCTGCGGGTCGGGGAAGGTGATCCAAATCTCAGAAACCTCGCCCGGCTCGAAGAAACGGTCGATGAACTCGATGCTGGTGCGCAGGAATGCCACATTCTTGATGCCTTCCTGTTCCACCATTTTTGCGCCGGTCCACATGCGTGCTCCCTTGATGTCAACGCCAATGTAGTTCTTGCAGGGAAACTTCTTTCCAAGCCCCACGGCATACTCTCCCTTGCCGCATCCCAGCTCAAGGACGATGGGGTTATCGTTATGGAAGTATTGCTCGTTCCACTTGCCACGCATGGGGAAAGGAGCCTCTTGCAATTTGGCAAAGGGATATTGGAAGACGCACGAGAACGTCTCCATATCGGCAAATTTCTTGAGTTTGTTCTTTCCCATAAAAAAGTAAAAAGGACAAAGTAAAAAGTACAAAGTACAAAGTATAAAGTACAAAGAGCAATGACTTTGTTTTTTTGCTTAAGCTATTATTTTCGCAACAGTTTGAACGAGCGTTGGGTGCCGCCATCAAGTATCACGTTCACAATATAGAACTTGCCGTTGAAGTTGGCGGTGTCGAGCTGTGCCTGCTCGCTGGCTGGTGTGGCAGCGCTCAGCAGCACTCCGTTGATGTCGAATATCGAAACTTTGGCGATAACAGCGTTGGCGTTCACTACAAGCAAAGTCCCCTCGAAGTGAGCCTTTACTTGCAGGTCGTTGTCGGCAAGGTTCTCGTCGATGCTAGTGGGTGGAGAGTCATGCTGGATTAAAAACTCCTTCCACTGCTCGGCGGCTTTATAGTCCTCGGTGACTGAGGGGTCGGTGACCAAAGGGATTACTGGTTGGTCAACCCCTGCCCACACGCTGTCGCCAAGCTCGGGCACGTAGAGTGGGTGAGCGGTGACCTTCTGAAGGCTTGTTTGTCCTGCCATCGCCATTGTGCCTACATATTCCACGCTCTCGGGGAAGATGAACTCCCTAATTTGGTCCCAGTTATAGAAGGCATAGTCGCCAATGCTGGTGACACCGTCTTTCACTGGCTGGTCCATGTCGATGGCGTTGTTGCCGGCGAGCAGATAGTTGCTGATGCTGGTGATGCCAGCGGGGATGTCAATCTGCTCCATGTCGAGGTTGTAGTAGAATGCGCCATCGCCAAGCGACTCTAATGACTGGGGCAGAGTGACGTTTTGGAGAGGGGTGTTGGCAAATGCCCACATCCCAATGGTTGTGAGATTGCTGCACTTGTCAAGAGCGATGTCCTCAACACCCGAAGCGGCAAAGGCAGCCTCGGCGATAGAAGTGAGGTTGGTGCTCTCGTTGATCTTTGGCGATTTCAATGCAGTGCATCCGCTGAAGGCGCCAGGCCCTATGGCGGTGACGTTGTCGCCTAATGTCACGCTAGCGAGCTTCTTGCAGTCTTGGAAAGCGTCTTTGCCTACAGTAAACGAGTTTGTAGGGTTGATAGTCACAACTTTAAGCTCGTTGCAACGCGAAAAGGCACCTTCGCCCAGTTCTTGCAGTCCGGCTGGCAAAGTCAGCGATTTCAGCTTGTTGCACGCCGAGAAAGCGTAAGGTTCTATCACCTCAAGTGTGCTTGGCAGTGTTAGATATTCGAGTTGTTCGCAACCCGCGAAAGCCGCCTTCTCAATCTTCGTCAGTCCTTCGGGCAATGCGACACTACGCAGTTTATTGCCCATTAGTGATGTTGGGGGTATGGCATTACCATCGTAGTTGGTTATTGACATGAATACTGGCGACTTAGCGTCGTTGTAGGCAACCACTTCGGCGTTACTCAGATTAAGCATCGACAAGTTTTTTAGCTTGTCGGCGATGAATTTGAAATCGCGCGCATCGATAGTGCCGGTAATGGTTAGTGAAGTGATTGAGGTGTCGTCAACCAGTGTTGACAAACTGCCTGCTGTGCAATTGACCTGCACTGCCCACATAGCGATGTAAGCGAGACAAGCGGCTAATAATGTGAGAATACGGTTCATTATAGTAGTTTAGTTATTACTTTCGGTTTCAACTTGCAAAAGTAATAATAAAACTTCAGAAAAAGAAAAATATAATGAAAATAGTTTAGAGGTTTTCAGAGGTTTTCGGGTTTTGACGCTCGCTTTGCTCGCTGGTCATGTCGTTTCACCAGTTATGTCGCTAGCGAGCTCGCTCATCTAACTATCACCTTCTTGCCTCCCACGATGTAGATGCCGCTTGGCAGACCGTTGGTGGCTTGTGAGGGCAGTACGTTTTGCCGCAGTAGCTGTCCTTGTGTGTTATAGACATCTACTGGTTGGTCGCTCTCGTCGGCTGTGATGTTCTCTATCGCCGAGATGCCGATGATGTTAATGTTAAGGTTGTTGTTGTAATAAACATTCTCTTGATAGTCGGCAAAGTAGATGCGTCGCAGAGTAATATAGTCATTATTGCCGATGTTTTGTGTGCTGGATATGTTGAGAGTCACGAGCCTACCGTCGTAGCCCTCAATGTCGTCGCTGGCGGGTGAGAAGCACACGAGGCGGTAAAGATTGTCATCAACTTTGCCAACGTAAATCTCATGCCCGAGGCACCGACTGGAGAGTGTGGCGCCATCGATGGTGATGTGGCTGGGAGTGGTGATGTCGAACTGGAAAGCGGTGTAGTTGATGGTGTTGTTTAGCGAGATTTCAATATTGGCTTTGCGTGTGTCTGTTATGGCTCCAAGAGCTTCGATGTAGTCCTCAAACCATAGGTTGCTGGGATAATCGGCTGGTCTTACGCCATTGATAATGTTGTAAATGGCTACTATGTCGGCAATGTCGGTGCGGCCATTGCTAGCGACATCGGTACGGTTGAGGTTGATGCCGTCGGTGATGCCTTCTATGAGGTACCGCCTCAGGCAAGTCGCATCGGTAACGTTTACGAAGCCGTCGCTGTTGACGTCACCGCGTAGCTGCGCCACGTCAACGAGGAAGTCCTGCCACTGCTCGGCGGCTTGGTAGGCGTTGAGGCTCTCCTCTTTCACGTAGAGCTTCACAGCGCTTTGGTTGATGCCCGCCCACACATCATCACCAAGTGCGGGCACCTTGAGAGCCTCACTGGTGATTTCTCGCAGTTCTGTTATTCCCGACATGGCGTGAGTGCCAATGTAATAAACCCTTTGTGGCACAGTTATCTTGGGGTGCTGCGACTGGTTGAAGATGGCAAAGTTGCCTATGTAGCTCATATTCTGCGTCATGAATGGCGTGCCGTTGATGTGATCACAACCGGCAAGCATGTAGTCGGACAGATAACTCAGGGTTTGGGGCACTTCAAGATTGGTGAGAGTCTTGGCATAGAACAATGTGCCCTCGTCAAGGCTCTTGACGTGAGTCGGGATGGTGAAATTCTTGAGTTTGGTTTTTGCCAGCGCCCAAGCTCCCAGGTGCTTGAGGTGAGGAGTGTATTCCAGGTCGAGTTCTTCGATTCCTGAGCGGTAGAATGCCATGTCGCCAATGTCCTCGATGTTTGAGCCAGGCAATATGTTGACTTTCTTTAGCGCAATGCAGTTGTTGAAAGTGCCGTTGCCTAGTGAGGTGACGGTAGTTCCAATAGTCACATTATTTAGTGCCCTGCAGTCGGCAAACGCCTCATCGCCAATCACTATGTCGCCATTGGGGTTTAAGACGAGTGTGGTGAGACTCACGCAGTGTGCAAACGCTTTGCTGCCCAAGTAGTTGATGTCGTTGGCTATGGTGACTTGCTTCAGCGATAAGCATGAGTTGAAAGCATCGTCGCCAATGGTCTTTAGCGATGCTGGGAATGTGATGTTGGTCAGACGAGAGCATCCCGCAAAGGCGCCATAGCCGATGGCGGTGAGGTTGGTGGGCAGGTTTACGGTTTGCAGTTTCGTCAATCCTGCTAAAGCACAGTAGGGCAGGGTGTTGGCGGCATAGTGGTATTCGCCTGGGAGAAGACCGTCGCTCAGGGTGCTGTTGTAGGCAACGATAGTGGCGTTAGTGAGGTCAAGGTTTTTCAGGTAGCGCAACTCGTCGGCTATGAATAAGAAGTCGCGAGCGTCGAGGGTGCCGTTCACCGTTAGCGATTGAGAGTCGTGGTAGGTGAGCACCGTCGAGAGCTTGCCCGCAGTGGAAGTGACCGTTGCTGCCTGCAGATGCAGCACGGCTGCCAAGAGCACCGCTAAAAGATAGAACCTCTTGAACATAGTTGTGTCGTTTCGCTGGTTCTTAGTTTTTTCTAGATGCTTTAGATTGTCTAGATTTACTAGACTTTCTTAAAGCATCTAGAAACTAAATCCTTATCACTTGACGATAACCTTCTTTCCACCCACGATGTAGATGCCGCTTGGGAGTCCGGTTGTTGCCTCGTTGCGTTCCACGTTCTGACGAATGAGTTGTCCGTTAGTGTTGTAAACATTCACTGGTCCGTTGTCGGTGTTGTCGATGTTGATATCTGTCACACCAGTAGTGGTTCCTACCTCCACGTCAACGTCGCCAATCTCATGCACGAGCTCGGTAGTCTCTACAGCGATGATATTGGCAATGGTGATAGTCTCGTTGCCAGTGAAGTTCTCGTCGGCCTTAACTGTAATGTTGAATAGAGTTCCCTTGTTGCCGCTTGTGGTAGTTGAGCTGTGTAAGAGAATTCTCCACTTGCCAGGCTCTATCTCGTTGAATCCCATCGTCATGTTGCTTGCGCGGCTGGTGGAGTTCACGTTGTCGATAGTCAATCCTTGAGGCATGATGATGTCGAGCTGCATAGCCGCGAACTGTGCGTTGTTGCGCATTTCCACATCCATAGTGTGGGTCTTGCCGGCTTCAATGACAAATCCCTCGGCGATGAGCATGTCATTGCTGTCAAATGTCTTCTTGTTGCGGCCTGGCGCATACTCATTGCCAAGCAGGATGTTATATACTGTAGTGATGTCGGCGGCAGTGACGTCGCCGTCGCCGTTCACGTCGGCAGTCTCCATATGTTGAGTGGAGTTGCCCAGCAAGATGTCGTAAAGTGCGGTGACGTCGGCGGCGGTAACATATCCGTCTTGGTTCACGTCGCCAAATATGCCATGAGGCTCATCGGCCCAGATGAGGAAGAGGCTCCACTGGTCGGCAGCTTTGTAGGCGTCGTAGCTGTCGTAAGGCACCTTCAGCGGGATGGTTGACTGATTAACGCCCGCCCACACCTCTTCGCCCAGCTCGGGCACTTCGATGGCGTCGCTGGTGAGTTCCTGCAGGTCGATCATTCCTGCCATTGCCCGCTCACCGATGTAGGAAGTGGTATTGGGCAGTGTGAGCGCAGTGATGGGAGTGTTATAGAAGGCATAACGGCCTATATATTGCGCTTGTGTGCCGGCGGTGACATCGTTGGCAACAGCAGTGCCGGCGAGCAGGAAGTCGGCGATGCTGTCGCTGGCAGCGTTGGGGATGTAGCTGGTGAGGTCGGTAGCGTAAAAGAACGCTCCTTTGCCCACACGCATAGTGCTTGCGGGAATTGTGGCGCTCACCTGCTTCGACTGTGCGAAAGCCCAGTCGTCGATATTGTTGAGTGTGGGAGTCTGCTCAAAGTTGAAGTCGGTCACTCCAGAGGCTAGGAACGCCTCTTTGCCAATGTGACTAATGTTGTTCTCTCCCGAGAATGTGATCTGTGTCAAGCGTGTGGTGCCTTTAAACGCCTTGTCGCCAATGGCGGTGACGTTGGGACCTAGTGTCATGCTTGTCACTTTCTTGTCTAAGTCAAAAGCACTCTCGGGAATTGTCATCTCGCTCGAGGGGGTAATGGTGACGCGAGCGAGATTAGTCATGTTGTAGAATGCGCCTTTGCCCAGCGACTTGATGCTCTCGGGAAGAATAATCTTGTTGAGATTAGAGCCCGAGAATGCGTAGGCAGCAATAGAGTCCAACCCTTCGGGGAAGGTGAAGTTTACCAACTTGTCGCAGCCGGCGAAAGCTGCCATGCCAATGGCGCGGGTGCCAGCAGGGAGGGTGATTTGCGTGATTTTCTTGCCAAAGAATGCCATCGCTGGGATGCAGTTCTCAGGATAATCCACTTCGTTGTTAAACAGCGGCTTGGTGTGATTGCTGTAACTAACGATAGTGGCACCCGACAGGTCGATTGTGGTGAGTGCATCAAGATCGGTATAGATGAACTTAAAGTCGCGTGCGTCAATCTGTCCCGTCACCGTGAGCGACGTGATGCTGGTATCGTCAATCAGGTTGGCGAGGTTGCCTGGAGTGCATTCCACTTCAAGTGCCCAACTTGCTGTAGCACTAATTATTAACGCTAATGAGAGCAATATTTTCTTCATATTTTTGTGTTTTTTTTGTTCACATCAGGGCATAATTTGCCTTATAAAACTAAACGTATCGCATAGGCGGTTTATTATGTATAATGTGTATTTTTTCAGTTCTAGGCACCATCACTTGCTTCTTTCAAAAATTTTTAGTAACTTTGCAATAAAGTTAATAGGCGTTATGAAGATTATTGTTTTGCCCGACATTCATGGGCGCAGGTTTTGGGAGAGTGCACGCGAGCGCATCGACGAGTGCGACAAGGTAGTGTTTATTGGCGACTATTTTGATCCCTACGGTTTTGAGGGAATTACTCCTCTAGAAGCCATTGAGAATTTCAAGGATATATTGTCTTTTGTTAATGACTATCGCGAGAAGGTGGTGATGCTGCTTGGCAATCACGACCTGCCTTATTTTAGCAATCGATACTTGGCGCTGGCTAGATACCATTGCCGCATGTCGCGCGCGTGGCACGATACGATAGCCGATATGTTTGAGGCTTGCCGTGAGCTGTTTAAGCTGGCGCACGTTGAGGACGACATCTTGTTTACACATGCGGGATGTGCGTCACAATGGCTCAAGAGCATAGATGCCGAGCCTGCCAGCCTGAGCGAGCTCGTGGCGTTGCTCAACGGGTTGTTGACTGCCGAGGATGGAATGCGGCAACTCTTCATGGTGTCGCACTACCGTGGCGGAAGGGACCAGGCGGGTTCCTGCGTCTGGGCCGATGTCAGAGAATTGGTCGGTGATCTCAATGGGCTGCACTTCGACGACTGCCCCACGGTGAAGCAGGTGTTTGGCCACACGCTGCAGGTTGTGAAAGACGAGATAGGAAACTACGTCAGCGGCTATCCTCTCACCACCCCCACCATCAAGATGCTCGACACCCGCTGCGCCTACATGCTCGACACCGCCACCTTCACCCACGAGGCTTTGCTATAAAAGGCTTGGCATGATTTTTGCTCTAATGGTGCTAATATTACTATTGTCTTGTTTACTCGTTTATTTGTCAGCTTGTTTACTAAAAAATGAAAAAGTCAAAGATTACCAAGAGCAACGCGATGGATAAGATCATCAAGATGATATCGCGCAATGAGCAGATGGAGCGCAACGGCGGAGGACAGTGGGTCGCCACCCACCGTGTGCACAAGTCAAAGAAGCAATACTCCCGCCGCCGCTTCAAGCAAGAGACAAAGCGCGAGGTGGATTAATGCTCAATGCACAATTGATGGAGTTCGCTCATTGCACACCGTGCTTCGCACGACTCATGCTGCTCACTCCATCGAGCTAAAGGTTCATAATGCAAAATGCACAATGGGCTGCGCATGTAGTTTTCTCACAAGTTGCTAGCTGAAATAGGTCTACTTTTTAAATCTGGTGCAAAAAAGTGGGAATTATGTGATTTTTTTAGCCTGAAATGTGGTAATTATGTGATTTTTTGCAACACGGGTTCGTTATCTTATATTTACCAAACACTAGTAAAAAAGATGACAAAAAATGCCGTGACGGGAGATGTACCATCACGGCACTTGATTTAATGTAAGTGCAACGATAATTACTTGAAGTATCTATTTAATCACTCATGAAGCATCTTGGTTGTAATGCGAGTGCCGTCAGTGTACTCGGTTACTACGATATTAACACCTTGGAATGGGGTGCCGCTCTCAATACCAGCCACGTTGAAGTACTTAACACTCTTAACAATTCCGTTGCCAGCAAATACATCGTTGATAGCTGTAGGAAGTTCACTGCCATCAGAGGTGAAGTTGAGAGGATAGACAATTATTGGATCGGTGGAATCATCCCTAAGGTAACTGCTGCCTTCTGTACGCCGAACGACCGCATCGAATCTATAACCGTTGCTGTTTTCTTTTGGCGACTGAACGCCACCCTCATTGTAACCCCAATCAACATTGACGTGACCAGTAATTCTAGCTGGATTTGTGGGAACAACAAATTTCTCGCCATCCCATTCGGCATAGGTAATCTCACAAACCTCCATTACTTTGGGATTCATGAAGAAATAATATGCGTCCTGACCATGATAATTCCCAGCCGCACCTTGTCCACCGTTGATGTTCAAGTTGCTTGGCTCAAAGTTGGCAATACAGTAAACGTTCTTCGGGTAAGCATTCTCAGGTGCCTCATCTTCGAGCTGCAACTCATCGCTCGACATAGTGATGGTGTAGTTGTTGATATCACTTAAAACGCCCATTACGGTATTTGCCTTGATGTAACTGCCTACGGCATCACTAAGCATCTTGGATATACCATTCTCCTCATTAGGATTTGAGAACTGGAGAGCGACCCAGTTGCTCTGGTCCCACTCAGTTTTTTGCTCATTAACAACATCACGCATATAATCCACTTGACCTTCATTCTTGCTGGTCTTGCTGGCAGAGGCGTTATCATCCTTGCAGAACAAGATGCCTCGGTCGGCTGCAGCAGCGACCACTAGCAGTTTGTCAGAAATCATATACTTCGCCTCAATGCCTCCAGCAACAACGTCGGCAAGCGACGCCGTGCGGCACACACTCACCTGACACTCGGTATCGGGGGTCTTGAATGGTACGTTAGCACCATCCACCTTACGCGATAATTTTCCGGCCTTGCAGAAAATGTATCCATCTTCTAGCATATTCTCATCAGCTTTCACCAGCATCTCGAAAAGCATGGCGCTTTCTTCAGGATCAAATGGCTCTATCACCCTCCTGCCATCAGTTGAATAAGCTGTGACACGGCAAAACGCACCATTTTCATCTTCGTGAAAACTGATATCCCAAGCCCATTTCTTGGGAATACGGTCGCCGTCAACAAGATATTCATCTGCTTCTTCGTTATATACAATTGATAATCCTTCTGGAAGATAAATGTCTAGTTGAAGACCGATGTAAGACTCTTCATTAAATAGATTTAATCCTATTGACTTTGTCTCGCCAGGTGCGATTGTGAAATCATCTATATAAAAATAGTCCGTTGTTTCTTCGGCATTCGCAAAAAGAAATGCGGAGAGCATTACACCAATTGTCAAAATAAATTTTCTTATCATAATGTCTATCTTATTTATTACCATGAATTATGTCAATTATACCATTGACGTCAGCGATGTCATACTCATCGTCAAAATTTGTGTCGGCAGCTTTGTGGATAAAGACAGGAACATAATAACCATGAATATAATCTATCATAGTGTTGACATCTGCAATGTCAACGCTTCCGTCGGCGTTCACATCACCTAGGAGGAATGGAATCTCATAGGTCAGGTCTTCGCCTGAATACTTATCTACGCTGCGTGTGTCGCTTAGAGTGATGCCATCGACAGTGACTATTGTGCCAATGTAGTCGGCAGGAGTGCTGCATGTGAAATGCATTGTGAACAGTTCACCCTCAGTACCACTAATCGTGTTGTTACTCATTGAATAGACCAATATGCGCCATGTGTCGTCTCCCAGAGGGATAACCATCACCTCGTGCCCCGACAAACGGGCACTCTTAGTCACTGATGAATAGGTCATGTCTGCTGGCCAATGGACGTCCATCTGAACAGCAGTCAGGTCGCTCGTCCAGTTGTTCATCGAGAAAAGAAGGTCGTAGCCACCATTCACCTTTTCTCCCTCTATGACAAGAGTGTTAGGGGCAAATTTCTCGCCGCTAACCCTCACAGGCACCATGCGCTGCGTGGGGTCATCGGTATATATGTTCATTGTTGTGGTAAATGCCCCTTCAACCTCGAGTGTGTAGCGCACAGTTATGCTGCTGCTCTGCCCGTTAGCTATTACTATGGGGAATTGCTCTACCACCTCATATCCGTCGGCAAGGAAAATCACCTTATCAATCGTGAGCGGAGTCTGCCCAGTGTTGCTCATGGTGTAGGTGGCTTGTGCAACCTCGATTGCAGGTGTTACACCCAAGTCGAGGGTTGTCGCGCCGCTGAATTTTGGTGCACTAATCACCACATACTCACCATAGGTTGCCGAGGTCATGTTCTCTTGAGTGATATTGCTCAACACCACATCGGTGGGGTTCAAGCGGTAGCTGCCACTGGTGCCGTTGAGCAGCACCTTGAAGGTGAGTGCCACGCCATCATCACCAGTCCAGGCAGTGTTGCTTGGAGAATAGAGGTAGAGCGTGAGTTTACGTCCGTCAAGGCTGGCGAAAGCTGTGCTGCCACTGGCTCGCTCGGCCGCCGCCACACTGCCATCAACATATTCAAGTTGCTGTGGCAGAATAAATGAGCATTGCATGCCCACAAGTGGCTCCATATTGTTGACCTTTATCGACACCTCAGCCTCAGTATTGGCTATTCCTTCGGCTCGCTGCACGCGCAGCTCATTCACCGAGTAAGGGATGGCATTAACATAGAGTTTCTTCTTGCCACTCGTGGCATCAGAGATGATTGTCATCCATGTGGTGATTCCAGGATCGCGATCAACTGGCCTATAGGTGACAGTAACATTCTGTGTGCTTCCTGGCTGAACGATAATCGGTAGATTATCAACCGAGAAGTCGGTATTGTCGAAGAGCACTTCGCTTATAGTGCAAGGCTCATTGCCAATGTTGCGCACTTGCACGTTTTTAGTGTAGGTGCCACGGATGGGTACTCGCCCGAAGTCCACGCTGGTGGTAACCAACTCCAGGTCGGGAGCAAGCAATGTTACCTGGCCTCCTTGTGTGGAACTTGCCACCTGCTGACCGGCAGCGTCACTTAGCACTACCGATGGAGTCAGATTATAGGTGCCCGGCACATCACCCATCTTCAAGCTGAAAGAGCACAACACACCAGAATTTCCATTGAGCGTTGTGAGCGACATGCTGTAGATGTAGATGCGCAGGTCAGTGCCAGCCATCGCAGCCGAAATCTCATGACCGTTGGAACGGTCACTGAGTGTGGCCGAGCCATTGACCAGTGTGATGCCACCTCCTAGTGGGATGACAATCTCGGCGGCCGATACAGCGTCATCGTTGGCGAGGCTCACCTCTATGGTCACCTCCTCACCAGGATGCCCCTGTCCCGAGGATATGCTCACCACATTCCCCGCCCGAGCCAGGACGGCCATCATTGCACATATTATAAATAATAGTCTATATCTCATTTTTCTTTTTTCCTGTTTTCCGCAATGAGCCCCACAAATCACTTTTGGGCGATTTCGACAAGTAGTTGCTGTTCGCTTGACATCTTCAGCACGGTGGTGCGTTCTTCTTTTGTCTCTGGCAGAGTATAGGTGATGGAGTATATGTTGTTGGTCATCTCTCTTGCCTGGTTGAGTGAGATTAGTGCATCTGCCTTCTTGAGCCTGCGCTCAAGCTCTAGCAAGATGGTGTATGCGGTGAAGCAGATGCAGATGTGTCCCTCGATACGGTTGCGCAGGCGGTGGTAGATGGGGCGTATGCGTAGGTCGGTCTTGTTCATGCGGAATGCGCGCTCGATGAACCACAGGTTGTGGTAGTTT
>CALGGO010000099.1 GCA_937916085.1 uncultured Prevotellaceae bacterium | reverse complement strand
TTGATGTCTGGAAAGACAGCTTCTCGGCAGCGGTGCTCAATGATGCCTTATAGTCAGTCATCACCGCATCGGTCGAGAGAGCCTTTCGGTAAACTCTCATACCGAAGATGTCAAGGTCGCTTGTATTGTTGCCAAGCACAATACGCACACCGCTCTGCGTGAAGCGGTCGTTTGATTCATAGTTGAACTCACGCTCAATTCTGCCGTTAATGAAGATACGAACATAGTTCAGCCCTGCCAAGCCATAGACCACGTTCACAGCAAGATGTGTTCTTGTGTCCTCGGCCCAGGCCACGTCTTGGTCTGCTATTGCCCTCATGCGCTGCGTGAGTACATACGCTTTGGTGGGGAGCATTTCAAATCCCCATATCATTTCATCGGCAGCATCGGTACCAATACAAATGATTGGATCTTCCTCATCGAGAATATTGCTTGTTCTGAAATCCATCTCAAACGTCATATTGCGCCCCGTATTGTTACCGCTTGTAAGGTCGGAGAATGGATTATAATCAATGTTGATATTGCGACCGGAAGGAATATGCAACGCACGCACCTTTTCGGCATTGGCGGCAGTGGAGTTCACGTCTTTATTGACGTTCATCCAGCCGTCAGTGATGAACCCGAAGCCGTTGAAAGTGGCTGACACCTCATTGCCGTTGGCAGCATTGATAATTCTCGCAGGGTTACTCTCACCATTGTTTCTGTTGGCAGGCTGGAGAATGAAATCCGCTCCCGAAGTGGGCACAAAATCAGCGTTGTTCGAGAATTGGAAAAACACGGCTGGAGCCAGCTCGTTTCCGTTGGCATCCTCGATGTGCATATAGCCGTAGAACTCGGTCATAGTTGGGTCGCTCAATTCGATGCCCAATTGCGTCGAGAACTGATATTCCGTGTTATTCTCTGCGTTGAAAGTCCACGAAGCATACTCGGTGGTGTTCGTCTCATCGGTCAGACGGAACACTACCGCAAGTGGCTCATTGGGAGTAAATACCGCCCAATTAAAGAAGCGCACGTCAGTCCAGTTCGCCAAGCCACTCTGCACATCATTCACCACTACCAAAGGGCTGGAGCCAGCCACCATGTATTGGCTCTCCACCCAATCAGTGTAAACGTTCTCGGACACATAGAGCCTTGCACGAATAGTATGCACACCCACCGAAAGCAGGTCGGCAAGCATATCGGTGTCCGTGAAATCAAATGTCACACCCGTAGAAGTGTTAGTATCAGTCCCCAAGCTGCGAGAACAGCCAGGGTCGTTATCGAGATACGAATACTCGGCCACAAAATCGCTACCAAGTCCATTTCCAAACTCGAATTGGAGCGTTTTGTTAATCGTACCGCCAATAAGATAGTTGAGCGACAAAACGCTCTCAAATGGCACCTCAAACGTGTTGTTCGGGACCAAAGAAAGGTTTACCACATTCAGCGTGTAGGATTGCCACACACTCGATGAATATTCGCCAACTACTCGCATACGCACATAGTTCGTGCCGGAATAGAGATAGTTTTTCAGTGAGATTTCGACAAACGAAGAATTGTTGGCGGCAAGCGTGTGAATGTGGTTGTTCCATACTCCGTCTTGGCTCGTTCTTGTCTGTATCTCTAACGTCAGCACCTCGTTGATGTTCTCGCTGCCACCTGCCGCATATTCCACAGACGATGTTCCTTTGACTTTGATAGTCACATCGTCAGACATCTGTGTCTCGGCTGGGCTCTGCTCCAAGATAAGCCTAACGGAGTAGGTGTCGTTGCTTTTGTTGATGCGAAGCACGACATTACCATTATTATCGGGAGAAAAAGTATCAGTATCGACAGTGATTGTCTTTACGGAATTCTGATTCTCACCTACGGCTTGAATGAGTCGGTTGAACTCCCCGGCAGACACTCGGCCTTGTGGCGTCTTGCCCTCGTTCTCCACCTTACCTAAAAGGTCACTAATATCAGTTGCCATAGTTCAAAAATTATGATGTTAGAAAATAATCGGTAATGAGTAGGCAAATCCCTTGTTGTTGGTCTCTGCGCCCTCTTTCTTGGCGATAGTGTATAAGCCTAAATTCACGCTCATCAGTTCTCCGTTATCGACACACACATAGAGTATTCTCGCGTCCCAAGTTCCTTGTGCAAGATACTCTTGCGTTGTCATAAGGCGAATATTATTCAGAGCCAGAACCGCAGCAGAGATTAACTGCTGGATGTGATTGTCGAGTCCTCGCAGGTAGCGAATAATCTCGTTGACCTTTGCCGGCACTTGGTTGAACTCGACTGCCGACAAAGTGTCGCCCATTGCTTTTTGCGGGAGATATAACTCTTGAATGTAGGCATCCGCATATTCTTCTTCTGCGATATTAACAGAAGTGGTCTCTGCTATATTTTGTGAATCGTTTTCAGCCATATCTATGCAAGTTTAAAGGGGAATTTATATGTGAATCGCTGATTCTCGATAGCGATGCCATTGGTGATAGTCAAGGCTTGAGCGATGATGTCAGCCATATATTTCTGATATTCGGGAACCTCAGTCAGCGAGCCGCCCACTCCATGAATGCAGGCTTGCGTAAAGCGACCGCTCTGGTCAAGGGCGCCTTGCGAGATACGGAACTTGATATGTGGGATGGTGCTCATTATAAATCGGGATTTGGCGTTATATCCTCATAAATAACATCTGTTATGTAGTGAGTATCAACATTAAACTCAAACGTAAGTTCTGAAACAATCACAGAGTTATTGCTGTCCCACGTCAAGATACACACACTTGGTGAACCATTGTCATAATACACGAAATGGCGGCTATAGGTGCCTAATTTCGTATCATCCTCTTTACCTTCATAGGAAGCAGTCAGTCGAGTCATGAACCAACCAGTGAGCCAATCGGTAGAACTGCTTGGAGCGACTGAGTCTCCTATCACCCCATTTGCGACTCGCCCATTATAGGAAGCATGACTACCCTGCACCGATGTAAAACGAGAGACCGAGCCGGTGGTCACCCTGCCGGTGGTATTTGTCCACTCATTGCTTATTCTATGACCAGTTTTCACATTCTGGAACAACTGCTGCATTGAGGTATCTCCCACAATGTATGCCGCTTCGGTAGTCCAATATTCTTCAAGTGTTGCGGCTGCGAGAGTCCCAGCAGAGTCCAATCGCCATTTGATGGTTCCGTTGATATTGTAGTAGCGGGTCTCTGTTCCCGACACATTGCCATTGGCGTCAAAGAGGAAGATTTCTTCTTTCATTACCTGCGGTGTAGTCTGCCCGGATTGAAGCGGATAGTACATTCTTACGCCTGCGACATCGACTTCGAGTCGTTTGTTGCCATTCTCGTCAAGACATTGCACCTTGTTGCTTTGTAGTCCATCTATGGTAAACGACGCAATCTGTACTCCTTCGGGATTCACGAATTTCGTCTTGTCGGCAACCAGCCTAATCTCTCTATCCTCGCCATTGATATGCACACCAGCCATTTCGAGATTGTTCTCAAGGTTAGTGACAGACAAGGCAATTGAATTGGCGGTCTGCTCGATTTTTGTAGATGTGAATTTCTGCACTGGTTGCCAATGGTCAATGGAGAAATTGGCGCCAGCCGCTTTCGGCGTGACACACCGCAGAATATCGTTATCGTAGAGCGGGTTCTCATAGGTATGCTGAACACCTTGCGCATCGCCATATTCTCCATCTGCTTGCAGAGGGAAAGTGACATTAACCCATAGGTCGCCTACATCGTACACGTCATTGGTGGTAGGCCGTGATACAAATACACGACGCTTGCCATCGGCGGTATCTTGCGCAGCGTTGGCGGCTTCGAGAGCCATAAGCACGTCATGGTCGGTTATTTCCACCCATGAATAGGTGGTTGCTCCGTTGGCGGTCTGTTTCTCGAAAGAATAAGCACGACCACCGCCTGTGCTTGCGTAACCCTTATTGTAGTAGATATCTTTCAGATGTTCTTCTTTTAGGTCGGTCGTTGACCAATCGCTTGCTGGCTCGTTTGAGAGCGTTGGAATGGCATCGCCAAACCATATCACTATCTGCTTGTCGTTCTGCTCTCTAACCTGCTCTAATGAGTTTTCAAGGCTACTCACAAGCGTATCGACACGCACCTTTTGTCCGTTGCTGTCCGTCACCTTAATCCAAGAGCCGCTTGGCGACAATTGCGCATCAGGCTCGGGCAAGAAGTAGTCGTTGATGCCCGAGAATATGCGAATATAGGGATTTCCGTTGCCTGCTCCCGCCATGATGATAGCGTTTTGGCGTGTAGGGTCAGTGGTGTTGCCAAGAGTAGTAATCTTGTCTCCCACCAATGGTGCATCACTCTCGGCGGCACAGTCGCTCACAGAGAGGTCGATGTAGTTGGTCCCGACTGCGATAATCTTGCGCCAGAAGAAGTGATTGCCCGCTTTGCCAGTTGACGATTGAGAGAGGTTGAATGTTTCGCAATAGGCAAGGTCGTTCACGGCAAAGGTGTTGTTAATCTCGTTTCCCTCGCTATCTTCGGTCTTTAAATAGCATCGATAATATGGAACTCCGTCGGGTATTGTTATTGAGTCCACAGCCATGCTTCCGGGTGTTGCAATCAGCTTGCCACCGATATGCGACGAGTGCATAATCTCCACACTCTCGGCAGTGAGTTTCTTGCGAATGTGGAAGAAATCACCCTCGATATACCAATTTCCGTTCTGCTTTCTGATACCGAAACCCGATGCGTCGGCAACGAAATCAGATGATTGGAGACCTTTGGCAAAGTTGATGATTTCCTCTGCGGTGTCCACTCTCTGCTTCGAGAGAAATTCTTGCCGCGACCTCGCAGCAGAATAAGCGTTGTAGTCCGTAGGCGGTGTGTTGTCGTTTCGCTTGATTAGAGCCACGCTGCTGGCGTTTGAGCCTCCCAACAATGTTGCACCCTTATAGGAGATAGTTTTGACCTCAGATTCGAGCGAATTGAAATGTGAGTACTTTGCGCTATCTCCCACTTCATAGGTGGCGTTGAAGATGTCGTCAAGTTTCTTCTCGAATGCTCTGACTCGAGAGAGCCTACCACCGCTCCCGAAATACACGTCATTGAGCAAAAGCACCGATTGGCCTACATCAAGGTCCACCTCGTCGGCTACATGGTGAACGAGTTCGCCATTCTCAAATGAATACCCTGCGCAACGCACTGGATCGGTAGGGCATGAGAACACGCTCTCATTCTTCGCCAATTCAATGATTTTTTGTTGGCCGAACTCCAGCAATTCCTGCTCGGCTGTTCCTACCAAAGTATCAGCCACAAACTTGGTGTCATAGCCATAGAGGATGTAGGTGTCTTCCACTTGGGGGTGCATGGTGTCATTGGGGAGAGCGATGCCGTAGTCCTCGTTACGCACAATCTCGAATAACTGTGCCGCTGGCGATGTTTCGACTTGTGCATCGGGATTGAATTTCACGGCAAAGTCCAGACCTGCGAGCGTGCCGGTCTGAAACACGATGCGCAACTCCACTCCAGGCAGAACATAATCTTTGCTGAACGTGAGACCGCTATCTTTGTAGCGATAAGCGTTCCACTGCTCTTGCGTGGTAGAGCCATCGTCATTCGTTATGGTGTCGTTGTATTGCTTGGTAGTTACGTTGCTGATAGTGCCTACTCGCCTTGGGTAAATATCATCGTTGATAATAACCGCTTCAATCACATCTTCTGGAGCAAGGTTCTCCCAAGCGTCGATGTGGTCTATACCACTCGGTAGGGCAAGACGCTTCTCTACAACACCCTCTACAACGGCGTTATTTTGCTCTCCTCGATAGTTTGTGGGTAGGTTACGGGTAGAACCAAACACGTAGATACGAGTGGCGTAATCGCCACCGCTGACGTTTGCCTGCATATCGCTAACCACGTCGCCAATCTCGAAATCAATGGCGGTCCCGAACTCGCACTTTCCTATGCGTATGACGTGATCTTCCACCCACCACTCTATATCCCATGCTTCCGCTATGGAATTCAGAGCGTCAAAAATCGAAACTCCGTCAAAGGTGATGTTCTTGATTTCGGTTGAAATTTCCTCGTCAGCTACAAAGGTATATGTGCCAAGCCCTGCAGCTTCAAGGTTGCTGATTACGATAGAGAGGAAGTAGGCTGGCGATGATGTCAGCGACCACGACTTCTCAAAGTTTCCGTTTTGGCGGTCATAGAACAGAATATGTTGCTTCCACTTCTCCCATACAGCATGGAATTTCTGTTCGTACTCATAACCGCCAGTAGTAGTGTTGTATTTTGGCTTGTCGACAGATACAATCTCGTACCGCCCATTGCCGAAATCGGTGTTTACATAGCACCCTTTCTTGATAGGCAGCACATCGGCGGTCGAGAACGTGAGCAATACATATTCCTCGCTCATCAACTCCTTGCGCCAAGTGCAGGTGTCATTGAGAGCCACGTCGATAATCTCTGTTCCGTTTTTTGAGTAAATCTTCATGTTCTGTTCATCGGGTTAGGCTCATTGAGTTTGAGCGTGAATTTACCTATACCGCCTCGCCACGAACTAAACTGCTGGCACGACACATATTTCATGTGGTAAACGTCGTTGGTGTAGCGGGTCTGAATGGTTATGTCTCCAGATTGCAATACCGCTATGAAATTAGCGTAGTTAGTAAGGAACACCTCTCTCGTTCTGCCAACGATATTGAGGACCAAAGTCACATCTCTCTCATCGACTTTCGGAGCAACGGGAACCACTTCTTTGCCATGTCGCAGAGGTGACTTGTTAGTGATATACTCTTTGAGAGGTGCAGGGGTCATAAGGTTGGCTATGCCCGTATCATCGAGAAAGACGCCCCATTTAGTATAAGCGTCAAATCCGTTTATTGTCAGTTCTCCAGCTATAATCATAGTTTATCGGTGTTACGTTTGATTGATGCAATATCTTCTCGAATACCATATAGTTCCTTGGTGTTCTTGACAATCGCTTCAAGGCTGCTATTGCAGATAACCATGAGATTTACGATGTCTGACACTCGGTTGCTATTCTCGCTGATTTTAGCAGCGACAAGCGTAGTGTTCACAATCTGCGTGCTCATCATTTCCTCAATGTGGACCGCAGACATCTGAATGGCTGAAAAGCGACCATTCAATTGGTCTATACTATCTTGGCTCGCAGTGGCGAAACCGCCCTTGGTGCTATCTTGTGAATACTCATCGTCGAGAGATAAGCCAGCCGCAGCGAGGGCAGCATCTCTCGTTTCAACGCCTTTCTCGTAGATTTGGCGGTATCTATCTTGTAAGCCTTGTTTCTCCAACTCTGTGAGAACTCCGTCGCTCATAGCGGCCGCAAAATCGCCATACCAATCTTGGAGCGACTGCTTCAAGGGAGAGTTGACGAGATAGTTCAAGATAGCGTCACGCATGTATTCATTCAACCGCTTATTCATGTCGGCGATGCCGGTAGTTGATGATTTCAGCAAGTCCATGAGTCCGCTCTTGGCATCGTCGAAACTAATGTTGGTAACAGTTTCGTTGTACTCGTTCTGTAACTCAATAAGTTTGTCGTAATACTCGATGTATTCATCCATATATTCCGACACGTCGTGCGCTCCATCGGCCGCAGCCTTCTGAATCTTACCCCATAGGTCGGCAGCGTTGGCGGCAACCTTTCCCATTTCTTCTGATGTTAGGTTGAAGAAGTCACCTGCGTTGCGCACGCTCTTGCCAGTGATTTGGCTGATTCGTTGCCAATCGGCAGCAGACAATTCCTTGTCGATGTGATAGCCAGCAGAATGCTTGCCACCGATACCGAAGATACCACTTTTGTACTCGCCAGCGGCAGCTTGCATCATAGTCTGCGTATTGGCTTGCGATTGTTCGAGATTGGCCTTGGCGGTCTCATAGGCTTTTGTCGCTTCGGCTCCAGCGGTCTCCTCCATAACCTTTGTGAGTCGGTCAATAGAAAACTCCAGAGCCTTGTTCGATGCGGTGAGTTCATCAATAACCTCTTTAACCTGCCTCTCGTTGCCACCGAACAAGCTACTCAGTCCACCGAAAGAAAGTGTATCGAACAGACCGAACAAGCCGCTTGCGATGCTTTTGAGAGGCTTCATCACGATGTCTCCGCTAAAGATGTCGGAGAGCAAGCCGTTAACTGCATTGAACACCAAATCGGTTAGGTCGGCTATCAGGCTACCGATTCCGTCTTTCAGAATGTCGAGAAGCCCAAGTGCGGCACTGATGATTTCTCCGATACCGCTTCCCATTGCGTCAGAAATCTTGGAAAGCAGCTTGGATGTGGCTCCCGTAAAGACAGTTGATAGCGTGCCAGACAACTGCTTGATGCCCGAATAGGCGGTCCTCAATGAGCCGCTTTTGATGTTCTGCAAGGCATTGGAAACTCCGTCGATAGCGGTGACCGCTTTTTGTGTGGCATCGTGTAATAGGTTGGCTGCGGCGGAATAATTATTCTCCGCAGTCTGGACCGCCAGAGAACTGACATCGGCAACAAGGCGAGCCGAACCGAGCCGCAAGCTCGCAGCTTGGATTTCCTCTTTCGTTCCGCTGGCCAGTGCTTTGTCGTAATTCTTCTGTGCTTGGTCGAGATTGTTGTATGCAATTTCCTCTTTCTGGCGAGCCGCAATTAAAGCGTTTTGAGCACGCTGGAAGTCGTCAGTGAGTTCGCCTATCTTCGAGAGGGAGAAACCGCCAAAATCGCCGCCTACGGCATCTTGCAGCTTCTCCACGGCATCAACAATCTGTTTTTGGTCCTCGGGTTTCATGCCCTTGAACTCATCGGAGCGCATATAGGCTCGCAACGCTTCAAGATTGCCCTTCAACTCCTGCTGCATCATGCCGCTGAAATCACCGAAAACGCTACTCCAATCAATGTTGGCTTTGATAGCTTTTAGGTTTACTCTGGCGAGCGCGGCATCACGCTCTTTCTCCAGCCTGCGCTTGTCGCCCTCGGTGGTCGCTTCGGCTATCTTTCGGGAGTACTCTCGGGCGATAGCCAGCCTCTGCTGCTGATAGGTGCCGTACTCTTTGAGATAGTTGTTCATCGCCTCTTGCTGGCTGCGCAACTCATCACGAATAGCCTTGTCGTGTCGCTGCTCGGCTTGCTTGTCGAGAGCGTCATAGCGGGCGTTGATTTGGTCGATAACAGTTTTGTCAACGTCTTTCTCGTCGAAATTCTTGACGACATATTTCTTGTCTTTGGTTTTCTTGACTCGCTCCTGCTCATCAAAGAGAGCCTTTTGGCGTGCAATCTCATTGTCAATCTCCTGCTGCCGTTGGCGCTGGAGTTGAATCTGGTCACGCTTGAAGTCGTAATCTCTTTGCTCTCGTTGCTTCTCCGCACCTTCTTCCATGAGATTGATGCGGTTCTGCCACTCTTGCATAGCCAAGTCCTCGTCAAGCCTACGACGCTCCTCGGCTTGCTGCTCAATAAGTTTATTGAGTGACAGCTCCTCTTTATCGATAGCCATTTTGCGCTCCTCGGGATTTTCGGTTTTGCCACCACCTTTCTTGCCACCACCTTTCTTGCCTTTTCTTCCGCTATCATCGAGTTGGCTCTCCCATAGTTCCAATCGCTTATCGTCGGCAGACCCTGGAACATAATTATCACGCATGGAGTGAATTTCTTGCTTTAACTTTTTCCTCTCTCCACGCGTCATGGTGGGAGCGTTGCGCATTTTCTCTTCGATAATATCTCTTGGCGATTTCGTTGGAGTCGTCGCATAGGTACCAACACCCGGACCAAGTTTCGAGCCAAAGCCATTCGGGTTAAAACCTATTCCCCACCTATTGCCGCCATAAAACGAATTGGTGCTGAAATTCAGTTTCGGTGTTCTACCGCCCGGCAAGAATGGTGATGGGTTCAAAGGGTTCTGCCAAGCAAAACCATAACCACCTTGTATCTTGCCACCGAGATACATCATGTTATTGAGGGCAATCTGTTGCTGCGAGATTAGGTTGTCGAGCGAAGTAGTGTCGAAGAAAGGAGCGGCACTTGATTTGTCGATAGCGTTAATCTGTTGCTCTGCGCCATAGGCAGCATTATATAATTCCTCAAACGACATCTTCTCATAGTCAACTGCTTCGGTTACTTCTTCTGATGCCGATGCGTTATCTCTCATTGATTCAGATAATTCATCACGGGCATTGGTATACTTGATAGTGGCGTTGATGTAGTCGTTAATGATGCTATCATAATCCAAGTCGAGCCATGTGTCATAATCCACCGACTCTCCCATCATAGCATCATACCTCTGCCCTGGCCTATAGTCGGCATCAAGGCCAAGTTGTTCTTCTGCCTTGCGGACCTGCTCCTTGATTTTCTCTACATAAGCGCTCATTTGCTCTGGAGTCAACCCGCCCTGCTTTGCTGCAAATTCACGAAGCTGTTCTGTTTCGCTCTCAATTATGCCCGCTATGATTTCCTTTATTGAATCGGCACGCTTTTGCGCTTCTTTAGCATCCCAATCATCGAGAACGCCAGAACCTTCCCACTCTGCACTCTTATATCCTTCTTGGAGGCGTTTTTTTAGCAATTCAATCTCTTGCGCAATAGCATCCTCGTAGCCGGAGAAAACGGCGATTTTTCGCTTTTCCTCGGCTTCCTCTTTGATTTTACGAATAACCTCATCACGCAATAGATTTAGCTGCTCTAATTTGTCTTGCTCATCATCTATTTTTATGCCGTATTGCTCATATATATCACAGAGGGCATCAACCGCCTCTTGATGCGTCTTTGTCCCTTTGTTTGTATGCTCAAGCATAATAAAGAGTGAGTCAATCTTATTGGTGTTTTCAGCGATGTTAGTATTCGCCCGTTCAGTTGCCTCACTAACTGCGTCAACCTCATCGCCAAAACCACCAAAGGCATCAGTAAGTGTCATAACCGCTCCGACGAGTATCGAGATAACAGAGAGCCAGAAAGTGAATGGATTGGTGGCTGCAGCAAGTTTAACGGAGTCAAGAGCCTTTTTCAAGCCACGATTGGCAACTGCGAGCAAGGTTGTTGCTTTCGCATTTGCACCTTGGGCAACAGTATTTGCTTTGGTTTGAAATGTTTCGAGAGCGGTTGATGCTGCAACTCGTTGAGAGGTGGCGGCACTCAAATTCTTCTTTGCGGTGTTTACTTCTAATTTTGCACTTTGCAATTCCATTTTTGCGGTAGCGGCTTCACGTTTTGCTGCAGCAGCGGCTTCTGCGTTCCCCTCTCGAATTGCGACATTCACTTGCGATTGCGCAAGAGCCATGTTGATTTGTGCTTGTTGGCGCTTCTGAACAGCAAGGCGATACTCTGTTCTCGCATTGGCTTCTATCACTCTTGCTTTTTGTAAGTCCACCTGCATTTCTTGTATCTTGGCAGCGATAGCAGCACGAATGGCTTGCAACTCCTGCGCTTTCGATGCAGTAACCGCTCCCGTCGCAACCTTGGCGGCAAGATCTGCATCGAGATTGGCTTTCTTGGTACCAAGCAGAGCCTGATACTGAATAATCTGCTGATTGATTAGAGCTGACGTGATTGCGGCATTTGCCATAACCGCAGCCTTAACAACACCATAAGTTAAGACCACATCTCGCAACACTTTGACTACATCTTCCCAATGATTAACGAGGTCACCCACGAACTCTATGCCACTATAAATTAGACCCTCGTTCGCTTCGCCAATTTTGTTAAACATCACGTCAATAGCATCTTTGACGTTCTCCAATCGACCTGTAACAGTAGTCGCTTGTTTCTCCATAAGACCACCAAAACGGCCACCTTCGTTGGTCATATTCCAGATAGCCTCTTTAACTTCCTCGAAGCCAATCTTGCCTGCGGTGGTCATTTCCATAATCTCGTTCTTGGCTACGCCAAACTTCTTCGCCAACTCATCGACGAGAGGAATGCCCCTGCCCTGGAACTGGTATATATCTCGCGTAAACAAGCGACCCTGTGTCATTGTCGTACCAAACAGATAGACAATATCATTGAGGGGGAGCGACAAGCCAGCGGCGATGTCACCGAGCCTACGCATCGTTTCATTCACGTCCTCTGCTGCGAGTCCGTAAGCGAGCAACTGCTTGGCTCCGTTCGCCACACCAAGCAGGTCAAAGGGAGTCTTGGCGGCAAGGTCCACAAGTTCAGAGAAAAGCACGTTGGCTTTGTCGGCTGAACCGAGCATAGTTTCAAATGCAAGATTGAGTTGCTGGAATTGTCCTCGGGTCTCAATGACTTGGTTTGCAAACTCTTTCAGACCCATACCCAAGCCGATAGTGGCAGCGAGCTTCATGACCGACTGTTCCACTCCCTTGAACATGTCGTCAATCTGCTTGCCGTTCTCGACTGCACTCTGGCCTATCTGCTCAAAGCCGTGTATTACCTCTTGCCGTGAACGCTGAAACTGCGAGGTATCCATCGCAGCTTCAAAATTCACTCTACCGCCTTCGTTGTTCATTTCGTAGATGTTTTAAGTGTTAGAATGATTTAACAAATTCCTCCTCCCCCTCGACCTCAAAAATGTCGGGATTGTTGGCATCTTTAGAAGCGTCCCAATTTTTGTTTTCATCTTCGTCTGTGTCATAGGTAGGAGTGGCATAGCCATACATGAGGAAATTCTCATAAGTCATATTCAGCACATAATCGGGAGTGACGCCCAGCGTCTTGCACATCCCCATTACTGCTGCCCAGATTGAGTCGTTTGGCTTTCCACTTCGCTTTCGTTTGTTGGAGCGAGAATGTTGCCCTCTCTCTTGAGCGAAGTGGTAAGCACGAAAAAACCATTGATGTCTTGCGCAATGAGCCTACCGCTGATATAGCCAGCCATTTCAACGGGGTTCATGCTTAACAAAATCTGTTCAGCGAGGTAGTCAACCTCTAACATGGTGTCCTTTTTGCCGAAAAAGCGGTTTAGGAGCGAATTGAGCGACTTTCTCTGTCCAGAACATATAGACACTCGTCTGTGCTGCAAAACTCGCTCTGCGCCCAAAATAAGCACAGATAACACCTTGCCGAGTGCTTTCATCTTGTTGGCATACTTCATCACCGACAAGACGATTTCTGCACTGTCGGCTCGCACCGAGAACTCGGGCAACTCGGCAACGTATTGAGCCGCCAAGATTATGGTTGCGACTGACGGCTTGCCGAGTGTGTACTCCTTGCCGTTTATGTTGATCGTCACCTCGCTGCTTTCGAGAATGGCGGTGGCGGTCTTTTGCTCGATACTCTGTTTATCTTCCATAAAAGCGATTATTTGTGTTTTGAGAGCGTTTTTATTCTGAATGATATAGAACAAGGCGGACCTCATAAGAGAGCCGCCTTGTTAGCTGAAATGCCGCTCAAGCCAACTATGCGGCTATGCGAGCGGGGCGCATCAAGAAAGTGCCGAAGTGGTGGTGAAACGGCTGTACCAATAGTTGTTGTCAACTGCTGGATTGTTGCCTTCGGCAGGGGTCTCGGGAACGCCCGTGGTCTTCGAGATTTTGAAGGTGAGCTTCAACTCGTTACCAGTGTCCTCACCGAAAGAGGGAGCAACGCTGATGTGAGACACGGGAGCCTTGATGCCGACTGCACCTGCATTCTTGGGAGTTACCTTAACCGAGTAGTCACCTGCCACGACGTGGGTCTTGACATGGAACTCGCCGTCAGCCGTCTTACCGATATTCAGTGCGGTAAGCAGTTCATTGGTAGGCTCGATGATAGTGGTTTCAAGCTGGAGTGTTCCCTCGTTCACTTCCTCGGCAACGACCTCGCCGCCCGTAGCGATTGCTTGGAGCGTATCACCATCCTCTGCTGTGAGAGCGGTGGTCTGATTCTTGATTGTTCCAACATTGGTGAGTGAAGAAGCAAAAGCATCGTTCTCTCCGGTAGGACCGAACTCTACTTTACACTTGCTCCACGCCATAATAATTTTAGCCATAGTGTTCAATCATTAATAGTTATACGTCTGAATTTTACTCTGAAATTGATGTAGTGTTCTTCTATGCCCTCGACCGAGTCTGTCACTGGAGTGTCCTCGATAGCAAAATCATACTCGTCATTCTCAATGTTCTCGAATACGCTGATAATCTTTGCTTCCAAAGCGTCAAGACGCTTGATGTCCTGGACCTTTGTTTGGTAGCCGCTTACCGCCTTGTCGGGAACATAGGCGTTGACGTTCACGATACCCGATTGGACTTGCAGATTGTAGCCAGTGAGAAACGAGACCACAATATCTTCGCCTCTCGCATCATCGGGGCGCATACCTTTGCGATATACCTTCCCCGAAATAAAGTCGCTCACAGTGGCTTTAACCACGTTGAAAACGTCTTTTTCAATCTGCTTCTCGGTTTTCATTTCACTTCAAGCCTAACTCTGATAAAATTCGGTTTTTGAGCATTGGCGCCAGCATCTCTGCAGATGATAGCACCACACGATTGTGTATCGACTCCACATAGTAGGCATAGTTCATACCCGCTGCGACGATGAGAACAATCTCACCATTGGTGTGCCGTTGCGAGAGTTCTTTGAGATATTGTGAGCCGGCCAGCACTCCGCTCATCTTATCACTGCCGTTTCCGCTCGGTTGCGGATTGGCTATCTGCACAGGAACACCATTCAGCAGAACCACATAACCGATACTGCTTCGCAGGTTGGCCGTCTGGTCTTTGTAGGAACCTTTCAGCCTTGCATCCTTGACACATTCCTCACCTATACGACACATGAACTTGACAAGAAGCTGCTTTATCTCTTGCTCTCTCGAATCCATGTAGCCGTTAATCTGGCTCATCGGTGTCGTCATTCGGATGCTCATACGTAGAGTATCGTGCGGTCCATTGTGGTTTTAATCGGTTTTCCAAGCACTAAAAATTCTCCGAGATATTGACTATCTCTTTCGAGTTTTAGTAGCGAGGAATCAAGCGGAATCGACTCTACAACGATTTTGTAAGCTATCTGCTTGAAAGTTCCGTCGGCGTATGCCCCTTTGTTGTTGGTCACGAACTGAATCAGACAAGGAACGGGGTCACTCCATTGGATTTCTCCAGCGGTGGGTTCCCCATCCTCGTCGAGAGTTGCGCCCTCAACGCTTGTCGCATACCATAGGAAGCCGTTTGTTCTCATCACCACATATGGGAGCCATCTTCAATCGTAGTAAGATCTTCATCAAGAAATTCAGAAGCATCGAGACCGCACTGCTTACACCAAAATGCGATACTTTTCTTGACGGCATCGTAGTTGACCGAAGCGGTTATGCCGTTGTCGGTGCGAGAGGTTTCAACCCAACCTTTGACGATGATGATAGCACACTTGGTAATCGTGCTCTCGTCTCCCTCGTTGTCGGTAGGCTCCAGCCCCTCACGCAAGAGCATATCCTCGGCCACGTCGGTATCGACATAGCAAGTATTGCAAATGACCTTGCAGCGAGCCTTCAATGCTTCTAAATTCGTTCTGCTCATTGCTTAGGGATTAGTCTTCAACGTGTAGATGTTGTTAATCTCCGAAATAACGGGCAGAGAGAGCGACTCGGCCTCGGTGTACTCGCCATGACGAGTGCCCTTGGTCTTGCCGATAAAATACTCCGAGATACGGATGCGGCCATACATAGAGTAGGTCACGTCAGCCTCTGGCTTGAGTTCGCTATCGGTGAGAGCGTTCTTGATAGTGCCAAGTTTGCCAGCAGGTACAAAGACAATGTTGTCTGTGTTCCAAGGAGTGACAGGGTCAAACTTGTGGCCAGCTTTCTTAACACGCAGCTTGCGACGAATCTTGGTAAATGTAGGCAATTCGTTCTGCTCCATATACTGATTGACCATAGCCATAGTAAGGATGCTCGAACTGCGGTCTGAACCAAAAATCATCTTCTTCATCTTTGGACTGCGGCAGATGTAAGACATCTTTGCAGGAGAGATGAGAATGCTGCCGATTACACTCTTGTCGTCAGCGAGGTCGAGAACCTCTTGAATGTCTTCGAATGGGTCAACACTATCAAGGTTCGCTTCGGTCCAAGCGGTATCTGCACTGGCGATGTTTCCTGCGGGCATCTGATAGTTGATGGTGCCACGAATACCGCCCTCGGGATTGTTAGAATCGCTGAATGTGAAGACACCACAATTCGAGAGAGCCGAAAGGAAGATGTTGTCGATACGACCTTCAACACCATTTACGGCTGTCTCTGTGTTGCCCCACATAATCTTGATGAGTTCGTTCTTAACTGCGTCTTCGCTGATTGCACGAGAATCTTGCAGTTGTAATACACGGCGATAATCCTGCATGCTCAAAGGCACTGCGATTGCATGGTGGAGTACCCTCTCTTTGAAGGTTTCCAGCCCCTCTGTGCCAATGATTGGTGCTTCGGAGTTTTCACCGATTGTCGATGCCATGATAGAGATTTGCTGCTTGCCGATCAGTTCCTCGAAATCGAGACCTGTCATTGGAGAGTCCCAATCAAGGTAATCTCGGTAAACCACTTGGTCAAACAATCTCTTATTCAGTTCGGAGGCGGCATCGATTCGTGCTTGTACGTTCTTGGTCAGTTCACCGAACACTGAACTACCAACAAAAGGAGTTGCCATAGTTTTTACTGCTTAATGAACATGA
Organism: uncultured Prevotellaceae bacterium; assembly: GCA_937916085.1. Lineage (GTDB taxonomy): Bacteria > Bacteroidota > Bacteroidia > Bacteroidales > Muribaculaceae > Sodaliphilus. Next base: position 105,583 of record CALGGO010000099.1, on the reverse strand, counting down.
TGTTAGGGTTCGCTTTCAAGCAAGGACCGCCATTGAGTCGCCAATCCGAGGGAAACTCTGGAACGACATCGGCAAGTGCGATTGCATCGTATGCAACATCAAGTGCTGCGAGTTGGGAAGCCTCGATTTTGAGGTCGGAGCCAAGAATCATATTTGGAAGATACTTCGCTTCTGCCAACTTCAAGACTACATAGTCATTGGCGGCAAGGCTTTCGCCCTTTTCGCCATGGTAGGGAGTCACGTTTGCGAGATTGATTTGTCCGGTAGAAGCACCACTTGCGACAACTTTCAGTGCGCCAGTGTCACCGCTCTCGCAGTCATAGTAACCATACTCGGTGCTCTCGACAAGCAAATCGTCTGCGGTCAGACCGCTATATGCAGTCGAGAGAGTGAGAATGTCAAAGCCATCGTTGCTTGTGTCAATGGCGGTGATTGAGGGTGAAGCAGAGCCATCACCGAACTTGCTCACGATGTCACCGACAACGAAATAGTTGTTCTTGGAGACGCGTGGCTTGGTGGTGGTCCCACCTGCAATCACTTTCGCAACCTTGACAACCGAAGCGCTCATATTGTCGAAATCGACTGCTACAAGTGCGCCACGCTGAATGAACGTGCCAACGGGAAAGGTCTGTGCCAAGTTAAAGCCGCCTGGCAACACTTTAGGCTCTCGCCAAAAAGGTGTCATACGACCTTTAAACTCGGTACGTTGAAATGTTACTGCCATAGTTAGGATGTGCCATTTTGGTTAAACAATCAGTTATCGGGAAGCGTTTTCGCCCACGACTGTGCGTCTTCCTTGACTTCCTCATCGCTGGAAGATTTGATAGGCGAACTCTCACTTGTCGGGAGTCCGTTATCAACAAGGCTCTGCTTAAACTCGGTCAGAACCTCTGTGATGTCCTCATCGTCATCAATCGAGAATCGCTTCATCAGATGCTCTGGAATACCAAGTTCTTTCGCCTTTGCCGAAATTGCTGACTTGCGGTTAGCTGCCGCCTCCTTCTTCTCATAGTCGGTGATTTTCTTCGAGAGTTTCTTGTTTTCCTCTCGCATCTCTTCCATGAATTTCTGAAGGTAGGCAGGTATCTGCTCATCGCCCTTTCTGCCGTCGTTGCCCTCATCGTCACCTTTACCCGATTCAAGGTCGTCACCATCAGCATCGGTTTTTTTAGTGCTTTGAGGTTTCTTGCCTTGCAGTTTGCGTGTGACCTCAGCCTGCATTGCTTTGGCGTATGGTACAAGCGTTTCTGCAATCTTTTCAATGTCCTCGTCAGAGGTTTCATCATTAATGCCCTCGCTGCCGATTGTTGCCAGTTCCTCGAGTGCCTTAACATTCAATCCGAAATCCTTACATTTCGTCTTGAGAGTCGCAAAGAGTTTTGTATTCATAAAGATGTCAATTTTAGTTTACGAAATCGGTGCAAAATTAGCGTATTTTCTCCGATTTGCTCACACTGCTCAAAGTTTTTCACCGTTAAAAAATCTTAAAAATAATAGCAATAGCGAGATTTTTGCTCTCAAAAGTTGCATATATGAAATATTTGCTATAATTTTGCTCTCACAAAATCACCGAAACACTAACCGACCGCAAGGTCATAACGCAATTACTGAAATGTTAAAGACAGAATTTGAAGAGAGAGTGAAGATGAACGTCACTGACAACGAGTATTATGACATCATCGAGCCGATGTATATGAGAAGTGACGTTGACAAAGACGAGTTCTGCGCAATGTGGCGCAAGATGAACCGCAAGCGCATCGCTGCTTACAAGATTGAGCTGCAAGCGCAGCAAGAAGCAGCAGCACGCATCGAGAGACTGTGGAAGACCGAGAGAAAGTTGTTCCTCGCAATTCGTTGGATTAGCGCAGAGAACCTGCTCAATGGGCAAGAACTTGCCGACTTGCACGCAGTCAACATCTCGACACATCGCATGGGACATCTCAACGGTCACGACATTAAGATACCGTGCAGTGCTAACAAAGTGTGGTATGAGCTTCACGAGTATCTAATGAGTGCATAAACAACACGCTGCGCTATCGGCGAGACGGGCATATAACTCATTATTTACAAAAAACACTAAAAACAACAAAGCTATGGAAAAAAAAGAGTTAAGAACAGCATTGGCGCATTGGCTGATTTGTAACAAAGACTTCGGAGTTTTCAAGAAACGTGAACGATACTGGCTTGAACTACTTCCAAATGGGGATTTGTGCGGTCGTAGCGACAATATCAAAGGTGTCGTGATTAACTATTTCCCATTCGACCAGTTCTACGATATATTCACCTTGTCAATGGAAAGAGTATGAAAACACACGGTGTGTAAAAGTACACATTAAACAAGGCCGAGCAAGCGCAATCGTTACCGGAAAGGACTACAAGAAAGTGTATGATGCAGCTTTTGCTCTCATCGGTTACTCGCCGAGAGATGGCATCACGAATCGACACACCCGAATGCTTATGGAACACTTTGGCGGAAAGTGGCATGCCACAATGCAGATTGGTTCTGGCTGCAAGGTTCATCTACGCAAAGAAGAACTTCCTGATGGAAGATTGGTTTGCAACTGCTCTGGCCACTGTGTGGCTGTTATTGACGGAGTGATTAACGATTTGGCAGACCCATCGAGAGGCGGCACCCGATGTGTGTATGGTTATTGGCTATTTAAATGATATGGCTATGGAACACGAAGAGAAAATCTGCTATTTCTGTAAGTTCGCTTACCACGCTGGTACGGACATGCTTGGCTGGACTTGTCGATTGCACGGCAAGAAAGTAGAGAGTTATGATTCTTGTTGGGATTTCGAGAACTATAAGGACAGTGAGAAAGAAAGAGACGATTAAAGCTATCTTCCAGCGCATATCTCGGTCAAGACATAGTCGATATAGGATTGACCGAGAAAACCGCTGGAGAGCGATTTTTTAACTAAATAACACAATACAATTATGGCTACTACAATCTGCAAGAGATGCGGTCAAGAGAAACCGCTCGAAGAATTTTACAACAATCGTTATGGCGCATCGCAGGTATGCCGAGAGTGCGCTCGCAAGAAGCGTCACGAAACTATGGCGAAGCGATATGCGGCACAGCGTGCTTCCTCGCTCGCAGACTACACTCCCCGAGAACTCATGGCTGAACTGAAACGACGTGGCTATGAGGGAACTCTTACATTCACAGAAACACACGTTATTGACATTTCAAACATTTAACACTATGGCAAAGTTGTATAAAGCAGACGGCAGTAAAGCCGTTGAAATCCAGCCAGCCAATGGTACCGACTTTCAGCTTGAAGAACTGCAAAAAGCGGTGGGTGGCTACATCGAGATAATTAATCTTGACAACGGCATGATTTTGGTCGTTGACGAAGAAGGCCTGTGCAAGCATAAACCCATGAACCTCAAAGCCTCGTTTCTTGCCGGTCACGGCGTTGTCGGCGATGCGGTTTACTGCAAATCGGAGGAAGTGAAATGAGAAAGGTTTATCACGTTGAGACAATGCGCTCCGACGGAAGCATTCAGCATTCCTACTTCGGAAGCAAAAAGGCGATATTTAACCACATTTCGCAAGACGTTCTCGGTATCAGTTATAAATACCTCTGCAATCTGGACCTCTCTAAACGAGAGTATCAAGGGCGCAGATGTAATATCAGAATGGGGTATCTACTCACAGCCAACACGATATACTGAAAAACCTCGTTATTTGCGCTCCAAGCGTCTCAAATGTCGCAGATAGGTTTCCCTATATCGGGACAACAAAAGTCGCTTGGAGCGATATAGAAACAATTTTTCGAGAAATATTTGGTCAACTCGGAAATATGATATAATTTTGCATCGGTCTTTGACCACCCGACGCTTGAACGGTCTTAATACTCCGTGCGTCAAATGAGAGGTAGCCTTTAGAGGAAGCCTCTCACTTTCTTTTTATAGCGACCTGCTTTGAGGGCATCAGCCAATAAATCTATATGTCTGCCATATTTATTCATCAGAACGATATTACCAATTTTCATCTTGTTTCGAACCATATAGTCAATAGTATTGATGAATCCCTCTGCATCCATATTAACCAATTTGAGAACAATTGTAGGTGCTTGAATAAAGCCAGCTTCAAGGTCTCCTTGTAGCGTGTTCCAACTTGTTGTGGTAACGTGCTTGAAATCAGCCACACGAATGCGACCTGCAACGTTTGTAACGAGAGCGTCAGCAGATGTAATAACATCATACTCGGGCAAGAACACTACACTCTTGCCGTCAACATTGAGTTCTTCTGCCATTTGCTTGGTAGCCGCCCAATTGTCTTTACTCTTCATTTTGTGTCCTGCATGGGTGGTGGTCCTCGCACCCGAAGGAGCAATATTAATAATGCTAAATGTTTCTGTGTCGTCAACAATGCTTTGGAGCAATCTCTGTTGCTGTGCGACGTGGCGCAACTCTCGAAGTTTCTCAATGATGATTGGAGAGAACGGCTCAAACGCTGCATACGTAAAGTGCTCAAATGGAGCGGTAGCGTCAGCAATAATTCTCTCTACTTTGTGTGTCGAAATAATTTGGTTTATTCTCTCGATATTGTCACGAATGAAATAAGGCTGATATTCAGCCGTAGCGATACGCTCTGCATTTCCTTTCACCCAATTATTAAAGACTTTCGGCATATCGGTGATTTGCTCTGGACTATAATCGTCGATACTCGCTTTTCCGTCGAGAACATCTTTGCCCCACTTCAACATATCATCAAGGTCAGAGAGGATAGGCACGGCAAAGCATCTGCACTGCGGGTGCCAGCCCACGAACTTGAAGTCTTTCGGATATTTGCCTTTCAAGTCGTCACAGATGTCGGGAGCAGGGTGGTGATTAGATATTCGTATCTCGATGCCAATTACAAAGTCCATCTGTTGCCAACGCAGGTGGTCTGCGGTCCGATATGCCATATTGGTTTCGGTGCGTGTGAGCCTCATTGCATTTTTGTAGGATGAGCGATACACGCCACGGCCTGGGTGGTACGCTGCCGCTTTCTTCGAGAGTTTGAGATTTCCTTGCTCGTCACGGACTCGACGGAACAAGCGGTCTGGCTCTCGAAGATAGCCACGCACCTTTCGGGAGATTGTGCTTGCGCTATCTCCACGCCCCATCGACACAGAGAGTGCCAACTCTATTTCATCTTTGAGTTGTCCTGTATAGTTCCATACCCTCTGCGAGAGATTGAGTCCGCCATAGGCACTTGTGCGAGAGAAGAAAGCGTCCATAGCTTCTTGGTTTCGCATAAAGTAACGTGCAAAATGGTCGCTCTCTGCCGCCTTCCCGAAAATGGACTTTACAAGAGCGTCAGCAGATAGGTTCGCATATTGCCACTCTGACGCTATGCCGCCTCTGATGTCCTGATACACATTCGCATAAAGGTTGCGTAAGATGTTATTAGCTTCTTCCGACAACCGACGATTGACGGAGAACGAGAACACCTCACCATCAGCAAGGTTAAATGGCGTAGATATATCGAGCAGTTGTTCAACCGCAGCCTCGAAATGTCGTCGCACTTGATTGGCGTATCGCTCGGTGCGATTGAAGATGCCTGCGGCATATTTATCGTAGTCAATCCGTCTTTTTGCCATAATCTAATTTCTGATAATACTCACAATATCTCGCAACGTGGAGAAAAATGGCATATCTGTGGTGCGGACACCATGCGAGTACAAAACCGCCCTTTAAACGCTTGGAAAACGGGTTTACAGCAAGTTTGCAGTCGCAACAATAGTGCAACACGTCTTGCGGCTTTTTCGCTCTCTGCGTCGCTCTAATCGCCATCACTCTGCTCCCCCGAATACATCATCTGTGTTCTGATTGGAGCCGAAGATATCACGCTGCGTTGCCGTACGTTCCTCCTGCTCCTTGCTCAGTCGCTCTTTCTCTCGGTTGTGGTCCTCGACGAGCGGGTTCTGCTCGATAGCAGTTTCTTCGCTCATAATCTTGGCGTCGGTAGCCTTGACAATGCGCTCCAGCGTTTCGGTCAAATCCTCGGCAAACGGCTCCTGGAACTGATGCTGAATGACCGCCTTTTCACACTCGGCTTTCAGCGACACATCGAGAACATTGCCGATGATGGTGAGAACGAGCGATGCGGTGCGGTCAAGCAACTCATCGTGTTTCTCTTTGGTCTTGTCAGCTTTGATGTAGGCAAGCATAAGCATAACACGGAGCGTCTTGTAAGACACGTTCGAGATTGATTTCAGCGATTCAAGGTCGGGCGTGAAAGTCTTGGTCATAATGTGCTTCTGGAGCCAAGCTATTTCTTCTTTCTTGCTCTCGGGCGCATTGTTCCAAGTAATATACCCCGCCACATTGCTGATGCTCTGCACATCGCCTTTGGTAACGAGAAGCTTGCCGTCCTCGCCTTTCTTCGGCATGTTCTTGACGATGTCTGCATTGACAACCAAGTAGGGGTCAGCAAAGTAATCGTTAGTGTCAGCGGTGTGCGAGCCAAGATATTCCTCTCGCTGAATGAGATTGGTCGCACCATCCCATTCTTTCTTCTGTTGGAAGATGATTAGCGGTATCTTACCAATCGGATTCGGTTCGGGAGTAACATTCCAGCCCATTTTAGCCTTGACGCATCGGTAAGTGTACTTGGGCGTGAAGATGTCGAAGTGGTATGTGGTAGTCTTCTCATCTTCTTTGGCGTAATAGCCCCACGCTGCCGCTAAAAGGTTCTCATATATGTCCCAATAGGTGTAAATCTCATCGCCCTTGGAGCGTGCGAGAACACGAATTTGGCAGTCCGATTTGCCATCATCATTGCGATACACACGGAACAATAAAGCCGATTGGGTCTCTGCTCCGGCATAGCGTTTCGCTTCTCGAATCTTGGCATCGAAATGCATCTTGTCAAGAACATCGCAGAACTTGTCAAAGGCATCACGGCAAGCCTCGGTCTTGCAGGACCACTTCACGGGTCGGCCATAGATGAAAACGAGTGCCACCTCGTTGATGTATTTTGGGTAATCGATTGGTAGTTTCCAACGCTGAACGATGTCTTTGATGTTGCCCTCTTTATCCTTGACAACCTTATCGAGTCGTTTCATGATGTCATGCTTCTCTACATCGTACTCCTTTATCGCTTCCATCGTGGCGGTTTCTCTCGACACCATAAGAGCCTTGACGCGAGAGATGTCTCCAGCCGCAATCAGTTCCTCAAAAGTTTGGTTGCGCCCAGCTGCGGCGTTGATTTGATTAATCAGAAAATTAAGTAAACCCATATCAGTATAGTATTAATAAAACAATTCATCAACATTATCAGGAAGATCATCATCTTCTCGCATTAAGTAGTTTATGGCATAGCCAAGCAAATCTACATACTCGTCATGTGGTTTGTTGGGGAAGCCACATACCTCGTCCTCAAATTCCTCGTTCCAATCGCCGTCAACGAGATATACTCGGCCACACTCCACTCTCGGAGAAACGGCATGTAAACGAGTGGCTTTATCGTCGGTGGGTGACGGAGTGTAAGCTACATTGAGGTCTGATGCCTCTTTGAGTTGCTGTGACACCGACTTGCCGTTAGCTTTCGGCTCGATGCGCAGCGTACTTCTGGCTCGGTCGAAATCGTGTGCCGCCATATATTCGGGCAAGAACCGAATGAGTTCGGGGAATGTCTTGTACACCTTGGCAGCGCAGGTGATATAGATATTGTTTCGGATTCGGCAAGCGCCGATGATGCCAGAGGGGTCATTATCGCTGTCCTTGCTTTTCTTGTCGTAGGCGGTATCGAGAAAGAAGTGTATCGGCTCCCTCGTTCGCAACACTCCGAACTCCACTCTCGAAATATGCTGGAACCAATCAGCCTTGATGATATTACCGCCGAGGGCGGTCGGTCGTTGCTCATACTGACCTGCATAACCTCGGCTACCCAAGTCGATTTTAGCCTCTTGGAGCGTAGTTCTTCCCAATCGCTTTGGGTCTAATAGCCCGTCAACATAAAACTCTCGCAAATCGCTTGGAAATACGAAATCGGACAACTCCGCAGGTAGGCAGATGTGCTTGATGTTGTCAGCCTTGCGTTTCAAGAGGTAGCCTGTCACATCTTCATCGTGGAGACGTTGCATGATAGTAACCACTGGAGTATTCGCCTTGTCAACCTTACGTGTCGAGAGGGTCTTGGTGTGCTCATTGGCTTGTTCTCGCAATTGCTCTGATTCAGCCTGCTTCGGGTTCTGTGGATCGTCATTGATGATAATGTGGGCGTGAAAGCCAGTGATAGTTGCGCCCGTTGATGTGGCGTAACGTATTCCGGTAGCAGTGTTGCCATAATGCTGCTTACCGCTCATGTCCTTTCGTATTTGAACCGCTGGAAACAATTTTCTGAACTTGTCACTAATAATTATGTCTTTTGATTTGCCTGCGAGGTCAACACTCAATATTCCCGAATATGAGTTGCTTATTATGCGAATGGTCGGGTCGTTTACCCATAACCAAACGGGCCACATGACAGAAACGAGCGTTGACTTGGTAGTACCTGGCGGAATGTTTATGATAAGGTCGTACGGCTTTGGCTCTCGCTTTATGATTGAGGAAGAGAGCAACTGCAACTCTTCGCATAGGTATGGAATGTGCCAATTGTAAACGGGGTCTTCTTTGATAACTACATCCCAAAAGGTCTGAACGAAGTAGAACAAAGATTTCCGACACTCGTCTGCAACCACCTGCAAAGCCAATTTCGCCACATCGTTTGAGTTCATTCTTTTGCATCAAGCACACTTTGTCCGATAGAGAGTAAAACTTTTCGCTGTTCCTCGGTGAGAGTAGAGAGGTCAACCGCTTGTTGCTCGATAAGGTTCTTACCATCGGCTCCCGTCACCTCTTGACGCTCCACATAACCTCGGTCTTTCATCTTGGTTTTGGCATAGAAGATGAGCATAGTGGTATCTCCCTCGTCAATCTTCTTGTATATCTTGGACTCTACCGCATCCTTTGCGAGTTCTCTAATCTCGTCAATCTTCTCGGCAAAGTTTGAATCCTCGTTATACCAGTTATAGAAAGTCACGGTCGAAATACCCACCTTGCGACACGTAGATGCGACAAGAGCCAAAGACTTCTGAAAGGCTTCTATAAACTCTTTCTTCCGCTTGGCTTGCCGTCGCCTGATAGTGCGCAGGCTTTTGTCGATAGGTCGCTCATTCTTTGCCATCCATGCAGGTTTGTCGCAATGAAGCGTTAAGGTCAATCATCCACGCCCTATAAGTCCTCGACTTGGCATCGCCACCATGCAGCATATTGAGAATGTGACGATAGACCGCAAGGTTCAGTCCGCTATAACGCTCGGTTTTGCTCCATGCTTTTCTCGCATTGTGGAAGCCTCGGTCATTGCGGTTGTTGCGGATGCCGTCAGCGATGCCCTTTCTAATCTGCTTCCTCATCGTCTGCTCGTCATTGCCAACATCGTGCCTTGAACTCTGTGAACTCGACTTAAACAATCGAGTGTCGTAATAGAGTAACACTATGTCGATATTAGGGCAGCGACGCTGGAGTTTCTCATAGAAGCCAGGGTAGAACACCAATAACTTGGGTATCGCTCTACAAGTGTCCGCAGCGAAGATTTGCGACATACGGAGTTTTGCCCCGATGCGCCATAGGTTCATATATGTCTTTGGAAAGACAGCGTTATTGTCCTTTATTATCTTCCAAACATCGCTATCTTTCCAATCGTAAATCACGTTGTAGATATACTGCCGTGACGCACGTTTCTGATATGCCATTCGGTGAAAACTTGTCAAGCGCTGAACGCTCTCGGCGGCTCGCACTCCCACCAACTGCACAAAGTTGTCATGCTTGGCAGCAACCTCTTTGAAGAACTCTTGATAACTCATGCCGTACTTGAAATCGGGGTGCCAACGCAGGGCGTGTGGTGGCGGTGTGCGCACCCATTTGTCCTTTGCTCTGATGTCCCAGCAAGTCCAGCTATCTTCATCGAGAAGCGTGTTAGTGCAGTTGTAGTGTCTCCACGGCAGGCAGAGCCAATTAAACGTTCCTCCGAGAGAGAGTATCATTCGACGATAGTGTTCTACCACATCTGGCACATCGGGATATATAGCTTCTTCGTCGCAAAAAGATACACTTAAACGCTTGAAATCAATACCATATTTACGCATGGTATTGATAGTAACAAGCATCAGTGCGATTGAATCTTTACCGCCGCTGAAGCACATGTCAACCCTATAATATTTCGAGAACACATTGAGGATGCGTTTCTCGGCCGCCTCTAACACGTTCATGTGAAGCGGTCTTGTCAGCATTGCCATAATTCAAATCTTTTGCGCTTCGTTATATCTGTTATCTTTAGCCATAATACGCAGGAACTCTTCTCTCGATACGTTACTCAGTCGATACAACTCTTCCTTGCTCATGCCTAGCTTCTTGGTAATCTCGTTTACTTGGTAGCCTTCTTTGAGCAAGCTCTGCACGATATTCTCCATTGGGTCGAGCAGGTGTTCACCTCTTGCTCTGTTGAATGCAATCGTGCCGGCCACGTCGTCGATTTTGTCTGCGTGTTCGACAATAACCACGGGGATTTTACCACCCGTCATTGTGCGAATAGGTTCTTCGCCAGCGACACACCATCGGTGAAATCCGTCTATGATAGTAAAGTCTGGGCGAATGACAATCGGAAAGCAGAAACCATTCGAGAGAATAGACTGCTTTAACAATTCCATGTTCTGCTTGAGAACGTGGTTCGGGTTATAGCCGTTAGGCTTAACCGAATCTCGGTCCACGAACTGTAGGTTGCGCAGCGAGTGGAAGATGTCAACTTTAAGTGTGGGGGTAGCCATAATCAATCATTTACTACGCTTTGTGCTTTTGGTTTTCGAACTCGACTTTTTCTTGGCGGTGCTTTTCTTGGTACCGCCTTTGCCTTTTTTACAAGACCATTTATAACCTGCTCCCATAATCAAATCTCGATAGGTTTGCCACAATGTGGACAGGTGATTATATGCTTGGCGGTAAATGATGCCATTGGATCTGCAGCGTTGGCCTCGGTTGGTTGTCCGTGCTCATCGGTAGGCACAGCGGGCGCAGGTGGCTCTGCGGTGGCTCCGGAGGGCGCAACGGGAGCGGGAGGTGTATTCATCTCTCTCGCTTCATTTGCGTACTCTCCGATAGGTTTCTGTGGCTCCATGCCAGTGTTGTCATAGGTCACGGGGCGAATAAGGTCGCTGATATACTCGGCATTGTAACCGATGATGTCTGTGTCGTCAATCTCCTTAATCAAGTTCTCCTCAATCGTGTGGTTCAAGAAAGAGTAACCCTGAATCTTGTTGTCAGAGAGCAAGAGCTTCTTTTTCCTCTTTTCGGTGAGACCGTGCATGACGACACACTCTCCCTCTGTCAAGCCAAGCAGTTCGAGAGCCTTTTTCTTTCCATGTCCTGAGAGAATCAGACCGTTCTCGTCGACGATGATAGGGTAATATTGCCCATACTCTTTGATACTTTTCGCAATGTCCTCAATCTGCTCCTTCGGGTGCATATTGGGGTTCTGCGGGTGCTCTGTTAGAGATGCAAGAGCCATTGTCTTGCGTTCCATTTTTACTTTTGCCATTGTAGTAGTTATTTTGTGAATATTTTGTGTTAAATGAGTTTTCTTGTTACAGACAATAGGAAATATATCTGAAAGGTTTTAGACGATTTGAGAGCGGTTTACAAGCGAAATGCGGTCTGTTATAGATATTGCCGTGCTTCGGGAAACCATTTAGCAAGTCCTGGAAGCAGTTCTGGGTAGAGTTGCTTGACCTCGGGCCAGCCGCCCTCTCGCAGATACCAAAAAATTGGCTCTGGCATACCTTTACACGGCTTGGAGTAGAGAGCCGGCATATTATCGTTCTTGAAGTAATGTACACAAGCAAGCACATCTTCGTGTCTCCAATCCATTATCGGACTCACATATAGGCAGGTCGAGTCTTTGAGCCGATACTGGCGTCTACTGAAATTGCCGTCGTTAGTTCTTCTTCCCAAGAACAGAATATCGAGATTGTGGCTTTGCTGAAATTCTTTCAATCCTACCCACGGCACAAATTTGTACCACCACGATGCTTCTTTTTGGGGAAATATTCTGTCTTTATGCGCCAACAGAAACTTCTTCGTAATATTATCGTTAGAGTGAATCTCACACCCATTAGGCTTGTTCTCCATTACCCATTGCAAGAAGATTGGCGATTCCTCGGGATTGGTACACATCACGCATCGGTGTATGCCAGCACGCTCCATAATGACTTGCAGTGCAATGGAATCCTTTCCACCGCTCCAGCCATAGCCGCATCGTTTACCGACCGCTATCTGTTTTACATATCTGACTGCTTCATCGACCTTTGCGGAACACTCGTCGAGAGAAATGTAATCCTCAATGTGTTGCCACACGTCATAGAATTGCTCGAATGTAGTCCAAACCTTTGGACCGAGAACATATCTTGCCATAATCAAAAAGATATGGCACACTCCCCATTCGAAAACAGAGAGTGTGCCGAAGTTGCAGATTAGTTGAAATCCCAGATGAATTGTGCGGTCACGTTCTTGGCGCCGCAGTCAAGTTTGCCTTGCAGTCTGATGCCGTTTGCGATATTGTAACGTATGTTGGCGATGAAGCCTTTCTTGAAACGGCAAGAGTAGCCAGCGTTGAAGTTCCACCTCTTGTTGTCGGTAGCATAAGAGCCAACAAATTGTAGTCGGTCCCCCTCGCACCACTCCTTGTTTGCATAGATGTTGTCCCACGTCATATCGGCTCCCCAATTCTTGGTGAACTTGTAGGTGGCTGCAAGACCTGCCGAGAAGTCGGTGGTCTTGCAGTTGTAGTTGTTGCGCTCCATGAAGTAGAAGTTGCCGAAATGGAAGCCGAGCCAGATCTTCGGGGAGAACGTCTCCGTGTTGATGTTATAGTTAGCGACAGCCTCTATTGCAAGCCACTTGGTAAGGTCTTGCTTAAACATAAGTTGCGGTGCTGCAGTTACAGAGTGCTTACCGCTTCCGTCGGACTGATACGATGTCGAGATAGGTAGGACTACACGCCAGCGAGTGCCAGGCAGTTGTCCGTCGTTGATTTGTGCGTTTGCACCGAGAGCCACGAACATAGTGGCTACAAGCATTAAAATAAACTTTTTCATATCTGTTGAAATTAGAGATTTTGTAAGTGAGTAACTGATTAATCTTCCTCCTCGTTAGTGGTAGTATTGGCTGCTACTACAGAGGGAGTCTTACCGCCTTTCAGAACCTTTGAGAGAATAGCGGGAACTAGAACCACGAACAGCGATGAAGCCACGATGATAGGAGTAATATTTGCGATAGACGCATAGATATAGATAGGCCAACCGATGAGCCAAGCCGCTAAAATGCCGTAGAAGATACCACGCTCGTGCATTTTCGAGCCGATAGTAGCAAATAGAGTAGGCATCATCACAGACGCTCTGAACATGCCATAGATAAGCCAAAGGGTAGTAATTGTGAGTCCGGGCAGGTTGGCGATACATACTCCGAGAGCGGAGATTGCCACCATGAAGATACGTGCAAACGTGAGAGGTTTCATGTTAGTAGCGATACCTTTTTCCTGCAACCTCTTGATGATGTCGTGACCGCCCACCGATGAGAATGCGCAGAGCACCGAGTCAACAGTGCTGATAAGACCTGCGAGAATCATCAGGAAGAACAGATAGAGGAACCATTTGGGTAGGAATGCGGTCACTGCTGCCACGTTGGTAAGCTGTGTGTCAGCTACATTGAGACCGCCACCTGCTGCGAAGAAACCGAACGAGCCAAGGCAGATAGGCACGATAGCGAATACGAATCCTGCGAGAATCATCATCTTCTTTACGTTGAAACGGCGCACGCTGAACGCACGCTGCCAGAACATTTGGTCTCCAAACGTGCCCGAGAGCAAGCCAATGGTAGAGGGAATACCAAACGAAAGAAACACTTCCAAGCCTTTCTTTGAGAACAGACTGCCGAAATCGCCAGTGATACCGCCAAGACCCTTGATGAAAGTCTCTGTGCCGGCATTGTTGAACATAAGGGGCAGACCGAGCAAAAGCACGCAGGCGATGAACAGCATCTTGACGAAGTCGGAGATAGCCGTTCCCTTGATGCCGTCAAGAGCTGCGTAAATCAGCGGAATCGCAGCGAGAGCGATAGTGGTCCAGAAGAAAGGCAGTCCACATATCTTCGAGAAGATAACGCCGCCAGCGAGCAACTGAACGCCCATTGAGCAGCATTGTAGAACAATACTCTCCGTCATGTAGAGATTGTGAGTGCGGTTACTATACGTCTCCTTCATGTGATAAGAGAAAGTCCAGCCATTAGGCTTTCTCTCTCGCATCTTGGTTGCGAAGTAACCGAATAGCCAAAGTGTCAGCACGTTTGGAGCGACGAACCAAAAGAGTCCCGCAAAACCTTGCGTGTACGCTTTTTCGGCAGCGGTGAACATAGAGGGTGCCCAGACCCACGTTGCCGCCATCGACAATCCCATGATTACCCATGAGATGTTTCTGTTTCCTACCAAGAACAGCTTCTTGGTTTTCTTCGTTTTAGGCAGGAGTGCGATAATTGAGAACATCGCCACAAAGAACACCCCTATAAGGAGCCACCCCTGCGTCTGTGATAAAACGTTCATTTGATTAAATTTTTATAGTGATTAAAAACATTAAAAACACCGCAAAGTTATAAAACCTCTCTGAATACTTTGAGCGATGCTCATAGAATTAAGATTTTTTAACGGGAGAGATAATCAGTCACAACGGACTGAAATCCCTCGAAAGTCCTTATCACAACGTACTTGTTGCCCCATGCTTCGGCTACTGCCTGCCACTCTTTCTGTTGCTCTGACTGACGGCCGATGCGGCCGATGTTCGTCTTGAACTCAATACACAGAGAGCCATAACCCTGCCGTGGTATCAGAAGAATCATGTCCGCCACACCTGCCACTATGCCTTCTCGCTTCATAATCTTCGCCTCGAAGCCGTCTCGGAGACCGCCATTAGGCACGGCGAAGAGCAGCTTTGACCACTTCGGGTATTGGTAATCAAACCATTCTTTGCACGCTTGCTGTAATCGGCTCTCATAGTGGTGCGTCTTGCGACGCTTGGCGGTCTCTCGGGCAATCATTTCCCTATATTCCTTTGAATTCATTTCTACGTTTGCTATTATTGCTATTAATAATATATTTTAATCAAGCATAAGAATAGCCCCTACAATACATTGAGATAGATAGGGGCTATTCGAGATAGAGCCGTGCCTATCCTTGCACAGCCTTGTCGCTCTTGCTTTCCTCGACCTTGCTCTTGCGCATCAATTTGCTTACCAACATGCTGGCACGCCGACCTTGATTGTGGAGCCGCAGGTTATCTTCCGATGTGGCATTGTGATATGTCATTCGGGCGAATACCGACAAGTATTCCACAATCTCGTCATAGTCTTGGTTGCTGATTTGATACATAGGGCAAGGCTAATTAGAAAGGCAAATCGTCGTCATCATCTTCTTTTTGAGCAACGCTATTATTTGCGCTCTGCGGGGCGATATTCTGCGAGATAGGTTGCATATCGTTCTGAACATTTGGAGTCGCTGGAGCGGTGTTTCCGCTCGATTTAGAGTCAAGCAACTCTAATTGGTCAACATGTATCTCTGTGATGTATCGCTCGATATTCGATTTGTCGCTGTATTTTCGGGTTTTAAGTTTTCCCTCGATATACACCTTCGTGCCTTTATGCACATACTTCTCGACCACACCTGCGAGTCCTCGCCAAGCGACCACGTTGTGCCATTCTGTCCTCTCTGGAACTTGTGTACCGTTTGCGGTCTTAAACGCTCTGTCAGTTGTTGCGAGAGAGAATTGCGCACATTGTGTCCCATCCTGCGTCTGACGGATCTTCGGCTCAACACCGACATTTCCAAGTAAAAAAACTTTATTTATTGCCATATTTTATTAAATTAAATATTGTTTAAAAATTTCTCTTTATCGTTCTCGTCAAAGAAATCTTCATATTCTCCAAGATAGAGTAGCGCACCCGCTCTCGGTCCCCATTCTTCTGCGAGTATCGAGTTGCAGCGTGTGCAGTGATACACGTTTCCGAATGCGCTCTCACCGACCTTGCGAAGCTTGTGCCGACAGAGCCATCGCCGTATTCTGCGCCTGCTCATTTGCTAACTCCTTTCTGCGCTTCAAGGTTCTCGACGCGCCTAATCTCTTCATCGACCTCACGCTCAAACTGCTTGCTTGCGATGAGCCAATCTTTCTTTCGAGTCTTGAAATACTCACGTTGAACCTGGCGCATCTTTGCGACAAGTTCAAAGAATTGTCTTGCGTTCATTCCTCACCTCCTTTCATTGGTGCTTGTGGCAGTGGCATCCAGTGGGTGACCATTACCTCTCTTTGGACAACACGCCCATTACTAAACCAACCACCATCATAAAAACCCACAAAGCAACCACTATGCGATGTTACTAGCACTAACTTCCCTTCTTCGGGCAGCTCATCTTCCACACTTATCCAGTGTGGGTGGCTGGCTCTCCACATCGCTCCAGTGGTGAAGCCGTTTTGGAAGGCGATTAACTGTGTGATGCTCGCTCCCTGCTCCTGCATCTTCTTGATGATGGGTGCGAGCGCGGCTGTCATTTCTTCGTTTGGTGTCATAGTTGCTCAATTTTATAATTTAATTCTAAAATATTTTTCCAAGTATCTCTTTGCGTCAAAATCCTCGCCAAAGAGGTTGCGCTGGGTTTTGGTGAGGTAATCGTCATAAGTCTTGCAAAAGAGGTTGTGATACACTAGATTGTACACACTCCCGAATTTTTTTCTTGAAGATATGTTGGGATGTGTGTCATACCATACCTTCACACAATCTACAAGACGCTTAAATAGCTTTTGTCTCGCTTGGAAATCTCCGACCCCATTGTCAGCTTGCATAGGGCATCCCACACATCCTAGCCTCCGTCTAACCTGAAACTTGCCTTGCTCGTCGTAGTATAGAGGGTGACACTTTATGCCTCTCGACTTGATAAACTCCTCTACATCTTTGTCAGACCAATCAAGGATAGGCAGGCACACCTCGACGCTGCACGCTTTGCTGCCATACACCCGACAGATGGTAGGTTCCTTGTATCTCTTAGCTCTTGCGGCGCTTTCACATCTGCGAATGCCTTGCACAGCGTAATCTAAAATCTTGTACTCTTTTAAGAGAGAGCAGCAAAACCTTACCCTGCGTGTTGGCATCCCGTGTTTCTTTACAATCTCAAAGAACTTCTCTTTTGGAGGTGCAATCTCTACTCCCTTGCTTTTGCAGTGAGCGATGGTGCCAGGCGGGTCGATAGTGGTGTTCCTGTATATCGCTCTGTAATTAATTCCTGACATCTTCGCCAGCTCAAGGATAACCTCACTATCCTTGCCTCCGCTGAAACACACCTCGACGGTTTTATCTTTGGCAAACACTTGAAGCAATTTAATGGCTTGTTCTGTCTTTTTTTTAAGGGTCATTGCTTTTCTCCTTTCAGTAGTTCTGGGTTGTCGTGGATGTTGCCGATGACCTCAACACGTTTCTTATCAACGAGGCCAAGACATACACCATAGTTGATACCAAAATCGACACTCCAATATCCTTTACAATTCATGCTGACAGGACAATGAGTGACTTTGTTGTCTGTTTCTTGCAACGCAAGGATGTCTCCCTCATAGATTTCTTTTCCATCCTTATCGAGTAATCCTGTGAATTGTCCGACAGTTTCTGTAATGACATGGTAACTACAGGAACAGTTGCCGCCAAGAAAAACGACGACAAGACCTTCTCCTTTGTTTTTACTTGTACTCACTTCGTCAAGTGGTGCATAACCACCTTCAACCCATTCACCAGCATATTTGCTGTCGGGTACGCATTTTCCTCTAAATTTAATGGTTCTCATTGCTGTGACTCTTAGTATTTGCAGTTGCCGTGCATCGGCTGTCTGTGTTTGTTGTATTCCATCTTTGCGTTGATATACCAATCGAGGTCGATGCCTACAAGCTTGCAGTACTCAATAACCTGCCAAGCCACAAACTTGACAGCATCGAGCCATCTGTAGCCGTTGCAGTTGCGGACGCTGTTGGCGGTGAAGATACTATGGCACAGATGCAGGCACATGGCGGGAAACGACACGTTTGTGTGCATCCAAGTCGCTTGTCGCTCGGCAGCTTTCCATTGCTCCTTGTCGGCTTCGAGATTGTCAGCGCAAGCGCCACATAGACTTGCGATGCGAATAACCACGTCGGCAAGCTCATCTTCCAGGTTATTCTTGATATAACCCTCAAAGGCGGTCATACGCTTGTCAATGTCTGTCGTTTTCTCGATAAACGCATCATACCATGAGCGGTTTTCTTCTGCTCTCCACCCTTTGCGGTGGGCGTCAACCGCCTCGCTAATCTCGGTGATAATCAGCATGAGTGTACGCTCAATGTCCTCGGTCTCGTTGAAGCCGTGCGCTTTGGCGTTCTGAAAGGCGGCTTTTGATAGTTCAGTTAGGTTCATCTTGCGTTTCGGTTAAAGCGTTTATCTCGATACTTTTGCCGGTTACGGCACTAATCTTCATCAGCATATCCATTGACGGGTTTGTCTTGCCGTCGATAATAAGCTGTATCTGTGATTGGCTGATGTTGGCCAGTTGACTGAAACGACACACGGAAATGCCGTTCTTCTCAATGTACTCGAGTATGGTCTCACTCACTTTCTGTCGGTGAGCGACACACTGCTCGTCGATATGTTCTACGTTAGTTCTCATATTGCCTTTTTAATTAAGTGCATATTATTGTTAATTAAATCTATAATCTCTTGATGTTTCTCGGTCGTTTGGTTCATGCGTCCCCTCGCTTGTACGATTTTTAGCGTCTTTAGATTAACCTCAATGGTCTCGATGCGCTCTCCCGATGTTCCTCTTGCGGAGAGTATCAGGGTGTTCGGGTGACGCTTGTAATCGAAATATCCGTTGGCATATACGCAGTGGTGCATCGCTATGCCTTCCTCGGCGAACTCTGCCACCGATTGCAAGACGTGGCATGTTATCTCTCCATTGGTGATTACGACACCCAAGAATTTGCCGTACCGCTTGGCGTATTGCCTCTCGAACTTGACCGCTTCCTTGCGCTTTTCCTCTAACCGCTTCTGTTCCTCGATGCGACGCTTGCGACGCACCAACTTATTATGCTCGCTATGCAGGTCTTTGGGACACACATAGTGGGCGTTATGCGTGTCGAGATTGAAGTGGTCTAATAGGTCAAGATAATCTGTCCAGCAGTCGGCATCGTCAACGATGTAGCCATTGCGGTTGCAGATGTTGACGGCGTGGGGGTATTTGAGTTTGCTCTCTCCTCTGTTAACCATCCGTGAGAACAGCGACCATTGGCGGGTCTTGGCAAGCATTTCCGCCTCGTTGCAGATGAGCAGATAGCGCATCGCTTGAACAGCGTCTGTCCTGTAGAGATTGAGTATTCGCTTCTCAAATCCGTTGCGCTTCAAAATCGGAAGCACATTGATGCGTGGGTAGAAATAGTTTCCCGCAAGGTCAAACACATCTGAATAAGAGTAGTAGCCGTTTGCGCTCGCATTATGTTTTTTTATCTCGAAAGGAGAATCATAATACCACGTATGATAATAGAAACTCCGAGAGTAAGCACGGCTGGCGATAACCTCTTTGCCCCTCGGAGATAGCCAGTGCTGAAAGACCTCCTGCATTTTGCGCTCTGTAGCAGAGCCACGTCGGTTCTTGCGCTGGACCTCATAGGTTCTGACCACCTGCCAACCTTTGTGGGTCGTGACGATCGAGAGAAGAAGCGTATCGTCATTCTTAACTGCAGAGCCTTTCCAGTTCTCCATTGTAAGCTTGGCGCCACAATGAGGACAGAAGTAGTCGCAGCATCCGAGAGATACCGCCAATTCGGACTCTTTTCCCCACGGCTCAATGTGTCCGCAGTTCAAACACCATACCTCACCCTTTTTGTAGTACTTTGCAATAGGCTTGAAAAGGTGCTTGAACGCCCATTCAATCTGTGCGTCGGTAGCTGGCGGCATAGCGTTTGCCATTGCCACTACCTGCTTCTCGATTTTGGTCTTAGGTCTCATCGGTTAAGAAGTCGAATATCGTTGCTTGTCTTGGCATGTTCTTCTCTCGTTCAGCCTTTTCGGCAGCGGCTTTCTCGGCACGCTCGGCAGCACGTTTGGCGGCTCGTTCCTCTTTGGCTTTCTGCTCGGCGATGCAATCTTCCTCATATTTAGCGATTGCTCTCTCTCTGGCGGCCTTTTTCTCTTCCTCCGATAGTTCGATATGGTGATTGACCACAACACGCCCATTGGTCGCTTTAATCTCTCCTATATCGTCCTCATCGTAGTAGTGTACCGCCAGAGAATAAATCTCATCGTCGGCAAATCCGTTGCATCCCGATTCCTTCACTTGCTGAAAGATGTAGTTGATGCACTGGTCCAGGTTCTTCTGCGGTTTCGCATAGGAGACCGCAAAGAGTTCATCTTCGGCGGCTCTCTTGTCGAGATACGCCTTGATTACATTCTTGAATTCGTCTGTTGCTTTCATATTTCAGTTTGCGTTAAAGTGATTATTTCTGTTTTCTGAATGTGTCTGTGGCACCGAAGTTCAGCACGCACATCATTTCATTAAATCTGTCAGCGATGCGGTTGCCATACTTTGCTCTAATCTCCTTTGGTGTGAGGTTAGTAGTGATAGCTGTAAACCGCTGTGCATCGTATCTCTGTTCGAGAAGCTCAATTACTGGCGATATGATGTTGCCGTAGTCAAGTGTCTCGGTAGGCTCCTTACCCATGTCCTCTATTGCGAGAAGCGGCTCTCGGCAAGCATCGTCAAATACCTCGGGGTCTCGGTCCCGATACAGCTTCGCTATCTTTCGGGAATCATAGACGCGGAGATTGGTGTGCATGTCGAGATACCCCGTGCTTTCGAGAAGGTGTATTACGGAGCGAAGGGCGTAAAGCAGCGTGGTCTTGCCGTTTCCGTATGTACCGCACAGAAGCACTCCGAACTGCGAACCCTCATCTGTTATGAATTGAGCCAAGCGGTTAATGTGCTTGTTGACAGCTTCGCTCTCGATGTAGTTGCGGTTGCGATACGCCACCTCGCTTCGGTATGCTGCCGTGAGAAGCACCCTCGCTTGCTCCTCGGTGCAGGGAAGCCTAAAACGAGTCCTCATAATCTTCTGTGCGAGTAGCCGTTGTGTCAGCGCCCCGACGTCGAGTATTTCTGTCGGTTGAAACTTCTTCATTTTCTTTCTGTTTTTGCTTATAGATTCCGATTTTGATACGCAGAGTGCTGATGAAGTGTAGCTTGATGTTTTTGAGGTCTAATTGGTCATTGTGTTTCTCGTCTGTATATTCCCACAGAGCGAGGACTTCTTCTCCAAGACGCTTGCAGGTTTCGAGGTTGATACCCTCGTTCATGCAGAATTGCTCGGCATATATCTGTCCCTCAAAAAATCTTTCAAATGCTTCTCTCTCTCGCGCACGCACGTTATCTACGTTTGTTGAATTATATATATATTCTTTCTTTCTACTTATTTGGTGTGTCGTTTGCTTGTCGCTTTGTGTGTCGTTTTGTGTGTCGCTCTGTGATTTTTTATCTTGATATTTATCATAATTACAGATAGTTATGAGCGTTGAGTGGTGTGTCGGTTGGCGTGTTATTTGGTGTGTCGCTTCCAGACGCTCTAAACAAGTCCTCACTGTTCGCACACTAAGTCCACTCTCCTCGGCAAGCTTGCGAATGCTCGTTACCACTTGACCACGCTTTATGGTCGTGTCCTGATACTCCCTATCTCGATATTGAGCCATCACCAACAACCTTGGCCATAGAGCCATCATTGCAGGGTCTTTGTTCCATTTCCATTCGAGAATGCTTTCGTATAACTTTACCCATCGTTCCATTGGCTTAATATGGTTCTAATGATAACTCGAACTCTCTGCCCTCATCGGCGGCATATACCATTTTTCCCGTCTGTACCGCCACCTCTCGAACAAACCTTTCCTCGTCGCTGTTAGACGAGGAAAGGTGTATCAGAACAATGTTGCAGACCTCGCTCAAATCCATTCGTGAGAGCAACCGCTTGGCGGTACCGAGCTCCATGTGCGAGAACATTAACCGCTTGCGCATGGCTATAGGCATCGCCCCACTCTCGATGTTGCGCTCCAGAATATCATCGGCATAGTTAGTCTCAATCATGATCTGCGAGAGGTGTCTCGGCATCCGTTGGGAGATTGTCATTGTGTCTGTGACAAAGAGCAACCGCCCCATTTCGGGATGAATGATGATATAGCCGACACACGGCACATCGTGCTTTACCTCGAAAGGCACAACCTGGAACTCCCCAAGTCGATACCCCTTGCCCGCACTGATAGGCTTGGCGCAGGGGTCTTGGTCTGCATCAATCGAGATAAACACGTCGTGCGGTGCGAGAACACGGATGCCGGAAGACAGCAGGTCTTTGACGCTCTTGGCGTGGTCACCATGTCTGTGGGTAACGATTACCCCTAAAACACGATTAAACCCGTTTTCCAGCGATTTTCTCATTACAGAGATAGGAACACCTGCTTCGACTATCAAAACGCCGCTGCGGCTCTCTAATAGATAGCAGTTGCCCTCGCTGCTGCTTCCAAGCACCCGTAATCTCATGGCAGAAAGAAAATTAATAGGGTTCGTCGCTCTCGGTTGGTTTCTCTGCTTCGTTCTGCACCTCTGCTGGCTCTGGAACAACGTCCTCGTATTCCACCTCGTCGGGAGCAATCTCCTGCTCGCTGGAGATAACCTCTGCGTCACGCTGAGCTGCAGTGGTATCGGCATCCATTTCGTCACGCTTGCCCTCATAGAGCCAAGCATCGTCAGCGGAGTTGATAACCATCTTGCACGCTCTGCCGATAACAGTCTTCTTCGCCATCTCCCCTGCAAAGTTCTGATGAGCGGGAGACTTGCCTTTGGTTGCTCCTTGATTCCAAGCGGCTCGGATTTGAGCGATAGTCATGATAGTTACATGCGTGGAGCCATCGGCCAACTTGACAATGGCGTAGGCGCCAGTGATTTTGTTGTCGTCGATGTTCTGTAGTTTCTGCTCGTGCTTGACGATAGCGTAGTAACCCGTTTGGGGGTCAATGGTGTAGATAAAATCGTCACCCTCGTAGATTACGTTGGCTACTGGCTCTGTCTTTATGCCACCGCTTCTTTTTGCGAGAGCCACAGTTCCGAAGTAGGAGCGTTGGAACTCCAGCTTGTTGCCATACACAATGAAATACCCCTGGCTCTTACTCACCGACAGGCCTTGGAGAACCATGTCGAAGAGAGCGTTGGCGATGCTTGCTTTTGAACACACTTCGAGAGCAAGCTTTCCGTTGCGGTCGGTGGTTTCTTGCAATACAAGCCACGCCGATTTCATGTTGTTAGCCACAGAGTAGTTCTCGGGGAGCAGTAACCCGCCGTCACGGGTAAATGCGTTGATCTTCGCCAAGACTTGGTCCGAGATATTGTCAAACTTGACAATCTGTTGCGTCTTGGGCTGTTCTGATTGTTTCGCTTTTTCAGCCATAGTTTTACTGATTTTAATGATGAATGAATTATATTAATCGATGTCGAGAGCGTTGCAGTCGGCATCGACGATTAAGCTTATTACTTGCGCATCGGTAGAGATAATGCTCGTTACGCTCTCTCTGTTGTCGATGAATATTGGGGCGCACATGTCATACACCCTGCAAATGGCATTGATGATGTCGAGTCCGGCATTGATTTTTGCCGCACTGTTAAGGTCAGAGTAAGGAACTCCGTCAATCATACATTCGCATGTCTCTGCAAGTTCGCCATTGTTGAGTCGGTTGTACATACGGAATTTGACGTACTTGAACATGGCGTTGATTCTCGCTTCCAGCAAGTCCATTCGAGCCTTGTTAATGTTGAAGATGAGCAATTCCATGAGATTATCTTCTTCAAGCTCGCTGCGGTTCGCTGTGAGAGCGGTTTCCAGTTCAGACACCCTCTCCTCTATTCGTGTGATTTGTGCTCTCACAGAGAGCCTTGAATTGAGAGAAATAATCTCGTCGTTGATGGCTTGTTTCCGTCTTGCGAGTTCTGACGTGTCGGCTGGTCTCACCTCTTGCGCAAGCTTCTCTCGGAGTTCGGCAATCTGTTGCTCGATGTGGAGAGATTGGGCATCATCGGCAAGCTGCGTACTGATGTTAGGCATGGTAGGCGCTACAAGATTTTCTTTGCTCTTGAACTGGAGATTAGCGATGTTGGACTGCGTCTGCTCTATCTCGGAGTTATAGCCAGCTATGCGCTCATCAATCGCTACGATGTTTACCTTTATCTGCTTGCCTTTTTCCTTGTTGCTCTCGATAGCCTTATTGCGGCTCTCGATAAATGTCAGCTCCATGCGGTCACGCTCGGCGGTCTCATATGGGCGGTGGCAAGTAGGACAGACCGCCTCGTTCTCGTCGAATGTGGAGTTCATGAGAGAGTAATACTCGTTAAGTAGCTTCTCTCTCTGGCTTGTCAGTTTCTCCCGCTCGGCTTCCGCTTCTCGAATGAGATACTGATTATTAAGTCGTCGGCTTTCGAGAGTGCGCTGCACCGAAGCGGTATCTGCATTGATATTGTCTATCTCTCGACAAGTATCTTGGTAGTCGGAGAGAGCCTTGCGGTAATCAGCCAGCAGTTCTTGTTTCAATGACAACTGGCGTTGGTCATACTGCGATTGGAGTTGTGCAATCTCTTTTGCGATGTTGGAGCGCTCGGCGGCAGCAGCTTCATAAGCCTTGCTTCTGTCAGCTATCTGCGCATCTATATCTGCGATTTGGCTCTTGCGCTCGTTTAGAGCGGTCTCCAATGCGCTCCAATCTTCTACCGATAGTGCAGATAGGTCACGCTTTTTCTCATCTAAGCGTGGCTCTAAATCGGCGATAGCTGCCTTGATACGCTTCTTGTGAAACGCCACCTCTCTCTCAAACTCGTCAAGAGTCTTGCCGGAAAGCTTGTCGAGAATCTTGCCGAGAGCCTTCGGGTCGGTCGCTACAATCTCTTCGATGCTCAAATCTCCAACCATAGCGAGTAGAGCGTTGCGCTGATACTCCTTTGACTGCGATGTGAAATAGAAAGGATTGGTAAGTTCACGGAAGCGGCTCTCGGTGCAGATAGCGTCTATCTTCTCCTTGAACTCCTTGTCGCTGCAAGGCACGTCGTTGTAGTATCGCTCTCCCTCGTTATGCGAGAACTCCTGCTCGCTGCTCCCTCGGCGGTTAGTCCATATCTCGGTCCAGCATCGGCGGAGAGAGATTGTTTCTCCGTCCACATTTAGCGTTGCGCTGACCTCGTGAGGGATTTGCGGAATCACCTCACCACTCGCATCGAGGGTCTTTAGGTTGAACTTTGTGCGGTCCTTGGAATCCTTTCCGAAAAGTAGCCAAGTGAACGCATCGAAGATAGTTGTTTTTCCAGTGCCGTTAGCACCTCTGATTTTGGTCTCCAATCCATAGAAGTCAATGTCAAGGTTTCTGATACCCTTGAAGTTGACAATGGAGAGCCGTTTAATGATGATATTCTTCATTGCGTTTAATTGTGAGTTATACAATACATTTCTGCGTCACTTTGGATTTCATCAAGGCTTGCAGAGCGGTTTCGGAGCATCCACGCCTCGATTTCATCACGCTTGAAATAAATCTTGCCACGAAGTGGCTTGTAGAATGGAATCCGCCTCTCGCTGGTCATGCGATACACGTTTGCCCGTGTAGTGCCGAGTAGCAGACATAGGTCCTCGACATTGAGAACATTCTTTGCCCCCATGAGAACGAGTCGTTTCAACTCGTTCAATTGTGCGCTGATGCTGGTCTCATTGTCCATCTTCTTTCTCTTCCGTCGTCAAAAATTTACCGCCCTCGTACAATACGGCTACGAGTACCACACAGAACACGGCGATTGCGCCATGTAACCAAGACCAAAAAGTGAAAAACTCGATAAGGTTTACGATGGCCAGAACCGAGAACATCATCAGTCCGTCACGTCTTTGCTTGGCATCAATCCATGAGAAGATCTGCTTCATAGGTCAATCCTCTCCTTTCTCCTCGATAGGAAACAATTCGCTCGCAGGAACTTTGAGAACCTTTGCGATTACTGACTGCGTCAGCGCGTCTGGTCGCTGGCGCCCCGATAGCCACATCCTCACAGTTTGGTCACTGCGTTTAGTGGCATCAGCAATACGCCGAATGAACTTCGTGCGCTCCGTTGGAGCGGTAGGTCGCTTCGGCAATTGCTCATAAATTTCAGAAAATGTCGCCATTTTGCTAAATTTTTAGTGAATAAATGCTGTTAATTAAAAAACTTGTTGTACTTTTGTGGCGCAATATTCAACCTTGCGTTGCGCATTGCGCTGCGAGTTTTGCCTCGCTTTGTGAGCACAAAGATATAGCATTTCTTTGGTTTATCGAAGAAACGCTATGAATATTTAAGAAAAATTAACGGTTATGATTGAGCAACAAGAAGGTGTGAGAGAACGACTGATAGCGTTTCTCAAATTCAAGCACATTAACAAAAGTCAGTTCGCTGCCGCAGTGGGCGTGTCGAACTCATTCGTGATGAACATTAGACGTGGTATGTCTCCCGAGAAGATCCAGAAGATTAAAGAGGTTTACCCCGATTTGAACATTGATTGGTTAATCACTGGCGCAGGTGAGATGATAAACACTGGAGCGATTAATCAGAGCGTGGATGGCTCGAACAACACGGCCTATGCTGGACACAACATGAGCATTGAGAGCACTCCCTCGGCTCTCGAAATGGCTCTAAACGAGATAGCGGAACAACGCAAGCTCACCGCCAAGGCACAAGAGCAGGTTGACCGCTTGCTGAATATCGTTGAACGAGTAAACGGCTTGCAGTGATGGAGAGCATAAATAGATTATTCGTGAAGATTCTCTCGGTGCTGCCAATCGTCATGGTCGCTCTCGGAGTGATTCTACTTTTGCTCTGTGGAGAGGCCCTGGAGCGTTTTTGGGAGATAGCTTCTTTGGTCGCTATATTATTAATATTAGGTGGCGTGTTCTGTGCTGGCTTTAATGTGGTAGTCAGAGCAGCGCAAAAGTATCTCGACAAGAAATGAAAGAGTGGGTCTATATCGACGAATTATTGATATATCAAGATTACATCGGTTTTGAAACCTTTACTGACTTGACCGCTAAACGAATCAAGTATGGCAATATCAAGGTTTCTATACCCCTTGGAACACTCCAGCGATTGAAAGATATGGCGTTGGCGCAAAAGGTGGCTAAATACCCACATCGGTATGACTATGATATTAGCCGCAAGACTCACCCCAAGCGGAAGAAATAAAAAACCACCGCTCGAATATAGCGGTGGTAACTGATTCAGTAATTGCGTGGCGTAGTGTGGCAGACCTACCTCATTTTAACGAGGCCTAATGTAGGTTGGTAAGTCATCATATCCTCACGGATAGCGGCAGATAGTGCTCGCTCAATCGAACTCATGTAGATGTCGAAAGATGCCTGCAACTCTTCTTGCCAATTAGTGGATAGTGCTCCCCATACCTCATCAAGGGCTACAACCACATTTTCATGGGCGTTAACGGATTTCTGCATAACCTCGAGGAGAAACACTACGGCGGTTGAACACTTCACTTGTTTTTTTGTTAAATCAATTTCTAACATATCTTATTTGTTTAGGAAAGAAAAGCCCTTTGCGTAGGTGTCCTAGGCCAAATAAGAAGCCGTGTGGGCGTTTCCGCTGCCACCACCTTACAAAGGGCGGTTTGTGTTGTCGTCATCCGCTTGTCATGCGGTCGCTTATTTGTTTAGGTTCTGCAAAATTATATAATATTCTGCAAACCACCAAATTAAACGCTCACTTTTTTCTCTCGGCATATCTGGACTATATTTATATAGTCATTTTTCTCCTATATCAATCTTCGGTATCTTCGACACCGCTTCTTGCTTGTTCTTGTCGAGTATCTTGGCATATATCTGTGTGGTCTTGACGTCTCGATGTCCGAGCAGCTTGCTCACTGTGAATAGGTCTGTACCCAAGTCAAGCATGAGAGTGGCAAATGTGTGTCTGCCGCAGTGGAATGTGATGTGTTTCTTGATGCCTGCTTCGGTGGTCCAGCTTTTTAGAGTGTCCTCTATGAGCGAAATGGAGTGCATAAAAGGGAAAACCAAGTCGGACTCTTTTCCTCGCTCCCCAAGCAGTTTTTCTGCTTCTGGCGATATGTCGAGATATTCAAGACCACCCGTCTTCTTCTGTGTGAAGATGATGCGTGTATAATCTCCCTGCTTGTGTATCTCTCCCCAAACAAGCTTCTCAATGTCGCTCTTGCGCAGACCTGTTAGGCATGAGAACAGAAACGACCTCTTAATGTCGGGGTATCGGCATGGCGTTGCCGCCAGCAGTCTAACTTCTTCAAGGGTGAGATACATTCTCGTTCCCTCTTTGCCCTTGATGCTCTCGACACGTCGGCAGGGGTTCTCATCAATCAATCCGTCCTCAAACGCTTTATTCAGGCACGCACGCAGTTTTCTGAAATAGGTCTGTGCGGAGTTTTGCGACAAGTGGCGGTCTCCATAGCTTTTCATGTATCGAGAGCCGAAAGCAGTCGATTTGGTAAGCAGGTAGGTTTTATAACCCTCTACCCATTTCACGTCTATGTCACGCAGTAGTATGGCATGGTTCGTCTCATACTTCTCCATGTGCTTCATGTTGGAATACCAATCTCCCCAATTCTGCCGTTTTGGATTTTCTTGTTTCTTCTGTTCTGATAAAGCCTTGTAATAATCAAAGAACTTGATCTTCTCATAAGTAGGTTTCTTGAACGAGAACCGCCCATTTTGAAACTCGACTATTCGCTTGGATTTTACCGCCTCGGCGAGTAGCATTGTTTCTTTGTTCTTCGCTCGCACCTCTTTGCTCGTTCCCGGCAAGAGGTATAGTTTCAGATATTCATAACTACGCTCCCCCTCGATGTAGATGTCGAGATAAAGGGAGTAGGTGCCATCTTTCAGTTTGCGTTTGCGCAGCCGTATCGGCTCTTTACTTTTTGCCATAGATTTTTTGTTGCTTTTGTTGCTTGATATACAATGACGCAACAAAGTAACAACATTTTTACGACATACGATGTAAGTTAGAGTAAATATTTTTCGATGTATCGAAATTTTGTATATATTGAAATATAGGAGATTTCTACTACTCTAACTTATTCTATCTAACTAAAAGGAATGGTGGCTATTTTCCGATGCAGAAAGTTTACTTTCCCACGCAGAAGTGGGCGAAGATCTCTCCTAGGATTTCGTGGGTGGAGATTTCGCCGGTGATTTCTCCGAGGTAGTGCATGCATTCGCGGATGTCTTGGCTTAGGAGGTCGCCACTGAGTCCGGAGGAGAGTCCCTGGAGGGTGCGGTCGAGGGCTTCGCTGGCTCGCACGAGTGCGTGGTAGTGGCGCGCGTTGGTGACTATCACGGCGTTCTCGTCGGTGACTTGTGGCAGGGCTGCGGTGGCGATAATTTCTTGCTTAAGCTGCTCTACGCCAGAGCCTTTTCGGGCTGAGATCTGGATTGTTTTAATGCCATGATTCAGTTTCTTCAACATCTTCTCGACG
Source organism: uncultured Prevotellaceae bacterium (assembly GCA_937916085.1). GTDB lineage: Bacteria > Bacteroidota > Bacteroidia > Bacteroidales > Muribaculaceae > Sodaliphilus. Next base: position 75,949 of record CALGGO010000099.1, on the reverse strand, counting down.
GCAAATGCGCTCGCCGTGTCCACCTTGTTTATGACTGCTATCACCGCTTTATCATGGCAGTGCGGCTGTATTTTTATGTAGAAGTCTTCCACTTCTTCGGCAGGTGCTGTGGCATCAATTACCCATAGCACTATGCGTGCCTCGTCCATCTTCTTGAACGAGCGCTCGATACCCATGCTCTCAATCACATCGCTAGACTCGCGTATGCCCGCTGTGTCGATAAATCGTAGCAATGTGCCTCCCATCACCACGGTGTCCTCAATCACGTCGCGCGTGGTGCCCTTAATATCGCTCACTAGGGCGCGGTCGTCGCCGAGCAGGGTGTTGAGCAGGGTAGATTTTCCGGCGTTGGTGGGTCCCACGATAGCCACCGGCAGACCGTTCTTGATGGCGTTGCCGGCTTGATAGGACTGTGCTAAAGAGTCGATGACGGTTTTTATGTCGGTGGCGAGGCTGGTGAGTCGCTCACGGTCGGCAAAGGTCACGTCTTCCTCGCTGAAGTCGAGTTCGAGTTCGATGAGCGACACAAACTGCAGCAGTTGCGAGCGCAGGGTGCTGAGCTGGCGGCTGAAGGCACCTCGCATCTGGTTCATCGCCACATGGTGCGAAGCTCGTGATTGCGAGGCTATCACGTCGGCAATCGCCTCGGCTTGCGAGAGGTCCATCTTGCCGTTGGCAAAGGCGCGCTGGGTGAACTCTCCGCCCGTGGCGGCGCGGCACCCGGCGTCGATGAGAGTGCCGACAATCTGCTGCTGAATCCACATCGAGCCGTGGCAGGAGATTTCCACCACATCCTCACCTGTGAACGAGTTGGGGGCGCGGAATAGCGTGAGCACCGCCTCGTCAAGGATTTCGCCTTGCGAGTCGAGGACGTGCCCCAGGTGCGCCGTGTGGCTCGCCATCTCGGCGATGGGCTTGCCCTGCCATCGTTGCTGCACTATGTCGAGGGCGTCATCGCCGCTCACTCTTATCACCGCTATTCCTCCCATGCCGTGGGGAGTAGATACTGCGCAGATTGTGTCCATTTATTGTAAGTGTAAAGTGTTAAGTTTTAAGTGTTAAGTTTGCGCCTGCGGCGCTAGGAAGCTCCGTTCCCCGATTCTCGATTCCCGATCCCCGATCCTCGCGCGCAGCGCTTATCACCATTGCTCGAAGTCGTAGGTGCTTTCTACGGCGCGTTCCACGTTGTCGGGGAGGGCGCTGAAGAAGTCGTGGCCCGTGATGCGTTCCACCTCATCGACCGAGCAGGCATGGCGTTTCACGCCTCCACCGCCCTCGTAGTTGTCGTAGATGAAGCCTATGGCACGGTTGCGGCTTGGGTCAAGTACCACCTTGAAGAAGCCGCTGGGCACCACTATGTTGTTGTCTTTGCCTATGCGTTTGCTAGTGCCGTTGAAAATAGGTCCAGTGGCGACGATTATGGTGCCGTTGCTCTTAGCCCATGAGTGTATTTTCAGCTCCAGCTTGTTCCAGCTGCCGCCGTTCAGGTTATGGTCTTGGGGGCAGATGTTGGTCATCAGGAAGCAGTCGCTCATCGACTGCCGGCTCCAGCGCATGTCGTTGGCAGGAGCCATGTGCCCACGGTCATAGCCGCTCTGCTTGTACTCCCACCACTCTGGGCATCCCGCCACCGATGCGTCGCGGTTGAACTTGTAGTTGCGGCGCATCTCGGCGTTTGGGCCATCGGTGACATTCACCATGCTGGCGGTAAGCACGTAGCTCACGCAGTTTGGCACCCTGTAGGCGGTGTTGAAATTCACCGTCATGGCGTCATATCGCTTGGTTGTGTTGCGGTATTTTGAGTTGATTTTCACGTCGGTAAGGTTTCTTATGCTGCTCGACGTGTTGTCTCTCCTCTCCACTCTCTCGCTGTGTGACGTGTTGCGTGTGTTGTTCTTCTTGCGCCTGGCGTTGATATCAACCGAAGCGCCAGCCACCACCGCAATGGCGACTATCACACAGAATGCTTTAATAAACCTCATCTTCATAATGACATCATTTTTTAGTTTATATCATCATGCCAGTAGCAAAAACGATGCCAAATGCTATCGGTTCAGCCACTGGTTGAGGTTGCAGGTCGATTCAAGTTGATTTTCCACGTCGTCGGGGAGTGAGTTGAAGAAGTTCATGCCGGTGCGCTCCTCCACCTCATCGACGCTCACGGCGTAGCTCTTGAGCGAGCCTCCGCAGTATCGGTTGGGACAGATGAAGGCGATGGCTCTCATGGGTGTGGTCTTGGTGGCGAGCAGCACTTTGAAGAACGCCTCGGGGACCGCTATGTCCATGTCTTGCCCAATGGTCTTGGGGTTCTTATCGACTATGGGTCCTGTGATGACAATCAGCGCCTTGTCACGACGCGCCCACTCGCGCACTTTGAGTTCGATGTCGTTCCACATCCCGGCGTTCAGAGCGTTGTCCTGTGGGCAGATGTTAGTGAGGAAGAACGTCTCGTTCATTGCCTGCTCGTCCCATTTCATGTCGCCGGCAGGTGCCATGTGCCCGCGGTCGTAGCCCGAGTCGCGGTAGTCCCACCAGTTGGGGCATCCCGCCACTTTGGAGTCGCGAGTGAAGTCGCCATCGCGGTACCGTTTTCCTCTTGCCTCGCTGGCGGTAATCTCATAGACTACGCAGTTGGGGATGTGCAGGTTTTTGTTGAAATGGGCGGTATAGCCTTTGTATTTCACCACTGTGTTGCTCATGCCGCGGGGCATGACAATGCTCTCAAGGTTAGCCTCTTTGCTTTTAGTGCCTTGACTGGAGTTTTGGTTTGTGACTTGCTCGGTGGAGGCAAGAGTCTGCGACTGCTCAGTGGCAGGAGTGTCTTGAACCTGGCTCTCTTCGTTCTTGCTCAGGAAATAGACAATCACCGCCACGACGGCGACCCACGCCCCCCATTTGAGCCATTGTATTATTTGATTCTTAGTTGCCATTATGTGATGATTTTTTTAATCAAGCACAAAGGTAGTGCCTTTTGGTCAAACGACCAAGAAACTTTTTAATCCATTGTGATTATAGCTGCAATCTCACGCGCTATTTCATTTAGCTCCAGGCATTGCTCACGAGTGATAGTGGTGCGCTGGCTGTGGTGCGCCCAGGGCGAGATAAGCAATAATTGTCCTCGGGCACAAGCGTCAAACTGCGCACCGCTAGGCTTCCACATTTTGGAGAAGCCGTTCTCTAGCAGGACAATTTGTGGGAAACCGGCATCAAATGCCGCTCTCATTATGCGCTTCTCGCCAGGACTTATGCATGGCGACACAAGCACATGCCCGCGCTGTGCCAGCACAAGGTGCTTAACGACAGCTTTCTCTATATCCTCATCGCTCATGCTGCGAGAGCAGATAACGGCAGTCTTTAGCGGGTAATTGAGCATAAAATAGTTCCCGGCAATAGCAAGTTGCCTGTTTCCAACGTTTACATCTCGATGCACCGTGAAATCTCTGGATGGTTGCGTTTTATCCACAATCGCCGTGGATTGTCGTCATCATATTTAAACATCGCGTCAAGTTGCCCCTTGCCAGTGAGGATGCGGTCATGATATCCAGTCTCCCACAGCACGTCGCCAAATCTCTCGCGCGACACGTCGTTACACCCTTTCTTGAAGCCGTTAATCACATTCCCTAGATGGCAAGATAGAGACTTAGTGACATGCAGGATTCCGTGCAGATGGTCGGGCATGATGCACACTCTAAGCATCTTGATCTCGGGATGATAGTCGGGGATGTTGTGCCACAACCTGAACACTTCATGCCCCAGAGGGGAGAATTCAATCCAAGGATCAGGATTTGAGGTGTCGCTGTCGCGCAAAGTGCCTAATAAGGGCTTGCGGTCTTTTGAAACAAGGGTTATCATGTAGATGCAGCAGCCACGGTAGTCGTGACCTGCTTTGCGACGGTGCCCCGATGGGTTGAATGGCGGGTGATTCTTCTGGCGATTCCACCATTCCCGTCTTCGGCTATCTCGGTCGTTGTTCATGCTGCAAAATTAAGAAAAAACAACAAGAATGCAAAACTTGAACGAGATAAATCTCGCACTACACCAACACAACACCTCCCCCCACCACTCAAGCTAGCCAACCAACAGCAAGAAGTCAAGGCCACAAGCCAGCGGCAGCAATAGTGATGCATGCAGCAGCAGCGACAGCAAGAGGCAATGGCGGCAAGCAAGTGGCGGCAAGAGGCAATGGCGGCGATCCATCATGGTCGTGTTGAGTAGTGCGAGATTCATCTCGTTCGCCTGTCAAGAAAAAACTTATCAACAAGAGACAAAAAAGAAAGCATTTTCTTTTCATAATACTAAAATTATCATTATTTTTGCCACACATTATTATATTTACAGAAAATTAAATATTACTAATCTTTTCAAAACTTTTCAAATCCTCGTGTTTATGAAGAAATTACTGACATTTTTAATGATGTCCATCCTAGCTATAGGCGTGGGATGGGCAGGAACCTACAGTTTGACACCTAATCAAACAAGTACAGGTTCTACATCAACATCCTACATTACTAACTTAACTGAATTTACTTATAATAATGTGGGCTGGGCGATGAATCAATGGAATCCCAAAACTCTTCAGATAAAGACTAATCAAAGCTCTGCTGCAAGTGAATTCAGATTTTATAATACAAGTGCCTTTCCTGGTAAAATAACGAAGGTTGTTATTAGTTTTTCTGCATTGACACTCACTAATACTACTACGACAGGCTTCATGTTTATTGGTGGAACGTCAGAAGTTACAGAAACCACAGGAGGTACAAATGGTGTATGGAATAGTTCTGATAAAACAATTACTTGGACTCCTGAAAGTTCAGATAGTTTTACATATTTTGCTTTTTATCAGAATGGAACAGTTGCAACAGGTACAAACAAATTAGCAACTGCAGATGCTATTGTTGTTACTTACGAAGAAAGCACACCATCTTCTATCGCCACACCAGTGATTAGTGGCACGACGCCGTTTGAGGGAAGCACTGAGGTTTCTATTACTTGTGAGACCGATGGTGCTTCGATTTATTATACACTTGATGGTACTGATCCAACTACTTCAAGCTCACAGTATAGTGCTCCATTCACTATCAATGAAACGACTACCGTAAAGGCGATAGCTGCACTTGATGGCGAGACAAGTGGTATTGCAACCAAGACATTCACGGCAACCCCATTAATTGCAAGTGTGGCAGAGTTTAATGCCCTCACAGCAGGTACAAATTTCAAGTACACGGGTAATAATTTGGTTGCTATAGCACAAACATCTAATGGAGCTAGTCTTTATGTTCAGGATGGTGATAAGGGCATGTTAATCTTTAAGAATGGCGGTATTGGTCAAACTTATGAATTAGGAAATAAAATCCCTGCCGATTTCACAGGAACAAGAAGTGAATATAATGGTGCTCCCGAGATGACCAATCCTGCTGGCTTTGCTGCTTCGACCGAGAGTGTTGAGCTGACTCCAATAGAAATGACGGCGAGCGATGTGAAACTCGACAATTTTGGCCTCTATGGAGTGATAAAAAATGCATCTTTCGACACCGAGAACAAAATAATCATCGTTGGCGAAGAAGAGATTCCATACCATACCACGTTTTTGACACCTCCCACCGATGGAGCAGTATATGACGTGTATGGAGTAGTAGGGTCTTATAAACAGAATAATGATGACGCCTATGCCCAGTTCTTGCCTTTCAAGGTTGAGGAAGTAGTGAGCGACGTGAACTACTATCTTGTTGGCTCGTTCAACGGGTGGGCTGAGCAAGATGAGAACTACAAGTTCACTGCTCTTGCTAATGGTGAGTACAAGCTGACAGGTAAGACTCTCTCCGACGGCGTTACTTTCAAAGTCATCAAGAAGAATGGCGAGAGCGTTACTTGGCTTGGTGGAACCAATGATGGTGATTATGAGGTTAAGAGCGACCATCACACAGGCATGGATATGAATAGTGGGAACACTAATAACTACTCAATGGCTGCTGGTGGAGTGTGTACTTTTACTATTAGTAGTAATGAAAAACTCTCTATTGAGAAAGAAGCACAGCTTTTCATGAAGGGCTCTTATTCTAATGATGACTGGGCAACCAAGACGCCCTTGACCGCTACCGAGACAGGATGGACGCTCACTAAGGAGCTTCCTGCAAACACCCAATTTGGCTTCGTTGACGAGTGGGAAAATTGGCATGGTGGCAATGGCTACTGGATATATCAAGATGAGCACACCTATAATAACGAAACAGTTGCCTCAGATATGGGCAAAGAGCTAACCTTAGGAAGTGATGGTAATTTTGTTATGGTAGATGCGGGCAATTATGTATTTACTGTGAACAGCGACCTTACCACCCTTGTGGTGACTCTTGTCCCAGTAGCTCACAGCATCACGGTAGCAAGTGACATTGAGAATGGTTCTGTGGAAGCAAGCGCCTCAACTGCTATTGCTGGCACAGAGATTACTCTTACTATAACCCCGGACGATGGTTATGTTCTTGACGTTCTCACTGTGATGGCTGGCGAAACTGAAATCACTGTTACTGACAATAAATTCACCATGCCCGATGCCGATGTGACTATAACTGCAACCTTCAAGGAGATAACCGCAAGAACTGCAATGTTTGACTTCGATAATGACTATGCAACATTGTTCCCGACACTTGAGGGCACATCTTCAAATTCAAGCACAGCAGGTGATATTACAGAAGACTTAACTGCTACCGTAGATGGTATTTCTTTAACTGTAAGTGCAAAAACAAGCGGTAGTAATAACAATAGAATATGGTACGCATCGCCACGTTTGAGGATGTATAGTGGAACTATAACTATAACAGCTCCTATCGGTTATTATGTTACAGGTGTTGAAATTTCACAAGGAAAATGGAATGATGATAACTCTGTTGATGTAGGCACACTAACAAGTTCATCTTGGACAGGTGAAGCTTCGTCTATTATAATGTCAATTGCGGGTAATACGCAATTTAAGTCAATGAATGTAACTATCGACAAGCAACCTGAAGGCGCACCTGCCGCTCCTGTCATTTCGGGTGAAACACCATTTGTTGGTAGCACAGAGGTTACTATCACTTGCGAGACCGAGGGTGCTAATATCTATTACACTACTGATGATAACGATCCAACCAATGAGTCAACATTATATAGTGAACCGTTTACACTCACCGAGGGCGCAACTGTCAAGGCTATTGCCTATAGTGTTGCCGGAGTCGCTTCGGCAATTGCTAGCAAGACCTTTGTGAAGATGCCGTCGGTTTCTACCATTGCTGAATACAAAGAGCTTGCTTCTGGTATTGAATTTGTCTTCACTGGCAATGTGACAGTTACTTATGTTAATGGCACGAGCCTCTATGTGAAAGATGAAACTGGCGCTGCTTTGATTTATGGCACCAGCTACGATTTCACTCAAGGCCAAGTGCTTGCTTCTGGCTGGTCGGCAACAACTAAGGATTATAATGGATTAAGAGAAGCAGTTTCTCCTTCAGATAATTTGTCAGCAGCAGAGCAGACCGTAGAAGTTGCTCCTGTTGAGAAGGGAGTAAATACAATTACTACCAGCAATGATAATGAATATATTATTGTTAAGAATGTAAGCATTACTTCCGCTGATAATAAGAATTTCACCATTACCGATGTCGATGGGAATACCATAGCTGGCCGCACTAATTTCAGTAATGTAACTCACCCCACTGACTTTGATGAGAAGTATAACATAACTTGTGTAGTGGCTGAATATAATGGCACAGTTCAGTTATATCCCACAAACTATGAGGTTGTTGTTCAGCCTGTAACCCTTGAGGGTGTGGCGTTTAGTGACGGGCGTCAGTGGGCTACTTGGTATGGCGAGGAGGATTTGGCATTGCCTGAGGATGTTGCGGCATACGTGGTAACTGGCCTCAATACTGCTGGTACAGCTGTTGAGGTTAAACCTATTGATTATATTCCTGCCAACACTGGTGTGCTGCTCTATAGCGAGATTGCTGCTGAGAGCGTTCAGGCAATGCCTACTGAAGCTGGTGAATCAGAGACTAGCTTGTTGCAAGGTGGCCCTGCAACTCTCAATAACGCTTATGTGCTCTATAACAATGAGTTCATCTTGGCACAGAATGGCACAACAGTTGGTGCGCATCGTTGTTACTTGCCAATTGGTGGTAATGCTGCAGAGGCTGCGCCTCGTTTGATGATTGCTGTGGGCGGCACTGTGACAGGTGTTGAGACTATCAACTCTTACGGCAATGGCGACGACACTTACTACAACCTCATGGGGCAGCCTGTGGCTAATCCCACTCCAGGCATTTACATCCGTGGTGGAAAGAAGGTAATTGTTAAGTAACGCAGAATGCATAATGCACAATGCATAATGCATTGTTGGGATGATACCGCGTTTTGATGCAAAATTGAAAGATTTTCATACTCCCCCTTTGTCCCCCTCTATCTTAGAGGGGGAGCTGAGGGAGGAAGAAACAGAGAATAAGATAATGAACTCTTTATATTAACAAAAAATTAATCATTATGGTAAACAAATTAACACGAAGACTGATTGGCATCCTCGCAATGATGGTGCTGATGATGACGACATCGCTGTCGGCTCGTGCTGTGTCCTACTATCTTGCTGGTGACTTCACCAACTGGGGCGTCAACAAGATTGAGATGACGAGCAATGGACAGGGACAATGGGAAATTTCTTCCCAGGCTGTTACCGCTGGACAACAGTTTAAAATAGTAAAAGTTGACAACGGTACTGAAACATGGTATGGTTACACTGATTATCATGTAACTGCTGATGTAGTGCAAGGTATTCCTATTGATGTTTATGTTAAGGATTTAAATAATGATGATCAAGGAAATCTTGATTTTCAGGTTTCAGGTATCTTCCGTTTCGTATTAATCGAAAATGGCGACCACCCACAGGTGACTATTACTTATGCGCCACAGCCTGTAACCGTGAAGAGCGGCATTGACCACGGTACTGTCAGTGTTGATCCAACCGAGGCTATTCCTGGCCAGACAATTACCATAACTGCCACTCCTGCTGAGGGTTATTACATCGAGGTTGAGAACATCACTGTTGAGAAGACCATTAATGGTGGTTCGGCTCAGGCCCCTGGCTTGAGGGACAATCCTGGTGTAGGACAATTCATCACTAACATTGTTGCTGGTGAAGCTGAAAACACCTTCACCTTTGCAATGCCCGAATCTCCTTATGGAGCACAGGTTAGCGCCGAGTTCCAAGAGCGCATAACCCTCGAAGAAGCAATGTTCAAGGCTATTGATGAGCAAGATTATACTGGAACTCAAATTACTCCAATCGTTGAATGTGCCGACGGTTACAATCTTGTGCTTGGCACCGACTATGAGGTTGCTTATGGCGAGAACGTTGGTCCTGGTGAAAACGCAGGTACTGTAACCATTACTGGTATTGGCAAGTATAAAGGCACCGTAACCTTGAACTTCACCATCAAGCAAGGTGTTCACAATGTAAATATCACTACTGACGGAAATGGTGCCGTAACTGCCGATCCCGCAAGCAGTGTGAAAGACACTCCAGTTACTTTGACTATCACTCCTAACCCCGGCTATGAGCTGGCAACTCTCACTGTGGATGGCGAGGTTGTAACCGTTACAGGTAACACCTACACCTTCACAATGCCCGATGCCGATGTAGCAGTTAACGCTACCTTCAATGCTATTGACTACACTATCACCGTGGCTGAGAGCGAGAACGGTACTGTTACAGCCAACCCAACTACCGCTCACTATGGCGATGTTATCACACTTACCAATACTCCCAACGAGGACTGCGTCTTCGTTAGCTACACCGTAACTGATGGCGAAGGCAATCCTGTGACTGTTGAGAATAACCAGTTCACCATGCCCGCCAGCAACGTTACTGTTACCGCTACCTTCCGTGCTTTGAACGTGTTCTACGAGATTCGTTGGGGTGTTACTCCCGAAGGCGGAAATGCTTGGTCGGTTGATGGCGGCACGCCAATCACAATGACCAAGGACGAGACCACTGGCAAGTGGATTGCAGCTAATCAAGATATGGAGGCAGGCCGTGAGTTCAAGGTTGTAAAGAATGTTCAAGATGGAGAGAATACTCCGGCACAGACATGGTACGGCGCTCAAGCCAATGGAATGTATTGGGTTACTGCTGATAAATTAGGAAAGGAAATCACTCTTGGCACCACCGATGATTACAGGAACCTATACTTCCCAATCGCTGGAACTTACACCTTTACATTCGACCCCACTACCAATATACTGGTGGTTACTGGTGCTATGCTTCACAACATCAATATCACCACTCCAGAGAATGGTACAGTGGTAGCCAATCCAACCACAGCTAAGGCTGGCGATGAGGTAACTCTCACTATCACTCCTGACGAGGGTTATGCGGTTGGTACTGTCACCGTGATGAACGGCGAGACTCCCGTCAATGTTGAGAACGATAAATTCACAATGCCCGATGCCGACGTTACAGTTACTGTGACCTTCAATGCTATTGACTACACTATCACCGTGGCTGAGAGCGAGAACGGTACTGTAACAGCCAACCCAACTACCGCTCACTTCGGTGATAATGTCACTCTCACTATCACTCCCGATGAGGATTGCGAGCTTGTTACTCTCATCGTCGATGACGAGGAGGTAACCGTTGAGGGTAATACTTACACCTTTGCTATGCCATCGCACAACGTGGCTGTGAGCGCTACCTTCCGTGCTCTCGAGGTAAGTTATCAAATCAACTACGGCAAGGGCGACCCCTGGACCCAGGTATTGACGATAGCAATGACCAAGGATGAGACAACCGGCAAATGGGCTACAGCCGCCAATCAGGAGATTGAGGCTGACTATGAGGCTGTTCTCGTCAAGAAGGTAGAAGGCAAGGACGATGTTGTTATGCAGGCTCAGGCCAGTGGTAAGTATTGGATTACCAATGATAAGTTGGGTGAAAATATCCCAATGGGCACTGGTGAGGGTTACGGAAACCTGCTCTTCAAGAACATGGGTCTCTACACCTTTACTTATGATCCCGCTACCAAGAATCTGGTAATTACCGGTGCATTTGAGTACACCATCACTGTAAATAACACCACACCTGACTATGGTACCGTTGAGGCTCCTGCCAAGGCTATGGCCGGTGACGAGATCACTCTCACTGTCACTCCTGAGGAAGGATATAGGGTAGAAAATATTACCGTGACTTATGGCGAGGAAAACACTGAGGTTGAGGTAATTGACAACATATTCACTATGCCTGCCGGCAACGTGACCGTGACTGTCGCCTTCACTCGCATCCTCACCAACAATGCTCTTACCTGGAATGTTCCAGCCGAGAAGGGTGCAATCGAGGTTAAGGTTGACGATGCCGCTATCACAAGCGGAACCGAAGTTCAGGAAGGCAAGACCGTTGTTGTTACCGTTACTCCAACTGCCGAGTGGACTGTAAGCAAGGTTAGTGTTAACAATGAAGAGCTCACACTTGCCGATGGCACTTACACCTTCGAGATGCCAGCAGCTCCTGCCGAGATCGTTGTTGAGTTCAACGCTGTTGAGCACAACATCACTGTGACCGAAAACCAGTATGTAACAGTTGAGGCTCCTGCTACAGCCGCTGCCGGTACCGAGGTTACCATTACCGTAACTCCAAACAATGCCGACGACATCGTTGTTGACGGTGTTGTGGTTAATAATGGCGCAGTTACCGTTACCGACAATGAAGATGGCACTTACACCTTCATAATGCCCGAGGGCGCTGACGGCGTTACTATCAATGTGACTGTCAAGGCTATGATTCAGGGCGTTTCGTTCACTGCCGACCGCAACTGGGCAACCTACATTGGCGCTTACAACCTTGTTAAGCCCGAGGGCGTTAAGGTTTATGTAGTAAATGGTGTGGTTAACGATGCCGTTGACATCACCGAGATTGGCTACATCCCAGCCGGTGTGGGCGTACTGCTCTACGGAACAGCCGGTGAGGACTTCACTACACCTATTTATACTGACGAGACCAGCACTTACACAAGCCTCTTGGCTGGTAGTGCTACCGAGGCTCAGGCCATCACAAGTGGCTATGTTCTATACAACAACAACTTCATCCGCAGCGAGGAAGGCACTGTGGCAGCACACCGCTGCTACCTGCCTGCAACTCAGGTTCAAGGTGCTCCACGCATGCTCAAGATTGGTGTGAGCGATGTTCCCACCGCTATCGAGAGCATTATCGCTCAAGGTAATGTTGCTGGTGTGAAGTATGTGAACATGAGCGGCGTGACCAGCAATGTGCCCTTCCGTGGCATCAACATCGCTGTTATCACCTTCACCGATGGCACCACTCGCACAGTGAAAGTTGTGAAGTAAGAGTTTTTGAATTGTAAGGTGGGTTCGCCCACTGGACCCACCTTATTTTATATACTTACCCAAAAATTGTTTTTATGGACTAGTTGAGGGTGACTCGCTCGACGAGTATAGAGTTTTTACAACTCCGAAATATCGGTTGGGTCAATTGCAGTGCCTTTAGAGTTTTCTCGAAGAAGGATTGTGATTGTCAAAAGCCGGTAATGAACCTTTAAAACCTTGAAATAATGAAGCAAATTAAAAAAATAATTATTGCTCTTTTGGTTTTAGCTTGCTGGTCTCAGTTAGCTGAAGCCTACAACTATTTCACTATTAATTTTAATGATGGAACCAGCTCTGACCCCTTCTACACTATAGAGGTCGATAGTATTAGATATTCTAAGTTTGACATCAATAATGTGGAGCAGAGCAATTGGGCCGTTCAAGAAATATGGACTGCCAACAATGTGTTCAGATACCCGATAAGCGACATCGAGGGCATCAGTTTTGCTCAAGGAGAGAAGCATAATCTTCCTTCGGGGCATTTAAAGGTGCTTGCCATAGGCAACTCCTTCGTTGATGGACCTATGGCATACTTCGACGCAATAGTCAGGGCATCGGGCATCGACCGCGACCAGTTGTGCGTGTATTCGGCAGTGAAAAGTTCGGCATCGCTAGAGTATTGGGCCACCACCTGCGAGAATGGAGACAGTGTTTCAATTTCTCGCCGGTCGGGTGCCATCACAATGCCCACAACGCGCGCGCCGCTCAAGGAGCTGCTTGAGCAAGACTGGGATGTTGTCACAGTGCAGCAGGTTTCTACTCTTTCGCAAAAGCCTAACTCTCTATCTCCATATCTCTCATACCTTGTTAACCAAATCAGAAAGCATTGTCCCAACAAGGACGTTGTTATCGCTTGGCAACAGGTGTGGAGTAAATGGTATGAGGACACTGGCATGGAAAAGAGCCTGCAGGACTGGGAGAACATCAACTCGGTGGTGAGACTCACGCCTGGTTATGGTGTGGATATGATTATACCTACGGGCACTGCAATACAAAACGCCCGTGCCACAGAACTTAACACACCACATGGACTTACCCGCGACAGCGGGCATCTGGCTTACGGTGTGGGACGATATGTGGCTGCTTGCACATGGTTTGAGGCTCTCCTTGCACCAGTGTTTGGCGTGAGTGTGGTGGGCAACACTGCCGTTCATGCCATCACCGAGGCCGAGCAGGAGAACTCGGTTTATGAGGCGGTATCGGTTACCGATGAAAACCGCACTCAGTGCCAGCAGTGCGCTGCCGCGGCAGTGAACTCACCGTTTGAAGTGACAGAAATTGTTAATAATGAATGATTAAATGTCAATATTGTATGAAATTTAAGATACTAACATTTTTAATCTTGTTGGTCTCGTTTTTTGTTGTAACAGCCAATGGCGAAAGCATAAAGTTGGTAATACAGCACGCCGATGGCGAAACAACTAGTTTGAAACTAAATGATCAACCAGTTGTGACATTCACCGCCGACGACCTGGTGGCGACGACTCAGACCAATAGTGTGACCATTCCCTTGACGAATGTGAGCCAAATCATGTATGAGGCTTCCCAACAGTTTGTTGCTGTTGACCAGAGCATCGTGGGTGGCACCGTTAGCGTCGATAATCCCGATGCTGAAGCCGGTGAGACGGTGACCGTCACCGTAACGCCAAATTCAGGCTTCCAGATTGCCAAGAGTGATGTGAAAGCCGAGGCCACCATCCATCCTGGGCAGGCTCAATTGCCTGGCATCAAGGCCGAGGGTCCAAGCGTTGGCATGATAATAGAGCTTGTGGGTGATGACCCTGCCGACTTGCGGCAAGAGCGCACCTACACGTTCACGATGCCCGAAGTGCCCTATGATGTGCTCATCACAGCCACATTCACCCCTGTGAACTATTACAATGTTGTCATTGCCGATATTGAGCATGGTAATGTTGAAGCCGACAAGAACCAAGCCGTTGAGGGCGAGACCGTGAATCTCACCGTCACCCCCTCCACTGGCTATGAGCTTGAAGAGCTCTACTACATGAATGGCGACAACAAAGTGTCAATTACTGGCACTTCGTTCCCGATGCCGGCTGCCGATGTGGAAGTGCACGCTACCTTCAAGGCAATAGACTACACCATCACTGTTGCCGAAAGTCAGAATGGTAGAGTCGAGGCTCCTGAAACAGCCCACTATGGCGATGAGGTGACATTGAACATCATTCCCGCCGAGGAATATGAGCTTGAGACCTTGACTTATACTGTTGAGGGTGCCGAGCCGGTGGAAATTGAGAACGGCAAGTTTACAATGCCAGCAGCCAATGTAACCATCAATGCTACCTTCAAGGCTATCACTTACAAAGTGACTGTTCAGGAAAGCCAGAATGGTAACGTTACAAGCGACAAGCAAACGGCTGCCAAGGGCGAGACGGTGACACTCACTATCAATCCCGACACAGAGTTTGAGCTTGACGTGCTTACTATTGACGGAGAGCCTGTTGAGGTTACTGGCAATACCTATGAGTTTGCCATGCCTAACCATGATGTGACAGTTACCGCCACATTCAAGGCTGTGGTTCACACATTCACTGTTGTTGGTGAGCCTGCCGCGCTCTTCGGTTCGGATAACGCATGGGACGTTAACAACGAGAATGCCATCATGACACTTGGCGAGGATGGCATCTACACATGGACCTCTGACCCAACATTCCTTGAGGGTGACGTGGAGTTCAAGATTGTGAAAGACAACAGCTACGACACGTCTTATCCTGCTAGCAACTACGTGATTCCAGGTCTCAAGCCAGGCACTTACACCGTGACCATCACCCTCAATCCCGAGACTGGCGAGATTACAGTCAATGTTGAGGGCAGTGCCGATGTTTATGTCTTTGGCGAGATTAACGGCAATGCCTTCACTCCCAATGAGGGCGTGAAGATGACAAGCGAGGACGGCAACATTTACACCGCTACTGTCAATATCACCGATACAGAGAACGGTTATAGCTTCTTTGCCTTCACTCACAAGCTTGGCGCTGATGAGGGCGACTGGAGCACCGCCAACTATTATCGCTTCCTTGCGCAGAGCAATGGCAACTTCCTCGTGAATGGCGCTACCATGAATGTTGAGCTGCCAATGGCTTACAACGGCGACAACTCGATGAAGATCCCGGCTGGCGACTACACTCTCACCGTTGACCTTGAGAACATGAAGCTCACCATCACTGGTGGCACTCAGCTGAGCTACATCCTCGCAAGCGGAGTTGAAGGTGTTGACTACACCATCATCAACGACCTTGCTGTGGTGGAGCGTCACGCCGGGACTCAGCAGTTCTTCACCAGCGACGGCAACGACAACTGGATCACCATCAAGGGCGGCGAATACTTTGCCGACGCTTTGTTGGCCGACGGCTTTAAGGGTGGACACGTGAGCGGTGTGTTCAGCGACAAGAACTTGAATCCATACATCACCCTTAGCGTGGCTCCCGAGGAAGGTGAGGACGTTGCTGCTGTAGAGCCTAAAACTTACTCACTCGCTAATGAGTTCGCTCCTAAGGTTGATGAGGTGATCATCGTGAGAAAAGCCTATTATAAGGCCAGCGAGAACACATTGCGTGCTTATGCACCAGGTAACAATGTTCAAGGCCAGAGTCTTACTATTGACACCAGTCTCTTTGACTACGACTTCAGGGATGGCAAGCAGTACACCGTTACTGGTGTTATCAACATCAAGGAGCCTTGGGTTGCTGCCAGTGGCATTGGTCTTATGGATTATGACTATCCGTTCCAGAACTACAAGCTCCTGGTGCTTGATGCCGACGAGAACGACGTGCCAACCGCTATCGACGGCGTCTTCCTCGAAGAAGGCGTGAAGAGCGTGCGCTACTTCAATGCCGCCGGCATCGAGAGCAACGTTCCGTTCCAGGGCGTGAACATCATCGTCAAGGAAATGAACGACGGCACAATCGTAACCACTAAGGCACTCATCAAGTAACAGCTTTTCGGTTATCGAAGATCGGGCTCTCCACTAATCACTAATCGCGCCACAGCGCAACTAATCACTAATCGTGCGAAGCACCAATTAACCTGCGCGAAGCGCATTTTCTAGGGCATAAAAGCCCCCTTGAAACTTTATCGGGCGGCATTCTCACAACACGAGGATGCCGCTCGTGTGTTAGGTTTTCTCACGTAATTTTAAAAATATCATTAAAAACTTTGGTCAATAACTTTAGTTATTGAAATTGTTTTAGTAATTTTGCAGGTTACAAACTATGTACTTGGTAAAACCGCTTGAAATTATTGCCGATGACAACAGGAAGATGGATACGTTTCGCTTGCATCTTGGGGCTATGGGTCTTTTTGGTTTACATAGTTCTGACACGTGCCGTGCGCATTGATTTCATGGTGATTTTTGCCATTGTGGCAAGCGGTATCATAGTCTTTGTGCCGCTTTACAAGAAGTATGTGAAGAATAAAAAATGAATTAAATGTCAACTAAAGAATACATACAGGAGCATTTTCCGTTGCTGGCGAAGATTGACTCTCCCGCCGACCTGAAGCAGCTCAACGTGGAGCAGTTGCCAGCGGTGTGCGATGAGTTGCGCCAGTTTATCGTGCATGAGCTGAGCGAGAATCCCGGGCATTTCGCATCGAGCATGGGAGCTGTGGAGATTGCCGTGGCGCTGCACTATGTGTTCAACACCCCCGACGACCGCCTGGTGTGGGACGTGGGGCATCAGGCCTATGCACACAAGATTTTGACTGGTCGCCGCGACCGCTTCTCCACCAACCGCAAGAAGGACGGTCTTAGCGGCTTTCCTAACCCCAGCGAGAGCGAATATGACACGTTTCAGGCTGGTCATGCCAGCAACTCCATCTCGGCAGCGTTGGGAATGTCGATAGCCAGCGAGCTTCTCAACAATCCCGACCGTCGTGTGGTGGCGGTAATTGGCGACGCGTCGATTAGCGGTGGCTTGGCGTTTGAGGGTATCAACAATGCCTCCAACCACAAGAACAACCTGCTCATAGTGCTCAACGACAACGATATGTCGATTGACCGTCCTGTGGGAGCCTTGGGAGAGTATATGACCCGCCTCACAGCGTCGAAGCGCTATAACAATATGCGCTACAAGACCTATCAGTTCATGCGCAAGCATCATGTGATAGGCGACAGTGGCAAGGGTGTGGTGCTGCGCTTCAACAACGCCATGAAGTCGATGCTCACCGGGCGGCAGAACATATTTGAAGGTCTGAACATCCGTTACTTTGGTCCATTCGATGGCCATGATGTGATACGCCTTGTCAAGACCTTCAGTGACATCAAAGACATGACTGGTCCCAAGCTCGTGCATGTGCGCACCGTTAAGGGCAAAGGCTATGAGCCGGCCGAGAAAGACCCCACCACGTGGCATGCCCCTGGCAAGTTTGACGAAGACACTGGCGAGCGCATAAAAGGCTCGTCGAGTGGCAAGCCGCTGAAGTTCCAGGACGTGTTTGGAAAGACGCTTGTGGAGCTTGCCAAGGACGATGAAAAGGTGGTGGCAATCACCGCCGCGATGCCTTCGGGCACCTCGGTGTCGATGATGCAGGAGGCTTATCCCACCCGCACCTTCGACGTGGGCATCAGCGAAGGTCATGCCGTGACTTTCGCGGGAGGTCTGGCAAAAGAGGGCTTGAAACCTTACGTCGCAATCTACAGCGCTTTCTTGCAGCGCGCCTATGACTCCATCATCAACGACGTTTCGATTGCCCGGCTGCCAGTGACCTTCTGCCTCGACCGTGCGGGATTGGTTGGCGAGGACGGTGTCACACATCACGGTCTCTTCGACCTGCCGTTTATGCGTGCTATCCCGGGTATGGTGGTTAGCGCGCCAATGGATGAGCATAGCCTGCGCAACCTCATGTTCACTGCCAACAGCTACAACGACGGTCCATTCTCTATCCGTTACCCACGTGGCGCAGGAAAGCTGGTGGACTGGCACAATGAGCCTCAGTTGCTGCCCATAGGCAAAGGCCGCAAGTTGCACGATGGCAGCGACGTGGCGATATTGAGCATAGGTACCATAGGCACCAACGTGGTAGAGGCTTGCGCCTCACTGCATGAGCAAGGCATTGACGTGGCACACTACGACATGGTGTTCCTCAAGCCTCTTGATGAGGAAATAATGAAGGAAGTGACAAATCGCTACCGCGCGATTATCACCATTGAGGAAGGCACTACCACTGGCGGGCTGGGTGGTGCTGTTGCCGAATGGCTTGCCGACCACAACATCAATGCAAGGCTAGTGCGCTTGGGCGTGGCCGACACTTTTGTTGATCAAGGCACTGTGAAGCAACTGCATGAAATGTGTGGCCTTGATGCTGCGTCGATAGAGGATAAAGTGAAACTATTGCTAAAAGATACCGACAAATGAGAATTGTGATTGCTGGAGCCGGCGAAGTGGGAACACACTTGGCAAAGATGCTCTCCAACGAGGAGCAAGATATTATCGTTGTTGATAAGGACGTGAAAAAGCTTCACTCCCTCGACAACTACAACCTCATGACCGTAGTGGGCAGCGCAGTGTCGTTTGATGTGCTCAAAAGCATCAAGGTTGGAGCCGCCGACATCTTCATTGCTGTCACGCCACATGAAACTATCAACGTGATAGCCAGTTCGATGGCTAAGAGCCTGGGCTGTCGCAAAGCGGTGGCACGCATCGACAACTTTGATTTCATGAAGCCTGCTTCTAAGAAGTTTTTCTCGTCCTACGGTATCGACGCGCTCATCTATCCTGAATATCTTGCAGCCCTGGAGATTCAGACTGCCATAGAGCACACTTGGGTGAGGAATTGGTTTGAGATGCTCAATGGCGAGTTGATTGTGGTGGGAGTGAAGATTAGGGAAAACGCCCGCATTGTGGGACACAAACTCAAGGATTTGGGAGGCATTTCTGACTTTATGCACGTTAATGCCATTAAACGCAACCGCGAGATTATAATCCCTGGTGGCCTTGATGAGCTGATGGCTAATGATATCCTATATGTCGCCACCACGCCCGACAAGGTGGACGCTGTGAGGGAGGTGTGCGGCAAAGACCAGCATAAAGTGGAACGAGTGCTCATTCTTGGTGGCAACGAGATAGTGAAGCAGCTGGCTATGCTCATCTCCGACAAGTACAAAGTGAAAATCATGGACAGCGACTATGAACGCTGCGAACAGCTTGCCGACGACCTTCCACAGTGTAATATAGTACACTACGAGGCTGGCAACAACGATGTGCTTGAGGAAGAAGGCGTTGAGGACTATGACGTGTTTGTGGCTATGGGCGAGAGTAGTGAGAGTAACATCTTGAACTGCATCATGGCAAAAGAGCTGGGCATGAAGAAGACGATTGCCCAGGTCGAGAACCTCCAGTTTATCAATGAGGCCGAGAACTTCAACATAGGCACCATCATCAACAAGAAGCTCATTGCGTCGAGCACGATCTTCCAGATGATGATAGATGCCGACACCGACAACGCCAAGTGCCTCGCTCTTGCCGATGCCGAGGTTGCCGAACTTGAAGTAGGTGCCAGCGCCAAGGTCACTAAGGCTCCGGTCAAGGATTTGAAGCTTAGCCGCGACATGACTATTGCCGGAATGGTGCGTAATGGCGTGGGGCAGTTGGTAAACGGCGACACACGCCTGATGGCTGGCGATAAGGTGGTGGTATTCTGCCTCTCGGGAGCGATACACAAAATTGAGAGAATGTTTGGGTAATAATCTAGACATTCTAAAAGATCTAGAAATTCTAGAATTCTAGAATTACTAGAAAATCTAGCAACTCAAAACTAAAAACTAAGAACTCATATATGCATTTATTGGTAACACCGCGCAAGTTTAGTAACTCCATCAACTTTGCCATTGTGCTGAGGGTGGTGGGGTGGCTGCTTATGATTGAGGCATTATTCATGGTAGTGCCTCTGGTGGTGTCGGTCATATATGAAGAAATGCTTGAAACCGCAGAGTTTGCTGTATCGGCTGCGTTAACTTTTGTCACTGGTTTGGTGATGAACCATTTCATTAAGCCCAAGAGCAATACAATGCGTAAACGTGAGGGACTGCTGCTCACCGCTACTGTGTGGGTATTCTTCTCAATCTTCGGCATGTTGCCGTTCCTTTTCTCGGGGACTGTGAAAACAGTCACCGACGGGTTCTTTGAATCGATGTCGGGATTTACCACCACTGGTGCAACAGTAATCACTAACGTGGAAGCGTTGCCGCGTGGTGTGCTCTTCTGGCGCTCGATGATGCAGTGGATAGGGGGTATGGGAATCATTCTGTTCACCCTTGCGGTGATTCCTATGCTCAACTACAAGGGCGGGGTGTCGCTCTTTAACAGCGAGGTGACCGGCATCACCCATGAGCGTATGCGTCCTCGCGTGAGCCAAACCGCCAAGAGCTTGTGGGCAATATATCTGGTGTTCACTATTGTCCTTGCCGTGTTGCTCACCATTGGTCCTATGGACTGGTATGATGCCGTGTGCCACACTATGAGTACGGTATCTACTGGCGGCTTTTCTACTAAGAACAACGGTCTCCACTTTTGGCACGATTATTACACCGATGTTGTGATAATATTTTTCATGATGGTGTGTGGTATCAATTTTACCATCATTTACAACGTGGTGGTGCGTGGCAAGTTTGGCGAGTTCAAGCGCAGCGACACGCTCAAGTGGTATCTTTTTATAATTATCTTTGGCTCGGTGGTAGTGTTTGCTCGCATTCTCTACATGGGCTTTGTCAAGGATTGGGATTTTGCTTTGGTGCTCTCGGTGTTTGATACCATATCGGCTATCACGTCAACGGGCTTTGCCACCTACGACTATGAGCATGAGGGCGAGTTTATCTTCTTTTTCTTGATGCTGCTCATGTTCTTTGGTGGTATGGCGGGTTCTACCGCTGGTGGTGCCAAGATTGACCGCTTTGTAGTCTTGCTCAAGAACATCAAGAACGAGTTGTATAAAGTAGTTCACAGCAATGCTGTGACATCGGTGCGCCTTGATGGAAAGTCGATGCCTCATGTGATTGTAGAGAAGGTGCTGGCGTTCTTGTCGATTTATGTGGCAGTGATGGTGTTTATGGCAGTGATTCTCACGTTGTTTGGCATACCGGCGTTTGATGCGTTTTTCAATTCGCTGTCGGCGATAAGTAACATAGGCTTTGGCTATGGCGAGATGACTGGTGGCCCCGACAAATTTGCCGTGATACCTAGTGTGTGCAAGTGGCTGCTGGCAATAGAGATGATGATTGGTCGTCTCGAGGTGTTCACGGTACTGGCGTTGCTCACCCCGAGTTTCTGGAAGAGAGATTAAAATAATTAACGAGTATATTGAAAATGTGAAATTGCCCCACGAGGGGGCTGAATGAAATGAAAAAATGAGTAAAGAAAGTCAAATGTATGTGGAGCAAGGCGTCGATACGTCGGCGATTAAAGAACGCTCGAAGAAGAAACAAGAAGAGAAGAAAAAGCGTGAGGAGGTTGAGAACGTTTCGGCATGGAAACGGTTCGTCAATTTCTTCAGCCATGATCGCACCCGATTTGCGATTGGTGTGATTCTGATGATTTTGGGAGTGTACTTATTAATCACTTTCTTGTCATTTGTGCTATTTTCAGGAGGTGCCGACCAAGGAAAGGTGTATGGTGGCTCTATAGGTCAGAACGCAGGCGAGATCGTCAACATGACCGAGCAGAACATGAAATCGGCTGTCGATCCTGCCGAGGCAGCACCTGTGGTGAAAAACCTGGGTGGGTCGTTAGGAGCCTCCACAGCCGAGTTCTTCATCCGCAACGGTGTAGGTTATGCGGCGTTTATCATCGTGCTGTGGTGCTTTGTTATCGGGTTGAGGATAATGCGTCGTCGTCGCACAAATTTTTACCCTTACACCTTTACGTCGCTATATAGCATCCTCACCTTCTCTATGGTGGTGTCGGCTTGCACCTTCTTTGCCGGGTTCTCTTATTTCAGACCTGGCGGCGACTTGGGGCATTATGCCAACCAATGGCTCTATGGTCTGGTTGGTCTGCCGGGAATGATAGCGGTGAACCTCATCCTGTTAGTGCTATGGGTATTGATATGCTACCAGCTTATCCTTGATGTGATAAATACCGTCAAGAAAGTCAAAAAGTTGCATGTGCCGCATCATGGCAAGGATGTTGCCGACGGCAGTCCGGAGATGAATGCGGAGTTGGCCGAATTTATGGGCGACGAGCACAGTGAGGCAGTACCTGTTCGTTCACGTCGTGGTCAAGACAATCGTTTGGAAGCGCCTGTTAAGGAGAAAAAGGAGCGTCGCCTCCCACGCAAGTCTGGCTCTGGCGACAAGGACCCCGACATGAAGATAGAGAAAGCTAATAAAATAGAACGTGCTAAAGGCATCACCAATCCTGGAGATCCAACGGGCGAGTACATGCACTACCGTTTCCCGACCCTTGACCTGCTCGCCGACCTCAAGACCAACGTCGATAATGTGGATGTCGCCGAGCAAGAGGCCAACAAGCGCCGTATCGTTGAGACGTTGGGGCAGTATGGCATCGCCATCAAGACTATTATCGCTCATGTGGGTCCCACAGTGACTCTCTTTGAGATAGTGCCCGAGGAAGGTATTAGAATCAGCAAGATACGTAACCTTGAGGATGACATCGCACTAAGCCTTGCGGCAAAGGGCATTCGCATCATTGCCCCTATGCCGGGACGTGGTACCATAGGCATTGAGGTGCCTAACCTCGACCCGCAGGTGGTGCCCATGCGTGAAGCGATAGAGTCGCGAGCATTCCAGGAGAGCAAGGCGGCATTGCCAATGGTGCTTGGCAGCACGGTGAGCAACGAGGTTTTTGTCGCCGACCTTGCTAAGATGCCACACCTGCTCGTGGCAGGTGCCACAGGACAAGGTAAGTCGGTGGGATTGAACGCAATCATCGCTTCACTGCTTTATAAAAAGGGTCCAAGCGAGCTGAAGTTTGTGCTTATTGACCCCAAGAAGGTGGAGTTCAGCCTCTATGCCTCGCTCGAGAAATATTTCTTTGCCAAGGTGGAAGGCGAGGAAAAAGCCATCATCACCGACACCGCCAAGGTGGTCCAGACCCTCAACTCCCTCGTGCAGGAGATGGAAAACCGTTATCTCGTGCTTGAGGAGGTGGGAGAGCGCAAGCTCGAGGATTACAACAAGCGCTGGCGCAAGGATCTGCGTCACAAGATGAACGAGAAAGGCGAGTTCTACCAGTATATGCCCTACATCGTGGTGATTGTGGATGAGTTCAGCGACCTGATTATGACCGCCGGCAAGGAGGTGGAGACACCCATTGTGCGCATCGCCCAGAAGGCGCGAGCCGTGGGTATCCACATGATTATTGCCACTCAGCGTCCATCGTCTAACGTTATTACTGGTCTTATCAAGGCAAACTTCCCTGGCCGCATCGCATTCAGAGTTTCTCAGCGTGTGGACAGTGGCATCATCCTCGACCGTCCTGGCGCTCAGCAGCTCATAGGACGTGGCGATATGCTGTTCTCGGCCAACGGCGAGATAACCCGATTGCAGTGTCCGTTTATCGATACTCCCGAGATTGTGAACATCTGCTACTACATCAAGGAGCAAGAAGATGCCGACACCGAAGTGAGCCACGAGCAACCCTACATCCTTCCCGACTATGAGGGCGATGCTGGCGGTGGATTTGACTCCGGTGGCATGTCGGGTGGCGGCGGAGGTGGTAATGACCGCGACCCATTGTTTGAGGAAATCGCGCGACTGGTGGTGCAGAAGGATATGGCATCGACCTCGTCGCTGCAGCGTAGCTACAACATTGGCTACAACCGCGCTGGCCGCATCATGGATCAGCTCGAGGCGGCAGGCATCGTGGGTCCCGCCAGCGGCGGCAAGCCCCGCAAGGTGCTCATGGACCCCGCCGACCTGGATCAGTTGTTCTAGTGCCTTTTAGGGTTAAACCAACAGCAAGAATTGTGGTCTAAAAAAAGAACCAACCTAGAGAATTGTATTCAAAGGGGGCATTTTATACATTTGGCTTGTTAACATGTTTACTTGTTAGCTTGTTTACTATAAAATTATGAGAAAAACATTTTTATTGATATTATCGTTGATAGTGATGGCAACCGCTAGCGCGCAGTCGCCATCGAGTGTTGTTGACAAGGTGCTGGGTGCGATGAAATCGAGCACTGCCATCAGTGCCAAATATGTGATGACGTCGCCACAGGGCAATTCCAGTGGCACGCTGGTAATGAGTGGCAAGAAATTCAGGCTTCTGGCTAATGACGTTAAGTGCTGGTATAACGGCACCACCATGTGGTCTTATTCCACCGCTACCGACGAGGTGAACATCAGCACGCCCACTGCCGACGAACTGCAGATGACGAACCCCTACAGTGTGGCGCAGAACTTCAAGAGTGCCTATATCGTCTCAAAAGGCGGGAAAGGCAACGGCACCTACACTCTACGTTTCACGCCCAAGAAAAAGAGCAACGTGAAGCACCTGCTTGTCACAGTCTCCACTGCCACCTGGCTCATCAGCAAGGCTGAGATAGTGCAGACCAACGGCACTAAGGCGACCATCACCATCAGCAACTATAACCGCAACGCCAGTGTCAATGCCTCCACTTTCGAGTTTGACAAAAGCCAAGTCCCCGCCGGCACCGAAGTGGTGGACTTGAGGTGAGGATGCGATAGGTTGCTTGGGTTGCGTTGACAACGCAACAAACTGAACTCTTGTTTACTAAAATAATACTTATGGAAAAAGTTCAATGTTTGATAATTGGCTCGGGGCCTGCGGGATATACCGCGGCGATTTATACTGCCCGCGCCAATGTGAAGAATGTGCTCTTTGAGGGTCTGCAGCCTGGCGGACAGTTGACAACGACCACCACCATCGAGAATTTCCCTGGCTTCCCAACGGGAGTGGAGGGCTATGACCTGATGGCTAAGATGCGTGAGCAGGCGGTGAATGTGGGTGCCGATGTGCGTGGGGGATTTGTGCAGAGCGTCGATTTGAGCAAGCGCCCCTTTGTCGCCACTCTCGACGGTGGTGAGACCATCGAGGCCGACACGGTGATAGTTGCCACTGGCGCGTCGGCGAAATACCTCGGTCTTGATGATGAGAAGAAGTATGCCGGTCAAGGCGTTAGCGCTTGCGCCACCTGCGACGGCTTCTTCTACCGTAAAAAGGTTGTGGCAGTGGTTGGCGGTGGCGATACCGCCTGCGAGGAGGCGCACTACCTGAGCAATCTCGCCAGCAAGGTCTATATGATTGTGCGCAAGGACTACCTGCGTGCCAGCGCCGCCATGCAGCAGCGAGTGAAGGAAAAGGAGAACATCGAAATTCTCTTCAATACTAACACTCTCGGACTCTTTGGCGAGAATGGGGTAGAGGGCGCACACCTTATTAAATATAAAGGCACCGAAAAAGAGGAGAAGTTTGACATCGCCATCGACGGCTTCTTCCTCGCCATAGGTCACCAGCCAAATACTGCATTCTTAAATGGGCAACTCGCGCTTGACGAGCAGGGCTATATTGTGACCGATAAGCTCACCACCGCCACGAGTGTGGAGGGCGTGTTTGCCGCTGGCGACGTTGCCGACCCGCGCTATCGTCAAGCGGTGGCTGCCGCAGGTACGGGCTGCCGCGCCGCCCTCGACGTGGAGAAGTTCCTCGCGGCACAATAAGGCTTGATGGAAGCACTTCAGCAGGCATTAATCGACTATGGCTATTGGGGCATGTTCCTGTCGGCAATACTGGCTGGCAGTGTCGTGCCCTTTAGCAGTGAGGTGGTGATGCTGGGGCTCATGGCTGCCGGACTCGACAAGTGGGGGCTGATAATCTGGGCGACGGCGGGTAACGTGCTGGGCGCCTTACTCACCTATTACTTGGGTCGCTTGGGACGAATTGACTGGATAGAGAAATATTTTCATGTAAAGAAAGAGAAACTCGACAAGATGCAGCGATGTCTGCAGGGGCGTGGCGCGTGGGTCGCATTCTGGGGATTTATACCTATCATTGGCAACGTGTTGCTCATCGCCCTGGGACTGATGCGCTCCAACCAACCCATCACCTTCTCGTGCATGAGTGCTGGCAAGTTCCTGCGCTACGTGCTGCTCGCCTACGGTATCTCGCTGGCACTGTGAGACTTTTTGGAAGACATTGAAGGATTATAGATTTCTATAGCTGGATCATTGGCGATTTGTGCCGGGTTGGTGCCGAGGGCACCTTCGGGGACTGCCATGCCATGTTTTGCATAATGCTCTCGCCAGTAGTCGAGAATGTGGCCGTTGCTGTCGTGGAACGACATGTTGATGAGCGGGAACAGCCGCTGGCCACGGCCATTGACGTAGCTTAGTTGCACAAGTTCGCTGCAATATATCTCTTGTGTGTCTATCATGTAAAGGTCATCGTAGGGCTTGCCAAGGTGCTCCAGCGCGTTGCTCACGCACTGGTCGATGCCGCTGCGGTCTTTAAGGCGACCTATGAGCATACCTCCCTTGCTCATGGTGCGTTGTTTGAAATCTTCAAAAGGTGTGAGAGCCACACCTTCGTCAATCGCCTCCAGGGCATAGAGCTTGCCCCCGACCCATGTGGCTATCGCTACGTGATAAATGGGAAGAGCAGAGGAGTCATGCACCGTCGCGGCGCTGATTGCTTTGCCCGTTGTGGTGCTGTAAGCAAAAAGCAGGTCGCCCTCAAGAATCTCGTCTTGCGCTCCAATTCTTAACGCGCTGCAAGCGATTAGTGCTATTATAATATATAGGTTTTTCATTTATTTGTTTCTCAAAATCTATTGCCTCGTCAGCTTGTTCCTCGTCAGCTTGTTCCTCGTCAGCTTGTTAGCTAAAGACTAAACAAAAGTCCCTGCAATACTTCTTCTATTGCAGGGGCTTCACACTTACGTCTCAATGAGTGCAAGTGATTACTTGCGGATGCCAAGCTCCTTCTTGGCAATGATAGCACGGTAGCGGTTGATGTCGGTGCGGATGAGATAATCCAGCAGACGACGACGCTTACCTACAAGCATCTTAAGTGCACGTTGAGTCGTATGATCCTTCTTGTTGACCTTCAAATGCTCGGTCAAGTGGGCAATACGGTATGAGAATAATGCTATCTGAGCTTCGGGTGAGCCAGTATCAGTATTGCTTTTGCCGTAGGTGCCAAAGATCTCTTTTTTCTTCTCTTGATCTAAGTACATTGTTTAATAGTTTAAAAATTTTCGCAAAATTGCGGGGCAAAGGTACAACAATTTTCTTAATGCGCAATGGTTTGAGTGACTTTTTTTCTAAAAAAATGCTCATTTTTTGTGTTTTTCTGCCTATTATTTAATAATTATTAAAAAAAAGAAGAAAAATATTGTTTAGTTGCTTTTGTTTTCAACTAAAAGCATTACCTTTGCAAAAAGTTTACGAGGTAATAAAAGAATAAATACAATAAAACCTGCAAGAAAATCTATTAACGCGACCGAGAGGTCACGAAATATACTATTTATATTACTAACCATTATTAGATTATATCTCAACTATGGATGAGAATTTAGAGAAAAAACCGAAACGACCCCGCATCGGCGAGTCGCGTCCTGTCATGGACGAGAATGAAGTGGCTACTCCACAAGTAGAGAATGCCGATTACAATCGTGAAGCACAACCAGGTGAAGACGCAAGTGGTGAGTATCAAGGTGGTTACCAACAGCGCAATTACAACCGTCAGCAAGGCGGTTATCAGCAACGCAACTATCATGGTGGCGGCTACCAGCAACGTGGTGGCTACCAGCAGCGTGGTGGTTATCAGCAACGTGGCTACCAGCAGCGCGGTGGCTACCAGCAGCGCACCTACAACCGTCCTCAGCAAGGCGGCTACAACCAGCACTACCAACAGGGTGATGGCGAGCAGCA
Organism: uncultured Prevotellaceae bacterium; assembly: GCA_937916085.1. GTDB lineage: Bacteria > Bacteroidota > Bacteroidia > Bacteroidales > Muribaculaceae > Sodaliphilus. Next base: position 47,688 of record CALGGO010000099.1, on the reverse strand, counting down.
AGAGGGCAACAGCTACCAGCAGCGCACCTACAACCGTCCTCAGCAAGGCGGTTATCAACAGCGTGGCGGGTACCAGCAGCGTGGCAATCGTCCGCAGGGCGGCTACCAGCAGCGTGGTGGTTACCAGCAGCGCGGCTATGGAAACCAGCGCAACCAACAGCGTCCTGGCGGTCGCAAGATGCAAGGCCCACGTCAGCAGATGCGTTTCACCCCTCGTCCACAACGCATTGAGTATGAGGAGCCAATAGTTGATCCTAACACCACCATGCGTCTCAATAAGTTTATGGCCAACGCCGGCATCTGCTCGCGTCGTGAGGCCGATGAGCTTATCCAGAAGGGCGTTATCAAGGTGAATGGCGAGGTCGTTGACCAGCTCGGCATCAAGATCACTCCCAAGGACATTGTGGAATATAACGACAAGGTAGTGATTGCCGAGAAGAAGTGCTACGTGCTTCTCAACAAGCCAAAAGACTGCGTCACCACCAGCGATGATCCCAACGGCCGCAAGACCGTGATGGATTATGTGAAGGGTGCCTGTGATGAACGTATCTATCCCGTTGGTCGCCTTGACCGCAACACCACTGGCGTGCTGCTGCTTACCAATGACGGCGACTTGGCATCGAAGCTCACTCATCCACAGTATGTCAAGAAGAAAATATATCAGGTGTGGGTTGATAAGCCCATCAGCGAGGACGACATGCAGCACATTGCCGACGGCGTAGAGCTCGACGATGGCCCCATCCATGCCGACGCCGTGAGCTACGTGAGCCCCACCGACCGCAAGCAGGCAGGCATCGAGATTCACTCGGGCCGCAACCGTGTGGTTCGCCGCATTTTTGAGGCTCTGGGCTATCATGTGGTGAAGCTCGACCGCGTGTATTTCGCCGGCTTGACCAAGAAGAACCTTGCGCGCGGCAAGTGGCGCTACCTCACACAGGAAGAGGTTAACTTCTTGAAGCAAAACTCGTTTGAGTAAAAACAATAAACTCTAAACAATAAACTTTAACCTTCAACTTGCGGCATCTTCGCCGCAAGTTGAATTAAAAATTATGGCAATAAAACGAACAAAAATTGTTGATGCCTTCAGTGGTGAGCTCGAAGGCCAGCAAGTGTGTGTGAAAGGTTGGGTAAGGACCCGTCGTGGTAACAAACATGTGCAGTTTATCGCTCTTAACGATGGTTCCACAATCAACAACCTTCAAATCGTTGTAAATCTTGAGAAATTTACTGAGGAAGAGCTTAAGCCCATCACTACCGGCGCCAGCCTGTGTGTGATAGGCACTCTGGTGGCTTCGATGGGTAAAGGTCAGAGCTATGAGGTTCAGGCCGAGGAGATTGAGGTGTATGGCACCGCCCCTGCCGAGGATTATCCGTTGCAAAAGAAGGGTCACACCCTGGAGTTTTTGCGTGAGATAGGTCATCTGCGCATGCGCACCAACACCTTTGGCGCCATTTTCCGCATCCGTCACCATCTGGCATTTGCAATCCACAAGTTCTTCAATGACAAGGGATTCTTCTACCTGCACACTCCGCTCATCACCTCGAGCGATGCCGAGGGAGCAGGCGAGATGTTCCAGGTCACTACCCTCGACGTGAACGATATGCCCCGCACCGAGGACGGCAAGATTGACTACAGCAAGGACTTCTTTGGCAAGATGACAAGCCTCACGGTGAGCGGTCAGCTCGAGGGCGAGCTTGGCGCCACGTCATTGGGTGCCATCTATACCTTTGGTCCCACCTTCCGTGCCGAGAACAGCAACACTCCCCGTCACTTGGCAGAGTTCTGGATGATAGAGCCCGAGATGGCGTTCTACGACATCAACGACAACATGGACCTCGCCGAGGAGTTCATCAAATATTGCGTGAGATATGCACTTGATCACTGCCAGGACGACATCGAGTTCCTGAATAAGATGTATGACAATACACTCATTGAGCGCCTCAACGGTGTGCTCAAGGATGAGTTCGTGCGACTTACCTATACCGAGGGCATCAAAATCCTTGAGGAGAGCGGCAAGAAGTTTGAGTTCCCAGTGAAGTGGGGCGTTGACCTTCAGAGCGAGCATGAGCGCTATCTCGTGGAGGAGCACTTCAAGCGTCCGGTGATTTTGACCGACTATCCAAAGGCAATAAAGGCGTTTTACATGAAGCAGAACGATGACGGCACTACCGTGCGTGCCATGGATGTGCTGTTCCCGCAGATTGGCGAAATTATCGGTGGCTCGGAGCGTGAGGCAAGCTACGACAAGTTGCTCAATCGCATCAACGAGCTCGGAATCCCCATGAAGGACATGTGGTGGTATCTCGACACCCGCAAATATGGCACTGTGCCTCACAGCGGTTTTGGCCTCGGCTTCGAGCGCCTTGTACTCTTCGTGACCGGCATGGCCAACATTCGCGACGTCATCGCCTTCCCCCGCACTCCCAACAACTGCGAGTTCTAAACCTCCATAAGGTGTAAATTAATCCATCTAAGCGCTCAAGAAAACTGAGCGCTTTTTTGTTGTCGTTTGTGATGGCATTTTTCTTAAAAAAGTATTGTTTGTGATGTGTTGTGATTAAAATTAAGTTAAAATCCTTGCGCATTTAGCGATTAAATTCTTTATTAGGAGAAAAATTGCTATCTTTGCAATTAAATTTAAGATTACTATACACTTCACAATGGAATTCAATAAAGTTCTGTTCATATTACAGGAGATATGCCCTTATCTGCCACAGAGCGAGATGGGGGAGTTTAGTCGCAAGCTGGCGCAGCGAGTTCAGGAGAAAGGCTCGGAGGTTCGCACTTTCATGCCCAAGTATGGCTATGTCAACGACCGCCGCAACCAGTTGCATCCCGTGATACGTCTGTCGGGTATGAACCTTATCATTGATGATATGGATCATCCGTTGATTATCAAGGTTGCCACATTGCAGCCTGCCCGCTTGCAGGTGTATTTCATCTTCAGTGACGACTATTTCACTCCCGAAATCACTAAGGAGCTGGAGATAAACTCTCACCCCGACGATAACGACGAGCGCTCAATATTCTACGTGCGCGGCGTGCTTGAGGCTGTGAAGAAGCAGCGTTGGGCACCAGGCATCATCCACTGCAGCGGATGGATTACTGCCCTCGCTCCATTGTATATCAGCAAGATATATGGCGATGACCCTTCGTTCCGCGACTCTAAAGTTGTGATGTCGCTCTTTGACGAGGAAATGGCGAGCCCGCTTAACGAGGAGCTTTACAAGAAACTCAAGTTTGATGGCCTCAGCGATGAGGATTTGGCTCCCATCATGGACCGCCAGGCTAATTATGTTGATTTGATGCGTCTCGCCCTCGATCACTGCCATGCTGTGGTGCAATGCAGTGAGAACGTTAATCCCGAGGTGCTGAAGATGGTAGAGGAAAAGGGATTGCCGTTCCTGCCTTATCAGAAGTCGGACGACAACAGTTTTGTTGACCGCTGCATTGATTTCTACCACAGTTTGTAGAGAACAGATTCCTAATGAGTATTGATTGAAAATGAGAAAGATATTTTTTGCGTTACTGTCGGCTATTGCATTGGTTGCTGGTTTTAACTCGTGTACCGACGATGTTATAGGAACCTCAATTTCCGACATTCATTCGGCGATAATAGAGGATACCGAATTCGTCATAAGCGGACAGACTGTGCGAAATCAGCATTTGCGCTCACGTAGCAGCATCCAGCTAATAGGTAAAGTTACTGCCGATGGTTATGGCACCCTTACCAGTGATGTTGTGGCACAGTTTATGCCTACATCCGCTATCGACACTGTGGGTGTGCGTGGCGGTGACCAATGGGTGGATTCCTGCTTCATAGTGATGAGAGTTGCTACCGACGATGTCGTAGGCGATAAGCTTGCACCCATGCGCATGAGCGTGTATAAGCTCAACAAGCAGCTTCCCAACCCCATCTACACCGACTTCGACCCAACAGGTTATTACAGCGAAGACGCGCTGATGGGCTCGGTTAGCTACTCCGCGAGCGATATGACGCTGAAGACCGAATATTCGACGGTAGATGGCTCCTCTGTGAGCTATTATGAGATACAGGTGCCCGTGCCTGTGAGCTATGCCCGCGATATTTTCAATGAGTTCAAGTCCAGTCCCTCGACGTTTAAAAGTCCTACCGACTTTGCTTCGTACTTTCCTGGCATTTACATCAAGAACAGTTATGGCGAGGGTCATGTGATGAACTTCTATGATATAGAGTTTGTTAGTTATTATCGCAAGTATGAGAAACTTGACGAGACCACCGACACCATCTATCCTGACAAGACTCAGAGTTATATGGCAGTGACTCCCGAGGTGGTGTATAACAACAACATCTCCCTTGATGCCGCACCATCGATAAAATCGATGATTGCAGCGGGTGACGCCATAGTGATGGGACCGGCGGGATATGAGGTGCAAGCCACTTTCCCGATACAGGAGATTATCGACCGCTTCACTGCCGATTCAAAAGACGCATTGAGCGTAATCAACAGTCTTACCCTTGAGATTCCTGTGAGCGAGATTACCAATAAGTATGACATCGAGCCGCCTGAATATCTGCTTATGGTTAAGGAAAGCTATCGTGACGCGTTTTTCGACAAGGATTCGTTGACCAACAACAAAGACGCGTTCTATGCCGAGTACAACGACCAGGAGAACAACTACATCTTCACAGGACTTAGAAACTATATCCTCGACATCATCAACAACAAGGGCGGGATAGCCTCGGCAAGCGACATGAACTTCGTGATAATGCCCATCGATGTGACAAAATACACCAACACCACTTCGAGTTATTATTACTACACGTCGAGCGCTTCGACCGAGGTGGTCACCAAGATCGCACCAGCGGTGTCGCGACCGTGCATGGCGAAACTGAATCTTAACGATGCAACGATAACGCTTACCTATAGTAAGCAGACGTTATATTAGCTTGTTAGCAATTTAACGAGCGTCAAGCCACAATAGCTCAGTCGGTAGAGCAACGCATTCGTAACGCGTAGGTCACGGGTTCGAGTCCCGTTCGTGGCTCCCGATACACCCCCTTCTGGCACAATTGCTGGAAGGGGATTTTTTGATGGCGAGTAAGCCCTCGAGTCACGGCAGAATGAAAGTTTTGGAGTGCAATTAGTTTTTTTTAGTGCAATAAGTTTGTGTGTTGTGTTTTTTTGCCGTACCTTAGCAAGGTAAATAGTAATATAATAATTATTATTTTTATAGATGAACAAGATTTTTCGTGTAATATTAGTTGTAATTGCTTTGTTTACAGCGAGTAATGCAATGTGTCAGGTTACTACCTTGTTTGAGTATCCAGTAGCGCCCGACACGTGCTCAAGCATCGAAAGCCGTTGCGACTACAGTGTTCAGCACTTTTGGGACAAGTGCGAGCTTACCAAGCCCTTTGCCGCCGAGAACGACAGCCTTCTTTTAGAGGCAATGATGACGTATTTTGATATTATGAAAGCTGGTGCCAACGTGAATTTGTCGTTGAGCTCGGTTCGCAACCTCATGTTCAAGTCACAGGCCAATCACGACAACTTCTTGAAATTGGCGAGTTTGGCAGAATATATTCTCTACTATCACGATACCGATGTGGTTGACGACCTGTATATTACATTCGCACAAAGTGTCGCCGATGCTAGCTGGGCTAAGAAAGAGGTGCGCAACCACTATAGCGAGCAAATCAAGCGTTTGACCACCAGCAAGCTAGGGCAGCCGTTATATGATTTTGAGTACACTTCGATTGATGGCATCCGCAAGCATTTGACCGACAATCGCTCGGCAAGTGCTGCCATTTATGTTGTGATGCTCAGCGATGGTGACAGTGGCAGCTCGATTGAGCGTATGCGTCTGAGCACCGACATAACCTTTGGCAAGCTTGTTGATGATGGGCACATCAAAGTGATAAATATCATATTAGGCGATGCACCCAAGCAGTGGGACGCTGATTCGCGCAGCTATAGCGAGAAATGGGAGGTGGGCTCCAGTAAAGACCTTGCTGGCAAGCTCGACATCCGCATTATGCCGTGCCTCTATGTCCTTGACGAGGAATTCCGCGTGATAGCCAAGAACAAAACCGTTGATTTCATGAAAAGCATGGTATCAATGTAAATAATAATAGAATAAAGCAAAATCAGGATAAAGATTATGACAAAGCTTCCAAAATGGATCCAGAGCCTGTTCATGATGAATGTGGGTCACACCTACAGCAACCTGTCGCGACTGTTTCTGCGACAGTTCACGGGGTTGATGTTTTTGCAGCTTGGTGTAAGGCAAATGCTACACTTAGAGGAATTTGCCCACTCATCAATGGGCGCGATTGCCACAGCCAACGACTCGACAATAATAGCGATAGTTGTGATAGAAATCGTGTGTGCTGTGTTCATCATTTTAGGGCTTTTCACACGCCTGGCACTTATTCCATCGATAGGTGTGATGATTTACGCCGAGACCATGTTGCCTAGTCTGGCAGTTGGCGCCAAGCAGATGTTCTTCTTTGAGCCAGGATATCCCATCATGTTCCTGGGCATCTTCGTGTTTATGATGCTGGCGGGTCCTGGAAAGATATCGCTCGATTACCTCGTTGCCATCCACACCATCAGCGAGAAAGACGACGAGGAGAGCGAGGTGCTGGAGAAAGCGTAGGCTAAGTGATAAGTTTTAAGTGATAAGTGTTAAGTAAGAATTAAGGACTTCGAGATGAACATAGCGGTACTGGTATCGGGAGGAGTTGACAGCGCGGTAGTTGTGCATGAGCTCGTGGAGCGGGCTGAGCACGACTTGCAGTTGTTCTACATACGCATCGGTATGGACAATGACGAGGGTGACTGCAGCGCCGAGGAAGACATCGAGATGTGTACCCTCATCGCTCATCGCTACGGCTTGCCCTTCGAAGTGGTGTCTTTGCATGAGGAATACTGGGACAACGTGATGGAATATGCGCTGCGCACCGTCAAGGCTGGCCTCACTCCTAATCCCGACATGATGTGCAACCGCATGATAAAGTTTGGATATTTCGAGCAGCGCTGGGGCAAGGACTTCGACATCACGGCAACGGGGCATTATGCCACCACCTGCGAGATTGACGGCACCAAGTATCTTGCCACGGCGGTCGATGCCGTCAAGGACCAGACCGATTTCTTGGCACAGATAACTTACGACCAGCTCAAGCATCTGGTTTTCCCCATCGGGTCGATGCCAAAGGCTCGGGTGCGCGAGATAGCTCAGGAGGTGAAGCTGCCCAACGCTAGCCGCAAGGACAGTCAGGGTATCTGCTTCCTGGGGCAGATTAACTATAACGACTTCATCCGCCGCCATTTGGGCGAGAAGAAGGGTCCCATCATCGAGATAGAGACTGGCCGCAAGCTAGGTGAGCATAATGGCTACTGGTTCCACACCATAGGCCAGCGCAAGGGTTTGGGACTGAGCGGCGGACCCTGGTATGTGGTGAAAAAGAATATTATGGACAACGCCATATATGTGAGCAACGGCTACGGCACTAGCAAGCAGTATGGCCGCGAGATACACCTCGACGAGATGCACTTCATCAGCGGCAACCCGTGGCAGGGGAGTGGTGGTGCTCACGAAATCACTTTCAAGAACCGCCACACGCCACACTTTGCCAAAGGGCATCTCACACATGTCGATGGCAATCAGTGGCTCATCGAGAGCGAAGAGGACATCCAGGGCATAGCACCTGGGCAGTTTGCCGTAATCTACGACAAAGACCAGCACCTGTGCTACGGCAGCGGAGTGATAACTCTTTAAGTGTTAAGTTGTAAGTGTTAAGTTTTAAGTGTGTTCAAAAAATACTAAGATAAATGACAGAAAACAAAATAGAAATGGACGTGATGGGCATCACCTATAGCCAGATTCAGGCTGGAGCCTACGCCTTGCTGCTCAAGCAGCGCGACGGTGACCTGCGTGTGCCCATTGTGGTGGGTGTGCCCGAGGCACAGGCCATTGCCATGAGGCTGGAACATGTGATTCCGCCACGACCCCTGTCTCACGACCTGATGGTGAGTATGTTCCACGCTTTTGGCATCAGCCTTGACGAGGTGCTCATCTACAAGTTCAGCGAGGGAGTGTTCATGTCGAAACTTAAGCTCTCGACCAACGACCAAGACCTGGAGCTGGAGTCTCGCACCAGCGATGCCATAGCACTCGCGTTGCGCACCAACGCTCCCATTTTCACCACTCAAGAGGTGCTTGACAAGACAGGCTTCCTCATTCAGGATGGCAAAGACGGCAAAGTGGCGGTGAAACCCAAACGCACCCTTAGCGACATGACGGTAGAGGAGTTGCAGAAGAAGCTCAACCGTGCCGTCAAGCTCGAGAAATATGAGCTCGCTGCAAGCATCCAAAAGGCGATAAACGAAAAGCTCGGCAACGAGCCTAAGACCGAAGAAATATCAGAATAAAAATAGTAATAACAACCAAAAAACAAAGACAGTATGAATCTAAAAGTTAGATTAATCATCATGAACTTCTTGGAGTTTGCTGTGTGGGGTGCTTATCTCACCTGCATGGGAAACTATCTGGGAAAGGCTGGAATGGGCGGCGAGATAGCTTGGTTCTATGCTATCCAAGGCATCGTCTCAATCTTCATGCCAACACTCATGGGCATTATTGCCGACAAGTTCATTCAGCCTCAGAAGATGCTAGGAATATGTCATCTGCTGGCAGGTGTGGCAATGATAGCCCTGTTCTACATGGGAGCAGCGGCAGCCGAGCCTAATAAAGCTATGTTTATCACGCTTTACACCTTGAGTGTGGCATTCTATATGCCAACTTTGGCTTTGAGTAACACCACCGCATTCACTATCATGAAGGATAATGGTATGGATACCGTTAAGGACTTCCCGCCAATTCGTGTGTTTGGTACTATTGGCTTTATCGCTACTATGTGGTTCGTGAATTGCGCTACTCTTGACAATGGCAGCTTCTTCTTCACTCTCGCCGAGAATGCCAACAAATTCCAATATACACACTATCAGTTCCTTGTATCGGGTATATTGAGCGTGGTGCTCTTCGCTTACTGCTTCACACTGCCTCAGTGCAAGCTAGTGAAGAAGGAGTCGCAGTCGCTTGCCGAGACCATGGGTCTGAGTGCATTTAAGCTCTTCAAGAGCAAGAAGATGGCGATGTTCTTCATCTTCTCGATGCTGCTGGGCATGTCGCTGCAGGTTACCAACGGTTATGCTACACCATTCCTCACTCACTTCAAGGGAATGGCAGAGTATGCCAACACCTTTGCCGCCAACAATGCCACTATGCTGGTGTCTCTGTCTCAAATCAGTGAAGCATTGTGCATCCTGCTCATCCCATTCTTCTTGAAACGCTATGGCATCAAGGTGGTTATGCTCATTGCAATGTTTGCCTGGGTGTTCCGTTTCGGCTTCTTCGGACTTGGTAATCCTGCAATGCCAGGCGTGATACTATTTGTGCTCTCGTGTATTGTCTATGGTGTTGCCTTCGACTTCTTTAACGTGTCAGGAGCAATGTTTGTGGACAATGAGTGTGACCCAAATGTTAAGGCATCGGCTCAGGGCTTATTTATGCTCATGACCAACGGTTTGGGAGCAACAATCGGCACACTTGCTGCTGGCGAGGTTATCAACAAGTTCTGTAGCTGGAATGATGCCGGCTTCCTAGTTGGCGACTGGCAGACACCATGGTTCATATTTGCTGGTTTCGCTTTAGTCGTGGCAGTGTTGTTCTGGATATTGTTCAAGTACAAGCACAATCCCGAGGCTATGCAGAAACGTGTTGCCGAGCAGCAAGAGAAAGTAAACAAGGTTGTAGGCAAAGAAGACTAAACAATTAATTATTCTTTTTGTATTCTGCATTTTTGTGGCGCATCCCAATTATGCATTGTGCATTAAGCATTATGAATTAATAAAAAGATGCATCGATTTTTCGCCCCCGACATAGCCGATAGTCTCTCTCTTCCCGAGGAGGAGTCGCGCCATTGCGTGCGCGTGTTGAGGCTTGTCGAGGGCGACGAAATCGAGGTGATTGACGGTGCTGGCACCCTCTACCGCTGCCGCATTGTGCTGGCTCACGTCAAGCGTTGCGCTGTGGAGATTGTCTCGCAAGAGGCTTGTGTGCCACACTGGGGCACCAAGATAATGCTTGCCGTGGCGCCCACCAAGAACCTCGACCGCATCGAGTGGATGGCAGAGAAATGCACCGAGATGGGTGTGGACCGCATCACGCCGCTCTTGTGCCGCCACAGCGAGCGCAAGGTGCTCAAGACCGAGCGACTGCACAAGATTCTCGTCGCCGCCATGAAGCAGTCGCTAAAAGCGCAGCTGCCGCAACTCGACGAGCTAACGCCCATCGAGGACTTCCTCGCCGAGGAGAGTGACGCGCAGCGTTTTATTGCCTACTGTGACGAGTCGCTACCTCGTGACGAGCGCAAGTCGCTGGCGCAGGTCTATGACCCCAGCCGCGACGCTGCGGTGATGATAGGTCCCGAGGGCGACTTCGACCCACAGGAGGTGGAAGCGGCACTGAAAGCTGGTTTCGTGCCGGTGACGCTAGGCGAGAGCCGCCTGCGCACCGAGACCGCCGCCCTGATGGCGGTAGCCACGATGCACGTTCTAGGAATAGCTAAGAGTAATTAGGAATAGTTAGGAAATTGACAACTCACAACTGACAACTGATAACTGACAACTGATAACTGACAACTGATAACTGATAACTGACAACTTATAGTATGCTCGATTATCTGAAATCATCATCTACGGGAAATTTCTTCCTCCTAGCGGGGCCGTGTGTTATTGAGGGGGAGGAGATGGCGCTCAGTATTGCCGAGAAAGTGCTGGAATCGACCTCCAGGCTCAATATCCCATATGTGTTCAAGGGCAGCTACCGCAAGGCGAACCGCTCGCGCATCGACTCGTTCACCGGAATTGGCGACGAGAAGGCGCTTAAGATATTGCGCAAGGTGGGCGACACATTCCACATTCCCGTGGTGACCGATATCCACACTCCCGACGAGGCGGCGATGGCTTCGCAATATGTTGATATATTGCAGATTCCGGCTTTCCTGTGCCGCCAGACCGACCTGCTGGTGGCGGCAGCCCGCGCCGGCAAGATGGTGAACATCAAGAAAGGTCAGTTTCTCTCTCCCGAGGCGATGCGCTTTGCCGTGCAAAAAGTCATTGACTCGGGAAACACCGAGGTGGCAATCACCGAGCGTGGCACCACCTTTGGCTATCAGGATTTGATAGTTGACTACCGTGGCATACCTGTCATGCGGCAGTATGCTCCGGTGATTATGGACATCACTCATTCGCTGCAACAGCCTAATCAGAGTGCCGGCGTAACAGGCGGCCGCCCTGAGCTCATCGAGACTGTTGCCCGAGCTGCAATCGCCACTGGCGCCGATGGCATCTTCATCGAGACCCATCCCAATCCCGCCGTGGCAAAGAGTGATGGCGCCAACATGCTGCAGCTCGACTTGCTCGATGGTTTATTGTCACGCCTCACCACACTGAAGCAGGCGATTAACGAAATTGATAATTAATAACACAAAAATTATATAAAACTATGAAAATCAAGAAATTTTTAGTGCTTCTTGCACTGCTGCTTGTTTCGGGCACTGTCTTTCAGGTTGCTGCCCAGAGCGAAGACAAAATCACCCAGGCGGTGATGAAGGTTTATAACGATTATCTCGCTAAGAACCCCAACGATTACAACACGCTGTTCATGCGTGCCAATCAGCTATTCTTCAACGGTGACTACCAGGGCGCTATGAATGATGTGGACCGCACTATCCAGCTCGCTCCTGCCAAGGATACCGAGCTGCTCTTTGACGCTTACATGCTGCGCTCAAAGCTTTATGAGTTGAACCGTAACTACGACGCTGCTCTTGCCGATGTGGACAAGGCCTCTACCATCGACCCCACCAGTCTCGCGTGGGTTGACATGAAAGGCAAGCTTGCTTACGCTAAGGGCGACTTCGATACCGCCGAGACGCAGTTCAAGACCATTCTCCAGAATGTGCCCCGAAATTTTGACGCGATGTATTGCCTGGGTTGCATCGAAGCCGATAGAGGCAATGCCGATGACGCTATGAATTGGGTGAATCAGGCTGTGAAACTGTTCCCTGCCGAGCCGCAGGTGTATATGAACCGCGCTCACGTCCAGGAGATGCTTGGCAAGTATCGTGACGCCAGCGACACCTATCTTATCGCTATGAGTTCTACCGACGACAATGGTGCTGCGATAGGCCAGCTGTTCAACCTTGCCGATGACCACTACGATGATGTGATAGCCTCGTTGCGCAGCGCTACCGACGACAATCCCCGTGTGGGAATCTTCTACCGCGTGTGCTCGGCTATCGCCCTGAAATACAATCATTACGGTCAGGCATTGCGCGACCTCAAGGCTATCACCGACAACAACCTGCTGGAGTACTCAACAATCTATAATGATGAAGCAAAATGCCTCTATCAGCTTGGTGACTATGATCAGGCTTACATCTATGCCAACAAAGCCATCGCCAGCGATGCTACCAATCCCGATGGCTATGTGCAGCGCAGCTTGATAGAGCGCCGCCAGGGCAAGGGAAACAACTTCACCACCGCCATCAACACCCTTGACCAGGCGTTGGTGCTCAACCCCGACTATGCTCCAGCGCTGATTGAGAAAGCACGACTGCTCATTGAGCAGAAGAAGTATAAAGAGGCTCTACCCATCCTCGACAAGGCTGTGGCTGCCGAGCCCGAGAACGCCGAGGCTCTCTTGCTGCGCGGATGGCTCAACAAGACTCATCTCAAGAACGCTTCGGCTGCTACTGCCGACTTCCAGAAGATGCTTGACATTCCCGATGAGGATGTTTCCTCACTGCGTGGCTTTGCGCTCCATGAGCTTAACCGCGACACCGAGGCAACAGCTTGGGCAGAGGAGAAAATCCATGAGGCTTCAGCAACAGGCGGAGAGGCTTATTACTATGCGGCAGCTCTGCAATCGGCGATGGGCAACAAGGCTCAGGGCTTGAAGTATCTTGAGTCATGCCTTGCCAATGGCTATGGCGGTCTCTACGATATCAAGGTTAATGACGCTCCCTATGTGAACCTTAACGCTTTGCGCAGTGAGCCCACGTTTAATATGCTCATCAATCAGTCGCAACTCAACTTCCAGGAGCGATAAACGAAGGCGCTTCGCGCAGTTTAGTGTTTAGAGTTTAGAGCGCGTTGCCTTTAATTACTACACTATCTTCGATAATCGATAAACTGGTGCGAGATGCGAGATGAGAGATGAGAGATGAGAGGTATGAGGTGCTAGGTGAGAGATCTCCGATCCCCGAGCCCCAATCCCCGACCCTCGATCCCCGATAAACGAACAAACGATAAACGAACAACGAATATGTTTGGAGAATTTGGAAAGAAACATCCAGTAATGCTTAATTGCTTGGGTGCCTTGGTAGTGCTGTTTGCAGGACTGTATGCTTTGTATATGCTCATTGACTTGTTCACGCAGCACGGCAAGGAATATAAGGTGCCTAGTGTCACTAACTTGACTCTAGATGATGCGGTTCGCAAAATTGAGGAGGCAGGTTTTGAGTGGGAGATTACCGACTCGCTCTACGATGAGTCGATAAAGCCGGGCATCGTGCTCAAGCAAGTGCCTGGGGGTAATTTTATGGCAAAGAAAACCAACCCCATACGCCTTACCATCAACGCTTTCAACCCCATGATGGTAAATCTGCCGCCACTTGCCGAGACTTCATGTCGTGATGCTGAGAGCAGGTTAAAGAATATGGGATTTAAATATGTGAGCATCGACACTGTGCCCAGCGCCGACCGCGGACTGGTGCTGGCAGTGAAGGTCAACGGGCATCCAGTGACGCCAGGCAGCAAGGTCTCGATTACCGACCAGGTGAGCATTGAGGTTGGCGACGGAAGAATCAACGAGATGCCATTTGACGTGATCCCCGACAACGTGAAAGACTCCTTGCAGCAGAAGCAGCGCGACAAGGCACGCGCCGAGGATAAGGCATTTGGTTTGTAAGTAAAAGTCGAGGGTGTGTCAAAATAGATGAGTCACGCTACGCGTGAGAAATCTCTCAAATTTTTCCAAATCTAACAAATAATTATTTTATTTGAAATCAATAAATTATATTCTGCTTGATTTGAAATGATTTGTTTGATTTCTGCGCGAAGCGCACTAAGTCAGAATTTTGACACACCCTCTTGATGTTTTCTTGGCTATGAGCGACGATAATGAGGACTTGTTAGAAGATTCTGGACTGGAGATTCAGAGCGACTTCAGTGACCCCGACTTCACCGAGAATGGGCGTGACTACTGGGAGCATTACCATTATGTGGTGGAACCAGGGCACGTGCTGCTGCGCATCGACAAGTACCTTGTGGAGCGCATCAAAGGCACGTCTCGCAACCGCATCCAGAACGCCGCCGAGGCGCAGTGCATACGCGTGAACGGCCGCCCTGTGAAGAGCAACTACCGTGTGCATCCCGGCGACGAGATTTCGGTGGTGATGGACCGTCCGCGCTACGAGAACGAGATTATCGCTCAAGACATTCCGCTTAACATCGTCTATGAAGACGACGACCTGCTGGTGGTGAACAAGCCCGCTGGCATGTGTGTGCATCCGGGGCACGGCAACTACGACGGCACGCTCGTCAACGCCCTCGCCTGGCATTTCAAGGACAACCCCGATTACGACGTCACCGACCCGCGCATGGGGCTCGTGCATCGCATCGACAAGGACACCAGCGGTCTGCTCGTAGTAGCCAAGACTCCTAATGCCAAGACGTCATTAGGGCTTCAGTTCTTCAACAAGACCACCAAGCGGCAGTACATCGCCGTGGTGTGGGGCGCCATGAAGGAGCTTGACGGCACCATAGTGGGCAACATAGGGCGCAGCCTGCGCGACCGCCTACAGATGGCGGTGTTCCCCGATGGCGACCAGGGCAAGCATGCCGTGACTCACTATCACACTATCGAGAACCTCAACCATGTGGCGGTGGTGCAGTGCCAGCTCGAGACGGGACGCACACACCAGATACGTGTCCACATGCGCCACATCGGGCATCCGCTCTTCAACGACGAGCGCTATGGCGGCGACAAGATTCTGCGTGGCAACACCTCGTCGAGCTACGCCCAGTTCATTCACAACTGCTTCAAGCTTTGCCCGCGTCAGGCTCTCCACGCCAAGACGCTGGGCTTCGTGCATCCCACCACCGGCAAACAGATGGACTTCGACAGCGACCTCCCCGACGACATGGCAGGACTCATCGCCCGCTGGCAAGACTTCGTCAACAACCAAAAATGACTTTTTATCAAACAATTACAAATGATTACAAACAATTCTTTCTCGGCCAACCACTAATTTACACGAATTTTCACCAAAATAAATAATCCCTGCGTGAGCAGGCTTTGTGACCACGAAGTGGCAGCTTTGTGAGAAAACAAGTTTTGTTGAGGATTTAGTGGCAATTCGTGAAAATTCGTGGTTGTGTTTTCAAATAATCAAACGACCAGAAACGAGCACTCGTCTTTTTTCTAAGATTTTTCTTCGATTGGAAATCACAAATAATCCTAAATGAACCAATATGAACAGCATTTGCACTTAAATGCTATTAAAAACGCCCTAATCGCCTGAAAAATGCACCTCTTAACCTATTGCAGGTAAAAATCTTTATGATTATTTTTGCAAAAAATCGGCTCGCAATGACTATAGTTCAAAAAAATTGACTATTTTTGCATTGTCATGAGTGCCAAGCACTCACACAGAGGCAAAATATCATCAGGAGCCACAGATGCTTCGCCTTGTCAAAATAAATCTGGAAAATTTATAAGTAGTAAGGGCGACGCGCTGAACTAGGTTTTCCTGCCTGACGGCATTGTGAGCAATGCGCACCACTCATCGTGGTGACGCAGTGCCTCACCTACAGGTGTGAGCCGATTTTCTTTAGAGGTGGGTTTTAAAAATTGCTGCTGACATATTTTGATTGATTGCTGAGCAGATTTGGACTCAAATGCGCCGACATAGTAGCGGGCTACAGGTCAAGCAGGTGAGGACAAAGATGCCAGCAAGGAACAAAAGATGGCAGAATAAAACCTAACCATTAGGAATTTTTCAAACCCACCTCTCATTACTACAGGTTTTCCAGAGCCTTTTTGACACAAGAAAGTCATCAAGGCTCACACTTTGTGTGCCTTCTTGAAGACAATTAAAGACAAAAATTTTTGCGGATTATAATCCTTATTAAGGACAAAACCGCGCCACAGAGAGTTGTCAAACGATTAAAAACCAATAACATAACAATAAAAAACCGAGAACAAAATAGGAGGAAGCCGAAAATCATGAAAAGAGTAGGCAATAATATAAATAAATAATATAATGGCTAAGAAATCAATATCATATCAGTCTGTTTTTGGTCACTATAAGACCGAAGAAAACATGGTAACTGCCGCATTGCTTCACATTTTAAAAGAAGGTGGAGAGGATCTTATCAATTATATTTTAGACGCAAGGACACAAGCCTTGCCAAGTAGTGAGATAACAGTATTGTCGCAAGTGAAAGGAGTTGGAAGTGTCCCCGATGCTGTCCTAACAGCCAATTATTCTTTCAAACTACTGATTGAGAGCAAGATAAAGAAAAATGCATTGAAAAATAGCCCACAGGCGAAACAACAGTATCAAGCTCATCTGAAACAATGCCATAAGCCTGGAGACACATTAATATATATAACTCCTGACCAATCACGACCCGCTATGCTAAATGGCATGGAACTGTGGTATAGCTGGAGGGAAATAATGGATCTGCTCGAAGGGTTTAGGCCACAGGACAACAATCCCGTTTTAGAATACCTGATAGGGCAATTCCATATTCTCCTTGAGAACTTAAACGTGTGCGACTTTGTCAAAGACAGAGTCATCATCGTCGGTGGCAATTGGGGCGAACAAGTGGCGCTAGATTATAGTCTATACATATGCCAGAACAGGCGATTTGAAGCTAATGCCAAATACTTGGCTTTTGCATGCAAGAACCGAATTAAATATGTGTTTGAGATTGTGAAAGGACCTCACAACGATGTCGATTTGAGATATTGCCCAGAAGCAGCAAAATATTTGAAAGATAAAGAGCCACTTTATAAGGGCGAATTGCGGCAAGTATTTGAACTTAAACAGCAACAGCAATTAGAACACCCCATCATCAACGACACTATAGACAAGAATGGAAAGCGATGCGCATTCATCAGGAGACAGACTTACACCACTCTTGAAAAAATTGAACAGGCAAAATACACTTCGCAGCTAAGATAAATTAAATAAACAAACAATAGGACCAAGCCGAAAATCCTGAAAAGAGTAGGCAACAATTAATAACAATAATAATTATGGCAAATAGTTTAATTCCTCAGGAATTGGATGACCTAATCCAGGAGTACTTGACAGATGGTGTGTTGACCGAGAAGGAGCGTCAAGTGGTTCTAAGAAAAGCTGAAGGTATGGGACTTGATCGTGACGAGATAGATCTTTACCTTGATGCACAAGTACAAAAAATTGATATGGCTATTGATTCAGCTGCTCGCAAGCAGAAAGGAAAAACATGTCCTTATTGCGGTGGAGCAGTGCCACAATTGGCTGAGAAATGTCCTCATTGTGATGAGCATATCACAGCCCAGGCGAGTGAGGAACTTCAAGAAATATTTGACAAACTTGAAGAGGCTCTTGTTGATATGAAGTCAGGTAGAGAAGCCTCACGAAGCAAAGCTACTGTAGAACGCTATGCACGTAAGGCAAGAATGTACTATGGTAGTAATCCCAAGATTCAAAGGTTATTAGAGGAAATCGAGGATGAAATCTCTGGTACGGAGAAAAGACTTGCAAGTGAAGCAAAGAAAAAAGACTTTATTAGTATTTTGAAAAACAAAGTCACATGGGCAATATTAGCGGCAATTGTCTTTTTCATCATTGGTTTCGGAGCTTGTTCTAGAGGAAGTGATGCCGATCATCGTTCTAAGGATTTTAGGGCTCAAGTGGAAGCTCATCCTGATCATCATAATTTTGGTGACGAGAGTTTGGAATATACACAATTACGAGAAGAAATGATAAAGGCTAGAGATGATGCGGGAAACGAGAATATTAAAGGTGGTATTTTTATTCTCCTTGGAGTTGCTTCTCTTGGATTTGGTGTTGTATCTTCATTAAAGAGAAGAAAATAAAGTCTGTTGAGTTTTTGAAATATATTTAGCACAAGTATTAATTATCAAACACAATATTCTATAATTATTTGAATTTGCTTGGAATAAATAACTAAATATTTATCATATTTTTAATAAAAGTTTCAATCATGGCGTTATTTGGATTTAAGTCTTCGAAAGAAGTTGAAGAAGAGAAGCGCATTGCTGCCCAGCAAGCGGCAAAACAGGCACGAGAAGAAGTTGTACGAAACAATATGACCAACCTAAGTAATTTGAGTAAGGGTAGTCAGGTAAATTTTGTGATTCCTTTCTTCGATGTTTCTGACCCACGCTTTATGGATCAAAGCGTTCCTGTATCAGTTCGTGGTTCTATTGTTTATAGTATAGATGATATGGACATGTTCCGTCAGCTAAATAAGAATGAAGCATATAGCGATGATATGTTCCATAACAAGCTTAAAAGTCAAGTTGCTATGTATGTTAAGAGCGTTGTAAGCAATGCTCCAAGAGAAGCTGGTCTCCCTGCCATGCAACTAGATCAGAAAATTGTGGAGATAAGCGAACTTGTGCACAAGCAAGTAGCTACAAAAGTGGAAAGAACTTTCGGCATCAATGTGCGCTCAATCGATATCGTAAGTCTTAACTACGATAAGAGTAGTCGTAACTATCGTGAACTCAAGGCTTTGACTAGCGACCTTGAACGAGACCGCATGCAAACTCAAAATAGGTTGACTATCAATAATATGGAGCAACAGAGTGACATGAACCTTGAGCTACAACGCATGCAGACAATAGATGCGATGAAGATGCAGATGGAAGATCAACGCGAACGCATGCGCATTCAGCGCGACGGCATTGAGATGAACCAGGAGCAGCTTATCAAGGATGGTCGTTTTGGACGCCAAGGTGGCATGATGGGAGGCAATCCCATGATGGGTGGCCAGCCTATGGGTGGCGGCATGATGGGCGGTCAGCCTATGGGCGGCGGCATGATGGGCGGTCAGCCTATGGGCGGCATGGCAGCACCACCACCAATGATGTCAACACAATACTATGTGGGCATAAATGGTCAACAGATGGGACCTTTTGACATGAACACTCTGAGGCAATATGCTCAATCGGGACAGATGAACGCCCAGACTAAAGTGTGGACTCAAGGCATGCCTCAATGGGCACCAGCAGGGACTGTGCCCGAGCTGGCATCACTCTTTACACAGCAACCAATGGGCACGCCTCCCCCAATGGATGGTGGCACCCCCCCACCCATGGACGGAGGTTCAACGCCAGCTCCCACATTGTAAAACGCAAATAACATCATCATAATATGTCACAAACCCTTAGTGAAATCTTTGAGACTCTAAAACAAGCACGTGAGGGCTATGGCATCCTCGACTTGTTCCCTGCCGAGTGCTCTAGTCTCCTTGACAGTGTACTTGATGATGAGGTGGAGCTCATGCCCTTGTGGTGGATAAACGAGGAACGACAACGCCGTGGCACGGGAGTACCTGTTGACTTGGGGCTCTCGGTGTTGTGGTCGAGCCGTAACGTGGGCGCTGCCAGCGGTGAGCAGCCAGGTCTCTATGTGGGATGGGGCGACACCACTGGCAGGCTCTCCTCAACCGACCCCGACGACTATCCATGTTCTGACCCTCCTGAAGACATTGGTGGCACCGAGCATGATATTGCCCGAGAGATGTGGGCCGAGACTTGGAGATTGCCCACCAGAGCCGAGATGAAAGAGCTCATCCAGAAATGCCAATGGCGATGGACCGTCATCAACGGCAATCCCGGTGCACAGATTATAGGCAAGAACGGCGCAAGCATCTTCCTGCCCGCAGCTGGCGACCGCTATGGCAACGAGTATGAAGACGCCTATTATTATGGGCGATATTGGACATCTGAGCTGCGATGCGACGATGATGACAATCGCCGTGCTTTTTTGCTCGAGTTCAGCCAGATGGGACCAGAGATCGTATCACTTGTGCGCCACATGGGGATGAGCGTGCGTCCAGTCTTAGAAAAATGACTATACAATGGAAGCTATCACACTTAATTACATAAGAGATATTTTAGAGGCTTACGCTCAAAAACTCAGCGATGTTGACTCTACCGATAAGGAGACTTGGCTACAGGAGGTTAAGAACACAAGAAGCGAGTTTATGGAATGCATGCGCTTGTTGAGCTCAATCTATCCCGAGCTTCTACAAGTGAACATGCCCGACTTCATGGATGACGAGGACCTTCAAAAACTTGGTGAACGATTGAGTGCAAACTCTAGTCGCAGATTTGCTCTTGACTATCTCGCCACGGCAAGTTGCCTTAGCGATGTTGTGAACGGTGAGGTTATTGAGACACCGGCATTTGTGCCCTGGCAGGACGAAAACAACGACAAGCAGAACTTCGTCATAAACTACACCAACAGCAACAAGCGTGAAGCAAAATCGGCATTGTGTACTCTTGTGCTGAACATGATGCTATCGCTGCCTGTGAGAAAAGTGCTGCTCAACGTGTTTGACTTCAACATGACCGGATTGGCCGATGGACTCACCACTCGTTTGGAACCCGAACTGTTTCACGATGAGATTGTCTTCAACTATGAGACTGCTGGTCCCAGAATCAGACACCTGCTGGAACACATGGCAATGGTGATGAAGAAATATGGTGACCTCGTGGCTTACAACTCACGCAACAATGAGATAGCATTGCCCTATGAGATAGTAATCCTCAATTGCTATCCTTACAACATGGATAGCTACATGACCGAACTGATGCCACTCTTTGAGAATGGTCCAAAATGTGGCATCTACTTCATCGTGCTCAACAACACCGATTACTCGCTGCGCAACAAAGAAGATCAACAACTGCTTGACATTCATAACTATCAAACTATAGAATTGCCATCGGAACGCAACAAAGATGCCATAATAAGATATACTCCATTCAGCGAAATTCCGCTTATTGCCACAGAGTGCTTCAACTACCTTAATTCGGAATGTGCTAAGAAACCCAAAAGAGAAGTTATTAAGCAAGACTTTGTTAGGGTTGCAAGCACGCCTTATCTGCCTGTAATGTCAGAGATGAGCGTATCAGTTGGATTGGATATAAACACCAAGGAAGAAGTGATAGTTCGTTTCAATTCCAAAGATTATCTGCATTCCTTCATACTTGGACAGTCGGGTTCAGGAAAATCGGTGCTTCTCAATAACATTATCACATCGGCTATAAATAAATATGCTCCTGAAGACCTGATGCTTTATCTAATGGACTTCAAGGGGGTGGAGTTTAATAAATATAAGGGTATCAAACATGCCAAGGCGGTACTTGTAGATAACAGCGACCCACAGATGACAATTGAGATTTTGCGAGAACTTAAAGAGGAGAACCGCAAGCGTGTGAAACTGTGGCAAGCCGAGGGGGTGGCAAATATTGATGGGTACAACAAAAAACATCCTGATGCCAGGATGCAACAAATTCTGTTTGTCGCTGATGAGTGCCAAGTGATGTTCAGCAAAGCGGATGGCAGTAGTCTCGGTTACAAGATGCAACGTGAGATAGCCGACATTGTAAATATCATTGCCACTCAGGGCCGTAGTCAAGGCATCCACATGCTACTCGCCACTCAAACCCTTTCTGAGACCGACATATCTGGACAGGTGCTAAACAACCTTACAGACTGCTTCCTGCTAATGAGTGCGCCAGCCGACTCTAACCTGTTAGTTCCCGATAGCAGCGACCTTACCGAGAAGCAACCTGTTGGAGAGTTTTGCTATTACCATAAAAAAGGACTTGTGTCGCATGTGCAATCTTTCTTCGCTACTGATGAAGAATTGGCAGAGGCCATTTTCGCTTCGCAGTTAAAAGCCAAAGACAATACCAGCAATGGTGGGGCATATTTCCGAGGTTCAGATAAGTGGTATCTTGAAGATGACAAAGCACTAATCATTAAAGAAAGCACAAAGGCCCCTATTGCTGCTATAGGCCACAACATTGGGCTCAATTCACTGCTAACAACAATAAAACTCCAACAAGACTTCAATGAGAACATCCTTTTCTTTGGAATAAACAAAGAAGAGCAGACCGTGGGTGCTACTATCAACGCCCTTCTATCGCTGATGATATCCTATCGCCAACTCGACAAGTCATGTGACTTCAAGGTCATTGATTGTCTTAATGACGAAACAACCCGTTATCGTGCTCTTCTTGAGCAAATGCAGAGCTATGGACTTTGCCAGATTGTGGAGAGAAATCAAAGTGGAGAACTACTAAAGCAATTGGTTGAGGACATCTGCAATCAATGCGCAACGCCAACAATTCTTACTATAATAAGCAGCGAGCGATTTGCCGAAATGAAGCGCAAAAGTCCATTACCTGAAATGCAGCAAAACGATGACTTTGACCCAGATAATGATGTGATAAGTCTTGACATGGGAGCATTGTCGGCCCTTAATGGTGAAAGCACTAACTTTGACGCATCTAAGATAAACAGTTATCCTGAGGCATTGAAATTCATTCTCGATGAAGGACCTATGCAAGATGTGCATGTCCTGCTGCAAGTTGACAAGCCCGAGAATATTCTCTTTGAGGGAGAATATTGCACTGATGCTACCGACAAATTCAGTCATAAGGTGATTTTGCGCTCTGAGAACAAATTTATCTTGCCACTACGATTCAGCGAGGAAATTGATGTGGAAACATTGGGTGAGGAAGAGGAAAGATTGCGTGCCTATTATTATCCCGAGAATGGCAAACCTCAACTTTTTACTCCGTTCTTAATGCCAAAATCAAATGAAATAATAAATAAAATAATAACACAATAGCTATTATGGGTTCTGCAGATAGTTCAATGAAAAATATCTCCCAAGTGGAGAATTATGCTAAAAGTTTGCAACAAGTCGGTCAGCAGGTTGAACAAGTGTTTGACAAGCTGAAGCGACAGACAGATCAAATAGGCCAAAACTGGTCTGATTCACAATTTAACGAATTCAGAGCACAATTCAACGAAAGTATTATAAAGCAGATAAAAGGGACTTGCCAAACACTGCAAAGGCTATCAAATTATACCAAGAAACAATGCGAGTTCCACCGAATGTCGCAACAACACAAACTATAAATGATGGTATGTACTACGAATTTACAGCAAGCCGGGTGTCGGGTGACGGGAATGCGGTGTTCCCCGATAAGTTGATAATCACTGACGATGGTGTTACCTACCGCAAGGGGCGGGTGATTGGCTACAAGGAGATTAAGATAAGGCATAGTGCCATAGGCAGTGTGTCGCTCGACAAGCATCTACTCTTTGCCGACATAATCATTGAGACTAATGGCGGTCAGAGAATCACGGCTCGCGGTTTCTCTCGTAGCGACGCTAACATGATTAGGGATTTGCTTGACTAATTCCCGATCGTTCAAAAATTTACGATATTTATCACTTGAAAGTCTCGTCTCATAAATTGTTTGTAATTGTGGTTAATTGTTTGAAAAAAAGAGTTTTTTAGCTACCTTTGCACTGATTTATGAAGACTAGCCACAAAATATTGTTTGCGTTCTTGCTGCTTGTCGTGGTTGCTGGCGTGGCAAGTGTTTACGGTGATGTCAACGGCGACGGCTCGGTGACCAGCGCCGACATCACAGCCGTTTACAACTACCTGCTCACTGGCGATGACACCTACCTCAGCACCTGTGACGTGAACGGCGACGGCTCGATTACCAGCTCCGACATCACCGCAATATATAATGTGCTGCTAGGTAACTAAGAAATAAAGAAATAGTCACGTTAAGCAAGCGCCGCACGGTTTCCGTTGCGGCGCTTGTTGTTTTCGGGGGTCGGACGGGTCGGACAGGTCGGACAGGTCGGACAGGTCGGACAGGTCGGACAGCCTCTGGCTGGGCGTTTTTGACGCGGTTCTCGGAAAAAGTGTGTTTTTTAGGGTTAAAAAACTCAGAAAAAGTGTATTTTTTGCTTGCTTATTTCGTGGAAAAAGTGTATTTTTGCGGTGTTGAAAATTAAGAAAAAGCGTTAACAATATGTTATACAGGAAGATACAAGCAGCACTAAAGGACTATTTCTCGTTGGAGTCAAACAAGGTCTTGATCATTGATGGTGCACGGCAGGTTGGAAAGTCTTTTATCATCAGGCATGTGGGGCAGGAAATGTTTGAGAACTACATAGAGGTAAACCTTCTTGAGGATGCTAATGGTGCCCGTTTTTTTGAATCAGTAAAGACTCCCCAAGATTTTTATCTACGTCTTAGCGCTATTGCTGGTGGCCGCTTGGGTGAGAGGAGCAAGACTCTGGTGTTTCTTGACGAGATTCAGGCCTATCCGCATCTGTTGACCATGCTCAAATTCTTGAAGGCCGAGAACCGCTACACTTATATCGCCAGTGGCTCGTTGCTTGGCGTGGCTTTGTCGCAGTCGGTGTCGATTCCCATGGGAAGCATTCAGGTGCGTCACATGTATCCGCTTGACTTTGAGGAGTTCTTGATTGCAAATGGATTTGGCAAGGAAATCATTGATTATATGAGAGACCAATTCTTGCAAGAGAAGACGCTTGATGAAGGAATGCATGCCAAGGTGCTTGACTTGTTTAAAAAGTATCTGCTTGTGGGTGGAATGCCCGATGCCGTGAATGCGTTTCTGGAACAAATCGACATAGTGGCAATAAGGGACATTCAGGCCGAGATACACCGTTATTATGGCGCCGATGCGTCGCAATATGACAAGGATAACAAGTTGAAGATTAGGCGTGTTTACGATATGATTCCTTCTAATTTGGAGAACAAGCGCAAGCGCGTCTTTGTCAATCAAATAGAAGGGAAAGCAGGAAAGCGCTTCAGCGATTATGCCGAGGAGTTTGATTATCTTATTCAGGCAGGAATCGCACTTGAGGTGAAAGCCGTGTCACAGCCAAAGTTCCCATTACTGGAGTCGAGCAGGAAGAATCTGTTGAAATTGTATCTCAACGACGTAGGAATCCTGACGGGCCTGCTTTATGGCCGCAATATAGGTGCTGTGCTTGACGAAGAGAGCGGCATCAACCTTGGCTCGGTATATGAGTCGGTTGTCGCTCAAGAACTGAATGCTCATGGCCACGAATTATATTACTATGACAACAAGAGGAATGGCGAAGTTGACTTCCTTGTAGAGAGCGACAAGCTATTGTCGGTTGTTCCCATTGAAGTGAAATCGGGCAAAGACTACAAGGTGCACAGTGCTTTGAATGCATTTGTCGATAATGCTGAATACAATATCAAGAAATCCTTGGTGTTGTCTAACAATCGTGATATTTATACTGAAAATGGTATCACCTATATGCCCATCTACTATGTCATGTTCCTCTGATTCTCCAATGAAGACTTTTTCCAAAATATTGTTTGCGTTCTTGCTGCTTGGCGTGGTTGCTGGCGTGGCGATTGATGCGCACGCCTATACTCGCGTGAAGCGCATCAAGCAGGGAATCTTCCTCTACAGCAACTGGGACGCACCTTATCTCACTGTTGACACATGCCTCGACATGTCGGTTACCGAAGCTATTGTTCCCGATGTAGTCACCTGGTGTGGCCGCGACTATGGTATCGCTGAGATTGGTCCTAATGCATTTCGCGGTTGCCGCAATCTTGTGAAACTTAATATTGGAACTGCGTTAAGGATTCTTAAAGGTGCACTGCTTGACTGTCCAAACCTGCGGGTTATTATAAGCAACAACAAGATTCCTCCTTTGCTCGAAAACCAGCACCCCTTCTATGGTAGCAAGTGGGAAGAGGTGATTGAGCCCTACCACACCTTGACCACAACCATTGTGGTGCCAGAAGGGTGCGAAGATGCCTACCGCAAAGCGCCTGGTTGGAAAGAGTTTAGGACTATCCAATCGTATGAGCCCGACGGCAGAGAGTTGCACATCGATGAAATTGACGTGCAGATCAATAATCTCGAAAGTAAGCTTGAAAGGTTAGAGCAGGAAGCCGCT
Source organism: uncultured Prevotellaceae bacterium (assembly GCA_937916085.1). Taxonomy (GTDB): domain Bacteria; phylum Bacteroidota; class Bacteroidia; order Bacteroidales; family Muribaculaceae; genus Sodaliphilus. Next base: position 21,538 of record CALGGO010000099.1, on the reverse strand, counting down.
AGAATCCGAAAGGAAATTGAAGCGCTGCGCAATGCCAAGTCGTCAAAATCAGTCAGCGACGATTAGAAAGTTCTTCATCCTTTCGAGCTTTGTAACTATCTCATTCTCATAATTGCTGCAATGCTCCTTGAGCGCATATTCTATCTCGGCCAGCTCTTTGCTGGTAAAGCGGTTGCGTATGCTGTTCATGTAGCCTGGTATCTTTCGCTCGCCACTGAGCGACAGAGAATGCCAGTCCATCCACAAGTATTCAACGTCGCTCAAGGTATCGATGTGTTCCTTAAGGTGGGAGGCGACGTTGGCAGCATCGACAAGCTGTAAACCATCGTTAATAGCGTTATTGACAAGTCGCTCGCGCTCGTCGATGGCTTCTTGCACTTTGAGAAGCTGCGTATTGGAAGCGTTGAGTGAGGCAATGGTATCGTTGAGCCCGCCAAGGTGTCCACGCAAGCTGTCTTGCTGCATCTGTCCTTGCTCTATCTTTGAGGAGGCATGGTTCAATGCGTTGCGCAGTGAGTCAACCTGTTGTCGTGCCTGATTATCCTGCACAACTATATTGCTTGAGTCTTTGCTGCTGAGTTTAATGGCAAGTAATGAGATAGCTGTGATTAATCCTGCTACCGACAGCGCTGCCAGTGCTATGCCTATGTTTCGACGGCGTGTTTTGCGCCTGCTTAAATCGCTTTTCAGCTCGTTGATGCTCTGGTATCGCTCATCAATAGGGAGAATGCATTTCTCTGTCACCTTTTTGTAGTCTTTTCCTAGATTCATCTGTCTCAGCACGAGCCCTAGGCTGTAGATGTCGTTGCGCACATCGGGCTGACTTGTGGAAGCTTGCTCGGGTGCCATATACTGCTTGGTGCCGGCAGGCTGTTTGAGGATGGCGTGTACATCGGTGTCGGCAAGTCCAAAGTCGATGATTTTCACGTTCTTGCCATTGGTGGTCACCATGATGTTGCTGGGTTTGATGTCGCGGTGCGCGATGTCGTGGGCATGGATGTGGGCGAGGGCGTCGAGCAGTTGCCCCGCCGCATGCAGGCGCTCGCTGCGTGTGGTGTCGCCTTCGAGCCATTTTTTCAGGGTTACACCTTCCACCCATTCCATAATTATGCATTGCCCCAGGTCTCCCAGCGTCTCCATTCCCATGGCTTGTGCCACGCCCGGATGCTGAAGCTGCATCATGATGTCAAACTCTTTGTTCAGCATCTCCTGATACACGAGTTTGTCGCGCACTTCATCGTTGAGCGACTTGAGCAGATACCACCTGCCATATCGCTTGGCGCGGGTGAAGCAGTTGTAGCCGTGAGGCTCCAGATGCTCAAATTGCGTGAAGTCGGAGCTCACGCCTTCGAAGCCGTCTTCCAAGTATTCTGATGCCGATGAGGAAGCCATGGTTCACAGTTTATAGTTTATAGTTCAGAGTTTATAGTTAATAGTTGACAAGTTAACAAGCAGTTTGTTATCAGTTGTCACTTAACACTTTGTACTTAACACTTTGTACTTAACACTTTGTACTTAACACTTTGTACATAACACTTTGTACATAACACTTTGTACTTAACACTTTGTACTTAACACTTTGTACTTAACGCTTTGTACTTAACACTTATCACTTATCACTTACCACTTGTCCCTTGTGTTTTGACTCGGGTTGCTCGTGGAGGATGTAGTGGATGCCGTTGCGCTTGCCGCACACATATCCTGTGGGCTTGCGGCCCGCCTGAACCAGATTGTCGAGATAAAGCGGCTCGCCTTCAATAAGCAGCTCGCAAGAGAAGGTGTTGCCGGGCATCAGCTTGGAGTTTTGTGAATATTCCACCACAAAGCTTCCCTTGCCCAGATGCCTGATAATGATGATGCGTGATGGCGCCCAGGTGACATGCAAGCGGGCGTTGATTGCCAAGTCTTTGCTCGGATGAAGCGTTTTGCCCAGAACTGTCGCGCTGCTGTCTCCGTCGCCCTCGGCGAGAGACGCGACGAAGTGTGAGAAGTCGTTATAACCCAGCAGGCGCGCTAGTGCGCTGAGCGAGCTGTTGCGAGGGGTGTTAGTGTTAGGGATGTACTGCCATATGCGCTTTAGCGTGCTTGGCGACACGTGCTCGCCTTGCTTGGTAATTTCGTCGCTCAGCCACGAAAATTCACTCGGACTAGCGATTTTACACTTGAATAAGTCCTCAACACGCTCACACAATTTTTTGATTGCCTCGTTGTTTTCTTTCTTGTTGTCTTTCATGTTGCAAAGATAACAAATAGTTGGCATATTTCATTCATCAGTAGTCAGTTTTTTCATGATGGGGGGGTGTTTTTGTTGAGAGGGGAGAGGATGAAGGACGAAGGACGAAGGACGAAGGAGAAAGGATGAAGGACGAAGGACGAACTCGATCCCCGATTCCCGATTCCCGATTCCCGATTCCCGATTTTCGATCTCCGCTCTCCGCTCCTCCTGTATAGACACAACAAATGCCGTCGTAATCTAGTGTGTGATTACAACGGCTGTGGGTTGATTTGTCGTGTGCTGCCTCTCGGCGGCACGGCTGTTTACATCCCTCTCGGGTGTTTCTTACTTGTAAACAGTGTCGCTAACTGTGAGGCTGTAGCGTCCTTTGAGGCGGCGGCGTGCGAGAACCTTGCGGCCATCGGCAGTGCGCATGCGGTGACGGAAGCCATGCTTGTTAGCTTTCTTGCGGTTTGATGGTTGGAATGTACGTTTCATTTTATCTGAATTTTATTTGTTTTCCGATTTCGGACTGCAAAATTAGTGCATTTTTTGGAAATAACAAAGAAAGTTGTGAAATTTAGTCTAAACTTTTTGCATTTTTTCTCAATTTGCCGTAATTTTGCACGTCATAATGACTAAGAAACTCAATTTTTTACAATAATAGAACGAAAATTTAGATTATGATTAACGCTCAAGACATCAAAAACGGAACCTGTATCCGTATGGACGGCAGACTTTACTTCTGCATCGAATTCCTTCATGTGAAACCTGGTAAGGGCAACACCTTCATGCGCACCAAGCTCAAAGACGTGGTTGACGGCCGCGTGCTGGAACGCCGCTTCAACATTGGCGAGAAGCTCGAGGACGTGCGCGTGGAGCGCAGGCCTTATCAATACCTGTATATGGATGGTAGCGACGCCATCTTCATGAATCAGGAGACCTACGAGCAGATTCCTATCCTCAAGGAGGTTATCACTGGCGTTGACTTCATGAAAGAGGGCGACGTAGTGGAGGTTGTCACCGACGCTTCGACCGAGACCGTGCTCTATGCCGAGATGCCAGTGAAGACCGTGCTCGAGATCACTTACACCGAGCCAGGTCTCAAGGGCGACACCGCCACCAACACCCTCAAACCTGCCACCGTTGAGACTGGCGCCACCGTTAAGGTGCCTCTGTTTATCAACACTGGCGAGAAGATTGAGGTTGACACCCGCGACGGCTCTTACGTGGGCCGCGTGCGCTAAGCCGCCTTATTAACGATAAAAACTCCCCAGCCATGCGTGGCTGGGGACTTTTTTAATGCATTATCATTAATCTCTAATCGTGCGAAGCACAAATAATCTTTAATCAGCGCGAAGCGCTACCTAATCACCAGCTTACTGGGCTTGCGTGCCGCTGTTGAGCGCATGATATAGACACCTTGCGGCAGGTAGATGAAGTCATCGTTGTTGACCACATCGAGGTGCTTCACGTGCTGACCGCTGGTGGAGAAGATATCTACTCCGTGGTGCGGCTCGCTGCACTTGATGAGCACGCCGCCGCTTGTGGGAATGAAGGCGATAGGGATGTCGGCATCCACACCGTTTATTGCCGAATAGGCGACGGTAATCACATTAGATGGGGTAGAGGTGTAGCCCAAGCGGAAGCTCTGCACTGTGTAGGTGTGGGTCTGTCCAGGCATCAAGTCGTCAAAGGGGTAGCTTGTCTCGTCGGTGGTGAACTGTTCGCTCGAGACGATGTTGTTGTGGTCGTCATAGACGATGCGGTTCACGATATAGTAATCTACTGTCTCGGGGGCTTCCTCCCAGTGTGCCATATAGTTCTGTTCATTGATGTCGGTGGCTGGCAGGGCAGTTAGTGTGCTCAGCGTGGGCACGGCAACGCATTGTGCCGAGATGTCGGCACCGTAGCTGCCGGTAAGGCCGCCGTCGTAGATTAGCAATCGGCACCTGTGCGAGCCAATAGAGGTGGGTTTGTAAGTGATTTGCAGGGGATAGCCTTCCTCGCTGTTGGCTGTGGCGCGTGGAATGGTGTTCACTGGGATGCTGAACATCCTGTAATCATCACGGAAGAGCAGTACCGACAGGTTCTCTTTAAGATATTTGCCCTTTACATATACCGTCATGGTGAGTGATTTTCCCAATGCCACTTCGCCCATCTCTATCACGGTCTCCAGGTTGGGGGTGATGAGGATTGGGTCGCCTTGTGGCTCGTCGCCACCCTCGCCCACGATGAACGCCTCGCCCTGGCGGTCGCCCCAGATGTACTCGGCGAGCAAGGGGTTGTCGATAAAGGGGTTGCGGTTGTTCTGAATCTTATACACTGCATCGTTGCGCGCCACTTCCTTGTCGCTCACGGGGTCTTGCCTCGACCACTTGAGCAGCAGGTTGATAGACCACTGGTTGAGCGTGAGCCATGAGGCGTTGGTAACCATGTAGGTATATTTCCAAGTGTAGTCCTGATAGCATGTCGCCATATAGAAATAGGTGCGCGCGAAGTCGCCCTTGTACTCATCGTCGGGCTCAAACACTGTGGCGCAGCCTCCGCCTTGGCCTGCAACTGGCGTGCCCACCTTGGTGCAGCCGTTGTTGAAACTTGCTGTCGAGACCTCGCCCAGCGGGTAGTTGTTCTTCGCGAGGTTGGCGTCGCCGTCGCTAGGGTAGAGGTGGTTGAGGTCGGTATAGGCATCGACCTGTGCTCCGCCCCACCAGCTCTTGGGAAAGGAGTGCTCGCGGTTCATGCCGCTCACTGCGCTCGAGCCGCGGAAGTAGCGCACCGTGTTGCTATACATGTCCCACACCTGGCTGTGGTTGTCGAGGCGGCAGTCGGTGCTCTGGAAATGATACCACAGACTGCTGTATGTCATCACTGTGTGGTTTTTGAGCAGCTGATGCACTGCGTTTTTCAGGTCCTGTCCTCGCTTGCCGTCGATGCTGGAATAGTAGCCGGTAGGCACAGTGGCATTAGTCCCGAGTGCTGCCATAAAGGTGATCAGCGTAATGAAGTGTTTAAGATGTCTCATAGTTTAACTGAATGGTCACTTTCTTTTTTTCATGTGCAAAGTTAATATAAAGTTTTCAGAAAACACAAACTAAGTCAAGTTTTTAGTCTTTCAGCCGTCAGTTTGGCTTTAGCCACAGGTTGTTGCGTGACTTGTCAAAACTTTTTTGGTAGTATTGTGGAAAATAGCTAACTTTGCAGTGCAACAACAATAACACAAAGAGCGATGCCCTATTTTTCGGTAATAATACCAGTGTATAACCGCCCTGCTGAGGTGGATGACTTGCTGCGGAGCTTGGCAGAGCAGTCGTGCCAGGACTTCGAGGTGTATCTCGTGGAGGATGGCTCCACGGTGCGCTGCGAGGAGGTGGCTAAGCGCTATGAGAACCGCCTCGACCTGCACTACCACTACAAGGAGAACGAGGGTCGCAGCATAGCCCGCAACTACGGTATAGAGCGTGCCAGCGGCGAGTATTTCATTTTCTTCGACAGCGACTGCGTTATTCCGAAGGACTATTTCAAGACTCTCAAAGCCGAACTCGAGCGCGAGCCGGTAGATTGCTTTGGCGGTCCCGACGCGGCGAGCGACGACTTCAGCGACGTGCAGAAGGCGATAAACTTTTCGATGACATCGTTCCTCACCACTGGCGGCATACGCGGCGGCAAGGTGCAGCTCGAGAAATTCGTGCCGCGCTCGTTCAACATGGGCTATTCCCGCAAGGTGTGGGAAAAGGTGGGTGGCTTCCGTGAGATGTTCAGCGAGGACATCGACATGAGCACACGCATCCGTCAGGCTGGGTTCACGACTCGCCTTATCCGCGACGCTTACGTCTATCACAAGCGCCGAGTGGATTTGAAGAAATTCGCGCGCCAGACCTACGTGTTCGGCATGTCGCGCATCACTTTGAAACTCCTCTATCCCGACTCGCTGAAGCTGGTACATTGCCTGCCAGCGGTGTTCGTGCTGGGCTGCATTGCGCTGATTCTGCTCGCCATCTTCTGGCGATGGTGGGCGATTCTGCCGCTGGCGCTCTATGTGGTTATGCTTTGGGTGAGTGCGCTTGTCAAGACCAAGAGCCTGAAGATTGCCAGCCTTGCTGTGGTGACGAGCTTTGTGCAGCTGGGAGCCTACGGCTTCGGGTTCATCAAGGCTTTTGTGTGGAAAATCCTCCTCGGTCACGGCCGCGACATCAACGAGGAGATAGCCATGCGCAAGGGAAAGTGAGCTCGCGTTGCTCGCTGATTAAGGATTAGAGATTAATGATTAGTGAAAATGGAACAAAACGAGATAAAGTCGCGGGCGTTGAAGTTTAGCACGTCGCTTGACGACCGTCCGCGTGAGAAAGCGATGAAATATGGGTTCTCAACCTTGTCGCCAGCCGAGCTGTTTGCCATAATCTTGGGTAGCGGCAGCCGTGGCGAGAGCGTGGTGGAGCTGTGTCAGCGCATACTCAACGACCACGACAACAAGATCTACAAAATCGCCCGTCATAAATACAGCGACTTGACTCGCATGTACCGTGGCGTGGGCGAGGTGAAGGCGGTGGAGATTCTTGCCGCCATAGAGATTGCCCGACGGTTCCAGGGCGAGGAGTTTGACGATGACTTCCAAATCACCGACGCCAACGCCGCCTACCGTTACCTGAGCACCTTCATGCTCGACAAGGAGCATGAGGAGATGTGGGTGCTGCTGCTCGACCGCGCCAAGCATGTGAAAGGGCGCGAACTGGTGAGCACTGGCGGCACAGCCGCCACCGTGGGTGACGAGAAGATAATACTCAAACACGCCATTACGCACCTCGCCAGCAGCATCATTCTCGCTCACAATCACCCTAGTAACAACGCCCGCCCCAGCATCCAGGACGACGCTTTGACACAACGTGTGAAACGCGCCTGCGACGCTGTGGGCATCCCCCTCGACGACCACATCATAGTGTGCCGAGGCGATTACTACAGCTACCAAGTGGAAGGGAAAATTTAATGCAGAATGCAGAATGCAGAATGCTGTTCCTAGCTATTCCTAGCCATTCCTAGTCATTCCTAGTCATTCCTAGTCATTCCTAGTCATTCCTATCCACTCCTAAAATAAAAAAGGAGCGCAGCTGCGCTCCTTTTTTATTGCTTTATCAAGGTTCCACTGTCACTACTGAGCCTGCGCTGTGGGCGGTGATTTGCGGGGCGTACTGGCATTGTGCCGTGGCGATTCCCACGCTGTACTTGCCCGGTGCGGTGACATAGACGTCGTAGCTTATCACGTGCGTGCCCTTGTCGAGGCTTGTGAAGAAGATGTTGGTCTCGCTGTCCTTGATTTCGAGGTAGTAGTAGCTCTGGTCGGCATATCGGTAGCCCGAGAGCTTATCTACTGGTTCGAAGCAGGAGCCGCGCTCGTCTTTCACTGTCACGAAGTCGAGGTCCTTGGCGTTCTTGATGACGGTGCGCACCTGAATCTTGTCGCCCACCTTGAAGTTCTCCACACGTCGCAGAGAGCCGTCGGTGTTGTAGGCATAGAACTCCTTGTGGATGGAGAGATCGTAGATGCTCACCTCGGCGATGTCGCTCATCTCGGCTTTGAACTGGCTGTAGATGGCGCCCCATGCGGGACTTGTGCCGTGCCGCTCGATGTTGAGCGTTGCCAGCGAAGTGGCGGGAATCTGCTTGCGGCAGTAGCCCAGATAGGTGTCGATCTTGTCAAATTCCAGTGGCTTGCCATCGATGGTGATGGTGGGCGTGTCGTTGCGCTCTAGCCACTTGCTGCCGGTGGCGAGTAGGCTGTAAACGGCATCGGCGGCGAGGCTGCTGGAGCCCCAGTCGTTGGTCTGCTTCATCAGTAGCATCCACTTGCGCACCTGGTCGATTTCGGTAGTGCGTGGGTCAACCTCGTTCATTGCCTGGAGTATGGTCGATGTCACAGCCACCTTGTCGAGGTAGCGCCATCCAGCCTGCACGTTGTCCCAGTACATTCCCATCTCGGGTTTGTTGAGAGAGAATTGACGTATCGACTCAACGATGTCCTTAGCCACCTTCTGGTAGTTGTTGCGGTTGAGGGTGATGGCGTAGAACGCCTTGTTGCCCAGCGAAGTGCCTTTCCAGTCCTTGGTCATCGCCTTGAGGCAGTTCTTGAGCATCTTCTCGTTCTCGCCAGTGACAGGAATCTCGGGATAGAGAGTGCGCACATACACATAGTCGCTGAAGCCGCTGTGGTTGTTCTTGTTGTGCTTGAGATGCTCCTTATAGACTCGCAGATACTCCTTGTCGAAATAGGCGATGGCACGTTTCACCATAGCGTTGATGTCGGCATCGTCTTTGAGATACCCCAAGTGACGCAGCTCGCCTATGAGCTCGAGCACGGTCTCGGTGGTGTAGAGCGACGACTCGCAGTTGGGATAGAGGTACCACGTGAAGCCTCCGTCAGTCATCTGCAGGCGTTGCAGACCCTCGACGATGCGCTTGTGCTCGGCGGCCATCAGCTCTTCGTCGAAGAGCTCATTCAGTCGCGACATGCGCAGCGTCTGGCGGTCGGCCTCGTTAATCCACGGCGAGGCGAGGAGTGTTCCAATCTTGAGGTCGCTGTTGCGGGCGAGCATCGACACTAGGGTAGAGTCTTGCTCGTTGGCCTTCCAGTAGTCAACCGCCTCCTTGATGTTAGGCTGCAACTTGGCGATGCCCTGCGCCAGCGTCACGGCAAAGAGGCTGTGGGCAAGCGTGGTGGCTACTTTGTAGTTGTCGCTGTAGATGGTGGGCAGCGCCTGAACGCAGTACCACACTGGGTTGTCGCAGTATTCCAGAGTGACGCGTGCGTCGTTGGCGAACTGTGGCAACTGAGTGGTGAACGAAGGCGTTGCCGCGTCGATGTAGAACGGCTGGGTCTCAATCACCGGCGAGATGGCTTGCAGCACAGGAATCATCACCTGCTCGCCGTCGCCAAAGTTGCCGGTGGCGGCTTTCACGCGGAAGCCAACGAACGGAATGGTGTCGGGCACCTCCCAGTCAATCTTGAGGGTGTTGGTGCCGTTAGGCGCGATGTTCTCGTTGAAGTTCTTGCGGGCTATCACCTCATTGGTGCGAGGGTTGAACAGCTCGATGATGGCATCGCAGTCAAGTGCGTTGTCGGTAGAGTTCTGCAAGCTTGCCGCCAGCTGGCTCTTGTCGCCCTGACGCAAGAATCGTGGCAGGCTCGACTTCACCATCACGGGTTTGTTGGTGAGCACTTCCTTGCTGAGCTTGTCGGTGTTGAGGTTGTTGTTGTAGGCAATCGCCTGCATTATCCACGTGGTGTTGAAGTTTGGAGCCTCAAACTCAAGCGACACATTGCCGCTCTCGTCGCTCACGAGCATGGGTTTCCACAGAGCCACCTTCACATCGCTCTCACGCACTTGCACTTGCTCGAGTGCTGCCTCGTTGACATTAACCTGTGCTGCCCCTGTCTCGGCAGTCATCACCACCTCTTCGAGCATTGCACCATCGGACGTGTCCATCATGCTGGCATTCTTTGCCATAGGAGCCATCTCTGGTTCAGGAATAGCTGCATCATAGAGCACCATGCCACGACCTGCGCCAAGCAGATTATAACGATAGTTCTCAAAGAAACTCTCGTCATAGGTATTGAACTCTGCAATCGAGGCACTATTGGTTCTTAAGCTGCCATGACTCCAAGAAGGATTGTTGTAGATATTTCCATAAAGACGGTTCTCATCGAAGCGGAACACCCTGTAACGACGGATGTAAGGATTGAACGACCAGTTGTTTGGACTGATGTCGTTGATGGCCTTATCCATCATCTCAAGAACCATTGCACCAGTTTGCGGCTTGTCGTTCTCATCAACGAGTGTGAACGACCATTTCTCATTTTCTCCCGAGAGTAGCTTGTCGCGGAAAGAATTGACTTTCACCTTGAGGGCTTTAGCCTTGACATTGCTGTTCATGCGCAGTTCTTCGGTATAAACCTCATTGTTTGCCACGCTATAGAATTGAATGTTTAGGTAGCCACCAGGAGTGTTAGGTAAAGCAATGGCAAAGTCGTTGATGCCCTGCTTCATCTTTATCCATCCCTGCTTCTCCACTTTCTCTGCCGAAGAGGCTATGTAGTAGATGTAAGCTTCGGGGGTGCCAGTACCAATGGTGATGTGCGCCACATTCTTATCATCTACACTGCGTCCGTCATCGGGCATCCACATTGGCGAGTCTTTTACTGGGCTTGTCTTCTCACCCTTGCGGTAGAGGGTCACGAAGCAAGAGGTTGTCTCGCTGTCGCCAAGCATATTGACAGTGACTTTGTATTTCCCTGAAGGGAGTTTGGTGAGATCCACAACCGGATTCTCGCTGTTGATGTTGCCCGAGGCCACCACATTATTGTTGTCATCTTCAACTTTGTAATAGCACTCCACGCCTTTCTCGTTCTCGTCGGTGCTGTTGAAGGTCAGCGGCAGGTCAATAGGTTTCACGTTATTGAAATCCATGTTTCCCGAGAGTTCAACACCTCTTCTGTCGCCAATGATGAAGCAATGGCTAGCCTCTTGCGACTCGCCTGCCTCGCTGGTACACTGTGCATCGAGCACATAATTATAATGGTAATACCTCGCTTCATTCTCCTTGAAGCTTGATGCAGGCAGTTCAAGTGTGAACTCACCCTTCTCGTTGGTCGTCATCACAGTGTCAATCACATTCTCGCCACGAGTAGTTGACCACCGCCACCACCAGCTCCACTCATTGCGGTAGAGACGCAGTTTAACCTCGGCACCTGGCACCGGCACACCGCTGTAGGTAAGTGCCTTGCCGGTGATTTTCACTGGCTGGTTGCGTGTGAACACCTGGCGTGCATCGGGGAATGACACGGTAAACGTGGGAGCCTTGTACTCACTCACGTTGAACGAATAGGAGTTGAGATACTCTCTGTAGTTCTCGCCAGTTCTGAAATCAAGTGAGAAACGTCCGTTCATGCGGTCGGTAGGAATCTTGAACTCACCTTGAACGCGTCCATAGGCATCGCTCTCGGTCTCTAGCGTGTCAACCGACTTATGGTTGGAGTCATAGAGTATCACTCTCACCTTCTTGCCTTCGAGAGGACTCATCTCTTTGCTGGTGATAATATGTAGGATTGCGGCAAACTTCATTGTCTCTCCCGGGCGATAGATATTGAGGTCGGTGAACACCCGTGCAGTGACGTTGCTGTAAGACTCTCCGCTTTCAAAAGGACGAACATCTATAGCGGGACTATACTTGTCGTCACCATTTGTCGCTGTCACATTGTGATTGTAATATTTCTTGTCTTTGGGCAGAACTGAACTGCCATCCTTGTCGGTAACAGCCGAGGTCTTATCCTTTTTGTTATTATAACTGCTTCTGATATCAAGGTTCACGCCTTGCTGTGGAGCACCCGAACGGGTATCAACGGTAAACACTTTGTCGTCAAAGCCCTCGCCGCCAGCACTGAACATCGTGAGATTGTGAACGAGCACTGCATCATAGGCTCTAAAATCACTGTCAATAATTTCTTCACCCTCACGATTTGTGAATGCTCCAACAATCAGATACCTTCCAAAAGGTAAAGGAGGCAACGTCTCTTTCATTTCTTTGTTGAACGGCACCACACCCGAGACATGCAGCTTGTGAGAGCGCACAAACTCCAAATCCTTTAGTGTATATTTCTTATTTGAGCTGTTTTCTATATCATCATATACCTTGTCGGGGAAACGGTAGATGCGCACTTCAGCGTCGTTCACATTTTTGAAGTTTGCTCTTATCTTGATGGAATCGCTATTGCTCAAGTGCTTATCAAAATGTAAACCAACACTTTGCCTCTCAATGTCATAGATTTTATTCTGAACCGCGGGAGAGTAATAGGAATTTGGGAAACGGGCTACATATTCCTTAAGGTCGTTATAATGATCTGTGGCATAGCAGTTGAGCAGGAACAAGGCACTGTGTTCGTTGTCCTTATATTTCTCGTACTCGGCAAAATCGTCGCGGATGGCGTGGGTCTCGATGGCGGCATACATCCACTCGGGGGTGCCTTCCTGGCATGAGTGGAGCCAGCGCGCGTCGAGCTCCTTTTCATAGGCGTCGTCACCCACGAGCTGCTTGCAATGGAGGCACAGTGCCTGGAACAGTGTGGGCACGTACACGGCACCCATGTCGTCGCCCTCGACAAAAATCTTGTTGTAGTTGCCTATGGGGCACGTCATGAGATACCGCTCATCGGCAAGGGCTTCATTAGCCAGTTCTTTGATTTTGTTGTCAAACTGTTCTATATCCCACTCGGTGTAGTCGCTGGAGGGCGCTTCATCAACGGCGTTCTTGCGGCCACGCACGCCGTAGGCGTCGCGATAGCTCTTAAAAACGGCAGCCTCAAGAAGGTTGAGCAGAGCCTTGTAATCGGCTCGCTGCTCTTTGTGCTTGACGTCCTCGATTTGAGTGATGATAGTGTCCATCGTCTCTTGCGAGATTTTGGCTTTGGCGATGGAGTAGCGCACGAGGGCATCGACCATCATTTGCCCGTCACCGCTGCGCTGTGCCTTCTTGAGCTGCGCCATGGCGGCCTTGCTCACCTGCTGCGGGTAATCGAAGTCGGGCTCTTCCTGCGCATTTGCATTAAATGAAAATAATCCCATAACTGTGAGGATTAAAAGAAATTTTGATAAAAACCGGTGCATAACTATAAGTATTTTTGTGATTTTCTCTCCTTAAAGCTCTATATATTACAATAACGTGACAAAATGGTTAATATTTTACATTTTTTGACTATTATAAATATTAAAAGTTTAATCAAGGGATAGTTTAGAGTGGAGATTGGAGCGATAACCGATTACTGATTCTCGATCTTCGATTCCCGATAACCGATTTCCTTGTTAACATCTTGTTGATAAAAGAGTCGAGAAAAATTGTTGCACTAAGAAATATGTGTTCTATCTTTGCAGTCGCAAATCAAATAAAACTAACAATTTTTAGACATAAGAACAAGATATTAGTTCACAGTTAAGAGTTCATAGTTGCCCCCTCGCCACGTTTTTTTTAGACATAAGAACATAAGTACATAATTCTTGTTCTATTCTTTTTTTAGACATAAGAACATAAGTACATAATTCTTGTTCTCTTGTTCTCTTGTCCTCTAAACTATTAAATCATGGAATTTGAAACTGGTAAATCATCAAAGAACCGCAACAATAACCGCAAAAGACCTCAGCACGAGAGCGAGGTGCTGAGCGAGTTGGGCAAGACCCAGCCACAGGACATCGCCATTGAGGAGGCTGTGCTCGGAGCGCTGATGCTGGAGAAGGACGCCTATTCGGTGGTGAGCGACCTGCTCAAGCCGGAGTGCTTCTACGACTACGCCAACCAGCTGATATACGAGGCGATCATGACGCTGGGCGTGAAGCAGCGCCCCATCGACATGCTCACCGTCACCGAGCAGCTGCGCCTCGACGGCCACCTCGAGGAGGCAGGCGGGGCGATAAGGATCTCGGACCTCACCGGTCGCGTGTCGAGTGCCGCCAACATAGAGTACCACGCCCGCATCGTGGCGCAGAAATACCTGGCGCGCGAGCTCATCAGCTTCAGCTCCAACATCTCCACCCTCGCCTTTGACGACTCCATCGACGTCTATGACCTGATGCAGGAGGCCGAGGGCAAGCTCTTCGAGCTGTCGAAGAACACCCTCAAGCGCGACGTGATACAAATCGACCCCATCATCAGCGACGCCATCAAGAAAATTCAGGACGCCAGCAACCGCAAGAGCGGCTTGAGCGGCCTGGCATCGGGCTACCACGACCTCGACAAGGTGACGTCGGGGTGGCAGAACAGCGACCTTATCATCATCGCCGCGCGCCCGGCGATGGGAAAGACCGCCCTGGTGCTGTCGATGGCAAAGAACATGGCGGTGGACTTCAACACCCCGATAGCCGTGTTCTCACTGGAGATGTCGAACATACAGCTCGTGAACCGCCTGATAAGCAACGTGTGCGAGATCAAAGGCGAGCAAATCAAGAGCGGGCAGCTCAGCGAGCAGGAATGGGACGTGCTAATGTCGAGGGTGAAGCAGCTCTACTCGGCACCCATCTATGTTGACGACACGCCGTCGCTGTCGATCTTCGAGTTGCGCACTAAAGCCCGCCGCCTGGTGCGTGAGCACGGCGTGAAGATGATAATCATCGACTACCTGCAGCTGATGAACGCCACCGGCATGCGCTTTGGCAGCCGTGAGCAGGAGGTGAGCACCATTTCGCGCTCGCTCAAGCAGCTCGCCAAGGAGCTCGACATCCCCATCGTAGCCCTCTCGCAGCTCAACCGCAGCGTGGAGCAGCGTGGCGACGACCGCAAAGGCAAGCGGCCGCAGCTGAGCGACCTGCGCGAGAGTGGCGCCATTGAGCAGGATGCCGACATCGTGTGCTTCATCCACCGCCCAGAGTACTACAGCCACTCCACCGAGGACAGCGAGGGCAACGACATTCGCGGCCTCGCCGAGTTTATCATCGCCAAGCACCGCAGCGGCTCGGTGGGAACTGTAAAGATGCGCTTTGTCGCCAAGTACGCGCGCTTCGACAACTGGGACGACAGCCTCTCGGGTAGCCCTAACGGGCCAGAGCAGGTGTATGAGTCGCGCATGAACCGCGAGAGGGCGGATGCCCCGGCAGACATTGGCGCTCCACCGCCATCAATCGACGACATTCCAGCCGCCAACGCCGACTTCCTGCGCGACAGCAGCGAAGAGGCAGTGCCGTTCTAGTGCGCTAGTTTGCCGCAAGCGCAGCGAGCGGCTTTTGTCAAACAATTGCAAACAATTAAAAACAATTTTCAGTTAATAGTTGTGTCACATCTACCTCTAATGCTTTAGCAAGTTTATAAACATTTACAAGTGTGATGTTAGTTTCACCTCTTTCTACAGTTCCTATATATGTGCGATGAACATTTGCTTTCTCTGTAAGCTTTTCTTGTGAAAGACAAAGTATCTCCCTGTAGTGACGAACTTTAGCGCCAAAGTTTCTTAATATATCATTCATTTTGTCTTAAAAAGTCTTATGTTCTTATGTCTAAAAACTAGCACGAAGTGCGGCTAACTAGTGAAACGGCTAACTAGCGAGCAACGCGAGCGGCAAGCTACCAAGTGCCATATTCGGCTCGGGCGGCGTCGATGCGCAACAAGATGAACAGCATGATGGTGAAGCCCCAGAGCGAGGAGCCGCCGTAGCTGAAGAAGGGTAGGGGTATGCCAATCACTGGCACTAAGCCTATCACCATGCCTATGTTGATGGCGACGTGGAAGATGAGAATTGAGGCGACACAGTAGGCATAGACTCGTCCGAAGGCGGTGTGCTGCCGCTCGGCGATAGCGATGACTCTCAAGATGAGCAACAAGAACAGCAGCAGTACCGCCGATGTTCCGAGAAATCCCTCCTCCTCACCTATGGTGCAGAAAATGAAGTCGGTGTGCTGCTCAGGCACGTAGTTGAGCTTGGTCTGCGTGCCTTGAAGAAATCCCTTGCCCGTGACACCTCCCGACCCGATGGCAATCTTCGACTGGTTTACGTTGTAGCCCTTGTCTTTCACGTCTTCCATTATGCCGAGGGCAACCTTGATGCGGTTCTGCTGGTGAGGCTGCAGCACGTTGTTAAACACGGCATTTACCGAGAACATAAAGATGATAGACGCTACGGCAAAGCCTATCGTCAGCAACATTCGGCTAATGTTCTCGCGGAACATGGCGATGAGAAGGTAGATGATTGACAGTGGAATGACGGTGAAGAAGAAGGCGTAGCCGTTGATGCTGACACCTATCGCCGAGAGTCCCCACGCCAGCAAGGCACTCGCGATGTAGCCTATCGCCACGTTGCGGCCAGGAATCACGGCACGGCAATAGAAGAAAAGCATGACCACTATCGTTATCATCACAATGGTGAACACGATGAACGAGCCCATGGGAATGCCCATCACAAGTTGGTCGGCAAACTTCAGCATGATGACAAAGAATGACACCGCCGCCAGGATGGCATATAGCACAAAGCCACTCATGCCCTCACGGTAGAGGACAAAAATCAGGGAGATATAGACGAGCGCCGAGCCCGTCTCGTTCTCGAGGAGGATGCAGAAGACTGGGATGAAGATGATTGCCAGGGGCACGATGTAGGTGCGCCAGTGCCCGAGCTTGAAGCCGTAGGTGCTGAAAAGCTTCGCCAGCGCCAGCGCCGTTGCCGTCTTGGCAAACTCGGCAGGCTGTAGGCTCACCGCGCCAAATTTTAGCCACGAGTGCGAGCCCTTGATGTTTGGCGCAAAGAACGCCGTGGCTATGAGGATGACAATCATTATGATATATATCAGGTAGGCATAGCCCTCATACATGCGTCGGTCGATGAGCAGCAGCGCGAAGCCTATGACAAAAGAGAGCCCTATCCACAGGAACTGTTTGCCCGAATAGGTGTTGAAGTCGAAGATGCTAACCTGCGACATGCTGTTGGTGGTGGCGGCATAGATGCTTATGGCTCCAGCCACGACGAGAACCAGATAGAGCAGCACGGTGAACCAATCGACCGAGGCGAGCAGTTTGTTGCTCTCGTTGTTATCCCTTGTTGTGTCCATGACGTGATGTGCTGATTAATCTGATTGGTGATAATATTGCCGCTCTCTCTCGCTCGGGGGTGCCGCCTAGAGGGCTGCCGTCGCGGCTTGGGAAGTTGCTGGCGGTGGCAGGCTGTGCCTCGGCGGGCTTAGACTCGGCGGGCTGTGCCTCGGCAGGCTTCTTTTCGCTGTTGTTTATCCATGCGTTGTCGCTCCACTTGTTGGCACGCGCCTCAATCTCATCGCTGTAGCCCCGCAGGTAGCGCTCCAGCATCATTGCGCCAAGCGGCACAGCAACCTTAGCACCAAAACCGGCGTTCTCGACATAGACGCAGATGGCGATCTTGGGGTCTTCTTTAGGCGCAAATCCCATAAACACCGAGTGGTCTTGACCGTGAGGGTTCTGAACGGTGCCTGTCTTGCCGCACACGTCGAGCCCTGGCAGGTTGGCGCCACGGCAGGTGCCTCCGGTGACTGCCATTCTCATGCCTGTCACCACTTCGTTGTAGTATTGCGGACTGACTTTGGTGTGATGCTGCACAGTGTATTGCTCGAGGATTCCCACATCGCGTATGTTCTTCACCACATGAGGCGTGATGTAGTAGCCGCGATTGGCGATAGTGGCTCCGAGGTTGGCGATTTGCAGCGGCGTGAGCATCACCTCGCCCTGACCGATGGCGATGGACAGAATGGTGTTTGCGCCCCATTTGCCTTTGCCTATCATCTTGTCGTAGAACTGGGCGTTAGGAATGAAGCCTCGGCTCTCGCCAGGCAGGTCAATGTTGAGCTTGTAGCCAAACCCCATCGACACCATGTAGTCTTTCCACAAGGTGAACGACTTCTCTAAGCCGCCATATTTGCGGTTGTTGAGCATATAGTAAAGCCCCCAGCAGAAGTAGCCGTTGCACGACGTGGCGATGGCGGGGTGCAGGGCGATAGGAGAGCCGTGGCCGTGGCAGCCTATTCTGAGGCCCTTGTTGATGTAACCGCGGTAGCAGGGATAAGAAGTGCTGGTGTTGATGATGCCCTCTTGCAGGAGCATCAGTCCCTGCGACGGCTTGAAGGTGGAGCCCGGAGGATAGGCAGCCATGATAGAGCGGTCGAAGAGTGGCTTGTTGGCGTCGTTGACGAGGTCGGCATAGTTCTTGCCGCGGTCTTTGCCCACGAGCATCGCAGGGTCGTAGCAAGGGCTGGTGACAAGTGCCAGCACCTCGCCAGTCTTTGGCTCGATGGCGACGATAGCGCCTTTCTTGCCCCGCATGATTTTCTCGCCAAACTGCTGGAGGTCGATGTCGATGCTCAGCTGCAGGTCTTTACCAGCTACTGGCTCCACATCGTCGTTGCCGTCGTTATAGCGCCCCTTGATGCGCCCTCGCGCATCGCGTATGAATATTTCCTTGCCTTTGATGCCTCGCAGGTATTTCTCGTAGCTCTTCTCTACGCCCAAGTCGCCAGTGTAGTCGCCTGGCAGATAATAGTTGTCGCTGTCGCGCGCTATGTCGTCGGCGTTCACCTCGCGTATGTCGCCCAGAATGTTGGCTGCCGACACATAGTTGTAGCGGCGTATTACCCGCTGGGCGATGTCAAAGCCTGGGAAGCAGTGCAGTCGCTCCTGCAAGTAGCCGTAGGTGACAGAGTCAAGGTTCTGTACCAGTGGTTGAGGTGTGACGGCGCTATAGTTTCGGTTTTTCTTAGGATCGCTCATGTTCTTCCACAGCAAGTCGAAGTCTTCGCGCTTGAGTTGCAGAATATCGCACATGGTGGTGGTGTCAAACTCTGTCACATCTTTTGGTGTGAGCACCAGATCGTAGGCAGGTTCATTATATACCACTAGGTTGCCGTTGCGGTCATAGATTTGTCCTCGTGAGGGGTGCGTGATTTTCACCGAGCGCGCGTTGCTCACTGCTATTTGGCTATACTCGTTGCTTGTGACCTGCAAGTCAAAGAGTTTCCACAGGTATATAGCGACAATGACGACAATAAAGCCGCCAATCACAAGCTTGCGTTTCTCGAGATTATAGTCTTTTCTCACTTTCGGTGCTCACTAAACTGTCGATGCCAAAAATTAATAAAATAGATAGCGCGCTGCTGGCAACGATGCGTGCCAAGGTGAGTGGAAAGTTGTGAAGAGTGAATGCCTGAGCCATAAACAGCACAGCGCAATAGATGAAGACCAAGGTGGAGAGGTACTTCATATAGCTTGATATTCCCACTGTATCGACCGATGGCACTGGGTCGCCCTCCTCATCCTCACGCATGACGATGAAGAAGTTGAACACTGGTCGCCGCGCCATCGCCATGACGGTGCATGCCAGCGAGTTCATTCCTTGGGTGTTGTTGAACATATCAATGAAAAGACCAAACAGGAAAGCTATCGTAAGCGTCCAGTTGATGGAGTAGTTGACTGGCAGTCGCAAGATGAGGTAGATGTAGATGATGGGCACTGCCACGCCAAAAAGGACTATCTTGCTGCACACCACCTGCGCCACCAGCAGGGCGATGAAAAGGATGAGGAAATTGAGCAGAGTGTTTTTCATCGTCTCATCCCTCCTTCCTCTTTAAGAGTGGTGGCGTCCTCGCTCTCCAGCTGCTTGAGTTCTTCCTTGCGGTTGTTTTTTATCACGTGAACGTTGCTCAGGCGGGTAATGTGGCACGAGAGTTTCACGATGAGCGTCATGAAACTGTCGCTCTTGGTGGTTGGCGACACGCTCTCTACCACTCCCACCATGAAACCTGGTGGGAAGCTGAACGAGCTGCTGCTGGTGACTACGGTGTCGCCCACATGATACTCTCCCACTTTGGGCAGGTCTTTGAGGATGGCATGGTCGGTGGTCTTTTCGTCCCACACCAGCAGTCCAAAGTTGCCGTTGCCTTTCAGCTTGCAGGTAATTTTTGTGTCGGGGTGCAGAATCGACATGATGCGTGCCGAGTGGGTGTTGACGGCATCGACGATGCCCACCACGCCGTTCATGTCCATCACGCCCATGTAAAGCTCAATGCCGTCGGCGCTGCCTCGGTCAATGGTGATGTAGTTGCTGGGGTTCGCCACGCTGTTGCTAATCACGTGGGCCGAGATGAAGGAGTAGTCGCCCTCGCCGCTCACTGCCTCACCAGGCTTGGCGCCATATTTCAGTTCCAGTTCTACCAACTGCTTCTCAAGCTCCAGGATTCGTTGTTTTTGCTCGGCGTTGCGCTGGTGCAGGTCCTCGTTAATCTCCTTGAGGTGGAAATAGTCGGACGTTCCATTCACGACCTTAGATATCGTCGCCACCGTGCCGTTAGCCGAGGTGAGATACACGCTCTGCTGGAACGGGTTGGAGCGAAACAGCAGCACGAGGCTCACAATCACATAGAAAGCGAAGAAGAACCACGCGCTGTTTTTTATTATGAAATTTATTAAGTTGTTCATCCTGCATTAGTTCACAGTTCACAGTTCATAGTTCACAGTTCACAATTCACTCTTGTCTGACTTGTCCGACAAAACTATGAACTCTTAACTCTTTAACTGTGAACTCTTAACTATGAACTAAAGAGATTATCGTTTCAGGAACTTGAAGCGCTTGATGTTCTTCAGAGCCACGCCAGTACCCTTGGCGACAGCATGCAACGGGTCATCGGCGACATGGAACGGGATGCCAATCTTGTCGGTCAGCCTTCGGTCTAGACCTCGCAGCAGCGCGCCGCCACCGGCAAGGTAGATGCCGTTCTTCACGATGTCGCTATATAGCTCGGGGGGCGTCTGCTCAAGTGCACTGAGCACTGCCGCCTCAATCTTCGAGATAGACTTCTCGATGCAGTTGCATATCTCTTGATAAGACACAGGCACCTCCATCGGGAGGGCGGTCATCTGGTTGGGACCATGCACGATGTAGTCATCGGGGGGGCTGTCAAGCTCAGAGAGGGCAGAACCCACATGAATCTTGATGAGCTCGGCGGTGCGCTCACCCACCTTCACGTTGTGGGCGCGGCGCATGTGCTCGCGAATGTCCTCGGTGAGGTCGTCGCCAGCGATGCGTATGCTCTTGTTGCTCACGATACCGCCTAGCGAGATTACGGCAATCTCGGTGGTGCCACCGCCTATATCTACTATCATGTTGCCCTCGGGAGCCAGCACGTCGATTCCAATGCCGAGAGCGGCAGCCATAGGCTCATAAATCATGTAAACGTCGCGGCCGCCGGCATGCTCACTGGAGTCGCGCACGGCACGAATCTCCACCTCAGTAGAGCCCGAGGGGATGCACACCACCATGCGCAGGGCAGGGGAGAACCAGTGGTTCTTCTGACTCACTTTCTTGATCATGCCTCTGATCATCAGCTCGGCGGCGTTGAAGTCGGCAATCACGCCGTCGCGCAGCGGGCGCACCGTCTTGATGCCCTCATGCACCTTGCCGCGCATCTCGCGGGCTGTCTCGCCCACTGCCATCAGCTTCTGGGTCTTGGTGTCGAGAGCCACCACCGATGGCTCGTCAATTACTATCTTGTCGTTGTGGATAATAATTGTGTTGGCTGTTCCTAGGTCAACAGCGATTTCTTGTGTAAATGAGAATAAACCCATATCGTTATATCTTTCTTTTATTAAGATGGTGTTTTGCTTAAATGGTTGTAAATCACAGTCATAGAAGCGGCACATCCATCTTGTTGGTTACAATGCATTGTTTTCAGAGTGCAAAATTAGTGCAAGTTGAGAGAAATACAAAATGAAAAAGATTTTTTTTTCATTTTTATTTCCGTATTATAGGAAATGCACAAGCATTTGACGGTTAATAAATGTGAAAT
>CALGGO010000098.1 GCA_937916085.1 uncultured Prevotellaceae bacterium | reverse complement strand
ACGGAATATGACACGCAAATTAGTAGGACAGGTTACTCCTGAAGAGAAAAACGAGATCCAGGCTCTCTTTGAACGCCGTAATGGTCTTAACGAGCTGGCAAAAGTGCTCACCGCCGACAATGCCGAGCTATATGAGAAACTCGTGAAAGACATGGGCGAGACCGGCACCAAGTTCCAAAACTGGTGGGATACCATGGCGCAAAAGTACAACTGGGAAAGATCCCCCAACGGCAACTGGGAAATCAATTTCGACACATGCGAAATCTTCCTCAACGCCGAGTAGAAATTGTTGGAGTACTACGAGACGCAGTCTCGTAACTTAACACTTTAAACTTAACACTTATGACTTTACTAATGATAGGCACCACCGAGCTGCTGTTGGTCGCAGGACTGGCCTTGCTGCTCTTCGGTGGCAAGAAACTGCCCGAGATGATGAAGGGCATGGGACAGGGCGTGAAAAGCTTCAAGGAAGGGCTGAACTCGCCAAGCGAGGAACCTCAAAAAGAAGAGGAGCAGCCTGTTGACGAGGCACTGCCCAAGCAACCTGTTGACGAAGCACAGCCTGAGCAAACCGACGAGGCACAGGAAGCCGCCCGAGAGCAATGAGCGGCGACAACGGAGGCATGATGACCTTCGGAGGGCATCTTGAGGTGTTGCGCAAGATGCTTTTCCGCATCATCGCTGTAGCGTTGGTGTTTGCGGTAGCAATCTTCTGCTTCCGCCAGACCACCTTCGACATTCTGCTCGCTCCAGGCAGCAGCGACTTTGCCACTTATCGTGGCATTGAGAGTCTGTGTGCCTGGCTGGGAATAGACTTCCATTTCGAGCCGTTCAAGATCACGCTCATCAACACCGAACTCTCCAACCAGTTCATGACCCACCTCTCCACCTCGGTGATTCTGGGGCTGCTCTGCGCTTCACCATATATCGTGGTGGAGCTGTTCCGCTTTATAAGCCCTGCGCTCTACGACAACGAGCGCCGCTACTCGGTGGTAATCACCATGATCATCTACCTGCTTTTCATAGCTGGCGTGGTGATGAACTATTACATCCTTTTTCCTTTCGCGCTGCGGTTTCTTGGCACCTACCAAGTAGATGCAAGCGTGGTGAACCAAATCAACATCTCATCCTATATCTCCACATTCACTTCCCTCACCTTCATGCTTGGGCTGGTGTTTCAGATTCCTGTAATCTCCTTCTTCCTTGCCAAGATGGGAATCCTCTCAAGCGACACCATGGCGCACTACCGCCGTCATGCCATCATCGTCATAGCCCTAGTGGCGGCAATCATCACACCACCCGACCTGTTCACCCTCTGCCTCGTGTCAAT
>CALGGO010000097.1 GCA_937916085.1 uncultured Prevotellaceae bacterium | reverse complement strand
AACCAGGGTTTACCACAGGTAAGCTACAAGGAGGCCATCACCAAGGCTGTAGAGCTGCGTGAGGTGTTTAAGAAACAGACTGGTGGACGTGGCAAGTTTGCCGACATCATCTGCCGTGTGGAGCCCGCCGACGATGACTTCGAGGGTAACCTCCAGTTCGTCGATGAGGTGAAAGGCGGAAATATTCCTAAGGAGTATATCCCCTCAATACAGAAAGGCTTCACCACAGCAATGCGCAATGGCGTGCTCGCCAACTATCCCGTGGAGCGCCTCAAGGTCACCGTGATCGACGGCAGCTACCATCCCGTTGACAGCGACCAGCTCTCGTTTGAGATTTGCGCCATCCAGGCCTTCCGCAGGGCATGCGCCCAGGCTGGTCCTGTGCTCATGGAGCCTATCATGAAAGTCGAGGTGGTGACACCCGAGGAGAACATGGGCGACGTGATTGGCGACCTCAACAAGCGCCGCGGTCAAGTGCTGGGAATGGAAACCAGCCGCACTGGATGCCGCATAGTAAAGGCTACCGCGCCACTGGCCGAGATGTTCGGATATGTGACAGCACTCAGGACCATCACATCGGGACGTGCCACTTCCACTATGTCGTTCTCTCACTTCGCGCAGGTTAACACCGCGATAGCTCAGAAGGTGCTGGCGCAAGTGGGTGGAAGAGTAGATTTATTGAAATAACTTTATTTTTTAAACAAATATGAGCCAAAAAATCAGAATTAAACTAAAATCTTACGATCACAACTTGGTTGACAAGTCGGCCGAGAAGATTGTCAGAACAGTTAAGAGCACTGGCGCCGTGGTTAGCGGTCCTATCCCCCTTCCCACTCACAAGCGCATCTTCACTGTAAACCGCTCGACTTTCGTTAACAAGAAATCGCGCGAGCAGTTCCAACTGAGTGCCTACAAGCGCCTCATCGACATCTACAGCTCAACTGCCAAGACTGTTGACGCCCTGATGAAACTTGAGTTGCCAAGTGGCGTAGAAGTTGAGATCAAGGTGTAGTGACAATCATCCACACCAATTTATTAACCAATCCAAGTGATTAAAGTAAGTAATTTTTAAAAATTAAGAGAAATGCCAGGATTATTAGGAAAAAAAATCGGAATGACATCCGTTTTCAGTGCCGACGGCAAGAACGTGCCGTGCACTGTTATCGAAGTTGGTCCTTGTGTAGTTACTCAGGTGAAAACAATTGAAAAAGACGGCTACGAGGCATTGCAGCTTGGCTTCATCGAGAAGAAAGACAAGCACACTACTAAGCCCGAGGCAGGTCACTTCAAGAAAGCTGGAGTAAAGCCACAAAGACACTTGGCCGAGTTCAAAGGATTTGAAGGTATCAGTAATTACAACCCAGGTGACGTGTTCACTGTTGAATTCTTCAATGACGACCACTATGTTGACGTGATTGGAATCTCTAAAGGTAAGGGCTTCCAGGGCGTTGTGAAGCGCCACGGCTTTGGTGGTGTAGGCCAAAAGACCCACGGTCAGGACGACCGCTTCCGTGCACCAGGTTCTATCGGTGCATGTTCTTACCCTGCAAAAGTGTTCAAAGGCATGCGTATGGCCGGACAAATGGGTAATGAGAGAGTTACTGTTCAAAATCTCGAGGTTATCAAGATTTTGCCTGAGAACAACCTGCTCATCGTGAAGGGCTCTGTTCCAGGTAGCAAAGGTTCAATCATTTCAATCTTGAAGTAAACTATGGAATTAGCAGTATATAACATCAATGGTCAGGATACAGGTAAGAAGGTCACTCTTAACGACGAGGTATTTGCAATCCCCGAGCCTAACGAGCACGCCGTTTACCTGAGTGTGAAACAGTATCTGGGCAACCAGCGTCAAGGCACACACAAGTCAAAGGAGAGAAGTGAGATTATGGGCTCTACCAAGAAGCTCGGACGCCAGAAGGGCGGTGGCGGCGCACGCCATGGTGACATCAAGTCGCCTCTGTTCCACGGTGGAGGTCGCGTCTTCGGTCCACGTCCCCGCAACTATTATACTAAGCTCAACAAGAAGGTTAAGGACCTTGCACGTCGCTCGGCTCTTACCTACAAGGCTCAGAACAACCAGATTATCGTAGTTGAGGACTTCGACTTCGCAGCACCTAAGACTAAGGATTTCATTGCTATCACCAAGGCTTTGAACCTCGATGGCAAGAAAGTGCTCCTTGTTCTTGACGATATTAAGAAGAATGTGTATATGTCGGCCCGCAATGTGGAGACCGCCAAGGTTTACACCGCCCGCGACCTCAACACCTACTGTGTGCTCGACAACCGCGCTATGATCGTTACCGAGAGTAGCATCGAAGTTATGAACCAATTTTAATCATCTTAAGGAGAGATATAAAAACAATGGATATTCAAATCATTCCAATCGTAAGCGAGAAGGCTAACGCCATCAGCGAGAAGACAAACCGTTTTTCGTTCAAGGTATCTCCCGAAGCCAACAAATATCAGATTAAAGACCTCATCGAGGAGCTTTACGACGTTAAGGTGGTTGAGATTAAGACTATGAACTACAACGGCAAGAAGAGACAGCGTTACACTCGCACCGGCATCCAGCGCGGCGCTACAGCAGCTTTCAAGAAAGCTATCGTAACACTTGCCGAAGGACAAACTATTGATTTCTATAGCAACTTATAATTAATAAAATGGCAGTAAGAAAATTCAAGCCCACAACACCGGGGCAAAGACACAAGATTATTGGTGTATTTGACAACATCACAAGCACTACACCAGAGAAGTCTCTTACAGTCGGACTGCGCAAGACTGGCGGTCGCAACAACGAGGGTCACCGCACCTCTTATTACCGTGGTGGTGGCCACAAGCGTCGCTATCGTATCATCGACTTCAAGAGAAACAAAGACGGTGTGCCAGCTCGCGTAAAGTCGATAGAGTACGATCCTAACCGCTCGGCTCGCATTGCGCTGCTTTACTACGTAGATGGCTTTAAAGCTTACATTATCGCTCCCAACGGACTTAACGTGGGCGATACAGTAGAAAGCGGTGAGAACGTAGCCCCCGAAGTGGGAAACGCGCTTCCACTATGTAACATTCCTGTTGGTACTTTAATTCACAACATCGAGATGCGTCCCGGACAGGGAGCACGCATTGCTCGCAGCGCAGGAACATTTGCCCAGCTCACCTCACGTGAGGGCACCTACGCTATCATCAAATTACCTTCGGGTGAGACTCGCAAGATTCTTGCAACATGCCGCGCTACAGTGGGTGTCGTTGGCAACAGCGACCACGCTCTCGAGCAGTCGGGTAAGGCCGGTCGCTCACGCTGGCTGGGACGTCGTCCTCACAACCGTGGTGTTGTCATGAACCCAGTTGACCACCCAATGGGTGGTGGTGAAGGCCGTCAGTCGGGTGGTCATCCACGCTCTCGCACTGGCATCTATGCTAAGGGACTTAAGACCCGTGCTCCTAAGAAGGCATCTTCGAAGTACATTATTGAAAGAAGAAAGAAGTAATTTGATTAAAGATTAAACTATGAGTCGATCATTAAAAAAAGGTCCTTACATCTGTGTCAAGCTCGAGAAGAAGATTGACGCTATGAACGAGAGCGGAAAGAAGGCTGTGGTAAAGACTTGGTCTCGCGCCAGCATGATTTCCCCCGACTTCGTGGGTCACACTATCGCAGTGCACAATGGTAACAAGTTTATTCCCGTTTACGTAACCGAGAACATGGTAGGTCACAAGCTCGGAGAGTTTGCTCCCACTCGCACCTTCCGTGGTCACAGCGGCAACAACAAGTAATCAGGACCCGGGAAAATTCATTGACAAAAAAAGAATTAAAATACAATGGGTAAAAGAAAAAGAGAATCAGCCAACAAAATTAAGGAAGCCCGCCGTGAGCAGTGCAGCGCAAGGCTCAAAAACGTGCCAAGCTCTCCTCGCAAGATGAGACTCGTGGCCGACATGGTTCGCGGTCAGGAAGCCTTCAAGGCCCTCGGACTCCTTCATTTTTCTAATAAGCAGGCTGCTGCCGACGTAGAGAAGCTCCTCAAGAGCGCTATCTCTAACTGGGAGCAGAAGAATGGTAAGAAAGCCGAAGACGGTGAGCTTTACATCAAGTCGATCTTCGTAGATTGCGCTCCAATGCTCAAGCGCCTCCGTCCAGCTCCTCAAGGACGCGGTTACCGCATCCGCAAGCGTTCTAACCACGTGACTATTTATCTCGACACTATTAACCAACAACAAGACGCATAATTGAAATGGGACAGAAAGTAAATCCAATCAGCAATCGTTTAGGCATCATCCGCGGTTGGGACTCCAACTGGTTTGGTGGCAGTAATTATGGAGATACTCTGCTCGAAGACAGCAAAATACGCAAGTATCTCAGCGTGCGTCTGGCTAAGGCTAGCGTGTCGCGCATCGTTATCGAGAGAACTCTCAAGCTGGTGACCATCACCATCTGCACCGCTCGCCCAGGACAAATCATTGGCAAGGGTGGCAAGGATGTTGACAACCTCAAGGAAGAGCTCAAGAAGCTCACCAGCAAGGACGTTCAAATCAATATCTACGAGGTTAAGCGCCCCGAACTCGACGCTGAGATCGTAGCAAGCACTATCGCACGTCAAATCGAGGGCAAGATTGCCTATCGCCGTGCTGTGAAAATGGCCATCGCTTCTACCATGCGCCTGGGTGCCGAGGGTATCAAGGTTCAGGTGAGCGGACGACTCAACGGCGCCGAGATGGCCCGTTCCGAGATGTTCAAGGAAGGTCGCACTCCACTGCACACTCTGCGTGCCGACATCGACTACGCTCTCGTGCCCGCGCTCACTAAGGTGGGACTCATCGGCGTTAAGGTTTGGATATGCCGCGGTGAGGTTTATGGCAAGAAAGACTTGGCTCCCAACTTCGCCAGCAGCAACGACCGTCGTCAGGGTGGCGCCAATCGCCGTGGCGGTTTCCGCAACCGTAAAAGCAATCGCTAATCATTATTGACTTTTTAAAAAGACAAGAAAATGTTACAACAACCAAAACGTTTAAGATACAGAAGACCCTCCGATGGTAAGGTGCGTCAGTACAGCAAGAGAGGCAACCAGCTGGCCTTTGGCTCATTTGGTATCAAGGCTCTTGATGCGAAGTGGATCACCGCTCATCAGATTGAGGCTGCCCGCGTGGCCGTGACACGCTACATGCAGCGCGAGGGTAATATTTGGATTCGCATCTTCCCACACAAGCCTATTACCCGCAAGCCTGCCGACGTGCGTATGGGTAAAGGTAAAGGTGATGTGGCTGGATATGTCGCTCCCGTCTTCCCAGGACGCGTCCTGATCGAGGTTGACGGCGTTAGCTTTGAGATTGCTAAAGAGGCTCTGCGCCTTGCTGCTCAAAAGCTTCCAATTCACACTAAGTTCATCGTTCGTCATGACTACGATCCTTCACAGAATGTGTAATCTTTTTTAAAACAGACAATTAATTATGAAGAATAAAGAATTGAGAGAGTTGACCGATAAGGAACTCAAAGACCGCCTGGAGCAAGCCGAGAAAGATTATGTGCAGCTCAAGATTCAGCACTCGATCTCGCCACTCGACAATCCAGCTAAGATTACACTCGACCGTCGAGACATCGCACGCATGAAAACCGAGCTCCGCGCTCGTGAACTGAAAATTAATAAGTAATCCCCAAATTTAACAACATCCATAACATGGAAGAGAAAAGAAATTTAAGAAAAGAAAGAATTGGGGTTGTCTCAAGCAACAAGGGTGACAAGACTATCACTGTTACAGTGAAGTATAAAGAGAAACACCCAATCTACGGAAAGTTTGTCAACAAGACAAAGAAATATCACGCTCATGATGAGAAGAACGAGTGCAATGTGGGCGACAAAGTGCGCCTGATGGAGACTCGCCCTCTGAGCAAAACCAAGAGATGGAGATTAGTTGAAATAATCGAAAAAGCTAAGTAATTATGATTCAAGCAGAAAGCAGATTAACAGTTGCCGACAACAGCGGTGCAAAGGAAGTCCTCTGCATTCGCGTGCTTGGAGGTACAGGACGCCGTTACGCTTCGGTGGGCGACATGATTGTCGTTACCGTTAAGAACGCCATCCCTTCGAGTGATATTAAGAAAGGTACAGTATCGCGTGCTGTAGTTGTTAGAACAAAGAAGGAAATCCGTCGTCAGGACGGCTCTTACATTCGCTTCGACGACAACGCTTGCGTGTTGCTTACCAATGCTGGTGAGTTGAGAGGAACTCGTATCTTTGGCCCCGTAGCCCGTGAGCTGCGTGCCACTAACATGAAGATTGTTTCGCTCGCTCCCGAAGTTCTGTAATCCTATAACAACGCAAAACAATTTTTTAAGAAATGGCTAAGTTACACATAAAGAAAGACGACACCGTATATGTTCTCGCTGGTGACGACAAGGGTAAAACTGGTCGCGTCTTGAGCATTGATGCTAAGAAGAACCGCGCTATCGTGGAAGGTGTCAACATGGTATCTAAGAGTACCAAGCCTAATGCACAGCACCCACAGGGTGGCATTATCAAGAAGGAGGCCCCCATTCATCTGTCAAACCTCAACGTGGTTGATCCTAAGAGCGGCCGCACCGCGCGTCCCACTCGCGTAGGTTTCAGGGTTGAGCGCGACGAGAATGGCAAGGTTGTAAAAAAAGTACGTTATTCTAAAAAATCAGGAGAGGAGATTAAGTAATGGCTACTACACTCAAGAAAAAATATGACGACGTGATTGCTCCAGCTTTGATGAAGCAATTCAACTACAGCTCTCCCATGCAGATTCCACGCCTCGTGAAGATCGTCCTCAATGAGGGTCTAGGCGACGCCACACAAGACAAGAAAATCATTGAGACTGCTATTAGCGAGCTTACTACTATCACTGGTCAGAAGGCAGTGCAGACAGTTTCGAAGAAGGATATCTCTAACTTCAAGCTGCGCAAGAAGATGCCTATCGGCGCCCGCGTGACTCTGCGTCGTGACCGCATGTATGAGTTCATGGAGAGATTCATCCGCATCGCTCTGCCACGTATCCGCGACTTCAAGGGTATTGAGGGCAAGCTCGACGGACGTGGTAACTACACCGTTGGCGTTTCGGAGCAGATTATCTTCCCCGAAATCAACATCGACAACGTGAACAAGATGACAGGTATGAACATCACCTTCGTCACCACCGCTAAGACCGACGAGGAAGGTTTTGCTCTGCTCAAGGAGTTTGGCCTGCCTTTCAAGAACGCTAAATAATTTTTAAAAAAGAAGATTTGATATGGCAAAAGAATCAATGAAGGCTCGTCAGGCCAAGAGAGAAAGAATGGTCGCTAAGTATGCCGCCAAGCGCGCAGCCCTCAAAGCTGCCGGCGACTATGAGGCCCTCCAGGCTCTGCCACGCAACGCTTCTCCAGTGAGACTGCACAACCGCTGCAAAATCTCGGGACGTCCCAAAGGTTACATGCGTCAGTTTGGTATCTCACGTATCAACTTCCGCGAGATGGCCTCTCAGGGCCTCATCCCAGGAGTGAGAAAAGCTAGCTGGTAATCATCTCTTAAGAGATAATCAAAAACAACACACACACAAGTAGTATTAAATATTGTTCGACTAACTGTTCGAATTAATTTAAACAACATTCAATAAAATGACTGATCCAATTGCAGATTATTTGACAAGATTGAGGAATGCGATCAAGGCACAGCACCGTGTCGTTGAAATCCCTTCTTCGAAATTGAAGAAAGAGATCACTAAGATTCTCTTCGATCAGGGCTACATCCTTAACTACAAGTTTGTAGAACCCGAAGACGCTCCTGTAGGTACCATTAAGATTGCGCTCAAGTATGACGCTGTCGATAAGGTAAATGCAATCAAGTGTCTCAAGCGTGTCTCCAGGCCTGGTCTCCGCCAGTATGCCGGTTACAAGGACATGCCACGCGTGTTAAATGGTTTAGGTATCGCCATCGTCTCTACCTCTAAGGGCGTGATGACCAACAAGCAGGCCAAGGCCGAGAAGATTGGTGGCGAGGTATTGTGTTACGTTTATTAATAATAGGAGGATATAACTATGTCAAGAATAGGTAAATTGCCAATCGCTATACCCGCCGGCGTAACTATCGATGTTAAAGACAACGTAATAACCGTTAAGGGTCCCAAGGGCGAGCTCAAGCAAGCAGTGAACCCTAATATCAAGGTTGAGGTAGAGGACGGAAACATCAACGTCTCTCGCCCCGACGATAACCGCGAGTCGCGCGCACAGCACGGTCTCTATCGCGCTCTCATCAACAACATGGTGACTGGTGTCAGCACCGGTTTCAAGAAGGAGCTCGAAATCGTGGGTGTAGGTTACAAGGCCGAGAGCAAAGGACAAGTGCTCCAACTCACTCTGGGTTACTCTCACGCCATCTATCTGAAGATGCCTCCCGAGGTTCAGGTAAACGCTGTTACTGAGCGTAACAAGAACCCGCTCATCACTCTTGAGTCGTGCGACAAGCAGCTTCTTGGTCAAATTTGCGCCAAGATTCGCTCATTCCGCAAGCCCGAACCTTACAAGGGCAAGGGTGTTAAGTTCGTTGGCGAGGTTATTCGCCGCAAGTCAGGTAAAACGGCTGCTGCCAAATAATAATTAAGACACTTACACTACTATGATATCAAAAGAACAAAGACGTAGAAAAATCAAGGCTCGTATCCGCGGCAAAATCAGCGGTACAGCTCAGCGTCCACGCTTGTGCGTCTTCCGCAGCAACAAGCAAATCTATGCCCAACTCATCGACGACGTGGCTGGCAACACTCTGGTGTCGGCATCATCTAAGGGAATCGAGCAGGGCACTAAGAGCGAAATCGCAGCTCAGGTAGGCGAGAATGTAGCCAAGAAGGCTCTCGCCGCAGGTATTGATACTGTCGTTTTCGACCGCAACGGTTTCTTGTTCCACGGCCGCGTTAAGTCGCTCGCCGATGGAGCTCGCAAGGGTGGTCTCAAATTCTAAAATCACAATTATGGCTAAGAATAATAGAGTTAAAGTTTCAAGCGATGTGGAATTGAAAGATCGCCTCGTGGCTATCAACCGCACCACCAAGGTTACCAAGGGTGGTCGCACCTTCACTTTCGCTGCTATCGTTGTCGTTGGTGACGGCAATGGTGTGATTGGTTACGGCCTCGGTAAGGCCAATGAGGTTACCACTGCAATCGCTAAGGGCGTAGAGGTGGCTAAGAAGAACCTCATCAAGGTGCCTGTTTACAAAGGCACTATCCCTCACGAGCAAGCCGCTAAGTTTGGTGGCTCACGCATTATCATGCAACCCGCCACTCCAGGTACTGGTGTTAAGGCTGGTGGTGCCATGCGTGCCGTTCTCGAGAGTGTCGGTATTACCGACGTGATATGTAAGTCGAAGGGCTCTTCTAACCCTCACAACCTGGTGAAGGCTACCTTCAAGGCTCTCTCGGAGCTCCGCAGCCCTATGACTGTTGCCCACTATCGTGGTATCTCTTTGGAAAAAGTGTTTAACGGATAAAATTATTGACTACTATGGCTAAAATCAAAATCAAACAAGTCAAGAGCCGCATCAACCGTCCGGCACGTCAAAAAAGAACCCTCGATGCTCTGGGTCTGAGAAAAATGAATCAAGTCGTTGAGAAGGAAGACACTCCTCAAGTCTTGGGTATGATTAACAAAGTTCGTCACCTTGTAGAAGTAACGAACGCTGAATAATAACTTCAATTAGCACTATGGAATTAAGTAATTTAAAACCAGCAGTAGGTTCCAACAAGAGCAAGCGTCGCATTGGTCGTGGACCAGGCAGTGGCAAGGGAGGAACTTCTACTCGCGGACACAAGGGTGCCAAGTCGCGCTCGGGTTACAAAAACAAGGTGGGATTCGAAGGTGGTCAGATGCCGCTTCAGCGCCGTGTGCCTAAATTCGGATTCAAGAACATCAACCGCGTTGAGTATAAAGCTATCAACATTACCACTATCGAGCAGCTCGCTGCCGACAAGAACCTCGACAAGGTTACTGTGGCCGACCTCATTCAGGCAGGTTTCGTTCGCAAGAACCAACTCGTGAAAATTCTTGGTGTTGGAACTCTCAGTAAGAAAGTGGACGTTGAGGCCAACGCATTCTCTAAGAAGGCTGAGGAAATCATTGCCGCAGCTGGAGGAACTATCAACAAACTTTAATTAAGAGATAATGAAACTCATTCAAACATTAAAGAATATCTGGAAGATTGAAGACTTGCGCAAAAGGCTTACCATCACCTTCTTGTTCATCCTGATTTACCGTTTTGGATGCCAGGTGGTGTTGCCAGGTATCAACCCTAATGAACTCCAGAGGCTTGCTGACTTTACCAATAAGACTGGTCTTATGCAGCTGCTTGATATGTTCTCGGGTGGTGCCTTCTCTCAGGCTTCGATCTTTGCACTCGGTATCATGCCCTACATCACTGCGTCGATCGTGATTCAACTTTTGGGCATGGTGCTGCCTAGCTTCCAGAAGATGCAGCGTGAGGGCGAGAGCGGGCGCATGAAGCTTAACCAGTACACTCGCTACCTCACAGTGGTCATCCTCATTGTTCAGGGTCTTGCCTATATTCTGAACCTGCAATATCAAGTAGGTGTCAGCTTTAATGCATGGCAACTGGCATTCCTCACCATCGTGCTCTCGGCGGGTGGTATGTTCATCATGTGGCTCGGCGAGAAGATCACCGACAAGGGAATTGGTAACGGTATCTCACTCATCATCTTCGTGGGTATCATCGCACGTTTCCCAGGTGCCATCTCGCAAGAGTTTACTGGTCGTCTCACCAGCGCGCAGGGTGGTCTCGTGATGTTCCTTGTTGAGATTGTGGTGCTGTTTGCTGTTACAGCAGGCGCTGTGATGCTCACTCAAGGTACTCGCAAGGTGCCCGTGCAGTATGCTAAGCGCATCGTCGGCAACAAGCAGTATGGTGGTGCCCGTCAGTACATTCCTCTCAAGGTTAATGCTGCTAACGTGATGCCTATCATCTTCGCCCAGGCCTTGATGTTCATCCCATTGACATTTGCTCAGTTCAGTGCCGACGGCTCGGGATTTGCATCGGCGTTTGTCGATATGAACGGTTTCTGGTATAACCTGGTTTACTTCCTCCTTATCGTTGCCTTCACCTATTTCTATACAGCTATCACAGTGCGACCCACTCAGATGGCAGAGGAGATGAAGAAGAACAGCGGATTTATTCCAGGCATCAAGCCAGGCAAGAAGACTGCCGAGTATCTCGACTCTATCATGTCGCGCATCACTTTGCCAGGATCTATTTTCCTCGGTATCGTGGCTATCATGCCAGCTTTCGCACGACTGCTTGGCGTGAACCAGCACTTCGCGCAATTCTTTGGTGGTACATCACTGCTCATTAGTGTGGGTGTGGTTCTCGACACGCTGCAGCAAATCGAGACTCACCTCCGTATGCACCATTATGACGGACTCATGAAGAGTGGTAAAATCAAGGGAAGAGCTTCTTAATGCATTCCTTCCCCTTAAATGATTTAGAACTCAAGTTCTGAGTATGATTTATTTAAAGACCGAAGAAGAGATAGAATTGCTCAGGGAAGCTGACCTCGTGGTGGCGCGCACACTAGGCGAACTCGCCAAGTGGGTCGCCCCCGGGATCACAACCCGCAAGCTCAACAATATCGCCGACGAGTACATTCGCTCACAAGGCTGCGTGCCAGGGTTCTTAGGACTCTATGGATTTCCAGCATCGGTGTGCATCTCGGTAAATGAGACTGTAGTGCACGGCATCCCCTCGGGATACGTCCTCAGAGACGGCGACATCGTTTCTATCGACTGCGGAGCGGTAACTAAAGAAGGCTTCAATGGTGACTCTTGCTACACATTCTGTGTGGGAGAAGTGAGTGAGGAAGTGAGACAGCTCCTCATCACCACCAAAGAGTCGCTTTACGAGGGAATAAAGAAAGCTATCCCAGGCAACCGCATCGGTGACATTGGCAACACCATTCAGCAGTACTGCGAGAAAAGAGGATATGGAGTAGTGCGTGAGATGTGCGGACACGGAGTGGGGAAGAAACTCCACGAAGACCCCGACGTCCCCAACTACGGACGACGCGGCACAGGTCCCCTCATCAAGAACGGCATGACGATTGCCATTGAGCCCATGATCAACATGGGCAGCAAGAACATCGTCATCGAGCGTGACGGATGGACTACACGCACCAAAGACTTCAAGCCCTCGGCTCACTTTGAGCACTCAGTGGCAGTGCACAATGGCAAGCCCGATATTCTATCTTCCTTTGAGTACATCAAAGAAGTGCTAGGAGACCGATTCATTTAAATAAATTATTAATACTCACATCACACACGATTATTTTATGGCTAAACAAAATGCTATCGAATTAGACGGAACAATCGTTGAGGCTTTGTCAAACGCTATGTTCCGCGTCGAACTGGAGAACGGTCATCAAATCACAGCTCACATCTCGGGAAAGATGAGGATGCACTATATCAAAATCCTGCCCGGCGACAAAGTGAGAGTGGAGATGTCACCCTACGACTTGAGCAAGGGAAGAATTGCTTTTAGATACAAATAATTTAGATTCATTTAAAATCACAACTTACATAAACACACTACTATGAAAGTAAGAGCTTCTATAAAAAAACGCAGCGACGACTGCAAAATCGTGCGTCGTAAAGGGCGTTTGTACGTGATTTGCAAGAAAAATCCTAAGTTTAAGCAGCGTCAAGGATAATTTTTATTAATTTTGCACAAAATTTCAGTTTTATAATATGGCAATAAGAATTGTGGGCGTTGACCTGCCCCAGAACAAGAGAGGTGTTATCGCTCTCACTTACATCTACGGCATCGGTCGTAGCTCGGCAGCTAAAATCCTGGCCGAGGCTGGAGTGAGCGAGGATACTAAGGTCAAAGATTGGACCGACGCCGAGGCTGCCAAAGTTCGCGAGGTAATCGGCGAGAACTACAAGGTTGAAGGTGACCTCCGCAGCGAGGTACAAATGAACATCAAGCGACTCATGGACATCGGTTGCTACCGTGGCATTCGCCACCGCAACGGTCTGCCAGTGCGCGGGCAGAGTACTAAGAACAACGCTCGCACTCGCAAGGGACGCAAGAAAACTGTTGCTAACAAGAAGAAAGCTACTAAATAATTTTAAGGTATGGCAAAGAAAACAGTCGCAGCTAAGAAGAGAGTTGTTAAAGTTGATGGAGTGGGACAACTTCATGTTCACTCTTCGTTTAACAACATCATTGTGTGTCTCGCTAATAGCGAGGGACAAGTTATTTCATGGTCTTCGGCAGGCAAGATGGGATTCCGTGGCTCTAAAAAGAACACCCCTTATGCCGCTCAAATGGCAGCCCAAGACTGTGCTAAGGTGGCCTATGACCTCGGACTTCGCAAGGTTAAGGCTTATGTGAAAGGACCTGGCAACGGACGCGAATCTGCTATCCGTACCATCCATGGCGCTGGCATCGCAGTGACCGAGATTATCGACGTTACTCCACTGCCACACAACGGATGTCGTCCTCCTAAGAGAAGAAGAGTTTAATATTTCCTTACATTCAGGAGTTGACAACTGCTTCACAGTATTTATTATTTTTTCGCGAATCTCTGTCAGTGATTGGATTGCACCTTTTTTAACAACCTCTCTGCAATCGCGGCTGCACTGAAGCGATTCATTCAGAACTTAACTTTTTAAAATTAAAAAAAATGGCTAGATATACCGGTCCAAAATCAAAAATCGCACGCAAATTTGGCGAGCCAATTTTCGGAGAAGACAAGGTCCTTGCTAAAAGAACCAACCCTCCAGGCCAGCACGGTGCCAACAGAAGAAGAAAACTCTCAGAGTACGGTACGCAGCTTCGCGAAAAACAAAAGGCTAAATACACCTATGGCGTTCTTGAGCGTCAGTTCCGCAACCTCTTTGAGAAAGCTTCATCTTCTAAGGGCGTAACAGGTGAGGTGCTCCTGCAACTGCTCGAGTCACGTCTCGACAACGTGGTGTTCCGCCTAGGTATCGCTAAAACACGCTCGGCAGCACGCCAGCTCGTTCTGCACCGCCACATCACAGTAAACGGCAATGTTGTGAACATTCCTTCTTACTCGGTGACTCCAGGCGAACTCGTGGCTGTTAGAGAAAAATCTAAATCTCTTGAGGTAATACAAGACTCACTTGCAGGCTTCAACCACAGCAAGTATCCTTGGATTGAATGGGACGAGAGCGTGAAGGGTGGCAAGATGATCAACGTGCCACAGCGCGACGAAATTCCCGAGAACATCAAAGAGCAATTGATCGTTGAGTTGTATTCTAAACAGTAAAATTTAACATCCATGTCTATTTTAGCATTTCAGAAACCAGAAAAGGTCTTGATGCTCGAAGCCGACAACTACTTCGGCAAGTTTGAGTTTAGACCCCTTGAGCCTGGTTATGGCGTTACCATAGGAAACGCTCTAAGGCGCATCTTGCTTTCTTCCCTCGAAGGATTCGCGATTTGCAACATCCGCATCGACGGCGTTAAGCATGAGTTCGCAACAATACCTGGGGTGAAAGAAGATGTCACTAACATCATTCTTAACCTCAAGAAAGTGCGTCTCAAGCAAGTCGTTGACGAGACCGAAACCGAGAAAGCTACTATCAAGGTTTCAGGACAGGATGTTTTTCATGCCGGCGACATTGGTAAGGTGCTTAACGGCTTTGAGGTTCTTAACCCAGAGCTCGTAATCTGCAACCTTGACCCTAAAGCCAGCTTCCAGCTCGATATCACCATTAACAAAGGTCGCGGATATGTTCCCGCCGAGGAGAACCGTAGCAACAACGATCCCATCGACGTTATCGCTATCGACTCTATCTACACGCCAATTGTTAATGTGATGTATGCTATCGAGAACTATCGTGTAGAGCAGAAGACCGACTACGAGAAACTCGTCCTCGAGATTGCCACCGATGGCTCGATACATCCAAAGGAAGCTCTCAAAGAAGCTGCAAGAATACTTATTCAGCACTTTATGCTTTTCTCCGACGAGAAGATCGCACTCGATGCTGCCGAGAACGACGGCAACGAGGAGTTCGACGAGGAAGTTCTCCACATGCGTCAGCTGCTTAAGACTAAACTTGTGGATATGCAGCTCTCTGTACGTGCGCTCAACTGCCTCAAGTCGGCCGAAGTCGAGTCGCTTGGCGACCTTGTCAAGTACAACAAGACCGACCTTCTCAAGTTCCGCAACTTCGGCAAGAAATCTTTGTCAGAGCTCGAGGAACTCTTGTCAAGCCATGGCCTCAACTTTGGCATGGATATTTCAAAGTATAAATTAGATAAAGAGTAATAACGATGAGACATAATAAGAAATTCAATCACCTAAGCCGCAAGAAGGGACACCGCGACGCCATGCTGGCCAACATGACCATCTCGCTGATCATGCACAAGAGAATTTTCACAACTCTCGCTAAGGCTAAAGCTCTACGCGTCTATGCCGAGCCCCTTATCAATCGTGCCAAGAACGACGACACAGCTTCAAGAAGAGTAGTGTTCAGCTATCTTCAGAACAAGCAGGCAGTAAGTATTCTCTTCAACGAGATCTCTCAGAAGATTGCCGACCGTCCAGGTGGATACACTCGCATCCTCAAGTTGGGCAACCGTCTCGGTGACAATGCTAAGACTTGCTTTATCGAGTTAGTTGACTACAACGAGGCTCTTCTCGCCGAGAAGAAAGAGACTGCTAAGAAGGCTACTCGCCGCAGCCGCCGCTCAGGCAAGAAAGCTGCTGCCGAGAAAACCGAGCAGCCTGCCGAGACTGCTGCCGAGGAGTAAGAACCATGCGATACTCCCAAGATTGAAGTACACATTCTTCTAACGAAGACACATCCAATATCAAAGCCAGCGACATCATGCGTGATGCCGCTGGCTTTATTAGTTTTAACAGCAGTTTATTGGTTGGTGGTCAGCCTAAAGAATCTCACGCCCTCGTTCTTGGGGTTCCTTGAGAGCTGCTTCTTCAAGTCAATATCCTCAAGCATTACCTTCTTGCCTATCGACGATGCGTCGAGGAGCACGATATTTCCCTCTGCATCGAGCTCAACAATCCCCAAGTGAGAAATGTCCAGACCATCGATACGGGTCACCAAGCCAACGAAATCGCCGCGCTTAACCACCGCCTTCACATCTTTTGAGTTAAGACTCTCTTTCTTTATATATGGAAAACGGTGATTTCGATAGCCAATCTCAAAATTCTTGATCTTCTCATAGATTGTGTCGTTGGCAAGCGACGGGTAGCTGTCGCGGTGAGTGCTCATGTAGTTGATGTTCTTAATCTTATAACGCACACATTTTATGTCGCTTGTCACGTCAATGAGGTTGCCGCGATTGCTGTTGTCGATAATCCAGTCGCTGATGTAGTGCAGGCGGCTGGAGTAGTCGCCCATCTCACCACGGCGGTAACGCAGGTCTTCAAGATGGTGGGCATAGTCGCGCCAAGAGTAGCGGCCGTTTAGTGTGGTGCGAGTCAAGGCATACAAAGTCTCAATAAACGTTGTGCAGTCGAGTTCGTCGATGTTGATTGTGAGCATCTCACTCTCGCCCTCAAGAGTGTGGGCGACGTAAGGCGTGCCCTCAAGTTTGTGGGCATAGAAGCACACCAGCTCATTAGGGTCGCTCAATCCGCTCTGAAGGCCTTCCTGAAGTAGCGAGTTTATCCTCGTTGTGTCATTCTCGCAATGAAAACGCATGCGCTCAATACCGGCACCCTGAGCAGTGGCATTGCCCAGCGCGCCACCCTTTGAGATTCCACTTAACCCAGCTGCAACCATCGCCAGGCACATCAATAATATCTTCTTCGATCTTCTCACAGCAAATAATATTAGATACAAAACTGCAACAAAATTAGAAATAAAAAATCACATCCACAACAATAAAGCCAATAAATATAACCCTATTTTATATATAATAAGGTGTAACCTTTTTAATGGATGAGTGGTGTCAAGTGGTTGTTGCCGTTGTCTTGCGGGCGTTGATGTTGTGGCGGGTGAGGTTGTTGTCATTGTGTTGCTGGCGTTGATGTTGTGGCGGGTGTGGTTGGTGTCTGCGTTTTGCGTGCGTGAGTCCCGCAGGAGCCGCCCTCAGGCAGCCTCGGTGAAGCCCCGTCCTTGCCTTAGATCCGCCCCGTT
>CALGGO010000096.1 GCA_937916085.1 uncultured Prevotellaceae bacterium | reverse complement strand
GCGCTTCGGAAATGCTCAAATAAATTTGGCATTTCTCTCAACTTGCACAAATTTTCAATAATTTTGGGGCAAATAACTGACGATTGTCGTTATTAGTAGGTAATAAAGAGAAAAATGAAATATTTTATTAATTAACTTTTTGTCTAACTAAAAAACTAAGCATTTATGAAAAAAGTTTTATTAGCTTTAGCATTATGCGTGTCTTTTAGTGGGATGGCACAATTGGTGAATGTGACCTCTATCGACAAGGTCAACATTCCTGAGAATGCCGCCAACAAAGTTGCAGCCATCAGTCCCCAGGGCGACTATATCCTGGTGACTACCGACTACAACTGCGGTCTCACTAAATATGACTTGAGCACTGGCGCCACACAGGTAATCACCCAGGCGCAGGGTGCTGGTTTTGACACAAAGATTTCGCCTGATGGCAACACCGTTGTCTATCGTGAGAAATCTACCAAGAACCACTTGCAGATGACGGCAGTCAAGAGCAAGAATCTGGCGACTGGCTCTGAGCAGCAGCTCGTGAAACCCTCGCGCAACGTGCAGGGCATGACAATCGACGGCAACACCGCCGTGGCAGTGAACAACGGCAAGATTGCTAAGAAAGCTATTGCCGAGGGCAAGGCACAAGTCAATGCTCCCGTGCTATCAACCAAGAACTTTATCATGTACGTTACCAAGGGCGGCAAGACCTCGGAACTCGCTCCTCTGGGCAAGAGCTACCGCTACATTTGGGCTTCTCTCTCGCCCGATGCCACGAAGGTTCTCTTCTGCTGCAGCGGCAAGGGCGCTTATGTGTGCAATCTCGACGGCAGTGGCCTTGTGAGCCTTGGCAACTACCGCGCCCCTAAATGGATGGGCAACGACATGATTGTGGCAATGGACTGCCAGGACAACGGCGAGGTGTTCACCTCGAGCGAGGTTCTCGTTCTTGACCTCAACGGCAACCGTCAGGTTCTCACCGGCGATGACGTTATCGCCATGTATCCACTGCCCGCCGACGGCAAGATTGCGTTCTCCACCCCAACAGGTGAGGCTTATATTATTAACATCACTAAATAATGGAGGAACTGAATTATGAAGAAATTTATACTTTTACTGGCAGCAGCCGTGGTGGCTGGTTTCTCTTTGCAGGCAAAGACTGCCGATGAGTTCCGCATTTATCTTAACCCCGGTCACGGCAGCTATGGCGCCAACGACCGCCCCATGAAGACCATCGGTCACCCCAACACTGGCGTGCTCAACGCCGAGGGCACCACATGGCTAGACACCGACACCCTGGGATTCTATGAGGGACGTGGCACCCTGCCACGCGCTTTCGCTATTGGCGACTATCTGAAATCGGTGGGCGTGAGCAGCGAGAACATTGTTTATTCGCGCACCGCCAACGGTCCCTGGCCCTACACCACCCCCAACAGCGAATATGACCCTGATCATATTTATAACAAGAACCTCTCCGACATCTGCGAGGAGGTAGAGGAAGGCAACTTCGATATGTTCATCTCGTCGCACTCCAATGCGGCTACCGATGGCACCAGCACCAACTATCCTCTGTTCCTGTATCGTGGTTACGACACAGGAACTACAGGTGCTGCTGGATATAATGGTCCCGGCGTGGAAGGCAGTGACGACATGGCACGCACCGTGTGGCCCTTCCACCACATGGGCGAGATAGAGCCACAGAGCCACTACAGCGTCACCAACATGAACGTGCGTGGCGACATCAGCTTCTATGGCAGCTACAGCACCGCCACACGCCTCAACGGCAACCAGTACAGCGGCTATCTGGGCGTACTCAAGCACGGCGTTCCCGGCTATCTGCTCGAAGGTTTCTTCCACACCTATCAGCCCTCACGTCACCGTGCCCTCAACTTCGACTACGACCGTCTGGAGGGCATCCGCGAGGCTCGCGGTGTCGCCACCTACTGGGGCTTCAACCTCAATGGCAAGGGCGAGATCGCAGGTACCGTTAAGGACATGCACGAGAAAATCGTCAACAACCTCTACAACTATGCCTACGGCAGCGACGACCAGTGGTTGCCGCTCAACGGCGCGCAAGTAGTGCTCAAGAAAGACGGAGCAGAGGTTGCCACCTATACAGTAGATAACGAGTGGAACGGCTTCTTCGCGTTCTTCAACCTTGAGCCAGGCAACTACACCGTTGAGGCTACTGCCGAGGGCTACAAACTGCTCGATGAACCTATCGCAGCCACCGTTACCGCCAACAATACCTGCTACTCTTTCATCAAACTCGAGAACGAGGAATACGTTCCCGAGGAGGAAGTGTATGAGAACTATCCCGACCCAGCACAACCAGGTTACTTGCAGCTTGCAGGTTCCTTTGTGTTTAATCAGGATGAGGGTACTACCTACGATGGCATTGTGGGCACTATGGCTCAAGCCTTGCAATATGGTGACTCAACCATCGTTCTCTCTCACGAGGGCACACTTGCCCACCTCTACATCGTGGACAACAACACCAAGCAGGTGGTTAAGGAGCTCAATACTGAAGGTCTGTTCACTATGGAAGGCAATCCAGGCTTCTACAACCAGATTGGCTCTATCACTCTTAGTGCCGACCGCAAGCTCGTGGGTGTTACCGCAGTGCGCACATCCTATGCCGATGGCAACGTGCCCAGCGGCTATCAGCGCGGTACTATGCACGCCTACTACTGGGAGGACTTTGATGCAGCACCAACCGACTGGTTCTCGACTCAATACTCGTCTAACTGGTATAACAGTGACCTTGGCTTTGGTGTAGCAGTTAGTGGTCCAATTAATGATTGCATGGTTTGCGTTCCCGCTCCCACCAGTGGCACTACCCGTGGTGTGCGTCCCGCATTCTTCGCTATTCAGGACGGCAATGTGGTAAGCACCAGCCGTGCCAACGCCAATGCCACTATCGCTCTCACTGAGCTTGGCGACCCATTGGCTACCGAAGGCAACATCGACAACTATCCAGTTGAGAACTATGGGTGTATCAAGGTGGCTGTGTCTCCATTTGATGACCATGCGTTCATCATTGGTGGCTCAAAGGCTGGCAAGCTTTATGAGTTCCCAGTTACCGCCGATGGTGCTGTGCCTACTTACAACATATTCACTGCTGATGCCGAGCTGCTTGGCAACGGTATGCAAATCTTCAAGTACGCTAAACACACACTCTTAGTGGCTCCTTACGGAACCAAGAACGATGTGAAGGGTATCAAGCTCTATGACATCACCGACGGCATTGCTAGCGCTAAGCTCATTAACACTGTCAATACCGACATTGCAGCCGAACGCGCTATCACCGCCAACACTGCCGACTTCGCATGGGCTGGCGCTGTGGTAAATCAAGAGGATATCCACGCTTATCTTGCCGGCAGCGACGCCAACATAGTGAAGTTCGCTACCGACGACGCTGAGCAACCTGTAGTTAAGGGTATCTATGCCTACGACCTGAACTACAACTTAGAAGGCGACAACTACACCTTCACCTTCAAGGCTAATGACGATGCCAAAGAGGCTTATATCACCTTCCGCGACATCAACACCAACGAGGCTCTCCTCACCCTGCCCATCTCTAATGTAGTGGAAGGTGAGAACCAAGTTGTAGTTCCTGTTGACCAGCTTCCAGTAGAGGAGGATGGCGGCACTTTGACAATGGTATGGGAAATCACTCTCGTGG
Organism: uncultured Prevotellaceae bacterium; assembly: GCA_937916085.1. Lineage (GTDB taxonomy): Bacteria > Bacteroidota > Bacteroidia > Bacteroidales > Muribaculaceae > Sodaliphilus. The sequence goes on along the minus strand of CALGGO010000096.1, from coordinate 47,241 downwards.
GTGACCCCATCGCACGCATCAACAAGCTCAACAACCCCGATGACTTCACATTCTCTCGCATCGGTAATGCCGTTGACAACAGTCCCGAGAGTCCATACTTCGGACGCTTCTACCTCGTGAACCGCATCGGCTCTGCCAACACCAGCAATGCTATCTATGCCTACACTCCCGAATGGCAGCAGATTGGCGACCCAATCAGTGGCGAATACACTCTTGGCAACCCATTCCGCCTGGCTATAGACCAGAACGGTATCGTTTACCTTGCCAACTGGGCCGACGGCGCTCGCTCGGGTGTTTACAAACTCAATCCTGAGACATTGAGCGGCGACCTGGAGCCATTCTTCGTGGGCGACCACGCCTCTAACGGCACAATCACCAACGAAGCTGGTGAGATGATGTGTACTTCCACTCCTTCGGTATTCATCGCAGGAACAGGTGCCGACACTCACATGTACTGCCACCTCGAGGACTACAACAACGACATCGCTCAATACAACATTGGCAATGCCGATGGCACAATCATGGAGAACTGGACTGCTGCACCAACTCGCCTCTGGGGCATTGGCGCTAAGCTGGCAAGCACTCATGGAGCAGTGATTGGCGAGAGCCAAGATGGCGGCATCTGGGTAGTTCAGAACCGCAGCGCAGGTAACAACGACGCTGGTGTGCCTTCTATCATCTATGTGAACCCCGAAGGAACAATCGTTTACAACAGTGGTGCCCCCGACAACCCAATTCACGAGCACCTCAGCGGCACACAATACTGTGCCGGTGCAATCAGCAGCGACGGCACTGAGCTCGTTGTGAACCAGCCCGACGGCACCCTCAAGTTCTTCGAGGTAGAATACAACGATGGTGTTCCTGCCTTGAACTGGAAATATGACTACAAGCATGGCACTGGCAACTTGGTTACCCAAATCAACTATGACTACGCCGGCAACCTCTTCGTTTCGGCTGGCAAGTTGGCTATCCTGTCATTGCCTACCGAGAACAACACCACCACTACTCCAGCCAAGAAGGCTTACACTGTGGTGACTGGCGAGGCACAAGGCATTCCTGGCGATGTGAACGCCGACGGATATGTTACCAGTGTTGACGTGACTATACTCTACAACTACATCCTCAATGGTGACGACACCGACATGGTCAACGGCGACCAGAACGGTGACGGAGAAATCACCACCAACGATGTCACTGTAGTCTATAACATCCTCCTCGGCAATAATGAATAACACAAATTGAAATTGCTGAATATAATAAAGATGCTGTGCGACAACCGCACAGCATCTTTTTTGTTTAATGCGCGTTGCTCAGTTTAGAGTTTAGAGTACAGAGGGGTGCTGACAACTGACAACTGTGAACTGACAACTGATAATATTCAATCATCCCATCCCAGCAGTTTTCGGGCGCGGGAGAAAAGCAATTTGCTAATCTTGCTCAACCCCTCTCCGCCAGGTTCTGCATTGTGACCACGGCTTGACACCGAGCGGCCGTCCGACAGTCGTGCGCTGAACGACCAAGCGTAGCCGTCAAGAGGCTGTATTTCGGGCTCATAGCTCACGCCGTAGTCAAGCATCTTCTCCTCCTCGATTATTGCCAACGCTTCCTTGAGGAGCTGCTCGCCGTCATCGAGGACAAACTCTTTCTCCTCGGTGGTGGTCCCCCTTGTCGCAAGCACTACCTTTCCGTTCTTTCGCTCCAGGCGCACCTCTGCCACGGGTTGCATCATCATCCCCTGATGTTGATATTCCACCATGTCGAGAGCACTTTTTTCAACTTTAGTCTCCATGCTCTTACTAGATTTTTTGTTCTTAATAGTTTTCTCTTTCTTGGTTGTGGTGCGGCGCTTTTTCTTTGCCTCTACCGTGAACGTGCTGCCCAGCAGAGCCAGCACAATCACTAAAATGGTAATCTTAAATAACTTCATAATCAGTTAGGTTATACAGGAAAAACAATTACAGCTGCAAATATAACAACTTTTTTCCAAAAATCAAAAAACCAGCGAAATGACAAGTAAACGACTTGGCTTACTACAGAGCCAGCTAACTGTTTCAAACAAGCAGCCAATTAAACTTATTTTTCAAACAATGACAACAAATAAAAACAAAGACAACAAATAATACCTTTTTGTTATTTTTGTTAAGTTTTGTTATCTTTGTTTGATTTGAACTCTCTTTTTGTTTGATAGTCTTTCTCGCTTAATCGCATTTTTGTTTGCAATTGTTTGACAAAACAGCGATTTTAAGGACGTAAAAGTGTGCAAAAATACATTTTTAAGGACGTAAAAATGCGAAATAATACATTTTTAAGGACGAAAAATTGTAAAAAACACATTTTTAATGACGTATTTTTTGTGCAACTTGTTTTTTTCCCCTATTTTTGCAACCAAAATAATCACAAATATGTATCGTAAAGCAATAGAAGAACTGAAGCAATGGAAAGCTCGCAAAAACCGCAAACCATTAATATTGCGCGGAGCGAGGCAGGTGGGCAAAACATGGCTCATGAAAGAGTTTGCCGCCACTTGTTACGAAAAGTATGTATATATCAACTTTGAGGATGAGGAAGCCCTGCAGCATGTGTTTGAGCACAACTTCGACATCAGCCGCATCATTGAGTCTCTAGAGCTGCGTTTTCATGTGTCAATCGACAAAGATACACTGCTGATTTTTGACGAGATACAATCGGCACGTCGCGGTGTCACTTCGTTAAAATATTTCTATGAGAAAGCTCCAGAGATGCACATCATTGTTGCCGACTCGATGCTTGGATTGTCATCCGACGAGAGCATTCCTGTGGGAAAAGTCGATTATATGAATCTCTATCCCATGACATTTGAGGAATTTTTGATGGCTATGGGGAAAGAAAAAATCGCTGAAACAATAAGGAAACGTAACTGGACGGTTCTTCAGACTGTTAGCGATATGCTGATTCGTGACCTCAAGACCTATTATTATGTCGGTGGTATGCCCGAGGCGGTGTTGGCTTTTGTCGAGAACCGTGACTATGACGAAGTGAGACGCATCCAAAACAACATTCTTGTGTCCTACGACAGCAACTTCGCCAAACATGCTCCAGCAGATGTGGTGCCACGCATTCGCATGGTGTGGAACTCGCTGCCATCACAGTTGTCGCGCGAAAACAAAAAGTTCATCTACGGGGCAGTGAAGCATGGCAGCCGAGCCAAGGACTTTGAACTCGCTCTGCAATGGTTGGTAGATGCGGGATTGGTCATAAAGGTCAATCGCGCAAAGGCGTGTGGATTGCCGCTTAACGCTTTTGAAGACATCACGGCTTTTAAATTGTTTGCTGTTGATGTGGGGCTGCTCTCAGCAATGAATAAGGTTCAACCTGAGACATTAGTGACAGGAAACGAGCTCCTAACCACCTACAAAGGGGCTTTAACCGAACAATTTGTCGCACAGCATCTAGAGACATTTGTCGATTTCCTGTTCTATTGGTCGGCCGATAATTCACGGGGGGAAATAGATTTCCTGATACAGATTGACGACAAGATTGTTCCCATAGAAGTGAAAGCAGAGGAAAACCTAAAATCCAAAAGCCTGAGATTTTTTGTCGAAAAGAATACAGGGCTCCACGGCATCAGACTATCTATGAGCGACTACCGCCAACAAGACTGGATGGAAAACATACCTCTCTATGCAATCAACGTTATTGCTCTTTTTTAAAAAATACATCTTGTTTGCATTATTGTTCAAAAGTTTTTTGTAACTTTGTGACCTAAAGATAAAATCTACTAACGTCATACACTTATAGCATAAGAAACAGACATTTTAATAACATAGGTACATAACACGATTATTGAAGCATTAGCTTTCTTGTTGGATTTCTCTAAAATCGCCAATTTCAAGCAGAACATTACCAACAGCAACAAGGCCGATGCTCGCACCTTTCTAAGAGGTGTGGGCACACTTGTGGTAATGGGGCGTTTGGCGATGCCTGAGAATAACAAGTGCAAGCTCGCACCTCAGTAATTTTTGCGTGTACCAAGTAAAAAATTTTAATTATGAGTAATATCAATGAAAGTTTTAAACAACTGTTTTTGGGACTTTACAAGATGGTTGTTGCCGATGGAGAAACTGACCCCAGAGAGATGGCGATCTTATATGAATTAGGTCGCGACTATGGCATTACCAACGATGAAATCAATGATGCCATAGTCAACAACAAAGGAATTGAGCTTTATAATCCTGACAGCATTGAGGACAAAGTAAGATTTCTCTACATTATGGCTCAAATAGCATGGGCTAATGAAGTGATAGATCCAGAGGAAAGGGAACTGCTTAAGGAAACTGCAAAACGTTTTAACTTTGAGGAAGAAAATCTTGATGGGATTGTAGATTATCTCATCAGCAAAGCTAAAGAAAATGTGGCAGTTGAAGATATTATTAATGAAATCAACAACGACTAAAAACAAAAAGCAATGAAACTAAAGGAACTTTTTAAGACTAAACAAGCACCACAGCAGGTCGCTTCTGACGAAAGTTACAAACTTAATGTCAGAGGACAAGGTGAAACTTATCAACAATGGGGAACTCGTTGGGCCGGTCAAACCAATGCACAACAAGTTGCGCTTACCCCCGCTCTTAACTCTGTGGTGTTGATCATTAAACAAGAGCAAGCTGGCGATGAGACAGAACAACAACGCTATAAGGCAAACATACAAGCCGAGATTGACACCAATCAAAATAATATTGAGCGCGAGAACGCAAAGATAGAACGACACAATGCGTCAATCGATGAATTGAGAAGATCCATTAATGAGAAAAGGAATGAAATCAGTGAGATAAATGAAGGCAACAAAAAACGCCCTATGGCAAAAATCTATTTTTGGCTAGGAGCGATATTGTGTGTTTTTCTTGCTATTTATCTGTTTATTTTCTATAGTTCGGCAAGTTATTCCGCATTTTTCAGAACCGATGACACTATGGATGTGGGCAGCGCAATATTCTATCCGCAAGCATTCAATGATGCCATATCAACCTCAATTGAGCAGTTTCTGCTTATTCTGCTTATGCCAATGATATTCCTTGGACTAGGATTTCTTGTTCATCAGTATGCCAAAAAACAAGGTGCTGAGAAATATTTAAAAACTACAGCACTCTATGTAATAACCTTCATTTTCGATGCCTTACTGGCGTTTGAGATTTCAGAAAAAATGTATATCCCCACGCCCGAAGCACCCAATTACACTATGAGCATGGCATTTGAAAGTCCCAACTTTTGGATAATAATATTTGCAGGGTTTATCGCCTATGTCATATGGGGGTTGCTGTTTGACTTCACTATGGATGCTTTTAGTGAGATGACTGAGGGCAAGGTAACCATAAAAAGACTTGAGAAAGAGATAAAAGATTCAGAGGATGCCATTCATTCTAAACAACAGGAAATTAGTGAGAATAATAATGCAATCAACCAACTGCAAAACACAATTACTAATCTTAGAGCAAAGCTTGCTGTAGGTGTATTATATGACATAAATGCAATTAAGCAAGAACTCAACAATTTCTTCCAAGGATGGATTGGATATATGGCACTCATAAGTAGTCCACAGTCAGCCTTGGATAATGCAAGAGACCAATTAAACAGTGTCATTAACACATTAAACTAAATACACTATTATGAAAACTAAATTATTCTCATCATTTCTTTTAACTATTGCTCTTGCTTTTATTTGCACAGAGTTAAATGGTTCTTGTTCCTCGTGTTCTAAAAAAGATTCTACTAGCGTTAATTCTACTAATTTGCCATTGAACTTATCGATATATATTGACCTAAGCGACCGAATTGTGAAAGAACGGGATGGTTTACAGGCCAGTAAAGATACTGCTATTGTTGGTTTTATCACACGAGAACTAAATAATAAATTGTGGAAGAAGAATATTAAATATGCGAAAGATCGTATTAAGGTTTTTTTCTATCCAGCTCCTAACAGCAATGAAATAAATCAACTCTCTAAATCACTGGAGGTTGATTTCGGGCAATTCGATAAAAAACAAACTAAAGAAAAAATGAATGCGGCACAAAATCTCAACGCAAACTTTAATAAGTCACTTCAGACTATATACGACAACTCTATCAGTGAGCACAAGTTCATAGGCAGTGACATTTGGGGATTCTTTGATACAAAAGCAAAAGACATGTGTGTTAAAAATGGATACCGAAATGTGCTTGTTATTCTGACCGATGGCTATATTTATGATGAGCATAGAAACAAAATTGAAGGCAATCAGGCGAACTATATTACAAAGCAAACGCTTGCAAAAGAGATGTCTTTAATACCTACAGGCAAAAAAGTTGAGGGACTTGAAGTGCTTGTGCTTGAGGTCAATGCCGACCCTATTGGTGACTTTAATAAAATAGAGGAAACTATAGGTGAATGGTTTAAGTCTATGGGAATCACTAAATTTAAAATCGCAGAGACCGATTTGCCCAAAAATACTGAGTCAATAATCCAGAATTTCTTGAATCAGAAATAGAAAAATAGATACCTGTTCTTCGAGAACCTTTAAGATTTCTCATATTCAGAAATAGTCACTGCTATTCATAGAATTTTAAAGAGGGGGAGGAAACATTCTTCCCTTCTTTGCGTTATAATAGTAGGGATGATGGAACCTGTTTTCTCGTTCTCTTGTTCTCTCGTTTTCTCGTTCTCTCGTTTTCTTGTTCTCTTGTTTTCTAAAGAAAGATATGAAACACTTTTTGCTTACTACTTGGTGCTTGCTGCTTGCGGTTGCGGTACAAGCCAAATCATTGACAACTATGCAGAGTAATGACAACTATAAAATTATGGTCATCAGCGACATCCACCTGCTGGCGCCGTCGCTTTACGACAGTGGCAAGGCTGCGCAGCAGCTCGATGCCGGCGACATGAAACTGGTGCTGGTCAGCGACCTTATCATGCAGCGCTTGGTGGATGACATCATCGAGAATAGGCCGCAACTGCTGCTTATCAGTGGCGACCTCACCTTCAACGGCGAGCGTGCTAGCCATGAGCGACTGGCAAAGCATCTGCTGCGACTGGAGAAGGCCGGAGTGCGCACCCTTGTCATCCCCGGCAACCACGACGTGATGTGCCCTTACAGCAAAAGTTACATTGGCGATAAGTCTGCCGAGGCAGCCAATGTCACGAGCGAGGAGTTTGCCGCGATATATTCCCACTTTGGTTACGGCAAGGACTCGCAGCGCGACCCTAACTCGCTGAGCTACACCTGCGAGCCTATCCCTGGCATTGTGCTGCTGTGCATCGACAGCAACATCTATGCCCAAAGCGGTGACTCTCAGGTGACTTATCACACCGACGGAGCGGTGAGGTCCGAAACGCTGGAGTGGATAAAGCGGCAGCTCGCCGAGGCACAGCAGGGCGGCAAACGTGTGATAGCCATGATGCATCACCACCTTGTGGAGCATATTGACGGCGAGGCTAAACTGCTGCCCAATTACATCGTTGCCAATCACGGAGAGATGGCACAGGTGCTGCGTGAGGGTGGAGTGAAGGTAGTCTTCACCGGTCACCTGCACATTACCGATGCTGCCACCGTTGATGACATTACCGACGTTTCAACAGGCTCGGCAACGACCTATCCCATGCCTTTGCGCACTGCCACCATCGACCCATCGCTCACCACCATGACCATCGAGACGCGCTTCTTTGACGGCATTGACGAGAAGACTCTCGACAAGGGCCGCGCCAAGATCGAGAACAGCGCTCCTGCACTGGCGAGCATGATATCGCGACGACTATGGCCGCGCATGGAAAGCAGACTCAAGCAATATGAGCCATTGCTCGCCGAGCAAGGCATCGACACCTCACGACTGCCTCGCGACGCGAGAGACGTGTCGGGCTTAATCACCAAGCACCTGCGCGAACCGCTCACACAGAGCATGATGGCGGTGACGCGCGGCGGAGAAGACCCCGCTCAAGCGCCAGCCATTGTCGAAGCCATCAAGCAAGGTGTGCAGCAGATGATGACCGAAATATTCGGCGACGGAGGCGAGAGCGTTGCCGATTTTCTGCTCGCCAACCTTATGCCCCGCGTGGAGCCCACCCTGCGCAGCGCCCTCGAAGACATCAACCAAGTAGACACCGACACCCAAACCGCCACCCCCGACCACCAGCTGGCAATAAAACTGTTAGGGCATAAATAGACCTAAAAAACATCCTATTGTCGCATGATGACCGATTTGGGTTAATACCGTTAGCATATTGCTATAGGCAGAAAAATACCGATTTTTGCTTGCTAGTAAAGGGAAAAGCAGTACTTTTGTAAACTAATTACCTTTTAAACAACATTTACTTATGGCAATGACAAAGAAAGAGCAGAAAGAAGCCGAATTGAGATTCCTGAGATTGCTGTCGCACAATTTCCCCGATGTGGCGACGGCGAGTACCGAAATTATAAACCTCTCGGCAATATTGAACTTGCCTAAAGGCACCGAGCATTTTCTTGCCGACCTGCACGGAGAGTACAAGGCGTTCCAGCATGTGCTGCGCAACGCATCGGGTACCATCAAGCGCAAGGTGGGCGAGATTTTCAACGACACCCTGAGCCTTCGTGCCCAAAAAGAGTTGTGTACGCTCATCTACTATCCCGAGCGTAAGCTTGAGCTGGTGAAAAATGGCTTCGACGACCGTGAAGAACTTGATGACTGGTACTTTATCACTATCAACCGTCTGGTGAAGGTGTGCCGCAACGTGTCGTCGAAATACACCCGCTCAAAGGTCAACAAGGCGCTGCCCAGCAGTTTCTCCTATATCATCCAGGAGTTGCTTCACGAGAACGCCAACGACCGCAACAAGCAGGCCTACGTCGATGTGGTGGTCCAGACCATCATCAGCACCGGGCGTGCCGACAATTTCATCATCACCATCTGCTACCTAATACAGCAGCTCACCATCGACAAGCTGCACATCCTCGGCGACGTGTTTGACCGCGGCCCCAGCCCCGACAAGATTATGGACGTGCTCTGCAACTACCACAACTTCGACATCCAGTGGGGCAACCACGACATACTGTGGATGGGAGCCGCCAGTGGCAACGACAGCTGCATCGCCAACGTGATACGCATCGCCATGCGCTACGGCAACCAAGCAGTGCTTGAAGACGGCTACGGCATCAACATGCTGCCGCTGGCAACGTTCGCCATGGACGCCTATGGCGACGACCCCTGCGAGAAGTTTATCCCCAAGGGCGATGCCAAGAACAACAAGCTCGCGCCGCTCATCGCCAAGATGCACAAGGCTATCAGCATCATCCAGTTCAAGCTCGAGGCGCAAATCATCAACCGCCGCCCGGAGTTTGAGATGCAGGACCGTCTGCTTCTCGACAAGATAGACCACGAGCGCAAGGTCATCACCATCGATGGCGTGGACTATGAGATGACCGACACCAACTTCCCAACCGTTGACCCCAAAGACCCCTACCGCCTCACTCCCGAGGAGGAGGAGATAGTGGAGAAGCTGCACAACTCCTTCACAGGCAGTGGCAGGCTGCGCACCCACATGCGCTGCCTCTTCCGCTACGGCTGTGTATATAAGGTGATCAACGGCAACCTCCTATATCATGCCTCTATACCTCTCAACGAGGATGGCTCCCTCAAGGACGTCACCATCCAGGGCGAGAAATACCACGGTCGTGCACTGCTCAAGAAGGTGGGCGCATTGATTCGTGACGCCTACTTCGGCTGCGACAGCAAGGAGAACGAGGAGTTTGCTGGCGACTATGTGTGGTACTTGTGGTGCGGCAAGGACTCTCCCGCCTTCGACAAAGATAAGATGGCGACATTTGAGCGCTACTTTATCGCCGACAAAGCTACCCACAAGGAGGTGAAAGGCCATTATTACACCCTGCGCGACGACCCCAACGTGGTGGACTCAATCCTCGACGAGTTTGAGGTGAAAGGACAGTTCCGCCACATCATCAACGGCCATGTGCCGGTGAAGACCATCAAGGGCGAGAACCCCGTGAAAGCAGGCGGCAAACTCATGGTGATTGACGGCGGATTCTCTAAGGCCTATCAGCCCGAGACTGGCATCGCCGGCTACACCCTCGTTTATCACAGCCGCGGTTTCCAGCTTGTGCAGCACGAGCCCTTCACTTCTATCACTCGCGCTGTGGAAGAAGGCCAGGACATCAAGTCAACCTACGAGATGGTGGAGCTCACCAACCACCGCATGATGGTAAAAGACACCGACATAGGCGAGGAACTTGAGGACCAAATCAACGACCTCAAGCTCCTGCTCGAAGCCTACCGCAACGGCGACATCAGCGAGCGCTCTCGCCAGCCCATCACGCTCAAGAAGTAAGACATAGAGCTGACAAGCTAACAGGCGAACAAGCTAACGAGGCAAGTGTAATCGCCGCCACTCGTTTTGGCAGTTTCACATAACCTATAAATGTCCTCTAAAGGAACTCCTTTTGAGGACATTCTTTATCCAGATTATATGCAAAATAATATAAAATGAGTTTTTTTTTCGATTATTTTATATTAGAACTGATATAAATAAAGAAATTTTTCGTAACTTTGCGCTCGTAGAGCACAGTGGCGGTCACGCATGCACTCTACAAAACGTTCCCACGTCGAAGCGCTGCCGCCCGTCGGCGGTAGAGGCAGAGGGTGGGAAAGACATATAATAACAGGCGTTCTGTAACGCTTTGGTTTTGACGGTTCGAGAATCTCGCAAGTTCAACAACTGCTTGTCAAAGGCAAAGCAACGGGAACGCCCCTTGGGTGATTTTTATTGCTCGATTTATTCGAGTTATATTATATCATCGACGTGGGGCTTTCAGCGTTGCTCGTTCCGACAAGCAGGGCAATGCGAGAGCCTTCGAATCGTGGAACCGAGCACTAGACCTGGCTCCACGTTTTGTTTTTGTGTGTCTTCTGATAGAATATCTAACATAAACCGTTGTCTTGTGGAGCTGAGATAAAATATTATGCAATCATGAAAAAATACATCTCTTTCATTATTGTCATGTTAATTTTAATCACGGGAGCTTTTAGCTTCACTGGTTGCAGAGGGGAAAAGGATGATAGCAGTAGTTCACCATCTTTAAGCAACCAAGCTGCATTTGTGGCAACCACAACCCCTCCTGCTCCCCAAAAGCTAAAGGAACGCAGAGTGTATTATTTAGATTGTTCTTATTCAATGAAGCAGTATGAGCTTTGGGACACAGTACGTGCAAATCTAAAGAAAGCCATAGATGGTGTAAAGGACGAAACTACTGAACTTATCGTAATACCTTTTGCCGACAATGCTTCTACCAATCCAGTGTTGAAGCCTTTGGTGTATCAAGCTACAAATCAAGGAAAGAATGAGCTAAAGGCTAAGATTGATGCACTTCCAATGAATAGAAGCACTAAGACTTTTCACTATGTCCCAATTGACGATTTTTTCAAAAATCGTGTTGCGCCTGATAAGATAACATATATGTTTTTAATGACTGATGGCAAAGACGAGGATAAAGATCGTAGAGCTGTAAACGAATTTCTGCCACAATGGGGTAAAAGATATGGCGAAAAGAATGTATATGGTTTCTATGTAATGCTTCACAAAGACGCAAAAGATGATGAAATATCAAAAGTAGTTGATAAACAAGACCATTTGTGGAAAGTGGAAACTGCCGATGTCAACATTAATCTCATTCGTCTACAGCCTCCAACGGAATATAATCCAACAAACGATGATTACTTCTACCTGGCAATAGATGGCAATATCGCAGGTAAGGAATTTAATGCTACTTTCCCAAGAGATTGCCCATATCAAGTTAAGAAAGTTGAAGTTGTTGAAAATGATCGATTCTTGAAAGTATGGGTAACAAAACCAAACACAAAAGAATCAGCTACACACAATCTTAACGTGACAATGAATAATGGCGGAAAGTTTGATTTCTTGGTAACAGATAATGTGGATATAAAGTGTGAATTTAAACCAGAACGCTCACTCAAAATCTCTGTGCGATGAAAAGACAAAATTTTATTCTGGTCTCTCTATTTCTCATTTTCTTAGCATCATGCAAGAAAGATGGAAGTGTGTCATTTGGTACTGTTGAATATTATCCAAGTTTCCTGTGGGAAGAGGAAAATTCAACACCTTTAACCAAAACTTTTGACTTTGAGTTTAGTGAAGATGCAAAGAAAGATCCCGCATGCTTTGCAGAGTTTCAGTTTGTTGACAAAGATGGCAACCCAATAGGTACCGATGTAATGCAAGTGACTATTGATGGTGAACAATTAAAGAACAACAAATTCCGCATAAAGAGTGATTTGAAATCAAAAGAGATCTCCTTCATGTTCAGTCCTAACGCCGAGGAAGGAAAGTATCAGGGGAACCTTAAACTTATTGGCCACAATCTTGAGCGACTTAACGAGCAACCACTCAAACCAAACCAACAAGTTAATGCATTTAACTGGACTTTGAATTATAAAGAATCTATGAATCCTCTGGCAAAAGTATTAATGTGGATGGGAATTGCAATTATTGCATTACTTGCCATTTGGTTCGTTTGTTTAAAACCAATATTTTACCCAAGATTTGGCTCAATTCAGAAAACATTCAATGTCCCTGGAATGGCGCCTCTAATTGTCAAGTTCAAAGGCGCAAGAATGGTGGAGGTGGCGGCATCGCATCAAAATAAACAGTCCAAATGGAATAGGTTTTGGACAGGAAGAATATTATACAAAACGCATCCTGCTTTCGTTTCTCCAATCATATTCAAACCAAGCAAAGGTCATCGAATTCTTACAAAATTTCAGACGGGAACATATCAGATTACACCCAACCCCATGCCTGGAATTGGTTCTGCAACTATTATTGATATAAATAATAATTTGAAGGTTAACATTAACTAAAGCAATAAGTTTAAATAACAAATATATATTATGCCAGAAACCATTAAAATTACACGAACTCTATTTGTGGGTTTGGGAGGAACTGGAGTCAAAGCAATCCTCCGCGCCAAACAGTGCTTTGTTGATGCATATGGGGATGTGCCCCCTATGGTAGCTTTTCTTGCAGTTGATACAGACAAGAAGATTCGTGATGCCAGTCTCCCTACTAGAAAAGGAAAGGACGTGAAGTTTACGGAGAATGAAATCTGTTTCTGCGGAATTACGGGAAGTGCCCTAGATATTTATCGCAATCACTTAACCAAATTTCAATGGCTTCCTAAAAGAAATGTTTCTTTCCTTGCAAATCTAAAGAATACGGGAGCTGGTCAAGTGAGAAGTAGTGGTCGATTTCTCGCAAGGCACAATGCAACAGAAATTAAAAAACGTGTAGCAAGCAAGGTTATAGAAATCGGCAAGCCTCTGCCTATTGGGAGTAGGTTTGTTTATGACACCAATAAAGATGGTGTGGAGTATCCGATAAAGGTGAACGTGGTTGGTTCCGTGGCTGGAGGTACGGGTAGTGGCATGATGCTTGACATACTTGTCCTCATAGCAAAGACCCTACGAGATAGTGGGCTTTCTTATTCGATTACTCCTTGGATAGTACTGCCCGATGTGTTCCGTCACATGGTGTCAGGGCCAGCATCCGCAAATGTTTATCAGAATGCATATGGTGCACTCAGAGAACTTGATTATCTCTATCATCTTCCTAAAGACAACCAAAAGGCGTTAGATTTCAATTTTGATAAAGTCTATTACCTTGATGAAGGTATAGGTGATGCATATCTTATCAATAACACTAACAAGGCTGGAGTTGTATTCCAAAACATTGATGACATAACTGATTCTATCGGTAGATGTATGTTTCTCCCATCGAATGAGGTTGACAGCGTGAAGGACAATACTGATAATGTCAGTTTTGTTTATAACATTAGGGACAAGGAAGCACATTATGTATCAGCTGGAAGCGCAGAAATAGTTTATGATAATCAAGCTGTTGGTAATGTTATTGCAATGGGAATCATAGCTCAGATTTGTGAGGAACTGTGTAAATCTAACTCAATTGATGCTCTCAAAGAGGTAAACGCATGGACAACTAGTGAGGCTGTAGCAATCGAGGAACATAATGTTGATCTTCTTACCGATGACATTCTCCCTAAGTATGCTCCATTCAGTGTCGTTATTGATAAGGATGCAGACGAGAATACAATAAAAGCGAATATATTCGCTGGAGCTGAGGCAAATAATGTGCTTGACGAAGTGCGAGATAACGAGTCAAAGAAATTAGAAAATGTAAAGGCTCGACTTAATGAGAAAATCGAAGAAATTCTAAACACTCAGAATGGTATTGGTTCGGCAAAGGCTTTCCTTGAATCTCTTTCAGATGACATTGCTATATGTAAGGACGAGATGATAAGTGAGGCCTCCGAGCTTAAAAAAGGTCTTGGATACGGTTTTGACTGGAGTGCTGAAATTTCGACCCTCAGAACTGGTATTTTTAAGATTTTTGATAAAGATGCTGCAGAAGTTCTACAAAACAAAATTACAGAACATATTGCACAGAAACGCGACCTTCTTCGTCATAACTGGGCTATTCAGTTCTTCACCGACTTTGATACATATATTAATGAACTTTCTCAAAAAATTAATGTACTCAAATCGAACATTGAAGCAGCAGAGAGAATTCAGAGAAGGGACATAAACGCAATACAGCAGCTTGCTAGATCTGATTCAAAATTTCAGATTTATCTACATTCTGTTGACGTTGCCAATTTTAGTCTTCCTGAAGTAAAACAGACATCAGCTATCTTCAGAGACAAACATCCAATTTACACCCTCATTGGTAAGACAGAGAAAGAACTTTGTGATTTATTCTTTGAATTTGCGAAGAATCAACAAACTGTTATCAATGCCGTAAACGTTTCTATTGAGCAGAAGATGAGTAAGATGTCTGATAAACAACTCAAGGAAATTTTTGCAAAGGTCAAGGAAATGTCCAGTCCACTATGGGCAACCAATACCCAGGGCTTTCTTGATCATGCGCAAGAACTTACTACAGTCTTCACTATTGGTGTGTTTGAACTATCTGCTGGTATAATTCAAGAGAAATATTTAGACGAATTTACTCTTGGTGCTATTAAGCCTACTTTCGCCACAACTCATGAGACCGATAGAATTACATTCTTCCAGAGTCAGAGTTACAGTCCAGTATATGCAGTTAACAATTTGATTGGTTATATGAGTGATGCTGATGAAAAGCTCAAATCCGTATCTTTCCCTGTGTGTTATTTGGACGAAAAATGGAATCAGAGGATGATTGTAGAAGGATTTGATATCATGCCGAAGCAAGAAAAAGACAGGGTGCTTCCTAATTGGGTAAGTGCAATTGTCTATGGGTTCATCAAGTTTGACGAATCAAAGCAGACATATTACATTGAATCTGATCAGGGTGATATCCTTGCTGGTGGTTACTTGGAACTAGGACAGAGAAGAGATCTTGCTTTCGACCAGTTCCAAATGCGCAGTCTTGACAAGGAAGTAGAAGAAAGGATTCAGCAAATGATTCTTGAACAGGGCCGTCCCGCAGTAACCGCAATTATACAAGCACCCAAGTCAAACCTTAGGAGATACGTTTCTCATTATGCACAACTGAGTGCAATAGAGCTGGACCGTATAAACGCAAAGGATCCCGCTTATCAGATGGTGCGTGAAATGCTTGAAAATGAGGTTGCATATTTAAAGGAACTTGATATTTAAAGCTATATGGCATTTTTTATTGTAATAGGCACAAACAATGATGTTAAAGGTGTTGTAGATGAGATTAAAAAGGCTCATCTACAACATAATGTTATAACAACAGGGTGCATTGTTAGTGAAGATGATGGTTTGTATTACCAATGGGATGTTTACAACGAGTACGGGAATAAGACTGAAGAGAGTAAGGAGTCTATACTCCTACATAATGCGTTGACAAATCAGATTTCCCAGTTTAAAAACTTGCTTCCTAATGATGCAATTCCCAACGTTTTCATAGTTTCTAAGTGTTTCGATGAAGATGAGTGTAATACACTACAAAAGGTATATGAAGGATTGTGTCAAATTGGAGGTGCCACACTTAGCGGCCTGCTAATTGATATAGTTCTCTTAGGATATGACATACACAATCCTAATGACGTTAATATACGTCCTCATTGGAGATTGTTAGAATCAATCCGGGGGTTAGGTGAAGGTGGCCGTTTCCATACCAATATTCTTTATCTCAACAATATGGACTATATGGGTGCGGCCACCAATGTTGATTCGCGTCTTCTCAGCAAATTCCTCTGTCACTGGTCAAAGATGGTATGTGCTGGTGATTTTGACCCTAAGGCTACAATCCAGTCACATATCTACTCTATCGGAATGTCAGAGCATCAATATGATTTCCGAGACCTTAATGAGTTTTTTAAGCTATCTGCAGAAGAAAAGCTTCTTGACAGAGCATTGAACGATAGTCCTTCATCAGACACACAAGAACTCATTGACACCAACTATTTCAAGAAGATTAACCTTGACATCCCTTGGCTTGATGGTCTATGCAACATTCAGTCTATTTGGAATACATATTGTACTAAACAATGGAATCCGTCAAAACAGCTTAGCGATAATGATTATTCAGTTTCACAGCAGGAATTAATAATTGCGTCATATCTTAATTCATTTCTGAAACTGTACATTTCGGAAGAAAAGCGTGAGATTGACACTCTCAAAGTTGAGATGACTCAGAAAAAATTGTATAGCTCCAAGTGCTCTGAAAACTTAATTAAACTAACCGAGCAACCTGAAGAAGATAAGACAAAGTCCACACAGATGGATACATTAAATGAAAGGATTGCCCAGTTGGATTCGGAGATACAAGAATGTATAAACCAAATACAGCGACATGAAAGGAACATCAAGAATAACACTTTTTTAGATGCAGATGAATTCTATGAAGCATTCGGCACTTTGGAGCTTATTACAGAAGATGATGAAGCCGCCTATGAAACAAATATGACTCTCGTCAAACGGCTGACGGATTATGTTAAATCGGAGAGTTGTATTAGTGTTATGCGAGAAGCAGTAGAAAGGGCTACTACCCAAGATGTCCTGCCTGGTCTTTTTCCTTCATCAGAAGTCCTAAATATGGGGCGAGTAAAGGCGGCTATCGTACAAGAGAAAACACCTTCTACCGCACAACCTGTGGCCGATATGCCGAGTTTTAAGGAGCAGAGCGATAGATTTGGATGTCTATACTGGTTTTCATCTCTTTTCAATAGGAATAAGTCTGTTGGGGAAAATGCTGAATCTGTACTACAGGGACCAACTCTCCCCAATCATCCCGAACCAATTACAGAAGAAACAACAATAATACTTAAAGATACAATCGGAAAGTCTGTCGTGGCTCTCAAAAAAGCTGATGATCTTCGAAATTGGTGGAAGCGGCTCAGTGAAATTATAGAAAGGGACAAAAAACGGTTGGCAGAATGTAGACTTCTAATGGATGGAGAAAAAGATGTTAATGGCAAATATGTGCTCGGTAAAGAAGGTTATCTACCGCAACAACATATAAAATCCATCTCGCTCATTGATATGGATAGAGTTCGTAATTTCCGTGACTCTAATGCCGACTATAAGCAGATCATCACTAACTTCCTTGACCGATGGTTCGACAAGACTATTGAACTAAATGAGAGAATATCAATGATAGAATTGATTAAGCATCAGGTTCTTGACCCTCTTGTTGGCAGATTCCATACACTCCGTTGGGATGGAAGTAATCCATTCGTTAAGGAAGATATTTCTGACGAGGAAATGCACGAATACATTGAGCATGATTTAAGGCAGTCAAAGCCATTTGTTGAATATGTTCGTATTGAAGAAACTAATCTTGTTTCTAATTTGAGCACTGTATTCTTTTCTAATAACATGAATGTCCCTAATGACTATACAGTATTCAAGAATAGGTTTAAAATAAGTTCAGAATCCATTGTCCCTGTATACCTTCAGGATTATGTAAACTCGCTCTGCGTTATTCAAATAATGGATATTCCTGACCATGTTGATGCTCTAAAGGATTTCAAGCCCAAAAGAGAAGCCTTGTTACGCCGGTTTAACACAGACATTAGAAATGAAGCCACCCAAATAATAGGAGAAGCAAAAACTGTCGAAGAAAAGGCAAAAGCAATTTACAACTGGATTTGTGATAATATAGCATATGATACTACCAAACAGATATATGATGCTGAAACCTGCTATAGGTGCAGGAGAGGCGTTTGTCAAGCATATTGCGAACTTTTCTGTTATCTCGCTGAGGCCTCTGGCATCACAGCAGAAATTATTGCAGGAATAACAAAAGATGCCGAGGGTAGAATCTCAGGAGAAAAGCATTCATGGATATATGTATACACTTATGCATATGACGGCATCTTAATTGACCCTACGTGGGGCGCAGGTAAAGTTGTAGATGGAGTGAGATTCGTTAAGAATGAAGATAACTCTATCTGGTTCAATGTGCCACCATACAGGATGATTTTCAGTCACTTCCCTGATATAGAATACTGGTCAAAACTTGATGTTAAAATCACTGAGGAACAATTTAAGAATCTTCCATTCGTAGAGATTACAGAAGAGATTGATAGCAAGGACTTATTTTTCGAATGTATATCACAACAGACTAATGCATGAGGCTCAAAAGTTAAAAGAATATTTAAATGAAACCGATAATAAAACTAGTTATCGCGGTACTACTGCTTGTTTGCTTGGCTGATATGCCTTATGGCTTTTATCAGTTAGTGCGTTTTGCTGCGATGGCGGCTTTTTCTTATTTGTCATACGATTACTTCAAGGCAAATCAAGATGTGAAAGGTGTTATCTTCGCGCTTCTTGCCGTCTTGTTCCAACCATTCTTCAAGATTGGTCTTGGCAGAACGCTATGGAATGTTGTTGATGTAATTGTTGCAATGGGTTTGTTCTATCTTATTGTCACAAGTTTCAATAAGAAGAAAGGATAGTGCGCCGAATAACCTTGTCGGCTTGTTTCTCGTCGGCTAAGACAATCAGGCTCTGGCCGTTGTGGTATTGGATTTCTACGATTCCCATTTCGCAGAGTTTCAGTATGGTTTGCTGGGCGGTGTGGAATGAGATGTGCGCCAGGCGCTCGTAGCCGCTCATGGTGATGCCGCCGTGGTCTTGCAGGTAGTCGAGCAGCTGCTGCTCCTTGTCGGTGAGGTTGATGACCACATCGCTTGGCGCGGGCTCGCTGCGGAGCTGCATCACTTTCACGTGCGTGCCGCTGGCAAGCACGTTCTCGTCGGCAACGCGGTAGTAGGTGCGCCACTGCCCGTTATCGTCGGGGGCTTTCACGGGTTTTTCCTTGGCTTCGTCGATATCCACCTTGAGCACGTTCTTGCCTGCCACACGAAATATCTTGAAATGCACTTGCTGCTCGGGCTGGCAGTACATCTGCGCGGCCTGCTCTATCATGTAGATTTCCTCGTCGCTGCTCACTCCCACGATGTTGCCGTTGTCCTTCACGCCCACGAGCAGGTGGCCGCCGCTGTTGTTGGCAAAGGCGCTGATGGAGCGTGCTATCTTTCGGGCATCGGTGATTTGGTACTTGAAATCCTGATGCACGTGCTCGCCCTGCTCGATGAGGCTCTCGATATATCCTTTCCTCTTAATTTCCATAGCAAGCGCAAAGGTAATCACTCCTAATTCTCAACTGCTCGGGTGAGGAAGTGCTGGCGCACGTCGAGCCAGTGGTAGTAAGGGGCGCAGTCGGTGGCGATGGGAAGGGTGGCTTCGTGTTCGTTGAGGAGGATTTTCACCAGGATGTCGTCGCTGCCGGGCTTGCGGTAGAAAATCATCTGCAAGTTGGCTGCCATGGGGAACACCTCGTAGGAGCGCCAGTGGTCGGCGAGTGTCGTCAGGTCGCTGGTGTCGTAATCCATGCCGTTAAGCCCCATGAGGCACACGAGTGGCAGAACTACCGACTCGTGGCCGAAGCGCAGCGTGGCGCTGTTGGTGCCGCTGAGTATCGCCTTGTCGGCCTCCTCCACGAAGTTGCGTAGCAGATGTCGGTGGGCGCGTGCGCCTGTGTGGCTGTTGAGCGATGTGTTGCCTGAATAGATGTACCACCGCGCGTTGTTGTAGGTCCAGAAGTCGGTGGCATCGTCCACTGTAAAGACTCCAGTATAGAGGTCAATTCCGTCAAATGCGTGGTGACTTTGCATATTGCTCACCAGGTCGAAAAGGATATACTCAAACTTGAAACTGTCGATGCTGTCGCGCACAAACTGCTTGTCGTTAAAGAGGCGGGAGGTCATCTTCTCGAGCTTCTTGGGAGTGAAGATTTTGGCTTTCAGCTCGTCGGTTGCCGGTCGTGCCGCCTTTTGTGCGGCGATTGCCACCGTGTCGCGGTAGTTCATGTAATACATGTCGTGCTCGCTGGCGTCGGTGGTGAAACGCAGACTGGGATTCATCGACTTGAGCGTCTCCACCTCGTTGAGCATCGAGAGGATGCAGCGAATCACCACCGTAGATTTCGCGTCAACCTTAGCGTCTCCCACCCACACTTGTGGGAAATTCTCATACATTCTTTTAGCGATGCCCTGATGCTGCTCCGCTCCTATGTCGCTGAGTTCGCCAAGTCTGCCATCCGACGCGTCTAGCATCATTAGGCACACGTCAAGCACTTCCTTGCCGCGCTTGGTGAGTTTGCCATTGCGCTCGCCCTTGGTGAGCTGCTCCACGGGATAGGTATAGTCGGTGGGAGCTATGAGCCACCGGCTGCCGTGACGGCCATAGTGGTTGATGAAGAATGGCTCATATCCCTCGGGGGCGGGAGTCAAAGCGGGCAGGTTTTTGTCGGGATAGGCGTAGTAGTTATTAGCACTGCGGTGGATGTCTTCTTCAAAAGCCTCGCGAGCCACGTTTTGCGCCTGAATGCCAAGCACAAAAAGCAAAGCTGTTATTAATAATGAGAATCGTTTCATTGAGATTAAGAATGGATAGGAGTTGATAGGAGTTGATAGGAATGGATAGGAGTGTATAGGAATCTGGAACTTGCGGACAAGGCACGCCTTGTCCCTACTTAACACTTAACACTTAACACTTAACACTTAACATCATGCTGTCGCTGTAATGATGGTTGCATTGCCGTTGAGGGTGAGGTGCTCAAAGCATGCTGGCACAAGCAGCGACTCGCCTTGCCTAATGGTCTCGCTCTTGTCCCCATCGTAGCTGATGGTTGCCTCTCCGTTGATGCACATCAGGCACAAGAATGCGTCGTGTGGCATAGGCACGTCGCAGTTTCCGTCAACAATGACCCGTCCCACGTTGAAGAAAATGCTATTGATGAGCGTGATGAGTCCCTTGTCGTCGGAGTAGTGACGCAGGCAGTCGCGGCTCACGGTGTAGTCGATGGCATCGATAGCTAGGTCAGTGTGCAGCTGGCGTGGCTTACCGTTGATGTCGAGGCGGTTGAAGTCATACACCCGATAGGTAATATCGCTGGGCTGCTGCACCTCAAGCAGCAAGTTGCCCGCCCCGATGGAGTGGATGCGTCCTGCCGGCAGAAAGAATATGTCGCCAGCATGAGTGTCGTGACGAGCGAGCACGTCGAGCAGAGTGCCGTCGTCAAGATGTCGCAAGTATTCCTGAGGGGTGATAGTGCGGCTCATGCCTGCCAGCAGTGAAGCTCCTGGTTGAGCATCGATGATATACCACATCTCGGTCTTGCCGCAGCAGTTGTGGCGACTGCGAGCGAGGTCCTCGTCGGGATGCACCTGCACCGAGAGGTCTTTGTTGGCATCGATAAACTTAATGAGCAACGGGAACTCGGTGCCGTGGGCGCGGTAGATGCGCCCTCCCACTAACTGACTGCGGTATTTCCTGATGAGCTGCCGCAGAGTGAGTCCCGCATCCTCGCCGTTGGCGACCACCGACTCATGACCTTTAAGTCCCGAAATTTCCCAACTCTCGCCCACGAGGTGGTTGTCGAGGGTAATGCCTTTGAAGGCAGCAATCATGTCGCCTCCCCAGAGCACAGTCTTGAGGTTCAGTTCAAAACGGAACAGCTGCGGGGTCAATATTTCGGGTCGTTTAGCCAATTTTACAAGTGGTTGATGCCATTAACCTGCAAAAGTACACAGAATTTTCGTAAAAAGACTAATCTCCCCCAAAAATAAAAAAAACTTAACATTTCATAGTTTAGAAGCGAATATCAAAATATATAAGTAATTTTGCACTACTTTTGTCAATTTTTTGTGTCTCGAAGATTGCAACAAGTGTCTTGAGAATAGCGTAATTTTAAGAATGACAGCACGTAACAAGAAATTAGCTTGGTGGATTGCGGGGACGGTAATTGCCGTTCTGGTGCTGTCCTATATCTTTATCCCGCCAGTTCATAAACTCGGAGACAAGCTGCTGGGCAGGAGCGAGAAGGAATATCCCAAGCCCGACTCCCTCAAGGTTGACGAGTTTGAGTACGGCGCTCCGCAAGACCTCAAAGGCGAGATTATTGATGTGCCTCGCGACTCGTTGCTCGACAGCCTCATGCTTGCCGACACCACTCTCATGCCTGTTGACGGACCGCCACCCGCTCCCATTCCAGGGTTTGGAGATAATGAACAGCTGCCTCCCATGCCCAGCGACAGCGACCTGCCAATTAAAATTGCTCCCGTCAAACCCGAGAATATGCCCATCAGTATCGACGATATAGAGCATTATGTTTCGAGTAATGCCTCGGTAAATGCCAAACTCACGGCATGTCGTGAGAACTATAAAAAACTGCATGACCTATACAGCGAGTTTGTGACGCATCCCACATCAGAATACCAAGAAGTGGGCACCAAGCGCAAGAAAGAACTGCTCGATCAGTTGTCGCAACTAATGAAAGCCGCCCAAAGTGCTAACGACAGCAACTGCGAAGAAGAGACCGCCGCCCTGCGTCGAGAGGTGAATAAGATGAAATTCTGAGACTAAATTTATCATAAAAAACTTTCTTGTGATGTAAAATATAAAGACTTGAAATATAATGGAAAAAAACTTACTAGACAAGCAATTGATAGGCACCGTTACGGTGCGAAGTGTGGTCACTTTTGTGCTCGCAATACTGGCGTTTGCCGCCATCTCGTGGATATATTTCTATCCCAGCGTGGGTAATGGCTATGTACTGCAGCAGCATGACGTGATGCAGGGAAAAGCCAACGGCCAAGAAGCTAAAGAATATCAGGAGGAACACAATGGCGAAGTCACTCGATGGACTAACAGTCTATTCGGCGGCATGCCCACCTTCCAGATTGCTCCGAGCTATAAGAGCACTTCAACAATCAACACTATCGGAAAGATTCTCACACTTGGCCTACCAAGTCCAGTGAGCTGGGTGTTCCTGCTTATGCTGGGATTCTTCATCCTGATGCTTGCGTTTGACATGAAGTGGTACTTGGCGGTGCTTGGCGCTATCGGCTATGCCTTCTCGTCTTATTTCTTCATCATCATCGACGCGGGTCACATCTGGAAACTCTTGGTACTGTGCTACATCCCACCCACGATAGCCGGCATCGTGTGGGCTTATCGAGGCAAATATCTGCTCGGAACCGCTGTGGCGGCATTATTTGGTGCGCTCCAGCTTCTCAACAACCACGTGCAGATGACATACTACTCACTATTCATTATCGTGCCGCTAGTGATTGCTTTCTTGGTTATTGCCATCAAGGACAAGAAAATGAAGCAATGGGGCATCGCCACCGCATGCATGGCAGTGGCAGCAGTGTTGGCTCTGGGAGCTAACGCCTCTAACCTCTATCTCTCAAATAAATATGCCAAAGAAACTATGCGTGGCGGACATAGCGAGCTCACTCAGGATGACGATAAAGCTAAACAAGAGAGCGAATTGTCATCCAATGGCGGTCTGAGCAAAGAGTATATTACTCATTGGAGCTATGGCATCGACGAGACTTGGACATTGATGGTGCCTAATGTGAAGGGTGGAACGACCAATAAGACGCTTTATGATGTTGATGTAGCTCAAGAGAAGGCTGAAGAAAGTAATATGAGTGTTGAATCCATGCAGTTATTTCCCCAGTATTTTGGCGACCAACCAGGAACAAGCGGTCCAGTATATGTTGGTGCTTTAATATTTGCCTTGTTCATCTTGGGTCTCTTTGTAGTTAAAGGTCCTGTTAAGTGGGCGTTGCTGGTAGCTACCATCTTTTCTATTTTGCTTTCTTGGGGACATAACTTTAATGGGGTTACCAACTTTTTTATTGACTACTTCCCAATGTACAACAAGTTCCGAACGGTGGCGAGCATACTTGTCGTTGCAGAGTTCTGTATTCCACTTTTGGCCGTGTTGACTCTTAAGGAGATGTTTGTTCAAGAAAATTTCTTCAAGAAATACAGCAAACACATCTATGGAGTGTTTGGCGCTTGTGCTTTGCTTTGCTTATTATTTGCTGCTAAACCAAGTATGTTTGGTGGTAGTCCCACGAACTATGATGCTGTATATATGAATTCCATAACAAGAGGGCAAATAAATATGGATGAATTGCTGAAAGCTTATCCAGGCATTATTCCCGTGGTAAAAGCCATTCGTGCAAGTTTGGTAACTAGCGATGCTTGGCGCAGTCTATTTATTATCGTGCTGGGGTTTGGTGTAATAATACTTTTTAAGTTTAGAAAGCTAAATCCAATTGCAGCGAGTTTGATTATTGCTGGTATCGTACTTGTGGACATGTATGCTGTCAACAAGCGTTATCTCAACGAGGATAGCTTTAAAGACCCTGCCACTCTGCCGGCAACAACCTTTGAGAAGACCGCTGCCGATGCCACTATTCTTGCCGACACCACACAGAACTATAGGGTTCTTAATCTGCCAGATTTTGGTGGAGCTCGCTCAAGTTATTTCCACAAGACAATTGGCGGTTATCATGCTGCCAAGCTCACCCGATATAACGACCTTATTGAGCGACAAATTGCAAAAAATAACATTGCTGTGCTTAACATGCTCAACGCCAAGTGGTTTATTTTAGACCCCCAAACTGCTCAGCAAAATCCCGACGCTCTTGGCAACGCTTGGTTTGTGGATACACTGACTTTCGTCAAGACTGCCGACGATGAGATGAAGTTCCTCGACAACTTTGACCCGGCTACTCAGGCTGTTGCCGATGTGAAGTTTAAGGACACTCTGAAAGACGCTAAGCCCAAACAGGATGGCGACACCATCTATGAGACCACATACGCCCCCAACAAGCTCACCTATCACGCTCACAGCGATAAAGGCGGCTTGGCGGTGTTCAGTGAGATCTACTTCCCATGGGGCTGGACTGCCACCATCGATGGTAAAGAGGTGCCCATAGGCCGCGTGAACTATGTGCTGCGCGCCCTCCAGGTGCCTGGCGGCGACCACACCATCGTCTTCACCTTCGACCCGCAAGAGGTTCACAAGACCGAGACAGTCGCCAAAACTTCGGTATGGCTGATACTGCTTCTCGTCCTCGGAACCCTTGGCTGGGCAATCTACTCTGGTCTGCGCCGCAAGGATGAGGACGTGCCTGTATTGCCTGAAATAGAGGCTCAGACTAGCAACAATGTGGTAACTGGCGGTCAAGAAAAAGCTCAAGACAAAACTCGCAAGTCCATTGACGAGGTGAAATCAAGAAAAAACAGAAAACGCTGATTTATTTAAGAGTCTTAGAAAAAAAACAAAAACCGTGAACTCTTAACTCAAAACTCTGAACTCAAAACTCAAAACTCAAAACTCAAAACTAATAACTAATAACTAATAACTAATAACTAATAACTGTCTTGGGGCGCATCAAGAGATACCGCACGGCGTTGCGCCGTCATCACCGCAGCAAGGGGCATGGCATACATTCCCCTTTTGCGTACAGTTTCGTGCGCTTTGTGCTGCGAGAGCAGTCGCCTTACTATTGCTACAGCGACATGGGCGAGACGCGTCAGGCGGTAATCGATACTTTGCGCGATGTCAAGAACCACCCTCGGGTGATGTCGTTCAAGGGCATGAAGATGCTGTTTCGCATCACTAATCATTTTAATCCCCTTGAAATAATGCAGGTGGGGTCCTGCTACGGCTTAACGGCGACATGCATGCTCAATGTGTCGTCGCAGAGCCGGCTGTGGCTCTACGAGCCGCACATCGACGCTTTTCCCGTGACTGGCAACGTGCTGGCACCTTATCTCGACAGCATCGAGTGTTACAACAGTCTGGATGTGGCGTTTGATGACTATGCGCAAGTTGTGGGCGATGATGCCATGCCCTTTGTCCTTGTAAACTCTTTACCCGAAAGTGCCGACTTTGAACCCTTGAGACAGCGCCTCACGTCGATGCTTCAAGGCGATTGCGTGCTGGTATTCCGCAACATCCACCGCAGTGTGGCAGTGAAGAAACTATGGCAACACCTCAAGCAGGTGATGACACACGGTCAGTCGTTCACCAACGAGAAGACCGGAGTCATCGTCGCCAGTCACTCACTGAATCTCGAGCATTTCTTCTTGTGGTTTTAACCCAAATCGCTCATTAGGCGACGAAAGGTTGTTCTAGCATAAATCCTAATGACCAATTCGGGTTTATATTATACCATTCTTTTGGAAATGGACTACCACTCTATTAAAAATGAACCAATTTGAACCAGTTTTTGTAAAAGATATTTAAACATGGTTGAAAACTCGTTAATAAGAATTAAATTGTTGTGTCTGTAAATTAAATCGTTTGCATAAAATCGGGAAAGGACTTAAATTTGCATTGCAAAACAAAAAAAACATTCATCATTATAATATAACCATCGTAATTAATACATTCCTTTTTAGTTGTCTGCGTCTGCTTTGTTTGAAAAGCGGGCGTAGGTTTTTTTTATGGCATAGTTCATAGTTCTCAGTTTATAGTGTTCTGTATTTACAACTTTTTGTGCTACTTCTTGTTTTTCTCGGTTTTTTTGTGGAATTTTGCAATCGATAAGTTTGCTTAGATGGGGATTAAAGAAAGAATAATACTATTGCTTGTGGTGCTTGTGATGGTTGCGCCACGCCTATGTGCTGCGCTGCCAGGCGACACGATTGTGAGCAACGGCTTGTGCTATGTGGGACAGCCCAGCGACAGCACAGCGTGTCTTGTGTCGCCAGTCGATGGATATGAGAGCGATTGCGTGGTCGTTCCTTCAATGGTTGATGGTTATCATGTGACAACAATAGCGGGTGGCGCGTTCTCCCAGTGCCAGTGGCTAACAGGAGTGTCACTTCCTTCTTCACTGAAAACGATTGGTGATGATGCCTTTGCGGGATGTGAGGCACTTGCCACCGTCTTCTCCCATGTGCCCGATGCCTCGCTGGTGCTGCCTCATGTGCCTGAAGGTGTGGTGCTGGCTGTTGATGGCGAGTTTCTTGACGCTTATTCTCAATACAATGGCACACTCAAGACTTTGGTAGATGTGACTTCAGAGCCCCGCAGCGCCGATTTGCGCGACGTGAACCACGACGGTGTGGTCACTGCTGCCGATGTGACGCAAGTATATAACAACCTGCTTGGCTACAGCACGGTCAATGCCGATGCCAATGGCGACAGCGTAGTCACCGCTGCCGATGTCACGGCTATTTATGTTGCCTTGCTAAGCGGTGCCACCAATGGTGTGGGAGATAGAGGATATTGCTTTGCGACTCTCAGCGATAAAGATGGCAGCCTTACAGCGAGGGTGGGAGAGACCTTAAGGCTCGCGGTGGGCGACGAGGTGCGCATCGTGGCTCACGACAACGAGCGAGCGGCAGTTGTGACTTCGGGCGTAGGCATGATGAAGGGGTCCTTGCCTCATGGTGAAGTCACTGCCATAAATGGAATGCAAGTGCTGTCGCTCGACAACAAGCGTTACAACACTGGCGCAGATGCGCCTGTTGTGATGTATTTTGACACAGGCGACACTATCTATTATAAAGATGTGCAGGTTGAGGTGGCTCGCCACGTGGTGACCGACACCTTGCGGGTGCTGTCGATAGGCAACAGTTTCTCGCTCGACGCATTTAGCTATGTGCCGTTCATCATGAAGGCGGTGGCTCCGCAGGTGTATCTCAAATTTGACATTATGTATATAGGCGGTGGCAGCCTCAATGAGTTTTACAATGCCCTCGACTCCACAACTTGGGCTCCTGTTGATGAAGGAACACCAACCAACTTCATCCACTATTGGTCGCACGGTGCTAAGCCCTGGGACGGTCTAAATAATGTGCCGATGACCGATGTTATAGACACTCATCCCTGGGATGTGATAGTGCTTCAGCAGCAGTCCAACGCGTCGCGCGACTATAGCACCTATCAGCCCTATCTCAACCAGATTATCGACTGGCTCGACGAGAAGGTCACCTGTCAGCATGAGTACGCCTGGCTTATCACGCCATCCTACCCCGACAACCTGCCGCGCCTAGCCCCCGACACTACCAGTGTGCAGATGTTTGAGCGCATTTTGCAATGTGTGTGCCAAGTGCAGCAAGACACCGGCATTGAGCTGCTGCTGCCATGCGGCACAGCCATCCAGAACGCGCGCGCAACGCCACTCGACTCGCTCGGCGACCAGGGGCATCTCTTCGACTACCTGCACCTGCAAGAGGGCATCCCCTGCCTGATAGAGGCCTACACCGCCACTGCCGCCCTGCTTGCCCGCTATGGCTTGAGCGACCGTGTGTGGACCGATGTCACTTGGATTGACCAGCAATGGCTCCGCGCCAAGAATATTCAGGAAATCAACGGTCTGCCCGTTGGCATGAGCGAGGAAAACCGCGCCATCGCCAAGCAATGCGCTAGGGCGGCACTGGATAATCCGTTAGTGATAACAATGGAATTTTGAGCGCAGTGCTTACGCCGCTATGCGGCGCAATACACACAAACACCTAGACCACACAAGTTCTGTAGGTCAATGCGTCTTGTGGCTGTGGGAGAAGAGGCGTTGGGGTAGTTCCATGGCGAGGATGATGCCGAAGACGATGGCGATGGCGATTTTGCATGCCAGCCAGCCGCTCTGCATCGAGAGATCGAACTGCGAGTCGGTAAGGTAGTAGGTGAACCAGAAGATGCCGGCTCCGGGCACGAGCGGGAAGATGCCGCACAGGAGAAAACCCTGAGCGGGAATGCGGAACAGCGGAGCGACGAAGCGCGAGATGATGCACACCAATGTGGCGGCGGCAAGTGTGGCGCCAACAGGGGTGGCACCGCAATAGCGCACTAAAACTAGGTAAAGCGCCCAGCCTATAGCCCCAATCACACCAGCCGGCACATAGTGCTCACGGTCGATGCCAAAGAGCAGCGCGAAAGCCGCAGTGCCCACAAAGGCGGCAAAGGCCTGCAAGAACAGGTTGGAGGTTTCAGGGCTGACCATCATCTCTATATCCTGCATTCCGCCATGAAAAGTACCATCAATGATAAACCCCAGCGACACGCCCACGGCAATGCACAGGAAGCCGAGCATGGCGTCGGTGAGGCGCGTGAAGCCGGCGATATAGTCGCTGTTGGCAAGGTCACGCACGCCATTGACAAATGGCACTCCAGGAATCAGCGGCATGATGGCGCCAATGATGATATTGGCAAGGCTCGCGCCAAAGCCTATGCGCCACGAGATAACACACAACAGCGTGGCGAGCAGGGCGTTGCAGGCTCCGCCCACGATTTTCGAGAGATAGCGGCTGCTCACTCCCAGCACAAAGGCGTAGAGCAAGAAGCCCACCATCAGCGCCGCGGCGCAATCCATCCATCCGCCACCAAAGACGGCACAGAAGCCTGCCGCGCCAAATCCCGAACCCAATATCTGTTCCCAAGCGGGCTTCGCAGGTGCTGCGCTGATGCTGTTGAGGCGTTCGCGCGCCTCGGCGAGGTTGGTCTTGCCGTTGGCGATATCGTAGCTCAAGCGGTTCACTGCCACCACTTTGGAGAGCTGTATTGCACGCAGTGGTATGAACTCCACGTTGGCGTAGGTCGAGGCTTGACCGCCCGATTTGGTGACCTTGTTGGCATGACCGGTGGTGAAAATGCCGTTGGAAAGTACGAAAAAGTTGCCCGATTCCACCCCGTAATGCGAGGCGATGCGGCTCATGATATCCTCCACGCGCGAAATCTCCGCGCCGTTCTCGAGTAGGATGTGCCCAGCTTTGGAAGCCACCTCCAGCACTTCGGTAAAATCAGCCTGTTGTGTCATATATAGATGTTTTTAGTATTTTTTAGAGGACAAGAGAATAAGAAGACAAGGCAACAAGAGAACAAGAAGACAAGAGGACAAGAGAACAAGAAGACAAGGAAACAAGAGAATATAGTTTTCAAGTTCTTGTCATTGAAACCCTGCTATTGAGCGCGCAAATTTCCGAAAAATTCTCAACACCCGCAAACAATAGCCCAAAAATCGTGGAATTTTTTTTCGGCGATTATTTTCGCTATTCCCCGAAAATTTTCGGGGAATAATTTGGTTGTTCGCCGAAAATGATCTATTTTTGCCCACAAAATCAAAGGTTATGCGATATATACATGATTATGAAAACTGGTGGCAGTTCCGTTATGACAGTCAAACAATAATGACTGAATTGGGACGAGTGCGCGCTAAGCAGGGACATGTTATGGGAAGGATGTTGTCTTTGGGATTTGATTCTCAAGATGAAGCAGTGCTTTCAAACATGTCACTTGAACTTGTGCGTTCATCGGAGATAGAGGGCGAAAGGCTGAATCTTGTGGAAGTACGCTCCTCAATCGCCCGCCGATTGGGCATTGAAACAGCAGGATTGGTTCCAGTGTCCCGATACGTTGACGGTGTGGTGGAAATGCAGCTTGATGCGACTCAAAACTACGATAAACCACTCACTCACGACCGACTTTTCGGATGGCATAATGTTTTATTCCCAACTGGAATGAGCGGCTTGTATCGCATAGATGTAGGCAAATATCGTTCAGGCGATATGCAAGTGGTGTCGGGGGCTATGGGTAAGGAAAAAGTGCATTATCAGGCTCCATCTGCCGAGCGTTTGCCTGCCGAGATGGAACGCTTTATTGCTTGGGTAAATGACAGCGAGGATGTTGACGCTGTGTTAAAAGCCGCAATAGCCCACTTGTGGTTTGTGTCGATACACCCCTTTGATGACGGCAACGGCCGAATAACACGAGCATTGACCGATATGCTGCTTGCTCGTTCCGAGAATTGCAGCAAGCGATTTTACAGCACATCTGCCGCAATAAAAGAATCGCAAAAGGAGTATTACGAAGTGCTGGAACGCACACAGCATGGAGATGGCGACATCACCGAATGGTTGTTATGGTTTTTGGAATGCTTCGAGCAAGCATTAGATTCAACTGAAGACACTTTGACATCGGTAATGCGCAAAGCCGAATTCTGGGAGCGACATCGCGATGTGTCTTTCAATGAAAGACAACGAAAGCTCTTGAACATGCAGTTTGACGGCTTCTTCGGCAAACTCACCAGTAGCAAATGGGCAAAAATCGCCAAATGCTCCTCCGATACTGCACTAAATGATATAAATGACCTTATCTCAAAAGGTGTATTAAGAAAAGCTGACGCTGGTGGCCGTAGCACTAATTATGTGTTGGTAGGATAAATGAAGAAATGGGTACGGTTCTTTTTTCTTCACTTTTTACACAAAAAGTGTTGAGAATAATTTGGCAAATTACCAAATTTGTGGTAATTTTGCCACAAAATAAATCAAATTACTATGGACAACAACGCAGTAGCCGAACGTATTAAGTTCTTAATGAAGGAGTTGAACTACCGTCAGGTGGATTTTGCTCAGAAGATTGATATCGACACGTCAAACTTGTCGAAGTATCTCAACGGTCGCTTGGCGATGAGCGAGGCGCTGATTAACAAGATTGTGGTGAACCTCGGGGTGTCGAAGCAGTGGCTGGAGACTGGCGAGGACCTGCCGTTTGCCAAGCAGCAGCCACAACAACTTGTCACGATGCCCGACACACGTATCGTCACCGAGCCCAACGCGGTGGTGACAAAGCGCGGCACGCCGGTCTATGACATCGACGTGACAGCGGGCTATCTGCCCCAGGCGCGCATGTTTACCGACGACCAGATAGTGGGCTTTGTTGACCTCCCCGACATGACGAGCTCGCAGTGCCGCATCGTGCGCGTGAGTGGCGACTCTATGAGCCCGGTCATCCGCAACGGCGACTATATCGCTGTGCGTGAGCTTAGTAACCTGCGTCAGATTTTCTGGGGGCAGATTTATGTCGTCATCCTCGACGACTACCGCATGGTAAAGTACATCCGCCGTCACGACGACCCCTCGATGGTGATTCTGCGCAGCGAGAACAAGCGCTACGACGACATGACAATCTACCGAGAAGAAATCCGCGACCTCATGTTCGTGCAAAACATCATCCACGTCGATACGAGAATGTAAAAACTAAGTGTTAAGTGTAAAGTGTTAAGTGTGAAGTACGAATGAGATTAAAATTTTTTGAGGGTAAAAACTTGTTTTTTCTGAAATAATCCTATGCTTTTGCAGAGTGATTTTTTAGAGAAAAGTGGCACGGGTAGTCGAAAAGTCCCTTGAAAAAGTGGCACGGGTAGTCAAAAAGTCGCTTGAAAAAGTGGCACGGACGATTATAAATCCCTTTAGTATATTTACTTACTAATAATTCATACATTTTTGAAATTTAATGCAAAAAAACGAAAATATATTTCTTCACACTCTTGGTAACGGCTTGCGGGTGGTGCATGTGCAGCGCAACTCGCCGGTGGCATGGTGCGGGCTGGCGGTGAACGCTGGCAGCCGCGACGAGAGCGAGGGACAGTATGGGCTTGCTCACTTTGTGGAGCACACCATCTTCAAGGGCACCAAGCGGCGCTCCTTCACTCGCATCAACAACCGTATGGAGCAGGTGGGCGGTGAGCTCAACGCCTACACCACCAAGGAGAGCACGATGCTCTACTGCATCTTCCCTGTGGAGCATCTGGAGCGTGCCGTGGAGCTGATTGCCGACCTGGTGGAGAACTCCGTCTTCCCCGAGCATGAGCTCTCCACCGAGCTCGACGTGGTGCTTGAGGAGGTGGCGAGCTACCGCGACTCACCGAGCGAGGCGGTGTATGACGACTTTGAAGATATGCTGCTCGCCGGCAGTCAGCTTGGTCACAATATCTTAGGCGAGGAGAAGGACCTGCGGCGGCTCACCTCGGGGCATTGCTTGGACTGGCTCAAACGCCTGTATGTTCCGTCGAATATGGTCTTCTTCTCACTTGGCAACACGCCAGCCGAGAAGGTGTTCCGTCTTGCCGAGAGATATTTCAGCATATTGTCCCACGCCAAGCGAGGCATCAAGCGCAAAGCTCCTGCCGTCCTTGAGCCGCAGCGCAAGGTGGTGGATTTGGGGCTGCACCAGTCTCACACCATAGTTGGTGCGAGAGTGGCGGGGATGTTCGACGACCAGCGTTTCGCCATGTCGCTGCTCAACAATATCTTGGGCGGTCCGGGCATGAACTCGCTCTTGAATGTGAGCTTGAGAGAGAAGCGCGGGCTGGTATATACTGTGGAGTCGTCGCTCGTGACCTTCGCCGACTGCGGAATGATACAGATCTATTTAGGCTGCGAGCATGAAAAGCTAAAGAAAGCCCTTCACCTCATTGGCAACACCATCGACTCGCTGGCGCAGTCGCCGCTGAGCTACCGCCGCCTCGACGCCTACAAGCGGCAGTACAGCGGGCAACTACTAGTCGCTAGCGACAATGCCGAGTTCTTGGCAATGGGAGCGGGTAGGGGACTGCTCTACTATAATCGTGTGAGCACCCTTGAGGACAACATCGACTGCATCCTCAGCGTCACTCCCGAGCAGTTGCAGCACGCCGCCCAGCAGCTCACAATGGAGAAATGCTCAGTGCTCACCCTCAGGTGAAAATGGGGTCTCGTGTGTTGCGATGGCATCGCAACATACAGGACTACATACAGAACAAAGGACTAAAAATCACTTTTTGGCATTTTTTTTGCGACGAAACTAAAAAAAATAATTATTTTTGTCGCTTGAAATCAAGAATGAATATTAATCACTAAAAATACACACATTATGGAAGACGTAAAAACTTATCTTGACGCAGCCGAGAAGAGGATGAACGAGGCTGTGGCTTATCTTGACGACACCTTGTCGCGCGTGCGCGCCGGCAAGGCTAACCCCAAAATCCTGGAGCCAGTGAAGGTGGAGTATTATGGCTCGATGATGCCCATCGCCAATGTCGCTAACGTTGCCGTTCCCGATGCTCGCAGCATCACTATCACCCCATGGGAGAAACCTATGATTAAGGTTATCGAGAAGGCGATTCTCGACTCCAACATAGGCATCACGCCTGAGAACAACGGCGAGATTATCCGCCTCAACTTCCCGCCACTGACCGAGGAGCGCCGCAAGCAACTCGTGAAGGATGCCAAGGCCGAGACCGAGAAGGCAAAGGTGAGTGTGCGCAACGCCCGCCGCGAGATGATTGAGGGCTTGAAGAAAGCCGTGAA
The DNA here is from genome assembly GCA_937916085.1 of uncultured Prevotellaceae bacterium. Taxonomy (GTDB): domain Bacteria; phylum Bacteroidota; class Bacteroidia; order Bacteroidales; family Muribaculaceae; genus Sodaliphilus. Next base: position 12,807 of record CALGGO010000096.1, on the reverse strand, counting down.
GAACGGTATGCCCGAGGATGCCCAGAAGGATGGCGAGGAGAAAGTTCAGAAACTCCACGACAAGTTCTTGAAGAAAATCGACGAGGTGTTCGCCGCCAAGGAGAAAGAGATACTCACCGTGTAAAGGGGAGGCAAGAGTTAAGAGTTTTTGAACAAGCTGTCGCTTGCACTACTTGACACGACAGACGTTTGCACTTAACGCTTCGCTATTTATTTGGAGAAATTTTGAAAAAATGCCCACAAAAATGGGCATTTTTTTATTTTTTTGACGATTTTCTTGTTTTTTAATTAATTTTTTGTATTTTTGCATGAATAATAACGTATTGCCTTTTAGTGAACCCAATATTATTAATTTTTTAAAAACATAATGCATTATGAGATCAAAACTACTTAAAATCTTTACCGTTGTGCTCATGGCGGCAACGGCGTTGGGCACTGCAGCCCAAGAGTTCTCGGTAGGTGACCTGATGTACAAGGTGTATGGCGCCAACGTCTATTGCACTGGCTTGACAGCAGAAGCCCGAGGAAAGCAGAACCTCGGTGTCGTCATTCCCTCGAGTGTGACCTATAGTGGCACCACCTATCGCGTGCGTGGCATCGACGCCAATTCGTTTATGAACTGTACCAACATCGTGTACGTGGAAATGCGCTTTGGTGTGCTTAACATCGAGGGTAACTCGTTTAAAGGCTGCACGGGAATAACCTACGTGCGCCTGCCAAGTTCGGTTAGGGGCATCGGTACCAACGCCTTCAATGGCTGCACGGCATTAGCTAGTGTTTACTACGCCGGCTTCTCTTTCCCAGCAAGTGGTGTGGCATCTGATGCTTTCCCAAGCAAGAGCGGCATGAACCTGTACATCCCCTATCCCTCGCGCAAGACTCCCGCTCAGTACAAGGCGCAGACGGGGTTCACACAGTTTGCCAACGTCAATTATTCTGCCTATGCCTTCGATATATGGTTTGTTGACGGCGGTGCCTACTGCATAGGCTGGCCCGACGTAGATGGACCTTCAGTGACACGTAGTGCTACCCTCACCGGATATATCTCAACCGACGCTACTAACACCAGCGGTGGCACTCTTTATAAGCCCACCGACCACACTTACTATCCCTCGAATAGTGTGCCCTTTGAGATCGACACCATTGGCCAGGGAGCCTTCCAGGGCCAGACCACTCTCAAGACCATAGACCTGACAGCACTGACCAATCTCAAGTTTTTTAATTCACAGTATGAAAACTCAGGAGTGCAAAATGTCACCCGACTGGTGCTGCCAAGCTCCAGCTTCAATTTCACCACCAATTCTTTCCAGTATTTCACTTCGTTGGCAAAATTTGAGCTGGCATCGGGAAGCAATACTTACTCTATCTATGATGATTGCTTGTACAGCAAGGGCCAAACCTACTTATACAAAGTGCCCAATGCCAAGAGTGGCGCGGTGAGTTATCCTTCCACCCTTATTACCGTGTGGGACTGGAGTCATGCTAATTGCACAAAAATCACTAAAGCCATGCTGCCTTACGGCGTGAAAACAATTAACACAGGAGCTTTTGCCAATACCTCCCTTCTGGACTTTGTGCGCATCCCCAGCTCGGTTACCAGCTTGAGCAACGACCGCGTGTTCGCTGGCACCAAGAGCAATAACTACATCTACTGCAACATGGACAACCCGCCCACAGTCACGGCAAGCAATTACTTTGGCACCAACTCTAGTATGCACCTCTATATCCCCTACGGCAAGGAGTCAACCTATTCAAGTGCCGGCTGGACAGGATTTAGATATGTCAACTACAATGGTCGTCAGGCCTACGACTATCCAAACTTGTCACCTGCCTCAACTTATTATCATTACTCAGTGACAAGCAACGCCAGTTGCACCGGTGCCGATGGCAACTCCTATGGCGGACGGGCACGACTGGTGTGCAATGGTGTAAGTGGTTATAGCGATGGTCCCTACACAGTCACCGTGCCTGCCAGTGTGTCCATTGGCGGCAAGACCTATGTGGTGAACCGCATTGGCGATGACGCCTTCAACAACCGCACCGCAGGCTTCACCGTTGCGGGCTGTGTGAATGTCGATACCATTGGTGCTTATGCGTTCCAGAACCAAGCCGTCACCTCCTATGCCTTCACCCACAACCTGAGGCGCATCATGAATTATGCCTTCGACGGAGCGTCGCTCTCAGGAACCGTGGCATTGCCCTATGGCGTTTCAGCTATTGGGTCACATTCGTTTGCACATGGAAATTATAGCCGACTCATTGTGCCTGGCTCCGTTAGCGGCTGGTATGGCTCTTTCTGCACCGGCACCACCACACTCACCGAGCTGGTGTTGAACAAGAATACCACCGCTTTCTACTCTTTTTCGTTTGACCTGACTGATGTGCCTGCCACCTGCAAAATCCTTGTCCCTACAGGCGTGGTAAACCAATATAAGCAGAACGGCTCGTTCAGCAGCCGCGCCAGCTACATCACTGCCGGTGCCTACGACTATTGCTGGTATAATAACTATGATAATGGCTCCTATTTCTTGACCATTCTCAGCAACTCCTCAACCACCTACAACGGCACTACCTATGACGGCACGGCGAAGTATGTATATCATCCTAATATCAAGACTGTTAGCTCTGCCAGAAATTATGACTTCGCAACCTATGAGATCGACAAGACGGTCAATAGCGACCAGCGCAAGTATCTCATCACCGAGATTGGCGACTCCCTGCTCTACGGCTGCAAGTACACCGGTGGCAATATTCCCGCAACGGTGACCCGCATCGGGCAGAGTGCCTTCCGCAGCAGTGACTATGCTGTCAACAACCTGGTGCTGCCCAGCGGACTCACATTCATCGGTCACGATGCGTTCTACAACAGTAAAATCACGGGTGAGGTGAAGATTCCAAGCTCGGTGACCACTATTGAGGCTTATGCGTTCTACAATTCGACCTTAGGCTCACTCTTCTTCCCCGACGTGGCAATGCCAACGATGGGAAATTATGTGTGGAGCTCGAGCATAGGCACCGTGTGGGTTCCCAACGAGCGTGCCAACAGCTACTTGACAAAAGCCAACTCCTGGAGCTCATCCTATGGCGACAAACTTGCGCCCTGGATCAAGCCCTACGCCGCCACACAGATGTTCAGCTCGGTGCTGCCCACCAACCTCTCGGGTAGTAACGTCAACGCTTACTATGCCAGCGACTACACCAAGAGCGACACTGGCAAGGAGGTAAGGCTCACCAAGCTCAATCAGGCCCCAGCCAGCACTGGTATGCTACTGGTGGACCTTACTGTTGGCAGTGAGGTTCGCATCAGTCGCCCCACTACCAGCGTCTCGGCACCGGCAACCAACTACCTGGTGGCAACTCCCACGTCGGTCGATGTATATAATCAGACGGTGGGATACTACTGGGAGTATCGCTATCCAACTAATCTGCGCTTCGTCAAGCCAACCTCTAGCTACACCACCCGTGCCGGAAGTGCCTACCTCAAGCTCAGCAGCAGCGAGGCAAGCGGCAAGAGCGAGGTATATACCACCCTGTACCCCAAGGCTAGCGGCGGCATGCCTGGCGATGTGAACGGCGATGGCCAGGTTACAGCCGCCGATGTGACCGCGCTCTATGACGTACTGCTTAATAACGACTATTCGCATATCGTCAATGGCGACCAGACCGGCGACGGCGACATCACAGCCGCCGATGTCACAGCGGTTTACACCATCTTGTTAAGCAACTGATGATGTTCAGCCCAAATAGCCAATGGCTACCGCTTCTAAACCTTTGTTAACTAAAAAACAAGAAAACCTGCACTCTGCTACAGACAGTGCAGGTTTTTTCATCAATTTTGGATTTATTTCCTTTTCCTCGTTTAATTCCTCTAATTCCTTTATTCCCTTTTAAAAATAATGTGTAACTTTGCACGGTTTTTTTGAGAATAACACAAAACAACATCACATAAACTAAATCAAGAAGAAAAATGATTTATCCTATCATTACAGCCGAAGAGGCTGCCGAATTTGTCAAGAATGGTGACAACGTGGGCGTATCGGGATTTACCGCCCCTGGCTGCCCCAAGGCAGTAGCACCTTTCATCGCCGCCAAGGCTCGCCGCGAGCATGAGGCAGGCCGTGAGTTTAAAATCAACATCTTCAGTGGAGCATCGACCAACGACTTCATCGATGGCGAGCTCACCCGCGCCGAGGCTATCAACTACCGCTCGCCTTACCAGTCGCACCCCGACCTGCGCAAGGCCATCAACAGCGGCGCCATCCACTACAACGACCGCCACTTGAGCGAACTCTCGCAGGAGTTCCGCTACAATTACTACGGCAAGATGGATGTCGCCATCGTTGAGGCACAGTGCATCAGCGACGATGGCGAAATCGTGCTCGGCACCTCGGTGGGCTGCACTCCCACCTGGCTCCTGTGTGCCGAGAAGGTCATCATCGAGCTCAACGACCAGCTGCCCGAGAGCATCCGTGGTCTGCACGACATCTACATCCCCCTGGACCCTCCCAATCGCCGCGAGATACCCATCTACTCAGCACACGACCGTGCCGGCTCACCCACAGCCCACGTTGACCCCAAGAAGGTGGTGGGCGTGGTCAAGACCTCGTTCCGCCTGGGCAAGGCCGACGCCTTCACTCCCGTGGATGACACCACTCGCAAGATTGGCCACAACGTGGTGCAATTCCTCATCAACGAGATGAAGAACGACCGCATCCCCAAGTCGTTCCTGCCGTTGCAGAGCGGTGTGGGCAACATCGCCAACGCCGTGCTCGACAGCCTCGAGGAGAGCGACGAGATTCCACCATTTGAGGTATATACCGAGGTGATGCAAGACACATTCGTCAAGCTGCTGCTCGACGGCCACTGCAAGTTTGTGAGCACATGCTCGCTCACCCTTGCTCACGACACTATGGACGAGTTCTTTGCCAACATCGACAAGCTGCACGACAAGGTGCTCATGCGACCCAGCGAGATCAGCAACAACCCCGAGGTGATTCGACGCCTGGGTGTCATCTCGATGAACACTGCCATCGAGGCCGACATCTTTGGCAACATCAACTCCTCGCACGTGAGCGGCACAAGGCTGATGAACGGCATTGGCGGCAGCGGCGACTTCACCCGCAACGCCTACACTAGCATCTTCATGTGCCCGTCAATCAAGAAAGATGACTGCATCTCTACCATTGTGCCCATGTGCACACACATCGACCACACTATCCACAGCGCCGACATCATCGTCACCGACCAGGGCGTGGCCGACCTGCGTTTCAAGGACCCCGTGCAGGCCGCCGAGGAAATTATCGAGAAGGCTGCACATCCAGTGTATCGCCCATTGCTGCGCGAGTACCTCAAAGTGTGCAAGATGGGACATGTGATGCAGAACAACGAAGTGGCTCTCGCATTCCACACCGCACTCGCTCGCGAAGGCGACATGCGCAAAGCCGACTTCTCAGTAAAATAAAAAAGGTAATATTACCTAAAAATATTTGTGGCGTTTAAGGATTTTAATCTTTGAACGTCACATTTTTATGCGCACATCTGTCAAAAGGTGAAGAAAAAGGAACCGTCCCTTTTTCTTCACTTTCTAAAAGAATATTGTAAAATAACCTTAAATTATTTGCATTTTACCATTCCAATATATTATCTTTGCATCGTGAAATTATTACAAACCTTATTTCTAAAAACAACACAAATGAATTATTTTAACCAAAGTGAGAGCGCTCAGCGTCGTGCCGAGCGCGACAGGGAGCTCACGGAGCTCTATTGCGAGATTTATGACAGCCTCAAGGCTTGTCGAGTGAAGAACATGCGCCACGTGGCGCTCACCATGGCGCTTGCGAGCGGGAGTCCGCGATACCATGTGGGCTTCGACCGCGCCTATATCGTGGTGGCGCAGCTGCTGCGCGACAAGGATGCCATAGCTTTCAAGAGCAGCTGCATCCGTGACATGTGGCTGGAGATTACCGCCCGCGTGGAACGCCTGATGCGTGAGTGCAGGCTGTCGATAGCCCAAGCGGTGGAGCTGGTCCTCGAGCAGTGCCGGGCATCACGGTTCTTCCTCGCCGAGGAGCATGCCTGGGTCATCATCAAGCGCGAACTGAGCAAGATGAACTGCCGAAGGCCTTACGGCAGAGCAGCGTGAGTCGCTCGCTGCGCTCGCTAGTTGTGCCGCTCGCTGCGCTCGCTAGTTTGCCGCAAGCTGCGCTTGCTAGTTTGCCGCTCACTGACGTTCGCTAGTTTGCCGCTCGCGGTGCTCGCTAGTTTTCAGTTATCAGTATTCAGTTTCAGAAAATTCTGCATTCTGCATTCTGCATTCCGCATTCTGCATTATAGAAGTCTCTAAACTCTAAACTTTTTTTTTTAAAAAAAACCATGAAAAACAACAGTATCACTATTTACATCGATTTTGACGAAGTTCTCAACTATGTGTATGCTCAGAGTGCCTGGCATGCCGCTTATAACGAGGGTATGAGGGTGCTTACTCCCGACAACCGCCGCATGTTGCTGCTCAAACTCAAGGAGGGATATGCCGATATCCGTCAGCGCGTGATGGGCTACCTCACCTTCGACAACTACAACCCCAACATCGAGTCACGCAACATCATGATGACCTTCGAGTTCAGGCATCGGCAGCCGACGTCGTTTGACGAGGCGCTTCACGACACCCTGGTGGCGCTGCTGTCAAACTTCGTGCTGATGCGCCACTATGGCGAGATTGACGCGCGTGGCATGCAGTATGGCAGCAGCATCTTCTACCTCGAGTGGCGTCGCTACAAGTCGAAGCTGCTTCTCGCCTTCGCCCACGACGAGCTGTGATAACAAAAATGGCTTGGCAATCAACTGCCAAGCCATTTTATTAATTATGGCGTGAATTTTTTCAAAAAAAACCTATATTCTTTGTGAAATCTAAAAAATAGCGTTATCTTTGCAATCGACAAGTTAGCCCAAGAGAGGGCGGCGGGTCATAACATTTTGGTAAAGGACGTTTACTAACGGCGTTATCTTCCATGTACAAATCTCGCAAATTTGTTTAGTCCTGAAGATACGGCAACAAGGTAGGCGTCCACGTTGGGTGAATACTATGCCCTCATGTCATCGCTATGATGGCGTGAAAATGCATATAACATTCACATTGGCGTGGGCTAACTGCAGTTGCTTATCCAGGGCGAAGGCAATGCGAGAGCCTGTACGTGGGATAAGCAGAAGTACAGCTACCCACGTCTTTTTGTTTTTTATAATGCCTGAAATCAGGGGTGGCTAATAAGGTCTGGATTACAGAATGGATATCTTTTATCTTCGCAAGAAATGGCATTTATTGCTTCTATTGGTTTTTGTTATCTTTTTTTCGGCTTTAGAAGCTAATGGCCAACTTCCACGCAAGCAATTGCCGCCGCGAGGCTCATCTGGTTCTGGCGAACTGCCACCACTTAATCAATCGTCAAGTCAAAGTTCAAGTCATGCTGCAGATGATATTATTAATGGACCTGGCATGCAAAAACTTACTAATGCCGTGGGAGATGCAGCTCGATTAGGTATGGATATAGCTGTTGATGCAATGAAAGAGTGGGGAGAAGACTGCAAACGATTAGACATCTCTGCAGCCTATGATGCCCATATTGAGGGACCATCTATAGGATTGCAATATAGAACTCCAATTGTGTTAGGAATATTTGCAAGAGTCGGTTTCAACACTCATTATGACGAATGGAAATACAATCTAAAAAAAATACGATGGACAGCAGGACTTCAATTATGGGTAAAGAATTGGAACTTAGAGATGGGTGTTGGTGAGACATATTATAAAAAACTCGGAGACACATCTTATGGCTTAACAATGGCAACAGGATACAGCCAAAAGATATACAAAGGACTTGGTGCTGAAGCTTCTCTTGGATGTGCATTAAGCTTCAATACTGATGGGAATGACGGCAATCCGTACATCAAATTCATTTGGCGAGCAGGACTTGTTTATCGATTTTGTTTTAATTAAACTATAATATTATGAAACGTTTTATATCAATAACATTACTTCTAATTACTTTTTCTCATGTGACTTGGGCTGATTATGAATATGGTCCAGCGCAATTCGTGACTATTTGGGATGACGAAGAACAACTTTTTGTAGCTAAACTTCATAATGATCCCAGTAAATACGCGGCAGAATATTTAGGCGTATATGTGAAAATGGGAGGCAGTCAGTTGGCTGACATTCAGATAGTGGGGAAGGAAGGTTTCTCTAAATCTTTGCGAATATCAATTTTTAAACTTGTAGATGGATCTCTTTTCGATCTTTGTAGCAAGACGGGAGATAATTGGGTTCAACTGCCTATCACACTTCAAATGAAGAACGGAAAAAAGCTAACAGGCATTTGCTCTTGCAGGGGGAGAACGTGGAAGGGGGATATGGTTCAAAGACTTTTTAGCATGGATCCAAATTATCCACAATTTCATCAAGCTTGCCGTATTTCCCTTACTGTGGATTTTAGTGAGCTGCATTGCAAAGGCGAACCAGATCCAGAATCGCTTGAACATGAAACATTTATAGCCACTATGCTTACCTCTAGCGATATTAAGAATTTGGAATTGGGCAAAGGAAACTATAAAACCAAGTTTGACCCATTCAGCACACGTGCTACAATAAACGCAATGCTTCGCGCTATTGCCGATTGTACTTATGAAACCGATATTTATTTCCCAGCTAACACTAATAACACACAAAATAAAAAGAAATAAAAGAGAATCCAATGAGAACAAGATTTATTATAATTATGGTGTTGGCAGCTTTATTTTTGCCAGCATCGACCAATGCTCAAAAGAAACGAAAGACCCCCTCAAAAAAAGTTATATCAACTGCCGCAATAATTCAGAATAAAGATAATAAAAACCTCAATCTGTCAGCTGATGAGTTGTGGATTAAGTTCAAAGAAGCTATTGAAGAAGATTGCAAAAAGGATGCAATCTATTATGTTAAATTAGCAGCAGAGAAAGGTAATGAATTTGCATCACATATTTTAGGCGAGGCTTACTTTGCAAGTGATAACCTAGATCTTGAATTTACAGTTATTTCTGTAAGAGATAGCACAAAAGATATTATATTCAGATACAAACCAAGTGATTTTGGAATCAATAAGCCAGATTATGATAAAGCTATTTATTATATAAAAAATTATATTGATTCATGTAGTACATATTTTTATGATGATGACTATTCATATGAATATGACATAATAGGATTTTCATATTATAAAAAAAGCGATTATAAATCATCTCTCTACTGGGAGAAGAAAAGCGCAGAAAAAGGTTATTCAAGTGGAATGAAGCACTATGGAAATATGCTTCTTAATGGAGAAGGTTGTGCTGTTAATCCAGAAGAAGGAATAAAATGGCTAAAAAAAGCCGCAGACAAAAATGATTGTCCCTCGTGTTTTTTACTTGGAGATTATTACTATTTTAAAACTGAAGATACATCGAAAGCTGTTTTTTGGCTGCAAGAATTAATTAAGAGGGCTAAACAACAAGGATTTGAAGATACTCCATATTATTCTTGCTCACACTATCTTCTTAGTTTTTGTTATAACGCGGGTGAAGGTGTAGCTGAAGACGATGATAAAGCCTTTTTTTATATAAAAAAAGCTTATGATTTGGAACAAGATAATCCAGAATATATGTTTTGGTTAGCAAAATATTATAAAGAAGGCATCGGTGTTGAGAAGTCTTCCAAAAAAGCAATTGAACTTTTCAATAAAGTGTTAGAAAGTAAAAAAAGCAGTAATGATCAGAAAGAAAAAGCAAAAGATGAGTTGAACTCTCTTATTCATTGATATTCTAACACTATAAATATTTTATTATGACAAAAATGAGATTTTTTCTGTTATTTCTTTCAACATTATTGTTACTATCAACTGCAGAAGCTCAAAAGAAGCGAAAGAGCACTAATAAGAAAGTTACAAAGACTGTAGCTAGCACAAAGTCTTCTACTAATAAGGGTAGATCTATAGATTACAATCTACCGGTTAACGAACTTTTCAAGAGGGCTTGCGATGCTGTTGATAATGAAGACAGTGTTTTAGCTGTTCAGTATTTTACGCATTTGGCAAACGTAGGTCACCCCCAAGCAATGTGTGCTGTTGGTAGAGCTCTTATTGATAATGATTCTGGTAAAATGAGTTTTACTAGAGAAGATAATGGTGCTTCGACAAAATCAATTAATTCAAGTTTGTTACGCCCGAATGGTTTAGACATAAAAAGAGGTAGAATGTATCTTGAAAAAGTCTTTGATTATGGGAAACAAAAAGATACAACAATTCTATGGGCAATCGAGCAATCAGCAAATGAATTAGGTTGGAGCTATTATGACACAAAAGACTATAGTAAAGCTATTTTTTACTTTAAAGAATCAGCAGAAATATCAAATGACAAGTATGCTATGTATGGACTTGGGTGTATATATGATGATTTAGAAGATCACACTAATGCTTTCAAATGGGAGGAAAGGGGTGCTGAATTAGGGCATGTTGTATGCATGAGAATGTATGGATACGACCTAGTACATGGTGTTGGCTGTACTGCTGACCCGCAACGAGGTGTCATGTGGTTGAAAAAAGCAGACGAACTTAATGATGAAATTTCATCTATGCTTCTTTCGTGGTATTATTATGAAGAGAATAAATACGCAAAAGCAGCATACTGGGCTCACCAACATATTAAGAAAAAAAAAGAGAGTGACGGATATTTTCAATTAGGCTTATTATACCACTTTGAATTAGGTGTTGATAAGGACAACAAAAAAGCTATAGAATATCTTAGGGAAGCAATGGAATTTGACAAAGATAATCTTGATACAATGAATCTCCTGGCAAAGTGTTATTCTGAAGAAGATAATGCATCTTATAAAGATGAAGCTAAAAAACTGGTCACAAAAGTTTTAGAAAGCAAAAATGCTACAGATAAACAAAAAGATAATGCAAGAGGAATTCTTGACAGCCTTAACAAATAATGACCAATTGAAAATATTTGTTTTGCATTTGAATATATTGAAAGCTAAGGATATAAATTATTAACTTTTAAAATTATCAGAGAAATGAAGAAATTATTGTTTTCACTATTAATGATTGTGGCAGCTGGTATTGCCACATGGACAATTAATTGCTCTTTGAGCATTCCTTCGTCTAACCAAGACCGCTATTGCGACAGATGCGGTGGCGATGGAAAAATTGATGTGGAATGTGGCTCGTGCAGAGGATATGGCGAGAAGTATTGTCAGTATTGTGGTGGGTATGGTCAACGCAACTGCGGCTTTTGTTTCGGTAGTGGAGAGCTCCGTTGCAACCGTTGCCAAGGCACTGGATTAAATCGAGACCGCACGGACTATTGCAACACTTGTGGAGGTTACAAGGTAGTTCGCTGCCAAAACTGCTCTGGTTCAGGCAAAGTGGATTGCGGGAGTTGTAACCGTGGCATTGTGAGATGTAGTTCTTGTAATGGGAAAGGTTACCTCAAATGGTCGTGTCCAGATTGTCGAGGTACTGGCATAATTAGATCTAGGTGATAGGACCATCAAATAGAAATGAGCCCCAAAAGTTGTATAAAAACTTTTGGGGCTCATTGTGTTGTGAGAGTCATCTTCCGATGTCGTTCACTTGGTCGATGAGGTAGTCGGCGCCTTCACGGATAATCGACTTGGCGCCTTCACGGAGAAATTCTTCGCTTCTTCCTATCAGCGAAGAGTCAGAGTTGTCGTTAGTGACGTTTTCCTCCTCATGGGTTGCCGAACGCTCACGTGGCCTTTCGCCAAACACGCGGTCGCCAATCATGTCCACAATGCCATCTACCAGCCTGTCGTCGAGATTGCCTCCGTCAAACGAGAACCAGTCGCCAATATCTATCGCGTCCTGCATATATTTGGAGATAATCTCATTCACTTTCTCGCTGAGCTGCTCCTTGTTGAAGGTGAACACATTGCCCAGAATGCCCAGTGACACTCGTGACTTCTCGGCGCCGGTGTCGATGTAGCCTATAGAGAACAGGACGTAACTATCAACCTTTACATTCTCATCAACAGCATTGCGAATGAGCCATGTGGATGCCGACTTGACAACCCCTCCAATCAGGTTGTCGCCGCCAAAGTTGTCGATGGTCTCGTTCACCCAGGAGCGCGACACGTTGGTGATTTCGCGGCAGTGGTCATCCTTTTTGGGGTTGGTGATGGTGAGGATAATAGCGAGTGCGGCTATCACGCCCAGCGTCACCCACAGGCCAGTGTGGCGCTTCTTAGGCTTGGCGGCGATAGGGGTTTCTTGCATCGCTCTATTAGCCACGTTATGTTGGCGTCCGTTCCATTGTGGCGGTGCGGGTTGGTCTAATATCTCTTCCTCATTGGTAGAATATACTAGCATGTCTCTCAGCTCGTCGATGTCGGCTGCCATAGTCCAGTCGTCAAGGCCCTTGTGCCACACGGGGGTGTTGGCGTCAATCCCCATCTCTCGCAGTTGGTCGATGGTATAGGGGCCATGCTGTTGATCATTCAAAATTATAAAAAATTCCATAGTACCTAAAAAACATTTTTTTAAAGTGAAACAAAAATATAAAAAGTATGTATAGAAATTTTTTTATCGTTTCGAACTATTAGATGACCGCGAGGTCTCGAAGTTTAATGGGGTAATTACAAAAAATGTGCCAATTTTTGCGAGAGGTCCTTTTTGTGTGAATTTGTGGTTTTTGTGCAGGGCTATTTGCTAAGATGAAAAAAACTTTTTAGTACATGACAAAAAGTTAAAATATTAACGTTAATTAACTGGTTATCAAGTA